>DCKG01000033.1 GCA_002320605.1 Bacteroidales bacterium UBA1680 | reverse complement strand
AAATTTTTAACGAATCATTGTTGTAAAACATATTAATTTTAACAAATTTATTAGTACTTTTTGAACCTTTAGAAAAATTAGATGAATATGAAAGTTTGGAAAATTCTGGCAGCTTCTTTCGCTGCCCTTGCATTATTCAATGGCTGCCGCGGAGACGACGATGACTCGTCGGTTCCTGCCATGTCGGTAAGTACCCAGACCTTGGAAATGGCTAAGGACGGAGGTACGGCCACGTTCACCGTGACATCCAACAGAGACTGGACCATCGTGAATGGCGTGGACTGGCTGGCATTTGAACCTTCTAGCGGTAAAGCCTCAGACAATGCAGTGACGGTTACGGTCACGGCTCTTGCGAATGCCTCTAAGGACAGGGAGACCACCATCAAGGTCAGCAACCAGTTAGACTACAAGACGATATTCATATCTCAGCTGGGCCAAGGAGGTTCGTCCGAGATTGGAGAAGGCACCAAAGACTCACCTTACAATGTTGCCAAGGCTCTTGCGATAATCGCTGCGGGAACCTATACCGATGCTGACGTGTATGTGAAAGGTAAGATTTCCCAGCTGGGCGAGTTCGGCGACCAGTACGGCAATTATACCTACTACATTTCCGACGATGGAACTGCAACGACCCAGCTTGAAGTCTATCGCGGCTATTATCTCGGAGGCGTGAAATTCACGGCAAAAGATCAGATAAAGGTCGGGGACGATGTGATAGTCAAAGGCAAGCTCGTAAATTACAATGGTAAGACTCCGGAAATCACTTCCGGAAGCCAGTTGGTTAATCTGAACGGTCAGGTGCCAGAGGAAAATACATGGACCGACCTGCCGAATGCTAGTGGGGAAGGCACTGAAGCTTCTCCGTACAATGTGGCTAAATCGTTGAATATCATACATAATGGCCAGTCTTCGGATAGCGAAGTCTATGTGAAAGGCAAGATTTCCAAGCTTGGCGAGTTCAGCGATAAGTTCGGCAATTATACCTATTTCATCTCCGATGACGGAAAAACGGAGAACGAGCTTGAAGTCTTTCGTGGATATTACCTGAAAGGTAATAAATTCACATCCGCAGACCAGCTGAAGGCTGGCGACGAAGTCGTAGTGTCAGGGAAATTGGTTTATTATAATAACCAGACTGCGGAAATCACTGCCGGCAGCAAGATGGTTTCGCTCAACGGGGAAACCGGCGGAGGTGACGAGCCTGGCGAAGAAAATGAGTATTCCTCCAACATCAAATGGACGAATGGGACTAATGCCTATGATGACAACACAGCCACGGTCAATGGGGTGAAAGACGTAAAAATATTCAAAATAGGGACTTCGAAAAATGCAGGAACTGCCACGATTACCATCCCTGCCGGAACCAAGAAAGTTTCTTACTATGGCGTCGCTTGGAAAGGTGCTGCTACGACTATTGTCATCAATTATAATGGAGCAGAAGTCTATTCTCAGGCTCTGGCTGCGAATGATGGTGCTTCAAATACTTCTCCTTTCACAATCACCGTCACAGATTCAGATCATTACACATTTGACCTGACATCAGTGGTCGGAGCAGAAGGAGCACCTGCGGACTTGACTGCGACCATAACGACGAAGGACGGTGCCAAGCCACGTGCGCTGTTCTTCGGCATGAAGGCGGAAAAATAAGTTGATTAATTGAATATAAGGAATATATCGAAGTGGGCATTGGCGGTTCTCATGGTGCTGCCGATGCTTGCCGTTTCTTGTAAAAAGAGTCATGACGAGCCGCAGCCGGAAATCTTGCTCCAGAAAAGCGAAGTGCCTGCGGCTGCTGGCAGTCAGTTCGTTTCCGTGAAGGCGACCGGCAAGTGGACGATTTCTCTTTCCGAGGATTGGGCTACTGTAGAGCCGTCTGAGGGTACGGGCAGCAAAAGTACTATCGTGCTTAATTTCTCTGCGAATCCTTCGGAAACTTCCCGGATGCTGGAGATAGTCGTAGAGTCTGCCGGTGGCAGGGCTACGGCGGAAATGACACAGACAGGGGTTACTGAGCATGGCGGCGGCCAAGGCTCTGCCACTGCCACGGCATCTTGGCTTGAACTTCCTGAGACAAAGGCTGATGACGGATATGACTTCTTCACTCATTCGATGTCTTTTGAAGGAAAAACTGTCCGTAACTATTCCTATTATTGGGATTATGACAACCTGGTGGCGTGCTGGGTGGCGTATCCGCTGGTGAGCGGGCATATTGGGAAAGTAGGTAGGTCCGATTTCTGCCTCGATCCATTGCTGTCGGAATCAAAGCAGCCTGTGCTGAGTCAAAAAGGATGGACAGAATCTTACAATTATGCGAGAGGTCATCAGTTGCCGTCAAAAGATAGGACGTTTAGCTATGAGGCCAATGTCCAAACATTTTATGGAACGAATATGACCCCTCAGCTACATGTGTTCAATGGAGGAATATGGGAAGGGCTTGAGAATCAGGTTCGTTCATGGGCGGAAAATTCCGACACGGTGTATGTTGTGACCGGGTGCGTCACGAAGGGGAGCACGTATTACTGCTATGACAATGCCGGCAAGAAGGTGACAGTCCCGACCGCCTATTACAAGGCGATTCTTAGGTATCAGAAGGGGAGCACGATAGGTTTTTCAGGCTACATGGCGACGGCGTTTTATTTCGACCATAAGGAATATTCTGACAAGGATTTCTCGAAATATTCGTTATCGGTCGATGCCTTGGAGGAAAAAATAGGAATTGACTTATTCGTAAACTTGCCTGACAAGGTGGGACAAGAGACTGCTGAAAAGATAGAGGCTCAGGATCCTAAGACCGTCGGCTGGTGGTAGGAACTGAATATAGCATATTAATTATGAAAAGATTATACATAATATTCATAGCGCTGGTGGTCGTGATGGCGGCCGCCGTCTCTTGCAAGGCGCAAAAAGCGCAGAAGGCTCATATCATTGGCTTCTATAACCTGGAAAACCTGTTCGACACCTATCATGATGAGGGGAAAAATGACTATGAGTACCTGCCGGACGGGGCGAACAAATGGACTGAGGCAAAGTACGACAGGAAGCTTCATAACATGGCGACTGTCATTCGGGCGATGAGGGACGAAAATAAGGTCTCTCATACGGTGCTGGGCGTTTCCGAAGTAGAGAACCGTCATGTGCTGGAAGACCTCGTGAGCCAGAAAGAGATCGCAGATGCCAATTTCCAGATAGTCCATTACGACGGCCCTGACCGCCGAGGCGTGGACTGTGCCCTGCTGTATAGGCCGGATCAGTTCAAGCTGATCGAGAGCAAGTCGATTCCATTCACGTTTGACGACACGGACATAAAGTTCGAAATGAATAGAGATGAACAGCGCAATTTCCGCACTCGCGATGTCCTTATGGTCCGCGGCACGATCGATGGTGAAATGTTTGCCTTCTTTGTGGCTCACTTGCCATCCAGGCTGGGGAACAAAGGCGAGGATCTGCGTTCAAGGGGGGCGGAGATAATCCAGCGCAACGCTCAGTCTCTGATGGACGAATACCCTGGAATAAAGATAGTGGTCATGGGCGACATGAACGACGACCCGACCGATGCCAGCATGACACGTTACCTGAGAGGAAAGGAGAAAATCAGCGAAGTTGGGCAATATGATTTCTTCAGCCCATTCATTTCAATGCTGAAGGCAGGCTACGGCTCTTTGGCTTATCAAGGCGGCTGGAATATATTCGACATAATCATGGTGAATAAAAGCCTAGCTGCGGCCCCGAAAGGCACTTTCCAGATTCAGCCTATCGTCAAGAAAAAATATTACGGAAGAATATTCCACCAGCCTTTCATGACTGAGAAGGAAGGAAAATACAAAGGTCAGCCACTAAGAACCATGTCCAATGGCGTTTTCAAAGATGGTTTCAGCGACCATTATCCGACATTCATTTTAATATCGAAATAAAGCGATGAGAAAATTATTGATATCAGTTTTTTCCGCCCTAGCTGCGCTTTCCCTGGCAGCTCAAACTCCGACGGGAGGAGTAAAGGGCACCGTCATCAACAGGACGGACAGGGTTCCTGTTTCCGGCGCTACGCTCAGGCTAATGTCCGGAGCGACGGAAATCGGGAAAGTCACTGCGGATGCTCAGGGCAATTTCCAGCTTTCAGGCTTGGAGGATGGCATTTACGATTTGGTCATTGATGCCAACGGTTTCATCACGAATACTGTTAACGTGACCGTAAATGACGGTTATGTCAAGAACATGTTCAGCCTCTCTCTGCTTCCTGTCCAGGTCACGACAGAGGTGGACGATGCCAGCTTCGGAGAATTCGACTTGGACGGCCTTGGCTACGAGGACACTCCTACGATTCTGTACGACCAGAACGACGTGTTCAACAACCTGGCCTCTTACAACTTCAGTGCAATCCGTTTCAAGGCTCGTGGCTACCTGAGCGAGTCTCAGGACGTATACTTGGCCGGCGTGAAGATGAATGATGCGCTTACAGGTTATTCGCCGTATTCATTATGGAGCGGTCTGAATGAGGTGATGAGGGACAAGGCGACAGTAATAGGCTCTGAGATTTCTGAATATGGCATCGGCGGCTACAATGGGCTGGTGAATATTTATGGCACCCCGTCGAAGGTTCGCCCTGGCACTAGGTTCAGCGTGCTGACCAACAGCGCATTGTACAGGCTGCGAATCATGGGCACATATGCTCAGCCAGAGAACGATAAAGGCTGGTCCTACGCTTTCAGCGCTTCCGCTCGCCTGGGAGGAAATGACTGGATCAACGGAGTATATTACCGTTCATTCGCTTTCTACGCTGGGGTGGAGAAAAATTGGAACGATGTCCACAGGCTCTCTCTCGTGGCTTTCGCCGCCCCAGGCAGGCGCGGAGCGCAGAATGCTTCCACTCAGGAGGTCTACGACCTGATGGGCGACAACATGTACAATTCCAACTGGGGCTACCAGGACGGCAAAGTCCGCAACTCCAGGAACAGAATCACCTTCGAGCCGATTGCATTCCTGAAATATGATTTCACGCCTTCTCGCAAATTGTCCGCTTCAGCGACGCTTTTGTATCGAGGCGGCAAGAACGGCTACACGGCCTTCGACTGGTACAACGCTCAGGATCCTCGCCCGGACTATTACCGCAACCTGCCGAGCTATTTCTACATGGAGAATGCGGACTATAACCGCCTGAATCCTTCCAAGGCTGCCTGGGCAAGAGAAGCTTGGGAAAACAATTACGACAATATCGCCCATGTCAATTGGGACCGTCTCTACAACGTGAATCGTAACAATGCCACTGCTGATGGCAATCGCTCAAAATATATTCTTGAAGAGCGCCATGCCGACCAGAATGACTTGAACCTTGCGGGTAGCCTGAGCTGGAGGCCGTCGCTCAATTGGCTCCTCAGCGCAGGCATCGATGGCAAAATCAACAGGACTGAATATTATAAATCAGTCAATGACCTGCTCGGAGGCGACTATTTCGTGAATATCGACCAGTACGCTGAAAGGGATTTCTCTTCATCGGATGCGGCCATTCAGAATGACCTGGACTATTTCTTCGAGCACGGAGAGGCCCGGAAAGTGAAAAAGGGCGACAAATATGGCTATGACTACTACGCTCACATATTCAAAGGCGATGTATGGGCTAGCGGGAAATACACTTTCGGAGGCTTGGAGGCGACTCTGGGCGGCAGGCTCGGTGGCACGAAGTTCTGGAGGGAAGGCTTGATGCGCAAAGGGCTGTTTCCGGGACTGGATGACAACGGGCAGCCGATTTCATATGGAGGGAAAGTCATAACTACTTACGATTCAGAAGGAAAACCGATTACTTCCAAGGGGGATTCCAAAAAGTCCAGTTTCCTGACATATTCGGGGAAACTGAATCTTGCCTACAACTTCACCGGAGGGCACAGAGTTTCCGGGAACATAAGCTATTCCTCCGAGGCTCCATATTTCGACAAAGCTTTCGTGGCGCCTAGAACTCGCAACACACTCATGAATGATCTTACTAATGTCAAGGCATTTTCCGGTGACCTGAACTACATGTATGCGGCAAATGGCTATAGCTTCCGAATAACCGGTTTCTACACGACGCTCAAAGACCAGACGGACGTGATGAGCGTTTACTACGACTTGAACAACTCGTTCGGCAATTTCGCTTTGAGCGGCATCGACGAGAGGCACTTAGGAATGGAGCTGGGCTTCGAGGTGCCTACTCCTCTGACCGGCCTTTCTGTTGTCGGGGCTTTCACTGCAGGTGAATATGTCTACACATCTAATCCGCGCCTGACCGCTACGATAGACAACAGCGCGACTGTGGTCTATGACAATCTGCTCGTCCCTTACTGGAAGAGCAATCCGAAGTTCGACCGCAATGCGGATGGCACTTACTCTTCTGTCCAGAACGGCTCGCAGAAACATTACGTGCCTAGTACGCCTCAGACTGCTGCCAGCCTGGGACTGTCGTATTTCAAGAATTACTGGTTCATAGACGCAGATGTCGAGTATTTCGGGCGCAGCTACCTGGACATGAGTCCTCTTTCCAAGACTGACTTCGCCACTGCCGGTCCGGACAGAATAGTCACTCCGGCGGAAATCATGGACCTGGCTTCTCAAGAGAAGTTCAATGACGCATGGCTAGTCAACATCAGCGTCGGCAAGTCTTGGTATATTCACAGGAAATACCAGATAGGCTTCAACTTGAACGCACGTAATGTGCTGAACAATAAGAATATAAAGACCGGAGGCTTCGAACAAACCCGCATGGTGGACAACACCGTGAGCAAGGAACGCTATTATAAGTTCGACTCTAAGTATTTTTACATGCCGGGATTCAACTACATGCTGAACCTCTATTTCAAATTCTAGATATTAATTGAATATGAAGAAGATAATATATTCGCTATTGATAGTCCTTGGCTTCTCCGCAGTTTCCTGCGATGAGTGGGAGCCTGTGTTAGGTGGCTATGATGACCCTGATGACGAGGCTCTCGTCACGATGACATCCAACACTACCATTGCCCAGCTGAAGGCAATGTACAAGGGTTCTCCTCTTCACATCGAAGCCAATGTGGTGATCGAGGGACAAGTGACATCTTCGGACAAATCGGGGAATATTTACCGCTCGCTCTATATTCAGGACAACACTGGCGGCATCGAGGTGAAAATCGGGCTTTCCAGCCTTTATGATGAATATAAGGTTGGCCAGCTGGTCTCCGTCAAGTGCGAAGGCTTGACGCTCGGCAATTATGGTGGAATGCTTCAGCTCGGGGTCGAGGATCCTACCGGCAGTTACGAGACTGCCTACATGGATGTCAAGAGCCTCATCGCTGCCCATGTGTTCAAAGGTGCGAAGGCTGAACCTCTGGCTCCCGTGGAGTTAGACGAGGCTGGGCTGAAAGATCCTGCTAATTATGGCAAATACGTGACTGTCAAAAATTTGCAATATGACAAACAGATTTTCTGCCTGTGGTATCCTAATCCGAATGGGGACACCAAAGCTCAGTCGAACAGGGTTTTCCTGTCGGACAACAAGACTTGGGGAGTGACCACATGGGCGATGTCTGCCAAAAAATTTGCTGCATACCTGAATTCGGGCATCTGGGATGCTGCGACGCTCGGTGACGGGACGAAGACCGTCGCTCAATTGCGCAAGGAGGGAGCCGTCACGGCATCTGCGTATTCCGTGAGCCAGTATTTCAAGATGGGCGGCACCTCTGTTCAGGTCCGCACCAGCGGCTATTCAAAGTTCTCCGACACCGAGATCGATTCCGACATTCTGGATGGCACTGCCAAAGTGAATCTCACCGGCATCCTCACCATCTACAATGGCAGCCAGCAGCTCACCCTCCTCGACCTCTCAGGAGTCGAGAAACACCGCTAAACACATCCAGAACGCCCCACGCCGTCACCCAGAACGCCCCACGTTGTCACCCGGAATGCCCCACGTTGTCACCCAGAATGACCCACGTTGTCACCCAGAATGACCCCTCCTGTCATCCTGAACTTGATTCAGGATCTGCTATTCGCAAACCTAGATTCCGGATCAAGTCCGGAATGACTGGGATAAACGTGTCTAGATTCCCGGCCATGGGGTCGAAGGCTGTCCCGTTGCAAAGCCACCCTTGCAAATCACTCGGGAGGCGAAATGCACCTGAGTGGCCTGAGTTGGAGATACTCTGACTTTTGGCTGCCAATTGAGGCTGGCAAAAATCGGTCATCCTTCACTACATTGCCATGTAAGCAACATCCACTCCCGAGTGACCTGCAAAGAGACAGTTGTATGTGGTTTGGTTGTGACCTGCAAGAGCTAGGTTTGGCTGACATACCTATCGGGAAAGACGGCCTGAAGGGGAAGATGTTGTCACGAACTTCATGAGCACATATGTCGGTGTCGCGTCGCATCGTCTCGCGCCGCCTAGGGAAGATGCTGTCACGAACTACATGATCGTTTCGGTGATAGAAAATCATAAAAATATTTACCGAAAGCCGATGAAACATATTCATTTATTGCTAACTTAGCGAAAGTCCCTAGACACTGGGACTTATTGCATCATCAAAATAAAAATCGAAGTGCTATGAAGGACTTTTACCAACCTCAGGCAGTCAATGACTGCTTCCACATCTATTCCAATGGAACGCTGATGAATTCGCTGTTTTCTTCTGAATCGGAGAGCATATTCATGATGAACACTTTGGCAATAATGTCCTTTTCCCATGGCATAAGAATATTGGTAAGTCAGGTGATGGACACCCATTTCCATTTGATTGCTAGTGGTGCTGTACGCTCATGTGCTCGTTTTGTCAGTGACTTGCTTGTGAGGCTGAAGATATTCTTGAACAGAAAAGGCAATAGAGTGTACGCAACGGGAAATCTGGAGATTTCGTTGGATCCCGTGAAAGACGTGACTGACCTGAAGAACAAGTTCATGTACGTTTATAGAAATGCTTTGGTAGCGGGGTACAGAGGATTGCCGTGGATGTACGAGTGGGGTCCGGGAGACATTTATTTTGCAGATCATGACGCATTGGGAAAGGTCGGAAGGCCTTTAAATGTTTTCCCAAAATGCGCAATAAGGAAGATGTTTCATACAGACGTAGTTCTTCCATGCGAATGGCGAGTGAATGAAAAAGGGATGTTGCTTCCTCATTGCTACATGGACTGGAAAAGGGTCGAACAGGAGTTCGGTTCTCCGAAGGTTTTCGTTGCTTTCATGCATCAGAAGAGGGATCTGGAGTGCATGCTCGACGGAGAATGCAATCGTTCCGTCGTGGACAGGTTCAGCGAGACCGAGCTCAAGAGGGAGGCAAACGAAATGGCTGTCAGGTTGTATAAACGCAGGGGCATAGCTGAAGCGAGCCCGGAAGAAAGAATATTCATTGCCAAGGGACTGTGGCAGAATAGGCGAACTTACTCGGTTTCCGTCCTGAGTCGTGTCACTTTGGTTGATAGGAATATATTGAAGCAGATTATCTAGCTTCGTTTATGCAGGATATATGTCAGTTGTTGAGTGCTTTGTGGCTCCGTTGCGAAGGGCTATCATGCTTGCGTTCGCCGCAATTCCGAGGGCAGTCATGGTGTGCTGTTGTGGCATGCTTTGCAAATCACTCGGGAGGCGAAATGCATCTGAGTGGCCTGAGTTGGAGATACTCTGACTTTTGGCTGCCAATTGAGGCTGGCAAAAATCGGTCATCCTCCACTACATACTCATGTAAGCCGTATGCTCTCCCGAGTGACCTGCAAAGAGGCAATCGTATGTGGTTTGGTTGTGACCTGCAGAACCATCATGAACTAATCCGCTAAGGACAGTCTGAACTGGCCTGCAAGATAATACTACAGTTGGTTTCAGAAACTATTTGAAAACGTCGTCGCGTCATGAAGATGAGCTTGGTTAGCAGATTCAAAATATTAACATTCCTCTTTATTCTAACGATTTTAATTAATATATTAGCGAAAACAAAGTTTTTTGCTTTATGAGAAAAAGTATTTTAACAATAGGAGCAATCATGATGATGGCAGCCTGCACTCAAACTTCAAAAAATCCATTTCTGGAGCAGTGGGACACCCCTTATGGCGTTCCTCCGTTCGATAAGATCCAGCTGAGCGACTACATTCCTGCAATCAAGACGGGAATAGAAGAACAGAATAAAGAGCTGGACGCGATAATCAACAATTCGGAGGCACCTACCTTCGAGAACACAGTAGCCGCTTACGAACTCTCGGGGCAGACGCTGGACAAGGTCTCTGCCGTGCTTTTCAATTTGGATGAGACAGAAGGTAGCGATGAAATGACCAAGGTCGTGGAAGAGGCTACAGCACTGATCACCGAGCACGAAGACAACATATCCATGAACAAAGACTTTTTCAATAGGGTGAAGGCAGTCTACGATGGGGACAAGAGCAAGCTCACCAGGGAGCAGCAGATGGTGCTCAAGAAACTGTACCAGTCGTTTACCCGTAACGGTGTTGATTTGGATGATGCTTCGCAGGCACGCCTGAAGGAAATCAACCAGAAACTTGCGGCAGCTTCTCAGAAGTTCGGCACTAACCTTCTTGCGGAAAACAATGCGTTCAAAGACAAATTCGGAATACCAGTTTCCTCATACACTTCCGAGATGACTAGCTGCGAGGACAGAGGCCGCCGCGAGGAAATGTTCAAGGCATACTCTTCAAGGGGAAATAATGGCAATGAATATGACAACAAGGCTCTCTGCCTTGAAATATTGAATCTGCGGGCGGAGAAGGCCAATATGCTTGGTTTTGACACATTCGCTGCATACGAGCTGGACAACAAGATGGCTCACGATCCTGCCACCGTGGATGCATTCCTGGACAAAATTATTGGCCCATCCGTGGCTAAGGCCAAGCAGGAAGTCTACGACATGCAGCAGATAATGGACGAGGACATCAAGGCAGGCAAAGTCGAAACGGGGGCGAAGATTCAGCCTTGGGACTGGTTCTACTATGCCGAGAAAGTGCGCCAGAGGAAGTATGCCTTGGACGAAGAGCAGACCAAACCATATTTCACAATGGAGAACGTGCGTAACGGAATATTCGCTGCCGCTCACAAGGTGTACGGAATCAACGTGGAGCCTGCTCCTGAGGTGCCTGTGTACAATCCCGCTGCGGAGGCTTTCAAGGTAACGGATTCCGACGGCAGCCTTTTAGGAATATTCATGACCGACTACTTCCCTCGTTCCACTAAGAGAGGTGGGGCTTGGATGACAAACTTCCGCGAGCAATATGTGGACGCTCAGGGCAACGACGTGCGACCAATCATAATCAATGTTGGTAATCTTACGGCTCCTACCGATTCCACTCCGGCAATGTTCACGATCGATGAGGTCGAAACAGCATTCCATGAGTTCGGCCATGCCCTTCACGGGCTCCTCACGAAATGCCACTATGCATCGGTGAGCGGAACTAACGTGGCTCGCGATTTCGTGGAGACGTTCTCGCAGTTCAATGAGAACTGGGCTTTCCAGCCGGAGATACTGGATCTGTACGCTAAGAATTACAAAACCGGCGAGGTAATTCCTGATTCGCTGGTTGCAAAGATCAATAATTCGCACAAGTTCAATCAGGGTTTCATGACTTCGGAACTCTGTGCGGCTTCCATTCTTGACATGAAGTGGCATGAGCTCGGCAAGGATGAGCTTTCAAAGCTTCGTGAAGGCGATCAGGGTAAGAACGTGGCGGATTTCGAGGCTAAGGTCTGCAAAGACATGGGTCTGATCGGGGAAATCATTCCTCGCTACCGGACTACCTATTTCAACCATATATTCAATAGCGGATATTCTGCAGGCTACTACGGCTATCTCTGGGCGGAAGTCTTGGACAAGGATGCATTCGAGTATTTCCAGCAGCAAGGCTTGTACAATCCGGAGATCGACATGAAGTTCCGTCGCACCTTCCTTGAGAAGGGTGGCAGCGAAGAGCCTATGGTTCTCTACGAGAGCTTCCGTGGCGCCCAGCCAGACCCCGGCGCCCTCCTCCGCGCCCGCGGTTTGGAATAAGCCTACAATCCTTCTTCCCGTTCCCCTCCTCGGATGTAGTGCAGCTGAACCCGCTTCCACGGTGTTCTGCGGCATGCGAGAACGCTGTGCCAGCTAGTGAAGAGTCATCTGAGAATAAGGAACACTGCGACGAATAGATATTTCAACTTCTCCCTAAGAAGGTTCAGAGCTTTCGATATTCTGTATTCAATAGTTTTGACTGATGTATTCGTTTCTTTTGCTATTTCAGCATATGTCTTGTCCTCGAAACGATTCATTATGAATGCTTCCTTATAGCCTTCCGGAAGTTCTTGCACCGCTTCTTTTAATTTCGATTGCAATTCTAGTATCTCATACCCATTGAATTCAAAGAATATATCCGGAAGATTTTCCATAGCTACAGTTTTTCTTGCATTTGCATTGCGGATGCAGTTCAATGCGCGATTGCGGACAGATCTGAATAAATAACTGCTTAGCGATGTTTTGATTGAAAGATTCTTCCTAGACTTCCAGAGTTCATAAAAAACGTCTTGAACCACCTCTTCTGAGTCTTCCAGGGAAAGATATCTTCTTCCGTAAGCGCAGAGCATAGGATAAAATCTGCGGAAAAGGTGGTCGAAGGCATCTTTGTCTGACATATTCAGGGCTGAGACAAGAAACCGCTCGTCCTTTAAAGGAAGATTGTCATTAAACGATGGCATTGAGAGAATGTTTGGCTAAATATAAGTTTTTTATCGAAAATAAAGAGGTATTTGTTTAGGGTATGTTTCGTTTGTCGTGTCTTAATTATAAAACTAGAACCAATGGAAGAGCTAACCTCAATAGAAATGTTGCTGGTCCGTTATTTTTCCGGGAATATTTCTCCGGAAGAGGCGAGAAAAGTGGAGACATGGATAGCCTTGTCAGAAGAAAACACTAAAGTAGCCCGTCAGATACAGTTGCTTTCCTTAGCTTCTGATTCGACATCAATTGAAAAGAGAATAGATATAGACAAGGCGCATGGCGCTTTGTCTCGCAGGATTAGAAAAGATAAGGCTAAAGGCGTGTTTAGATGGGTCGAAAGGGTTGCGGCAGTTCTGCTGATCCCGGTCTCCATCGCTTTCTTCTATGAGATGTCGGTTAAGGGAGATGCTGAGGTTCAAATTCTTGAGGCAAGAACTAATCCGGGGATGACAACAAAGCTTTCCTTGTCAGATGGGACAGTCGTCAATCTGAATTCTGGCTCAACATTAAAATACCCGAATACTTTCACAGGTGATGTCCGCAGCGTACAGCTGGAAGGTGAGGCATTCTTTGACGTTGCTAAAGACATTCGTAGAAAGTTTGTCGTCACTACCACCGATGGTCAGAAAGTTGAAGTTCACGGAACGTCTTTCAATCTAGAAGCTTTCCCGACAGACAGCATAACTACGACAACGTTGCTGGCAGGCAAAGTAACATTTATTTCGGGAGATCATGCGTGCGACATGTTACCTTTCCAGAAGCTCGTATACGACCGCAGGACTGGAAGGATGACCATAAGGCATACGGAAGGAGATACTGAGACTTCATGGAAAGAAGGGAAGATTGTTTTCAATGATACCCCATTCAATGAGGTTCTGCGGGTATTATCCAAAAGATATAATGTGCAGTTCATCGTCGATACCAAGAAATACGATGACGATGCTTTCACTGGTTCATTCACGACTCAGCAGATCGGTCAAGTGCTCACGGTGTTCAAGGCTTCTTCAGGAGTCAGGTGGAAATATGAAGAAGCCAACGAATCAGAGAAGGTACAGAGAATAAGAATATACTGATATAATAATACAATAAATTAATATCCAATTTATTAAAGCGCAAATGCTTATGATAAGCAAATTTTTTAGGCCAAAGAATCATTTGGCTGGCATGCTGGCAGTTGTTTTTCTGCTTAGCTCTGGCATTTTTCTGCAGGCTAGGGAATCCGAGACGCAGAAAACCAAAATTAACCTTGACATCAGTGGCATGACAGTCAAGGCAGTACTTGATCAGATAGAAGATATGAGCAACTATTCATTCTTCTACAATAATCGCCATATCGATCTTGCGAGAAAGGTCGATATTTCAGTCCGTAATGCTGATATTTTCAATGTTCTGGATCAGATATTCACTGGCACGGACGTATGTTATTCTGTGGTTGAAAACAGGATAGTTTTGACAAAGAAACCGAAAGAAGCCGAGACACAGCAGCGTACAAACGTCATCAGAGGCACTGTGCTAGATGAGGATGGGGCTCCATTAGTGGGAGCTTATGTGATCATAAAGGGTACGAACACGGGAACATTCACCGATGCATCTGGTCAATATTCGATAGACGCTCCAGCAAACTCAGTTCTTGTGTTTTCAAATATAGGATTCATCACTCAGGAAGTCCAAGTTGACAATAGAAATTCGGTTGACATTGTGCTACGCCTAGACACGGCTCATCTTGACGAGGTTGTCGTCGTAGGTTACGGCACTCAGAAAAAAGGCGAAGTCGCAAGCGCTATCTCAACTGTTAAGTCCAAAGATTTCCAAGTTACGCCATCTCAGAATGCCGCAGAGTTAATCAAAGGCAAAGTTCCAGGGCTTACTGTCAACTCTCCTGATGGGAATCCTGTTTCTAACACCGAGATTTCTCTTCGTGGTGCCACTACGCTCATGGCAAGCGCCGCACCTCTTGTCCTAATCGATGGCATTCCGGGGGATCTGAATCAAGTTTCTCCAGACGACATTAATCAGATTGATGTCCTTAAAGACGGTTCTGCCGCAGCTATTTATGGTACTCGAGGTACGAATGGAGTCATCATAATAACTACAAAAAACGCTAAGGGCGAAATGCCTACTCAGGTTGACTTTAGTGCATATGTGTCCACTCAGACAATTACTAAGAAGCTGGATTATATGACGGCTGATGAGTACCGCGAATTGGCTAAAGGTCATGTGGGCTATCATGATGACGGAGCTTCCGTAGACTGGCTTGATGAGATAACCAGAACCCCTCTCTCGCAAGTCTATAACATAAGCCTCAGGGGCGGTAGCAAGTCGACGAATTACGTCGCTTCTGTTGAATACAGAGGGATGAAAGGCATTATAAAGAAATCTAATAATACAATGATTTACCCTCGAATCGAGATTACGCATAGGATGTTCAACAATATGCTGAAAATCAATGCAGGAGTTAATGGATTCAGGCAAGAATTTCACAATGGGTCCGATGGCGGAAGTTTTGATTCAGCAGTATACAGAAATATAAACTATAATCCAACGACTCCTGTTTATGATTCTGAGGGAAATTATTCGGAGAACACAGGCATAACTGATTATTTTAATCCGGTTTCCCTGCTAAATGAGACCAAAGGCAAGACTCAGGGGACTATGCTTCGCACATTTGCGAATCTGACCTTTACTCCAATTAACGGACTCGACATCAATTACCTGATGTCTGACAATATTCATAATTACACGCAAGGGCATTATGAGACTCATAAGCACTCTTACAATGCTAGGGAGGGAAAGAATGGATTTGCTTCCAGAGGAACGTATCGGGGAGAGCAAATCATGACCGAGCTAACTGCCCAGTACAGAGGCTCGTTCCTCGATGATTATCATTATACTGCGATGATAGGATATTCGTGGCTTAAGAATAATTCTCAGTTCTACTGGATGCAGAATTCGACTTTCTCGACGGATTTCTTTGAATATAATAACATTGGTGCTGGTACTGCTATTGATGACGGACGAAAGAGCGGATGGGCCGATATGTCTTCGAACCAGACTGAAAGCAAACTTGTTGGATACTTCGCTCGTCTCAACTATAATTATAAAGAAAAATATATGCTTTCTGGCAGTTTCAGACGTGAGGGATCCACGAAATTCGGAGCTAACAATAAGTGGGGAAATTTCTGGTCCGCTTCTGCTGCATGGAATGTGAAGGATGAACCATTCCTTAAAGATGTCAAGGAGATAACGGCATTGAAGCTGAGAGTTGGGTATGGAGAAACTGGAACAGAGCCATCTTCTTCATATATGTCTTTGAATACTTTGAACACAACTACGAATATCTGGTACGATGGAGAGTGGATTCAGTCAATAAGCGCAGCCAAGAACTCTAACCCTAATTTGAAATGGGAAAGGAAGCAGGAATGGAACTTGGGCTTGGATTTCGGACTTCTGAACGACCGCATCAGTGGTACAATCGATCTCTACAACAGAAAGTCTCTTGATTTGCTCTGGAACTACACAGTCGCATCACCTCCTAATGCATTTAGTTCGATGACTGCCAATGCAGGGAAAATCCGCAATAGAGGAATAGAAATCGGGATTACAGCCATTCCAGTCATGACCAAGGACCTACAATGGACTACCTCATTGAACTATTCGCATAATAAGAACAAGGTTCTCACTTTGTCCAGTGACTCTTTCTTCTCTTCAGGCTATTCTGATGAGGGTAATACTGGAGAACCTATGCAGCAGAGCACTCATAGACTTAAAGAAGGCCAGCCTATCGGTAACTTCTGGGGCTTCAAGAGCATTGATGTAGATGACGAAGGACACTGGCTAATCGAAGGTGGGGATGGCAGCATCAAATCAATAAATGACCAGCAGCCTACGGACAAGCAGATCCTAGGCAATGGCATCCCTAAGCATTATGTGAATTGGAGCAATAATATTACATGGAAGAATTTCGATTTCAGCATGTTGTTCAGAGGAGCATTCGGTTTCGAAATCCTTAACTTGACGGCAATGAAGTACGGCGTGCCTGTAATGCTTACGAGGGGCAATGTCCTTAAATCTGCATTCGACAAAGTGTACGGTAAGACCGTTCTTGCAGATGATCAGTCTTGTCAATATGTTAGCTATTATGTTGAGAAGGGCGATTATGTGAAGCTTGATAACATCACTCTCGGTTATACATTTAATTTTGTGAATAAATATGTTCAGAATTGCAGGCTTTACATTGCTCTCCGCAATGTTGCAACAATAACGGACTATTCTGGCATCGATCCAGAAGTTTCCGTTTCAGGACTAACCCCTGGTGTTGATTATTATAACAGGTATCCTGCAACCAGATCTTATACTTTTGGTATTTCTGTTAGATTTTAAGTTAAACACAATGAAAAGAATAATATATATAGGACTTGCAGCATCGGCTCTCCTTGCCCTTGCATCTTGCAGTAATAACCTTGATGAGAAAGTCTATTCTTCATTGACTGAGAGTTCTTATTCCTATTCAGCAGCTGATGCCCAGAAGGTCGTAGGAGCTTGCTATTATCCTCTGCGAAGTTACATAAGTCATACAGGACTCTATGGACTTGATGTGGCAAGTTCCGATGAAATTGTAATGCCGCCGAATTCTACAGGGTGGGATGATGGCGGAATCTACAGACGTGTCCACTACCATACATGGAACTCTGAGCAGGTACATATCGCCAATTCTTGGAATCCTACTTATAGAGGAATCATTTTCTGCAATATCGCAATTAAACAGTTCAATGATGGCGTGATTCCTGTCGACGATGCCACTAAAGCATCATGCATAGCGGAACTTAGGGCCCTGAGGGCATTCTATTATTCAATCGTGCTCGATTTCTGGGGAGATGCTCCGTTAATCACAGAGCCTACTACGGAACTGCCTGCGAAGACGGATAGGGCAACCATATATGATTTCGTCGTAAGTGAATTGAAGGAAGTCACGCCTAATCTTTCCGAGGTTCAGGGCGGAACATCATACAGCCACATGAACAAATGGGCTGCGCTGACAACCCTAGCAAGAGTGTATATCAATGCCGAAATCTATACAGGAACTGCCCATTGGCAGGATTGCCTTGATGCATGCAATCAAATCATCAATAGCGGAAAACTTGCATTATCGGATGATTATAGAGCCCCGTTCCGAGAGGATGTGGAGGCTATTATGTCTAATCCAGAGGTGATATTCACGATACCTTTCGATGAGTCAAAGGCAGGAGGCAACTACATTCAACATTTTTCCTGGGGTGCCCCTCTGAAATATAGATTCAATGTGGGTTTCACGCCTTGGGGATCAGGTAGCGCAATGGGGATTCCTCAATTCATTAATACATACGACCCTGACGATGAGCGCCTTGGATATACTTGGATTATGGGGCCTCAGTACAAGTATGAGAGTACAGAACCTATTATGTGCGCATATGATTTTCCGGGTGAACAGCTGAATTATGTGAACAGAGTCAAGAGCGGTAACTTCACGATGGAGAATGAAGGCTATAGAATGCTGAAATATGAAGTCAAGGCAGGAAGCACGTCTAGTTCAAGTACTGATATTCCAGTTTTCAGGTATTCTGAAGTATTGATGATGAAGGCAGAGTGTCTTCTTCGGCTTGGTCAGGCAGGGGCAGGGGATTTGGTTACCCAAGTTCGCCGGCGTGCATTCAAGGCTCATCCGGAGAAAGCCGTGGTGACAGATAGTCAGCTGAAAGAAAATTCTTCTTATCAGTATGGTTATTACACCTCAGATTATGGCGAGAAAGTTGATAGGGGGAATATGGATCCGGTTAAGTTCGGTAGGCTTTATGATGAATATGGCTGGGAATTCGCTTGGGAGATGGGAGTGCGCTCCAGAATGATACGTTTCGGAACTTATACAACTAAGAGCTGGCTCTCGCATCAGCCTCAGGGAGACTACAGGGTTTTGTTCCCGATACCTGAATCTGCCCTTACGCCAAATCCGAAGCTGGAGCAGAATCCAAATTACAAATAATCATGAGAATCACGGAATTTCCAATAATAATAAAATAAATTTTCAGGAATATGAAGCAACGACATTACGCAATCATTTCTATTTTGCTGCTGGCCGGATGTGCGCAGGGCGGCTCTGGCGAGGGGCAGCTGAAGGCAGTTACCCCGGTGGACTTTTCGCTAGTGAAGATTCAGGACGAGTTCTGGTCGCCTAGGCTGGACAAGCACAAGAGCACTACGCTGAAGGTCTGCATAGACCAGATCGAGAACAAGACTGGCCGCATACGTAACTTCGAGAATGCAGCCAAGGGCGAAGGAGAACACTCCGGAATATTCTTCGATGATTCCGATGTTTATAAAGCGCTGGAAGGCATGGCGTATTCGCTGATAAACCATCCGGATCCGGAGCTGGAAGCAAAATGCGACGAATGGATAGACAAATTCGCTGCGGCGCAGCAGCCGGATGGCTATATTAATACATATTACACCCTTACCGGCCTGGACAAACGCTGGACCGACATGAACAAACATGAGATGTACTGCGCTGGACACATGACTGAAGCCGCTGTGGCATATTACAAGGCCACGGGGAAGCGCAAGTTCCTGGATGTGGCGATTCGCATGGCAGACCACATGATGAGCGTGTTCGGCCCCGGAAAGCGCGATTGGGTGCCAGGTCACGAAGAAATCGAGCTGGCTCTAGTGAAGCTCTATCAAGTCACGGGAGAAAAGAAATATCTGGATTTCTCGAATTGGCTTCTGAACGAGAGAGGGCATGGCCTTGGCAGTCACGGCGATGGGCGGAAATGGGATCCGCTATATTACCAGGATGAGATGCCTGTGACCCAGATGACGGACATTGCAGGCCATGCCGTGCGCGCCATGTATCTTTATTGCGGCATGGCGGACGTGGCTTCCTACACTCACGACCAAGGCTTCATG
The DNA here is from genome assembly GCA_002320605.1 of Bacteroidales bacterium UBA1680. Taxonomy (GTDB): domain Bacteria; phylum Bacteroidota; class Bacteroidia; order Bacteroidales; family UBA932; genus Cryptobacteroides. The sequence continues at coordinate 1,260 of DCKG01000033.1, read as the reverse complement.
GGAGCGTTGAATTGTCTGTGGGATGATGTGGTGCTGAGGAATATGTACATAACCGGCGGCATCGGTCAGTCTGCTCACAATGAGGGCTTCACGGAGGATTGCAGCTTGCCGAATCTCACTGCCTATTGCGAGACTTGCGCCTCGGTAGGGATGGTGCTGTGGAACTGGAGGATGAATCAGATGACTGGGGATTCGAAATATGTTGACGTGCTGGAAAGGTCCATGTACAATGGGGCGCTGGCTGGAATATCCCTTGCCGGAGACCGTTTCTTCTATGTGAATCCTCTGGCGTCGAACGGCGACCATCATCGCCAGGAATGGTACGGATGCGCCTGCTGTCCTAGCCAGATCTGCCGCTTCCTGCCTTCCATCGGGAACTACATCTACGGCATTTCCGGCGACGCAGTCTGGGTGAACCTTTACATCGGGAGCGAGGCTGACGTTGAAAAAGGCTTCACGCTCACTCAGGAGACCCGCTATCCATGGGAAGGGGACGTTAAGATCACCGTTGGCGGGAAGCTGAAGAAAGCCCTGAAACTGCGCGTCCCGGGATGGTGCAAGGAATATTCCATATCGGTGAATGGCGAGAAAGCAGAGCCTGCAATGGACAAGGGATATGCCGTGCTGGACAGGAAGTGGAAAGATGGCGACGTAATAGAGCTTTCCATGAATATGCCGGTAGAAGTCATTGCCGCTGATCCTAGGGTGAAGGAAGACGAGGGCTTGCGTGCCATTCAGAGAGGACCGCTGGTGTACTGCATGGAAGAGGCGGACAATCTTGAAGGTTTTGATGAACTGAATATTTCGCCTTCGGCTGCTTTCGAGGCGACCTTCCAACCAGATCTGCTCTGCGGAGTCGAGACTATAAAGGCTGTGAACGGCGATCAGGTGCTGAATTTCATTCCATATTATGCCTGGGACAACCGCACCGCCGGCAAGATGAAGGTCTGGATCCCGTATTCAGAGTAGCAACAGCAGTCCAAGCTAGACACCCTCACAGGAATGCTAAGAAGCTGCATGCTTTGCAGTTTCGCAGGTTGTATTCCTGTGAGGGAATTTCCTGCGTAGACTGAATCCTAAAAACGTTTTTGGGTAAATCGTTGGAAAGTATTTCTAATGAACTACATTTTACGCAGAGGCCGGCAAGAGCGTAACGTTATGTTTCCTTGCAAGCCTTTCAAGCAATGCTTTCTCCCTGTCTTCGAGCCTCTGCTTGTATTTTTTGTTGCCTTCCTCCACATACTCCTGCCCATATACAAT
>DCKG01000016.1 GCA_002320605.1 Bacteroidales bacterium UBA1680 | reverse complement strand
GATGATATTCTCTGTGAAGGCCTTATCTCGGAAAGCAAGTGTCACGAAGACCCCGGTGTCACCAACAAACATTTTGTACTGCATCAGATCTTCGGCACTGCCTAGGCCCACATTAGGATCGTCGCTATGATGCGAGATATTGACGGTCCTGGATTTCTCCATTTCAGAAATAAGTTCAACGAAGTCTTCCGCATGGGCTCCGGGAATGACATTGGATATCTGGTAGCGAGAAGCATTGCTATTGAGCTGGGCCGGTATGGCGGCGAATATCCTGGCCGCTTTCCCAGTAGGATCAATTTTGCCGAAATCTTCATCGTACAGGTCTAGGATCAGGCGTTTTGCGTGATCCACAACCTCGAAATTGTTGGACTCAAGATAGGCATCAACAGCCTGGGGCATCCCTCCCACAAGCATATAGAGCCGGAAGTCCCGCATGAGTTTGCGATGCACTTCCTTCAACGGCTGAGGGTGTTCCCATATGGAGCGAAGCAGCGGGACAGTGGCCGTATCTCCCAAGGCCCAGCGGAACTCTTCATAGTCCATTGGATACATGCTGATGCGCTCCTCCTCACTGGGGATGAGAATGTTTTCCGTGTTCTTGCGAATGGAAATCAGCGAGCCGGTTTCGATGTAATCGTAGCGATGATCTTCTACAAACGACTTGATTGCCTGTCGAGCAAGGGGTTGGAACTGCACTTCATCGAATACAATAAGGGACTTGCGTTCCACCAGTTGTACGCCATATGCGAGTTGTAACCGGAGAAAGATGTAGTTAAGATCTGAGACATCGTTAAACAGGTTCTTAACCTCTTGAGAGCATTTGGTGAAATCGATAAAGATAAATGATTCGTATTCGTTTCGGGCAAACGCTTTTACTATGGTAGATTTACCGATCCGGCGAGCCCCCTCAATAAGGAGAGCGCTCTTCCCGTTACTGCTTTGCTTCCACTGAAGAAGACGGTCATAAATCTTGCGTTTGAAGAGTCTTTTTGGTTCCATGTCTTTTATTCTAGCAATGCGAATATAGCGTATATTTCAGCCTCCTCAAAAATTTTTATAAGGCTTTTCTCAATTTCCTCAAAATTTGGAACGGCGTTTTTCTCAAAATCCTCAAAATGCTGATGATGAAGTGTACCGCATGCGAGACGTAGGCATCTTCAGGATTTTCAGTTATCGCTTCTACGAGGGCAATTAAATACGTATCAAGGGGCGGGAGTGCTGCTTGAATCCTCATTAATGAGTATATGCATGTTCGCTCATATTCATTAATTTTGTGAATTAATTGCCGCTTCGGTAGAAGCGACGCTGCGGACAGAAACGGATTCATTGCCAATGACCCTTAGAGAATTGAAAGTCGGACAGTCGGCTATAATAACTGCAGTGGGCGGTGCCGGAGCAGAGAAAGCCTTGGCCGCCGAAACCGAAACCGGAACCGGGAGCGCCTCGGATGTCAAGGCTGGACATGCCTCGGTCGCCGAAACCAAGGCGGGAAAAGCCTTGCGTCAGCATTTCCTGGACATGGGAATTATTCCAGGGATAAAGGTGACGCTGGAAAAATTCGCCCCAATGGGAGACCCGATGGAACTCCGGCTTCACGGCTACGAACTCACTATAAGGCTGGAAGATGCCGAAAAGATAGAAGTGAAGCCTTGCGAGAAATATGGAGACGATGAATTTTACACGCACGACTTCAATTACGCTTACCTCCGCGACGGCAATGAACATCCTGGGTACGGCGAGATGAATCCGGTGGCATGCAAAAAAGGCGAGCATGCTCACGTAGTGAACGAGAACCTCAGCTTCGCGCTAGTGGGCAATCAGAACTGCGGCAAGACCACGCTGTTCAACCAGCTTACAGGAGCCAACCAGCACGTAGGCAATTTTCCTGGAGTGACGGTTGACCAGAAAACGGGCATCGTCAGGGGGCATCCCGAAGCCACCGTCACCGATCTTCCGGGAATATATTCGCTATCCCCTTACACCAATGAAGAAATCATAAGCCGTGACTTCATCCTGAAGACGAAGCCGACAGGGATAATCAACATCGTGGATGCGACGAACCTGGTCAGGAATCTTTACCTGACCATACAGCTGATGGAGCTCGGAATACCGATGGTACTGGCCCTCAACATGATGGACGAGGTGAAGAACAACGGAGGAACGATTCTAGTGAATATATTGGAGCAGCGTCTGGGAATCCCGGTGGTGCCGATCTCTGCGCTTAAGAACGAGGGCGTCACAGAGCTGATTGAGCATGCCATTCACGTAGCGAAGTACGACGAACCGCCCCTGCGCCAGGATTTCTGCAACCCTGAGGAGCACGGAGGAGCAGTGCACAGGGCAATCCATGCCATGATGAGCCTTATCGAGGACCATGCGCAGAGAGCGGAGATTCCGCTAAGATTCGCAGCCACGAAACTCCTTGAAGGAGATCCTCTCGTGGATGCCGCCCTGAAGCTCGACCAGAATGAAGAGGAAATGGTGGAGCACATACGCCGTCAGATGGAAATCGAGCGAGGCCTCGATGCGCCGGCGGCAATCGCAGAAATGCGCTATGAATATATTCTCTCGGCTTGCGCCGACACCGTCGTGAAGCCGCAAGAGAGCAAAGAGCATGCGCGGAGCCGGAAGATAGACAAGATACTCACGGGCCGCTGGACTGCCATCCCGACTTTCCTGCTGATCATGGTCCTGATTTTCTGGCTGACTTTTGACCTGCTGGGAGGAAACCTGCAGGACTGGCTTCAAGATGGGGTGGACTGGTTCACTGACGTGACTGATAAGGCTCTTACATCGTGGAATGTCTCCGAGGTCATTCATTCTCTGATAATCAATGGAATATACACAGGCGTCGGCACGGTCATCAGCTTCCTGCCGATAATCGTGCTCCTGTTCTTTTTCCTGTCGCTGCTGGAGGACAGCGGCTACATGGCTAGAATTGCGTTTTTCATGGACAAGAGCATGAGGAAGCTAGGTCTCTCGGGACGGAGCATCGTGCCTCTGCTGATGGGATTCGGCTGCTCGGTGCCAAGCGTCATGGCAAGCCGCACTCTGCCATCCGAGAGAGACAGGAAGATGACGGTCATGCTGACCCCGTTCATGAGTTGCACGGCAAAACTGCCGATTTACGGATTCTTCATCGCTGCCTTCTTTCCGGCTCACAGAGGGCTGCTGATGACTGGTTTGTATTTCACGGCCGTAATCGTAGGGATACTGGTCGCCATATTCTCTAAGAAATTCATTTTCAAGGGTGAACCGGTGCCTTTCGTGCTGGAACTGCCGAACTACAGGATGCCAGGAGCCAAAAGCGTGCTGAGGCTTATCTGGGACAAGACAAAAGACTTTCTCCAGAGAGCGTTCGGCATAATATTCATTGCCTGCCTCGTGATCTGGTTTTTCCAGTCGTTCGATTTCAGGCTGAATTTCCTCTCGGACCAGCGGGACAGCATGCTGGCAAAGATATCAGGGGTGCTGACTCCGATTTTCCAGCCTATCGGTTTCGGAGACTGGAGGGTTGTGTCCTCGCTGATTTCTGGCTTCCTCGCCAAGGAGAGCGTGGTGGCTACGCTCAACGTATTGTTCGGGAGCCAGGCTGCGGTACAGGCCGCATTGACCAGCGCAGCTGCCGTTTCTCTATTAATATTCTGCCTGCTCTACACGCCTTGCGTCGCCACGATAGCCACGGTGAAGCGAGAGATGGGTGGGAAATATGCCGTCGGGCTGGTATTCTGGCAGACAGCGATCGCATGGGTATGCGCAGCCATTGCCTACGGAATAGCTCTTGCAGTTCTATGAACATACCAACGATAATATTGATGGTCCTATGAATATTCCGACAATAATATTGGTGGTCCTGATTGCGGCGGCAGTGGCAGGAGCCATCGTCAGCATATTCAAGAAGCACAGGAAGCATAAAGGCTGCTGCGACGACTGCGACGCCCAAGGCTGCGCCCTCCGCCCGCTACTTTCCAAAAAGGATAAACATCAGTCGTAAGCGAAATAAGGTTCGAAATTTCCTGAAATTCAAACATAAATTTGATCCGTCTCTATTTTTATCTAGCCAGTGACAGATAAAAAAACGTCAGGCTTTTAATCTCTGCGATTACTTAATTTTGAATATCTCAAACACTTTGACGATTTCCAATTAAGCCATTGCCATTTTTACTAAAATAATTGTATTTTCGCACTATCAAGGATAAAAAGCAAAAGCTAACTGACAATTATTGCTAATTTTATAACAATAGTTCGTTTTATAAAAGTTACGAACCATAAGTGGGAATATAAGAGAAGCGTTATGGCCGCTTCAACAATGGATAAAATATGGCTGTCTTCAGATGGATATGTCAATTTCAAAATGATAATCGAATAAAATTATGCGAAGACTATTGTTGATAATAGCCCTGCTGGGCATATTCAATACATCTCAAGCACAGACACAAAGGGAGAAACGATCTGCCTTCGCTCTGGAAATCGGGCCGGCATTTCACCTGGACTCAAATGTTGATGTCTCGCCATTGGGCTTCTTATCTTATGACTACTCTCTCAATAAGCGATTTTCAATAGGTGCCAGCTGCGGCTTAGATTTCTACGACTCTGTCATAGGCTACTTATTTGCGAATGCCAGATACTACTTTATCAAAGACAAGACAGTCAATCCATTCGTTGGCTTTCGAGGCGGAATCTCCTATGGAGAACACGGAGACAACGTGATTGGCCTTGTGGCAAATCCAGAAATAGGAATCATGATAAAAAGATTCATGATAAAATCAAGTATCTTCTTCGACACGGAAAACCATGATGACAAAAAATTCAGACCATATATCTCTTTAGGGTATAGTCTACCATTCTAAGTATTAAATATTCATGGATTCTTAATATTTCCGCCAACAGAGTGAATAAGGTTCTTCTGTTGGCGGAATTGGCCTAAATATATAGTCTATCACTTAAAATATTCTAGATCTTCACCTTATGCTCGCCAGCTGAAAGGAGGATGGTCTTTCCGCCGGAAGCGGGCACCTCGCAGGTGGTGCCTTCCGGAACGGTGATGCTGGCGTTGATCCGCTTGCCTTTACGATCGAGGGTCGCCTTGATCTGGCCGTAATTGGTGTCCACCGTGCAGCTCACATGACGGAGATAGCCCATCTGCGGAGCCACGCGGAAACGACGGAACCCTGGAGCCGTAGGCTCGATGCCTGCCACTTTCCCGCTAAGCAGGATGATTCCCGAACCCGTCCAAGCGTGGTTCTTGGAACCGGAGAAGTTCCAATGCTCATACAGGGTGCTGTAGTCATTCATGATCGTAGGATACATTTTCTTCATCCTGTCCAGAGCCAGTTCAGGCTCACCCATCTTGAAGAGAGCCTCCAGCACATAGCGGAACATGTATGTCGTGGAATAGTATCTTTCAGCGAACACTTTCTTGATTGCCTCGTACTTGTCCGGCCCGGCGATTCCGCTCACCACGGCAAGAGCCTGAACCCTGTCGTCAGGGACATCCGTGTTCTGAGGAGAGCGATATTCGGTGCCATTCCAGAATTTTTCATTGAACTTGTCGGCGATATTCTTCATCATAGAAGAAATCTCTGCCGCATCTTGAGTCTTCCCCAGCATATTCGCAAAGCAAAGCTCTCCTTTGAGCGCCAGATAGTACCACAGGGGCAGCTGGCCGTAACGATCCTGATGCTCCCCTGCGTCAGGCCAGTCCCATCCGCCCGTTCGGTAAATAGGCATGCCGTCCGAATCCAGTTTCCACACCTCGTGCAGATATTTCCTCACCGGCGCGTAAACCTTTGCTACGAAAGAAGAGTCACCGCTGTAATAATAGAAATCATGAAAACCATACCAGCCGACGGAAGCCAGAATCTGCATCGGAAGCTCTCTGAAATAATTCCCGCAAGGGACAGGGGCATACATCTCCCCAGTCTGCTCCTGCCAGGCAGTTAGCTCCAGAATGCCTTTGTGGGCAAGGAGGTCGGCAGAGCGACCGAGAGCGTAAAACGCCTCGCCCAGTTCATTGACCTCGTCTCCCCACCACTGAGCCCTTTCCCTGTCCGGGCAATCGTAATATGTATCCCTCATACAGACGTAAAGCGTCCTCTGAGCCTTTTCCCAATATTCGCTAAGCAACTCGTCATCGCACTCGAATGAGCCAGAGAGAGAAGCATCATATCCAGTCTCGCGATATTTCACGTCCAGCACCTTCACCCCTTCAGGCAAGATGTAGTACATGACCTCGCCATTCATCCATGCCGGGAACTCATATTCCTGAACCCCTCCTTTGGTGACATATTCCCCTCTCACGCATTCCTCGGTGCCGACTTTCTTGTGGTCGGTCTCCAATTTGATCAGCAGCCCTGCGGGAGCGTCTATCTTGAAATATGGAGTCATCTGGCAGTTGTAGGGCATCCTGCAGCAAAGAGTGTCCTCTTTGGTAGCGGTGGAGACATATTCCTTTAGTCCGTAATCTTTCCACTGGGGGATGGGTCTCTCGACCAGTTTCCCCAATGGGGCCTGCCCCGGGGCCACGCCAAGCACCAGCGCCCTTCCCAGGAATTTAGGGTTATATGTCTTGTACCAATCTCCTGAATATTTTCTTGCGTCATAGCGGACATTGCTTTCTGGCAGCCTGTAGTTCGGCTGAGAGCCCGAAGTCATCTGGTAAGACGGCAGCACGCTAGCTTCCCAAGTCTCATCTGAAAGGATATTCACGCCATCACCTTCTGCCTCGAACAGCATTGCAGCCATTCCACTGCTATGATGGCTGAAACCGGCGCAGCCGAAATACCACACCAACACGGAAATTAGATTCTCGCCCTGCTTAAGATAAGGTGCGATTTCCACCTTATCGTAATATCCGTCTCCCAAAGCAGGTCCGCGTTTCAACCCCCCTTCTCTCACAACCATTTCGCCATTAATCCAGAGCCAGTATTTGGAATCCACTGCAATCCTGGCGGTTACAGTGGATGGCACATTGGAGATTTCAACCTTCTTGCGGAATGCAGTCCAAGTGTTCGTCACGAACCGAGATGGCTCTTTGGAAATCCATTTGGCTCTCCATGAATATTCTTCAGAGGATGCCGGAGCCTGAGTGGAGGCCAGCAGGAATAAAAAAGCTGACAAAAAGATGCTTGCTAGGTTTCTCATACGAGTTATTTTTTCCTTTTCAATGTTTCTACTATGTAGGACGTGCCTCCGCATATTACCTGATTGACGACCTGAGACTCATGAGAGAGGGTAGCGAAGATGATCCCTACCTCGAAAGGGATGCCGTAGATGGTCTGCAGCGCAAGAGCGACTATGTAATGGAACGCTCCGAACCCACCAGGCACAGGCACGATCGAGGCCAGGCTGCCGGCTATCATCAGGAACAGAGCGTCGGCCCCATTCAAGTCGGCAAGCTTGCCGATATATTCAGCCAATTCCGGATTTATCTTGTTGAAATCCATGCCTTGGACAGCAAGCAGAATGGTGTAACTCATCATCCAGTAGCAAACCCATATTCCTATCGTAAGCACGAAAAATTTCCAAGCGCCTTTCATCTTCATGCAGCTGGATATTCCCTGCCACAGTCCAGCGAAGATGCCAGACACCTTTCCAGCCTTTTTATTTTTGCGCCCCATACGAACTATCAGCCAGATGACAAGCACGACGGCTGCTACGACCACAACAGTCAGGATAATCGCACGTGGCGTCATTTTATTCAATGCTGGCTTCAGAATATTATCGGAAAAGAACCCTCCGTAACGTTTCCAGCCGAAATAGAGGAAAACCAGCATCAGCAATACCATGGTCACGAGATCCCATGATCGTTCCAGAGCCACTGTGCCCAGAACCTTGTCGTAAGAGGCCAGCCGATGGGTCTTACCCACCGCATCTGGCTCTGATTTGGAGGAATTGGCCGTGATGTAGCCGCATCGCACGAACTCTCCTACTCTGGGCAGGACTAAATTGACCAAGTAGCTTATGTTGATTGCATTGAAGGTGGCTCCGCGGCTCATCTTCGGGTCGATGGGGAGAATGAGTTCCCGCCACCTGAGAGCCCTGAGATAGAACGCAAGGGCACCGAATGCCATAGAAAGTATCACGAATTCCCATCTGCACGCCTTCAGGGCTTCCCAAAAATCCCCCCACTTGATGCCCCTGAAAGAAAAATAAAGGAGCACGATGGCAAGGGTGATAGAGATGGCATATTTTATGAAATTCTTCAGTTTCCCAATCATATTGGACAAAAATAGTCATAAATATAATTAAATTTGCATTTATCAATGCAAAAGAGATGAAATCTATCCTTGGAATTGGCAATGCCCTCACCGACGTGCTGGCAATCTTCCCAGACGATTCTATTCTTCAAGAATATCATCTTCCTGTGGGAAGCATGCAACATGTGGATCTGGAGACAGGGGACAGGATATGGTCGAAACTTAAAGAATATGGGGTGAAATATGTCCCCGGCGGCTCTGCCGCCAACACCATCACTTGCACTTCTATTCTTGGCATGCCTTCTGGCTACATCGGGAAAATAGGAGATGACGAGCTGGGCCATCTTTACAAGAGCACCCTAGAGCAGTTCGGGGTCAAGACCACCATGCTCACAGGCACAAAAGGCTCCGGACGGGCGATGTGCTTCATCACAGGCCCGAGCGGGGAAAGGACTTTCGCAGATTACATGGGCGCTGCCCTTGAAATGGTTCCAGAGGACTTGAAGCCTGAATATTTCGAAGGCTATGACTATTTCCACATTGAGGGCTATCTGGTCCAGAACCAAGATCTGATAAGCAAGGCGGCTCAAATGGCCAAGGCTGTCGGCTGCAAGATTTCCATCGACATGGCATCCTATAACGTCGTGGAATCGAATGAAGCCTTCTTTCACAATCTGCTGGGCAGATACATAGACATCGTCTTTGCGAATGAGGCGGAAGCCAGGTCTTACACCAAGCTGGAGCCACGGGAGGCATTGGATGTGCTCGCCAGCCAATGCGAGATGGCAATAGTGAAGATTGGCAAAGACGGCTCCATGGTGAAGGCCGGGGACGAGTATCACTATATTCATGCATATCCTGCGAAAACTCTTGATGCTACTGGCGCTGGGGACACATACGCAGCAGGCTTCATCTACGGCCTGTCTTTAGGAATGCCACTTGAGGCATGCGGCAAGATAGGCTCGATAATTGCGGCTAAGGTTGTCGAGGTCGTCGGAACCAAAATTGATGTTCCTCGCTGGAAAGCAGCGAAACAAGAAATCCGAGAACTCATAGCATCCGTTCAGAAATGATTAAAGAGGCGCTTATCGATTTCTTCCGCAGGCAATCCCTGAAAAGGCACTCCAGTAGCAATCAGACTGAGATACTGCCCATCAGCAGGATAAAATCTTATGCGGCCATCATAGATGTCGAGGATCCGACCTACGATACGTGCAAGACTGCGATAATCAATTTTTTCCGCCGCTACGAAATCAACGGCATGATTTTCTTCCAGGATTTCCGAGACATCGGCAATGGCGACAGGCTTATAACCAGCATCCAGACCACCATCACCAAGAAGGACCTGAACTGGTACGGAAGGCCTTCGGATTATAAATTGAAAGTGCTCGCCGAGAGGGACCCCGACATACTGATCTGCCTCCTGAACGACCCTTCGTACCCGATGGAATATCTCATAAGAACGTCAGGCGCTCGCTTCAAGATAGGTCGGAGGCAGCTTGGCGGCGATGTTTTTGACGTGATCCTTAGAGACCCGGGAGACAAGACGCTGTCCCAGCTCGAGAGTTTCAACGCAGTGAAAGATTTCCTGCTAAAAATCAAATAATTCTATAAGACGTAATGGCAAATATCATCAATAATCTTCTCGTCGCTGCAAAAGGCTTTGCGATGGGAGCAGCAAACGTGATTCCAGGGGTTTCGGGAGGGACCATCGCCCTACTGACGGGCATATTCGAGAAACTGATAGATTCCCTGAATGCCCTGATGGATCTGAAGTCATGGAAGCTGCTATTCAAAGGAAAGCTGAAAGAATGGAATGAATATGTCGGAGGCACCTTCCTGCTGTGGCTTCTGATTGGCTTGGCAGTCAGCATATTCACGCTTGCGAAGCTGATGGAATATGTCCTGCATTACTATCCCATCCAGACCTGGTCTTTCTTCTTCGGTCTGATAATAGCCTCGTCTGTCTTCATGCTGGCAGACATCAAGAAATGGCAGTTCTCCGACGGATTGTTCCTGGCTTTAGGAATTTTGTCCGGAATAATCATCTGCACGCTCTCCCCCACTCAGACCACCGAAGCAATGTGGTTTATTGCAGTATGCGGGGCAATCGCAGTCTGCACGATGATACTCCCTGGCATTTCCGGAAGCTTCATCTTAGTCATCCTTGGGAAATACGACTTCATAATGCAGGCGGTGAGCGAGCTTAACATCCCCGTCCTCCTGGTATTCCTCTCAGGCTGCATCGTCGGACTCCTGGGATTCTCAAAATTCTTGCACTGGCTGCTTTCCAAGGCAGAAAGGCAGACTCTTATAGTGCTCATAGGCTTCACCCTCGGCTCTCTGGTGAAAGTGTGGCCATGGAGCGACAAGATCAGCATCCTCACTTCCCAGCTTCTGAAGGGCGGGATGACGGCAGAGCAGGCCAAGGCAGCAGTGGATTCTTTTTCCAAAAGCGGTACTGACATTACGCCGCTGATTGAAAATGATGTTTTCAGCGCAGTGTGCTGGATGATCATTGGAATCGCTCTAGTGATGCTGCTGGAAGCACTGAGTGGCAGATTTAACAGAAACACGAAGCATACTGTCGTAGAAAACTAATCAAATCAATATAACACTATGACTAATCAAAAAGGGACCGAAGGAAGGCTTCTGTCGCTGGATGCGCTCAGGGGCTTCGACATGATGTTCATCATGGGGCTTGGGGGCCTCGTCGTAAGCCTCTGCACCCTGTTTCCTGGCGGAGGAGACTCGTGGCTGGCCCGTCAATTCTCCCACGTCGACTGGGAAGGGCTTCATTTCGAGGATACCATCTTTGCATTGTTCTTGTTCATCTCGGGAATGACCTTCCCTTTCTCTATCGCGAAGAAAAGGGCAAAAGGGATGTCCGAAGGCAAGATTCTTCTGGACATTATCCGCAGAGGACTGATTCTCTTCCTGTTCGGCCTCGTTTATGACGGGCTCTTCGATTTGCAATTCGCCACTCAGCGGATTCCGAGCGTGCTCGGCCGAATCGGCCTGGGATGGATGTTCGCTGCCATGCTATACGCCTTCACTGGCAAGAAAGCCCAATGGGCGACAGCCATCGGAATATTGATAGGATATTTCCTGCTCCTGCGTTTCTTCGTCGCTCCGGATGCTCCTGCCGGCGCTGATTCCTTCTCTCTAGAGGGCAACATAGCAAGCTACGTCGACCGCAAGCTGATGCCTGACAATATCTACGTGCGAGGCGTCTACGACCCGGAAGGACTGGTCAGCACCATCCCGGCAATCGTGACCGCCTTGCTGGGGATGTTCACGGGACGTTATGTGAAGGAATCGGAGGACAGCGGAGAGAAGAAGACCCTTAAGCTTTTATGCGCCGCTGCCATCCTGCTAATCATCGGGCTAGCATGGAGCATATGGTTCCCGATTGTCAAGAAGCTTTGGACCAGCACTTTCGTACTCACCATGGCAGGATATTCAGTGGCCATGTTCGCAATCTTCTACTACATCATAGATGTCAGGAAGAATCGTAAGCTGGACTGGATTTTCCGGGTGGTCGGGCTGAATTCAATTACCATCTACATGGCGCAGAGAATAATAAATTTCTCTTCCATCAATGGATTTTTCCTGAATGGCTTCGCCAACATCTTTCCAGAGAATATCGGCAGCTTCATCCTCAGCCTCGGCTATTTCGCGCTATGCTGGCTGTTCCTGTATTTCCTGTATCGAAAAGAGATATTCCTGAAAGTGTAGAATTAGCAGGAATTTGATTATATTTGCAAACCCGTTCGGTCAGGCATCCTGGCCGCAGGGCGGAGGAATGGTTCGGTAGCTCAGCTGGATAGAGCAACAGCCTTCTAAGCTGTGGGTCTTGGGTTCGAATCCCAACCGAATCACCATTACATTTTGCAAGTGTCCTGTTTTCGGACACTTGCATTTTTTATTCCCGCAAGGGCTGGAGCACATTAAAACTAATATTCAGCGGCTAAAGGGAAGAATGGCCGAGTCAGAGTCTTAGTGACCCGTTACGACAATGACACGAAGCTCCGCAACCTCAGAATCAAGGTAGATGGAATTGCAGATGGAGAGGTGCTTGCATACCTGACCGATGACTGCCACAGCTACACCGAAATTTCTCTGCAGGTGAGCGACGGAGCTGTCAACCTCTACAAACCCGAGTCAACCTAAATCAGGAAAATACACTTGCTCCCTTTGCGCCGGATATAGCTGACCACTTCCTTGCAGGTGAACCTATCTGTGTCATATCGTTTATTAGTCTTTTAAGCATCCAATAGGAACCACATAAACTCCGTCTGCACGTCGATAGGCGAATTTTCCTGTAGCCGTCAACACCATTAAAAAGGACGGGGCTTTCATTTTATCCGTATCTATCTTTGCAGCCAATGTTTTTAAGGTAGTTGCGCCTTGCTCTATAAGTTGGTCTCCGCCAAGTTTTATTTCGATAAGGCCAAATTTACCATTACGCAGATGAACAACTGCGTCACATTCGAGGCCGTACTTGTCTCGAAAATGATAGACTTGTCCATCTAAAGCGCTCGCAAATACGCGTAAATCCCGGACACAAAGCGTCTCAAATAACAGCCCCATTGTGTTCAGATCATTAATCAGGTCCTTGGGGCCAAGACCCAAAGCAGCAACAGCAATTGACGGATCGACAAAGTATCTGGTATCAGATGTCCGAATAGCTGTCTTTGAGCGCAGATTAGGATTCCATGCAACAGAATCTTCTATGACAAAAATTTTTTTTAGAGCGTCAATATAAGAAGCAACTGTTTTTACATCCGTTGATTCCTCATCATTCACTCGCATATCTTCTACAATAGTACTGATGGGAGCCTGAGAACCTTGATGTCGAGCATATGAACGCATCAATCGTTTTGCCCGTTCTCGATTGCGTCGAACGCCATCTACTCGAGAAATGTCCGAACGCGTCACTGCGTCATAATAGTATTTCACTTGATCCAGCGCAATATCTCCTGTTTGCAATGATGCACGAGGCCACCCACCTCGACAAATTAAAAAAGCAATATCATAAAGCGACAATTTGTTGATTCCCATTATATTGTCTGGAGTTTCAAACATCCCCTCCAAACTCACTTCTCCAGAAGATTCCCCCGACTCGTATAAACTCATGGGACGCATGGTTAGCCATGCAAATCTACCAGCTCCTGAATGATGAATTTCTTCTGTTTTTGCAGGAACAGCCGAACCAGTTAAAATAAAAAGACCTTCGCCTTCTCTGTGATCGACTTCAAAGCGGATTGTATCCCACAATTTGGGAGCAAGTTGCCATTCATCTACCAATATGGGACATTCTCCGACCAACAACGCTTTAGGATTTATATCAGCCATACGGAGATTCTGTTCTTTGTACAAAGGATCGTCCATGTAGATGATTGTGGACGCCTGTTGCTCCGCAGTTGTAGTTTTACCGCACCATTTAGGTCCTTCAATCAAAACGGCGCCGATACCTGACAGCTTTCGTTGTAATTCCTTATCCGCAATTCTCGGTTTATATGTCTTCATATCTATATACTGCTTATAAGGCAAAGATAACACTATATTTTGGAATTTCCATATGTGGCTAAATTAAATTACCTTTTTTGTCCAAAAAACATGTCACGATTAGGTTGTATATTTTTGTGTTTTATGGATAAAATGTAGTTGAAATTGCGTACCGCGCGAGAAGTAGACACAGAAAATAATTTAGATGTTAATGTTTTCCCAGAGCCATCCCCTGATGCCGGTGCGGGCGGTGCCTCCGGCATAGTCTCAGTTCTTTTTGTTAACTTTGCTGTCCGGCTGGGCTTTACCCGGCCAGCGAACTTAGCGAATATGCCGGCGAAGGATCTCACACAAGGCAGCGTGCTTAAGAATATGGTCGGATTTTCCCTGCCATATCTGCTTTCCTATTTCATGCAGCTGCTCTACGGACTCGTGGACTTGTTCGTAATCGGACTGTACGACGGAGTGGCCAGCACTACCGCAGTGTCAATCGGCAGCCAGTTCATGCCGTATTCGTTTCGACAACATCCCGTTCACTTCGGCAGACTCTTCAGCTGCACACCGATGAAGAAATTCCTGCAGGACTGAGCATTCCAACCCCGCTATTGATTCTTCTTTTTATTTATTTCTTTTTACTTTTTTGCTATAAAAAAATTTTAGTGTGATATTTTTTTCACCTACCTTTATTTGCAGTTATAAAACGTTATAACTAATAATTCCACATTTTATTTAAACCACAGAATTATGAACTGTAAACATTTTTTGCAGCAATGGCTGCACTTACTATTGTTTCCTTTGTGTCATGCGAACAGACAACAAAGGATGTTCCAACTATGAGCAATCTCATAGAACTCACTCCGATATCCTCATCAAACGGAACAAGAGTAACTGAAGCAGCAGAAACTTTCTCCGAAGGATATCTTTGCTCCTCACCAACATCTGACATACAAGCTGAAATCTTTGTTAATTCAGACTATGATAAAGCTCTTGCGAATGTCTTAGCTGAAGATGGATCGGTTGCCTTTTCTGTCTCATTTGTGATTGATTCTTTATTAACAAGTACTTCTTGTCTATTTACAGCATACAATGAATTAAACGAACCTGTTATGTCCGGCATATATAATCCTGGAGAAGATTACATAGAAATTATTGATAATTATGGGAATGATGTTGTAACCAGAGCATCAGCAAGGCAATGGGTTTGTGGAATAGGAATAGGGATCTGCGGAGGAATATGGCCTGCTGCTTTTGGAGCGATTTCGTTTGGTGCTGGTTTTGTTGTAGGCATGTCATTTACTGCATTATCAATAGCTACATGTTCAAAATGAAAAAGATAGTTATTTTTTGGAGCATTATTTTAATATTGTCTTTATCCTCTATTGTCTTTGGAGTCATTCAGGCTCTTGATAAAGCTATAATAGGCGGATGCGTAATGGGCTTTTGCTCTATAGGCGCTTGTGTGGGGTCTCTTATAAAATATAAAAGGCCAGAATCTGTTATTGTTTCCCACATTAAGATTCCTATTCTCATTGGTTTCCTTACATTTGTCGTCGCATCCATAATCAATATAGTCATTGGCTTTAATTGGTTTAATGAATTATATGCAGTCATCGCCAGCACTGTTGTTTTAATTCTGCTTGCCATTATCCCTATAGTTAAGAATAGCATTAAATAATTATTAAGAAAACTTTAAGTGGATGAGGCCGTTGTTATTCATACTCTCACTATTTATTATTTCTCTTAACTACGTAAGTCTTCGTGCCCAAGACTATAGCGAAGGCAAAGTAGTCTTTGACTCATATTCAATAACTCTCCCATCTTTATCTGAAAAAGATGCCCCCCTCACCGTTAATTTCTCTTGGGTAAATAATAGCCGAAATGTCTCGATACTTATTACTTCGGCGTTTGTGTCTTGCCCATGTGTAACCACTGAATTTGATAATGAGTTGGTTCCTCCAGGAGGAAGGTCTCTGATAAAAGTTACGTTTAATCCAAAAGGGAAGGTGGGTAAATATGAAAAGAAAGTAACCGTATTTACCTCACTATCATCTCAAAAGCCGACTGCTATTTTGCGCTTAAATATTGAAGTTGTTCCAGATAAGTAATGTTGGATGCTAAGACTTAAATGCTTCGAAAGCAGCGTCTGTCTCCTAATTTAAGTTTCTAGCCGAGTCTTCATTATTGTGGACTCGGCTTTTTTCGTGCGCTTCAGCCTCTTCCACAGTTATCTACGTCATTGCTGCAATCATACAGCGTAATTTTTAGGGCTAACAGGATGCTTCTTAAAAAGCTTGGGCAGTCTGACATGAATTTTAGCGCCTTCTGATGCACATCAGTCTGCTCATTAAATGTGCAATTTCAGGATGAACTATTTAAATTTGCAAGAGTCGAGACGTGATTTTCGTCGTAGCACGTATCATTTTATGAAGAAATAGTTCTTCTTGCTACCTTTGCTGTCTGGCTGAGCCCTTTTCCGGCCAGCGAACTTAGCGAATATGCCGGCGAAGGATCTCACACAAGGCAGCGTGCTTAAGAATATGGTTGGATTTTCACTGCCATATCTGCTTTCCTATTTCATGCAGCTGCTCTACGGACTCGTGGACTTGTTCGTAATCGGACTGTACGACGGAGTGGCCAGCACTACCGCAGTGTCAATCGGCAGCCAGTTCATGCATTTTCTCACGGTCATGATCGTCGGGCTGGCTATGGGCTCCACCGTCACGCTGGCAAGGGCGATCGGGGCTAAAAACGAGAGAGGAGCATCCAAGACCATAGGAAGCTCGGTCTCTTTGTTCATCGCAGTTTCAGTCGTGACGGCAACGGTTCTCCTGCTCATCATAAGGCCGATAGTGAGCATAATGTCGCCCCCCGTCGAGGCAATCAACGGCACTGCCGACTACCTGAGAATATGTTTCATCGGCATTCCTTTCATAACGGCATACAACGTAATCGCCTCCATATTCAGAGGCATCGGAGACAGCAAGAGCCCGATGTACTTCGTGGCGGTGGCATGCGCACTTAATATATTGCTGGATTTCTTATTCATAGGCTTTATGAATATGGGACCTGCCGGGGCTGCCCTAGGTACCACGCTCTCTCAGACTTTCAGCGTCGTCGTCTCGCTCTTCTACCTGAAGCGCAAAGGGTTAGGAATACGGTTCCATAAACATGACCTGCGGCCAGACCGCCCTACGCTCTCGAAGATACTTAAAATCAGCACGCCGATAGCGCTCCAGGATGGATTCATCCAGATAGCTTTCCTTGCGATAACCGTGATAGCGAACAATCGCGGCCTAGTGGATTCCGCTGCCGTCGGGATAGTGGAGAAGCTCATCGGAATGCTGTTCCTGGTGCCATCTGCCATGCTTTCGACCGTGTCCACGATGACGGCTCAGAACATTGGGGCAGGCCAAGCCGAGAGATGCCGCCTGACCCTAAAATATGCCGTGATGATTGCCTTGAGCTATGGAATGCTCATAGCCATACTCATACAGTTCACTGCAGAACCTATAGTCGGATGGTTCACATCGGACCCTGAGGTCATCCACGCAGGAGGGCAATATTTCAGGAGTTATGTCATAGACACGGTGTTCGCCGGCATCCATTTCTGCTTAAGCGGATATTTCGTAGCATACGGCTATTCTATCGTGTCATTCATTCACAACGTGGCTTCCATCATATTGGCAAGAGTGCCCCTATCCTACATATTTTCAGTGAATTTTCCAGACACCCTCTTCCCAATGGGCCTCGCCGCTCCAATCGGCTCCCTGCTTTCGGTCCTGATCTGCATAGGCTTTCTCATCTGGTTCCGCAAACACGGAAAACTCTAGATATCAGCATCTTGCAGAAGCCACCACTCCTTTTCGGCTATAGATTCCGTTACCGATGGATACTAATATCCATTAGTAATGGAAAGATTTGTCCATTTCAAATGGAATGTTTATATTTGTCTCAGCCAAATTTATCCCGACCATGATCAGCAAACAAGACATAAAAGACGTTTCCACGCAGCAGAAAAAAGCGATACTGAACAGCGACTCCTTCCCCAGAGAGCTCCTCGGAGAACTCAGCTACGGCATAAAAGATTGTGCACTTGTAATCTCCGGACTGCGGCGCTGCGGCAAGAGCACCCTGATGGGACAGCTCATGAAGAAAGAAAAGCTAAGGGAATCAGCATTTTACCTCAATTTCGACACTCCAAGAATGTACGGCTTCACAATCGATGATTTCAGGCTCATAGACGAAATCATCAGCGAAGGCGGGTTCTTGAGCCTCTTTTTCGATGAAATCCAAGTGATCGATGGATGGGAAGTCTATGTCAGAGGAAAACTGGATGAAGGTAAAAACGTGGTCGTCACAGGCTCCAACGCCTCGATGCTGAGCCGCGAACTCGGAACCAAACTGACCGGCCGGCACATCACCTGCGAACTATTTCCCTTCTCATACACTGAATATTGCGGCTTCAAGCACCTCGACAAAGGTTACGACTCCACAAAATCCTACCTTGATGAAGGCGGAATGCCAAAATTCCTCGAAACAGGTGAAAGCCGGATTCTTGAGGAACTGGTCAACGACATCCTCTATCGAGACATAGCCGTAAGATACGGAATCAGGGACGAACGCACTCTGCAGACTGCGCTCTCACTGCTTCTGTCCAATGTCGGGAGCCTGTTTTCTGCCAATAAACTGAAGCAGCAACTTGAACTCAAGTCGACAACGACCGTCAGCGAATATCTTTCATATTTTCAGCAGTCCTATCTCATGGAATATGTCCCCAAATTTTCATGGTCGGCGAAAGTCCAGCTGGCAAACCCGAAGAAGGTCTATTGCATCGACAATGGGATACTCGCCAACGTCAGCAATGGATTCTCAAAGAATGACGGACACAAACTGGAGAATGCAGTATTCATAACCTTGAGGCAAAGTGGCCGAAAAATCTATTACTACAGAGATCCGGCCGCAGAATGTGATTTCATCACTACATTCAAGGGAAAGCCAGAAAGGGCGATCCAGGTTTGCTATGAGCTGAATTCCGAGAACAGGGCACGTGAAATCGCTGGCCTTAGCCAAGCCATGGACGCTCTCGACTTGAACGAAGGACTTATCGTAACTTTCAACCAGGAGGACCACATCCTCGCCCATGGAAAATCCATCATCGTTCTCCCCTTCCATGAATTTAACTAGACTGCTGTGCGACGGCACCTAGCCTCTAGCGGTGGGGAAAGCATGGAAATCCAGATGGATTAGCTGATTTTCGGCTGAAAATCCCTAACTTGCGAGACTATGACAAAATTCTTCCTGAAAGTTTTCGATTTCCTGGCCGGGAGAAGGTGGCTGGCAGCGATTATCGCTATCGTCATCGCAGTCGGATGTGGTTTACTTGCCACGAGGCTGGACTATGAGGAGGACATTGCCAAATTCCTGCCCGGAGAGGAAGATAGCAAGAAATATTCGGAGGCGTATGAGGATCTTGGCAAAAAGAACAACATAGTGCTTATCTTTTCTCACACCGCAAATGATAATGAGGGCTCCGAGGCTGCCGACGTGAACGGCGACGGTGACGAGGATTATGAATATGTCATCCAGGAGTCCATGGATGAGTTCGGGAAGATTTTCGCCAAGATCGATTCTACGAATATGATTGCTGGAAGGCAGATAAGGGTTGATGGGGAAAAGAGCTTAGCGATGATGGAGTCTGTTATGGAAAACTATCCGTTTTTCCTGACAGAGGACGATTACAGACGCATAGATTCTCTGCTCAGCACTCCAGGCTTCGTGGAAAATCAGTTGCAGGCAGACAAGCAAGCACTGATGTTTCCGACTGGAGACATGGTCGCAGAAAACATAAGCCAAGACCCATTGCACTTGTTCTCGCCTATCCTCCAGCGGCTTAGGACGACATCTGCCAACGATGATTACACGGTAGCCGACGATTACATATTCCTGAAAGACGGCAAGGGCATTGCCTTCCTGACATCTCCATTCGGCACTAGCGAGTCCGCAATAAATGCCAAGGTGGCCGCAATGGTGCAAGAAGCCATAGACAGCACCGAGGCAGGACATCCTGACATAGAGATCAGCGCAGTTGGGGCTCCGCTGATAGCTGCAGGCAACGCCACGCAGATCAAGAAAGACAGCATACTCGCCATCTCGCTGGCAATGATATTGATAGGCTTGCTGCTGGTTCTAACTTACAGACGCTTTTCTGACATTTTCTGGATAATAGCCTCAACCCTCTTCGGCTGGCTCATCGCACTGGGAGCAATGTCTCTGATCCGCCACAGCATGTCCATCATCGTGCTTGGCGTGGCCTCTGTGATTATCGGGATTGCAGTGAATTATCCGCTGCATTTCATGGACGGGCTTAAAACCGGAATATCCCCGCGCCAGAATCTCAAAGAAATGATAGAGCCTCTGCTAATCGGGAACATAACGACCATAGCCGCCTTCCTCTGCCTTATCTTCCTGAATGCGACAGCCATGCAGGACATGGGTTTGTTCGCTTCCCTGATGCTGGCAGGAACCATCGTTTTCGTGCTCATATTCCTGCCGGTCTTCGTCCGAAGGCGTAATCCAGGCGCGAGAACAGTGGAGCTCGGCAGAATATTCCCGGACAAGGTGCCATCCAGCGGCTGGTTGTTCGTTGCGGTCATAGCTGCCACAGTAGTGCTGGGAATATTCAGCACCCGCACCAAGTTCGACTCTGACATGCATAGCATCAACTTCATGACCAAGGAGCAAAAAGAGGCTTTGGCGCTTCTGGAGCCGCAGAACCAGAGCAAAGAGATGTACGCCATGGCGGAAGGCGCAACCTTGGAAGAAGCCTTGGAGCGGAACGACGAGCTGCGACAGCGTATTGCGGAATTCGGCGATTCCGTCATGGTGAAAGGGGCTGGGAATATGCTGCCGTCCCTTAAGGAGCAGCGTAGAAGGATTGAGCGGTGGAACGCTTTCTGGGGCAATGGGAAGGCGGAACGACTGAGCGAAGAGTTTCGGGCGGAAAGTGCCATGGCTGGCTTCTCCGAGAATGCTTTCGCCCCGTTCATGAGCCTTCTGAGTTCAGCTCCCGTGCCTCACGCCATCACTATGGACTCGCCTCTGGCGGCTGTCTTCGATGGGACTTACATCCTGTCTGGAAGCAACGGGTACCGCATCGTCAATAAGATATATTACCAGAACCCAGAATTCCGGCAGGACATCAAAGACGCTGCCGACGGGAACGGCACCTTGGTTTTCGATTCCAGCGACATAAGCAGCAGGCTAGCCTCGGTGCTTTCGGAAAACTTCGACTTCATAGGAATAGTTTGTAGCTTGGTTGTATTCATATTCCTCTGCCTCAGCTTCCGCCGCCTAGAGCTCAGCCTCCTCGCATTCATTCCATTGGCTGTCAGCTGGTTCTGGATTCTCGGCATAATGGGGATATTCGATATTCGCTTCAACATAGTGAACATCATCCTAGCCACCTTCATTTTCGGGCAGGGCGACGACTACACCATATTCATGACTGAGGCCATGATTTATGAATATGCCTACGGCAAAAAAAGGCTCTCGACATATAAAAACAGCATATTCAATTCGGCGCTCATCATGTTCATAGGCATTGGCGCGCTGGTGCTGGCAAAGCACCCTGCGATGCGCTCGCTGGGAATCGTAACGGTGATAGGCATGTTCGTGGTGGTCGCCATGGCATATTACCTGCCTCCGGTCATATTCAACTGGCTGACGCTCAGGAAAGGCATCAAGAGGGACGTCCCTGTCACTCTCGGCAGGCTGGCAAGGTCGCTTTATTCCATCTCTGCGTTCGCTCTGATAATGTTTATGTTCGTCTACCCCTACACGTTCTTCCATTTCCTTTTCCGCAAGGGTGAGGATGCTGCCGAGAGCTATCACCGTTTCATCAGCAGGCTGTCCAGATTCATAGTCATGCGCATTCCAGGAGTCAGATTCACGATGGAAAACCCTTTCAGAACCACCTTTGACAAGCCTGCTGTCATCATTGCCAACCACCAGTCCCATTTCGACGCCATCTGCCTGCTACTGATGCATCCCAAGCTGATTTTCGCAACCAATGACTGGGTTTGGAACAATCCGCTCTACGGCTACCTGCTGCACAAGGCGGAATGCCATCCGATCGCCGAGGGGCTGGAAAAGAATATGGACAAAATCAGGAACCTAGTCGCCAGGGGATATTCGATAATAGTATTTCCGGAGGGCACCCGGACAATGGATGACAGCATCGGGCGATTCCACAAGGGGGCATTCTATGTTTCCCAGGCGCTCGGGCTGGATATAGTCCCTGTCTGCCTGCATGGGGCAAATCACGTGCTGCCAAAGAGCGATTTCATGCTGCGCAAAGGGGCTATTCATCTGCAGATAGGCCGCAGGATGCCGCCAGCGACCGATTATCATAAGGCCGCAAAGACTTTCAGGCATGCCATGATAAATGAATATGATGCCTTGCGCCGTCGTCTGGAGACTCCTGAATATTTTGCCGGCTATGTCCTGAGCAAATATCTCTACAAAGGTGCTGACATAGAGGCCCGCGCCCGCCAAGCCCTAAGCGACCTCGGCAACGTGGACTATCTGCATAACGACGATTCGCCTAAAAAGTTTGAAATTCCTAATTGCGGCATAGGTGTATATTCCCTGCTGTACGCCCTGATGCATCCGGAGACCGAAGTCTACGCCTCCGACCCTAGCGAAGAGAACCTGGCAGTAGCCTCGCACTGCTCCTCCCTCCCAAAGAACCTGCACTACGAGCCCGCCCAGCCTCGATGATTCACATCCTTCCTTGCCTGGATGAAAAGCCTCTGCAAGGACTGACGGCAACGGAATTCAAAAAATATTGAGTCCGCAGGAAAAACAACGCATGTACATTTATTTAATCGAAAATTTCATGTAAATTTGGAGTACTACTCCTAAAATACATAAAATATGGGTGGAAATTACATACCGCGAGACATGCAGGCGTTGCTGAAAGAGGCATCGCAATACTTCTCTGTAATCTGCATTACCGGCCCCAGACAATCCGGCAAGAGTACAATCTTGAAGGAGATGTTCCCACAGGCAGTAAAGTATTCGCTCAAGGATGTAAATGTAAGGGAGTTTGCGCTCAATGACCCTGTCGCATTTCTCAATCAAACCAGTGAGATGATGTTCGTTGATGAAGTGCAGAAGGCACCGGAACTGTTCGAATACATTTAGGGTATCGTTGACGGCAATCCTGACCGCAGGTTTCTGCTTTCCGGCAGCTCCAACTTTGAACTTATGAGCAGTCTGTCCGAATCTCTTGTGGGAAGGGCCGGAGTGTTCGAGTTGATGCCGATGGCCATAAATGAAATCCGTGAGCAGTCATCTGAGAAGCCCCTTGATACATTCCTCTACGACGGTCAATTTCCTGCCATCTGTGCGAAGAAGAACATAGCGAGGTTGTTCTATCCATCGTATGTCAAGACTTACCTTGAGAAGGATGTCAGAGACCTGCTCAGAATCAAGGATATAATGCAATTCCTGAAGTTCATGAAGTTGTGTGCTGCAAGAGTCGGTTCCGTATTCAACGCCTCGGAACTTGCTAATGAGGTGGGAGTGGATAGTAAGACCATAACGTCGTGGATGTCCGTACTCACTGCTTCATACGTGGTATATCTGCTACCTCCATACTATGAGAACATCTCCAAGAGACTGATAAAAAGCCCAAAACTTTATTTCTGCGATTCTGGCCTTGCCTGTTACCTGCTTGACATCGAAAACCCGAAGCAATTGGCAAGGGACAAGATGAGAGGAAATATCTTCGAGAATCTTGTGGTTATGGAGGCTGTCAAGCACAGGATGACGGGGTGGTTAGGTAATAGATGAAACAAGTTCTGGATGACGGGATGGTCGGTAAATGATTACGTGGTTTGTCGTTTAGAATGTAAAGCGTTGGTCGTACAGGATCAACGTAGTGGAATTTCGCAAAGTGCTGTCGGAACATATTCCTCCGGAGGCTCTGCAAAGGGGTGTCGGTCGACAACGTGGCTCTTGGGAGGCCTCGATGTCGAGACATGCCCTTCCCTACGCACTTCCGTGCAGCCTGCCTCGACAGCGTTCTGCGAGACAACCCCAGGCTATTTCCTTGGTGAGGCCGCCTTTTGGCCTGCTTCGACAGCGTTCTGCGAGACACTTATTCCGAACGGTTTGAATATGCGTATGCAATTCTTTACTGCATCAGCTTCGACAAGGTTTTGTGAAACCTAGAAGATAGGTTTTAATTATTCACAATTGAAGGCAACGGTGACATTCATTTCAAGTGCCGATGACACATATCCCCATTGCCGACCCCCGTTTAGTGAAACTGGGTGGGCGGCGCAGTCCTTCATTACAAGCCAACCGGCGGCACTATACCGTTGCTGATAAATGTGATTTTTTGTCGTCCTTCTAATCGAGGACATGGATGTATGCTTTGCGACCACAGCTTCGCCGGCAGCCCTGCATTTCACGATGACGGGAAAACGTGTTCATCCTTCTTCCGTCATCCGGACTTGACTAGGAATCTGGGCTTGTTTATCCCCGTCATTCCGGACTCGATCCGGAATCTAGGCTTGCGAAGAACAGATCAATTAAAATAAAAAGATTATGGAATTTTACGAAGCAGTGAACAAGCGACACACAAGCCGTGAATGGCTTGACAAAGATGTCGATTTTGAAGTCATCAAACGAATATTGGACGCTGGTAACAAAGCTCCTACATGGGACCACAACCGTAATTGGCAATACATCATATTACGCACTGAGGAAGAAAAGGCCTACGCTTTTGAATATGCTAAGAGGTTTGCCTTTAAGTTTGATGCGGAGCGGTATTTAAATGCTCCACGCCCTTACCCCATCACACTAGGGCAAAAGATGTATGGTTATGCCGTGCCACGGCAATATACAATGCTCAGCACAGCTCCCTATGTAATCATTCCAGTGTTCAGGTCGAAAAAGCTGAATGGTGAGACCGTTTCAAAACTCAATCCTTTTGCAACCATCTGGTGTGTTATCGAGAACATCTTTCTTGCCGCAGCCGCCGAGGGTCTATCGTGCTCCATGCGCATACCGCTCAACGAGAAGCACGACATCGTGAAAGAAAAATTGAAGGTGCCACCTACTTACATGATACCAGTCTTCATCGGAATAGGCTACCCAGACCCCAAGGAGACAATCCTTGAACAATATCACCCCAATGTAGAGGAGCAATTACACTTTGGCAGATGGAAATAGCTGTTAGAAAGATAGAAGTCAAGAATATCCTGACAAAGTCTAACCTTCCCGTATGCGATTATTCAGCCAATCCTTATTTGGGCTGCACGCATGCATGTAAATATTGCTATGCCTCATTCATGAAGCGATTCGCAAATCACACTGAGCCGTGGGGCGTATTCATTAATGTTAAGCATTGGCCAAGAATCAAAGACCCCATGAAATACCGGAGCAAAGAAATCTTCATCGGCAGCGTGACTGATCCATACAATCCTTATGAGGAGACGTTCAAGCGCACGCAGTCATTGCTTCTACAACTTAGGGGTAGCGGCGCGAAGCTATCCATTGCGACCAAATCTAATCTCATACTCCGCGATCTCGACCTTATAAAGTCTTTCCCAGAGGTACGTGTGAGCTGGTCTATCAACACACTTGACGAACAGTTCAAGGATGACATGGATAAGGCCGTAAGCATTGAACGAAGGCCCGATGCTATGAGAATTTTTCACGATGCAGGCATCCGCACCACTTGTTTCATTTCACCTATTTTCCCTGGCATAACCGATGTGGAGAGTATCATCAGCCGTGTGAGGGAGCAATGCAATCTTATATGGTTAGAAAATCTAAATTTGAGAGGAGACTATAAGCAGGGCATTCTGGATTACATCGGTAAGAAGTATCCAAATTTAGTATCATTGTATGACGATATTTACACCCATCGGAATCGAGATTACTGGGAATGTCTTGACAAGCGTCTGCGTTCCTTTGCACAAAAAATAGGGCTGGATTACCTTCGTGACGATGACAGCGTAAAACGTCCCTTTGAAGCCCCTCCCGTGATAGTGAATTATTTCTATCATGAAGAGGTGAGGAAATCCGCAAAAAAGGAGACATTAAGAAGATAAAGTAATGGGTATGTACACCATCCATATCTATTGATCCCATGCCACATTACCGTCATGACGGCGATGTGGCAGCAATGGAGCGAATCGAGAAGGTACTCACCAACGACACAGGGTGGGAAAATTTTCTGGGCCGACAAATCAATCTGCCACTTTTCTATGCAAAAACAAAAAGATTATGCCGTTTTTCCAAGATATTCGTTTGCCAATTCGCCGCTTTTCCATAGTCTGAGAGTCCACGGCACCCACTTCGATGGTCAGTCCAATCTGCTAGAATGCGTAGGAAAAGCCCTTGACCTTGTTCCAGTCGCCGCGGGTGAAGTCCGGAACTTTGACCGGCATCGAATTGTTCTCAAGGGAGATGCGGCTGAGTTCCTGCACGCTGCTCCATTCCGCAGCGTCATAGACGTCTTCGTCCAATGGAAGTCCCTTGCGCAGGCAATAGATGAGTCTATAGTCCATGATGTAATCCATGCCGCCGTGTCCTCCTACTTCCTTCGCCTTGTCTTGGATTTCCTTAACGAAATCCGGCGTGTAGGCAACCATGAGGGAATCGAACTGTTCCTGCGAAACATAGGAGTGTCCGTTTATGCCTTTCACTGAAATGCCGGGCTGTCCATATTTGTTGGCGAATCCTTCAGTTCCAGTAAGCTGATACATTCTGGAGTACGGCCTGTAGGCATAGACATTATGCTGCACTTCCATGACCTTGCCTTTTTCCGTGCGGATGAGGCTTATGGTGTGGTCTCCGTCAAGGCACTCGTCAACGCCACGGAATTTCTTGGCGGCAGCCTTTCCGTTGTAGGACGGAGTGTCCATGGCAACTAGGTAGTCGAGTTTATCTCCTCTGTGGATGTCCAGCAACTGGCAGATAGGGCCGAACCCGTGCGTAGGGTAGTTGTCACCTCTATTCGCCATATTGTAGTCCAGTCTCCAAGTCTCACTGCGGTCCCAGCCGTCCGAGAGGAAATGGATGTAGGCGCCTTCCACGTGGTACACTTCGCCGAAAAGTCCGTGCTGAGCCATGTTCAGGGCTGCCATCTCGAAGAAGTCGTAGCAGCAGTTCTCGAGGATAGTACAGTGTTTGCGGGTCTTTTCGCAAGTGTTCACAAGGTCCCAGCACTCCTTGATCGTCATCGCCGCAGGAACCTCTATCGCCGCGTGCTTGCCGTTATTCATGGCGCAGAGCGCAATCGGAACATGGTCGAGCCAGTCGGTGGCTATGTACACCAAATCGATGTCATTCCTCGCGCAAAGGTCTTTGTAAGCCTCTTCGCCAACATATTCAGATGCCTTAGGAAGTCCTCTCCCCGTGATTATCTCGTTGCAATGGGTTGTCTTGGCCGAGTCGAGGTCGCAGAAAGCGACGATTTTCACCCCATCGATGTAGGTGTAGCGCTGGACGGCAGCAGTGCCGCGTCCTCCGACTCCTACAAAGGCAATCCTGACTGTGTCGATAGGATCGCATGCCATTGCCAGAGCGCTTTCCTGGCCAGGCTCGCGGGCGGGTGTTTCTAGCACTACGGCTCCGTCCACGATCTTTGCTGGAATGGATGCCTCGATTTTCGTAGTCTTCTGGCAGGCTGTCAGGGACAGCGCAAGGGCGATTACCGCATAAAAGGTTCGTTTCATATTAATAATCAATTGGTTTATCATGGTTTTAGGGAATCTTCGAAAATATCTTCTTTCAAATTTGCTAAAAAATTCTTGATTTTCATTCCCCTATGGCCATAAAACGAGGGAAAAACTGAAAATTAAATTCTTATTTTTGAGGAAATATTCTTAGAGAGTCTACGAACATATTAATGAAACGCCTTGTCAGCATATTCATAATTCTTCTAATCGGTTTTTCAGCAGAGGCGCAGAGACTGATTCCGTTCCTGCCGGAGCCAGGCCAGGCAACGGGAGCGGCAGTGGTTGTGTGTCCGGGGGGCAGCTATCTCTGGCTTGGCCGCAAAGTTGAAGGGACAGAAGTGGCAGAAAAGCTTAGAGAAAATGGAATTGCCGCATTCGTTCTTTATTATAGGCATGCTGGAACCAGATATTTCTTACTCGGCCCTCTGGCGTTCTCGCAGACCCATTACCCGAAAGCTCTGCAAGACGTTCAGAATGCCGTAATCAGCATCCGTTCCAAAGCCGGAGAATACGGCATAGACACTTCCAAAATTGGCGTCATGGGCTTTTCCGCCGGTGGCCACCTTGCATTGAATAGTGCCGAAGAGCATATTTCCTCTGGCGGCATTTCATCTCGCCCCTCTTTCGTCGCCGCGATTTATCCTGTCGTGACAATGAGCGACGAGGCTATCGTCCACGAGCGCTCCAGAAAAGCCCTGCTGGGTAGCAGCATGAACGACCCTGAGCTACGTCGAAAGCTCTCGATGGAGCTGGACATCCCAGCAAGCATGCCTCCAGCATTCGTAGTCAATTGCATCGACGACCCCACCGTGGATTATCGCAACTCTGTAGTCCTGGATTCCGCCCTTACAGTGGCGGGCATTCCACATGAATATCATCAATTCGAGAAAGGTGGTCACGGCTTCGGCTCAGCCTCCAAAGACGCCGACTGGCTCCCACTCTTCCTCGCCTGGGTGAAAAACCTTTGCAAGAACTGACAGAGTTTTCGGCACTTTTTCCGAGTTTTCAAGGAGCGAAATCGGGACTTTTTCCAGAATGCGGACAAGACTGTGAGTTCCGATGAATTCAGAAAATATTAATTTCTGATTGAAACTCAAAATGAGTATCTTTGCGAAGATTATGCGCTTTCGCAATCATGGCATTGAACCAAGACATTGAATTCCAAACTGCTGACGCAATCAAAGAGTTCCAGGAACGTAAGCTCCACGAGGCACTTGATTACTTGGCAGCGAATTCTCCATATTACCGGAGAATGTTCCAGAGCTATTCTATCGACGTAGACAAAATCCGCCACATCGAAGACCTGGTGAAGATACCTTTCACCGAAAAGAAAGACTTGCAGCTGTTCAACGAAGATTTTCTCTGCGTGCCTAAAGAAAAAGTCATCGATTACATCACAACCTCCGGCACCTTGGGAGATCCGGTGACATTCTGCTGCACCGACAAAGACCTAGACAGGCTGGCCTTCAACGAAAAGAAATCCTTCCATTGCGCCGGCGTGAGGCCAAGCGACGTAGTTCAGCTGATGACCACCATCGACAAGAGGTTCATGGCCGGCCTGGCATATTTCCTCGGCCTGAGAGCCCTCGGGGCAGGAGTGATCCGGGTGGGAAACGGCATCCCCGAACTGCAATGGGACACTATTCAAAGGATAAAGCCAGACACGATAATGTGCGTGCCGTCCTTTATCCTCAGACTCATCCAATACGCAGAAGAACACGAGATAGACTATCGCAAGTCCAGCATCAAAAAAATAATAGGCATCGGCGAGGGTCTGCGCAATCAAGATTTCAGCCTGAACCTGCTTGGCAGCAAGATAAAAGAAAAGTGGGACGTGGAGCTGTATGCGACATATTCATCGACGGAGATGGGCGCCACTTTCTCGGAATGCCAATATGGCTGCGGCGGGCATGTGCACCCGGAACTCATAATAGTCGAGATAATCGGCGAAGACGGACTTCCAGTGAGAGACGGCGAAGAAGGTGAAATCGTCGTAACCACGCTCGGGGTGGAAGGGATGCCTCTGCTACGCTTCCGTACTGGGGACATAGCCGCCAAAATAGCAGAGCCTTGCAAATGTGGCAGGAACTCCTACCGGCTGACTCCACTCGTAGGCAGGAAGAACAACATGATAAAGCTCAAGGGAACGACTCTTTATCCACCTGCGATAAACGACGTGCTGGACAACACGGAATATCTTGCCAACTACGTGATTTACGTGCAGGACTCCGAGGCCGGCACGGACGATGTCATTGTGAAAGTAGGGCTGAAAGCCGAGCAGGAATTCGATGTCGTGAAAGAGCTGAAAGACCGTTTCCGCTCTCGCCTGCGCGTTGCCCCGAAGGTGGAAATACTGCCAGCGGACGAAATCCAGAAAATAAATTTCCCGGCAAAGAGCCGCAAGCCAGTGAAATTCATAGACTTAAGGAAGGAATAGATGATTAAAGACCCTCAATTCGACGACATCCGGCCTTATTACGACGAGGAAATCCCTGCGGCAATGCAGCGCATCGCCGACAACGAGGTTTTCCCTCTGCTGGCATCCTACATATTCCCTGACAAAAGCGTGGAGCAGACGCGCAGCCTGCTTAAGAGCATAAAGACATGCGATGAGTTCCAAGTGAAAGTAATGTGGCACGTGAATGACCAGATAAGGCAGCGCAGCATGACGAATTTCACATATTCAGGAGTAGAAAATCTTGAGAAAGACAAACCTTATCTCTTCATTTCCAATCACAGGGACATAATGCTGGATGCCTCAGTGCTGCAGAACGTGCTGTACGACAACGGCATGGCGACGACAGAAATTACCTTCGGGGCAAACCTCATGACTTCCAGCATCGTGATTGACATCGGCAAGGCAAACAAGATGTTCCGAGTAGAAAGACCCGGGATAATGAACCTGAGGGAATTTTACATAAAATCGAAGCATCTTTCCGATTACATCAGGTTCACCATCACCGAGAAAAAGCAGTCTGCGTGGATAGCGCACAGGAACGGCAGGACCAAGGATGGAAACGACATCACGGACCAGGGCGTGATCAAGATGCTCGCCATGAGCAAAAGGGATGATAAGATAGCTGCGTTGGAGGAACTGAATATTGTGCCACTCGCCATCTCCTACGAGTGGGAGACATGCGACTACATGAAGGCCCTGGAGCTATACCAATCCAGGTTCGAGAAATACGTGAAGAAACAAGGCGAAGACCTTGCCAGCATCATCAGCGGCATCACCATGCCGAAAGGGGACGTGCATCTAAGCATCTGCAAGCCGGTCTCGAAAGAAGATCTCTCCAAGTTTGACTCGCTTACGAACATTGAATATGAGAGAGAGGTGGCTAAACTGATAGACCGCCGCATTCATGAAGCTTATGCCCTCACGCCCAATAATTTCATAGCCCACGACATAAGGTTCGGGAAACATGAATTCAAGGGGCTGGAATATGATGACGAGCATGAGGCCAGATTCATCAATCGCATCAAGGGCCTGCAGAAATACGAGGTGGAAGAGCCGGAAGTGCTTAAAGACATATTCCTAGGGATATATTCAAATCCCGTGGACAACTGCTTCAAGTACTCCAGCACTGCCCACGCCTGCCCTATAGATTGATTTTCTTCTTAAGGAAGTAATAGGAGACAGTCCGTCCAATCTTTTCGCCGGTTTCCTCCATGCCATCGCCCATAAGGTTGCAGAAAGTTCCGAAACGGCCTCCTGAAGCATACAGCTTGTCAATTTTGGCGAAGGCTTTTCCTTTCTCGTCAAGAAATCTGACATTCGAGATGGTGTTCCCTTTCTCATCGACGCTAACGATATCGACCTGTATCGTGAAGTCTTGCTTATCGGTCATTACAGCAGCCCTTTTCGTAAGCCTCAGTTTGGCATTGATGCCCTCCATGAACCTTTCAGAGGTTTCCTTTTTAATCTGCTCCCAGTCGGGATTCTCCTTTGCGAATTGCTCTTCAGGGATATATTTGTAAGCCCCATCGTCGAAATTAATCTCAACATCCAGCAGCGTTGCATCTTTTAGCGGATCCAAAGCTCCGTCCAATTTTGATGACTGGGCTCCTGCGAGCACGCAAAAGAGGACAGCCAAAACAGAAAGAAAAATCTTTTTCATGACGATATTTTTTTAAAGCTCTTGAACCAATGCAAAAAACAAGCCTTTGACTGCCGCGCACCGATCAGGGACCAGTTATACAAATTCAGGAATAGTAAGCCAATATTCTAGTTTCCAGAAATTTCTAAAGAAACTTTCATTAATTTTGCGAAAAAGAATTTCACATGGAAAAGGCAACGGTTTATTTCACAGACTTCCGCACTAAGCTGGGCGTGTCACTTCCTGCCAAGCTTCAAAAGCTCATGCGCCGTGCAGGAATAGGCAATATAGACATGGACGGCAAGCTGGTCGCCATCAAAATGCACTTCGGCGAACTTGGGAATATAGCCTATTTGCGCCCAAATTACGCAAAGGCTGTCGCAGACGTAGTGAAAGAGCTTGGTGGAAAGCCTTTTCTCACCGACTGCAACACGCTTTATCCTGGCTCCAGGAAAAACGCAATCGAGCATATTTATTGCGCCGAGGTAAACGGCTTCAACTATATGACGACGGGCTGCCCTGTGATAATAGGCGACGGACTACGTGGCACCGACGACATTGAAGTGCCAGTAAGGAATGGGGAATATTGCAAGACGGCTCTGATAGGCCACGCCATAATGGATGCGGACGTGTTCATCTCCCTGACCCATTTCAAAGGCCACGAATCTACCGGATTCGGTGGAACCATAAAGAATATCGGCATGGGGTGCGGATCCAGGGCAGGGAAAATGCTGCAACATAACAGCGGAAAACCTCATGTGCTGACCGACCAATGCCGCAATTGCAAGCGCTGCTCGAAGGAATGTGGCTCGGACGCTATTTCTTACGACACAGGCAAGGCTTTCATCGATCCGGAAATATGCAAAGGTTGTGGCAGATGCATAGGCGCTTGTCCTTTCGATGCAATCGAGAACGACAACTGGGATGCCAACGATCTGCTCTGCCGCAAGATGGTAGAATATGCCCAGGCGGTGTGTGACGGGAGGCCATGCTTCCACGTGAGCCTCATCACTGATGTTTCTCCGAATTGCGACTGCCACGAGGAGAATGACGCCCCTATTCTTCCGAATATAGGGATGCTGGCTTCTTTCGACCCAATCGCCCTCGACCAGGCCTGCGTAGATCTCTGCCAGAAGGCGGATCCTGTCAGGAACAGCCAGTTAGGGGACAATCTTGCCAAGCCTGACTGGCATCACTACCATGACCATTTCAAGGACAGCAATCCTAACGTAAGCTGGAAAGAGACCCTGGAACATGGCGAGAAAATCGGGCTTGGCACTCGAGAGTACGAGCTAGTCGCGATGTAAGAATCCGGCTCCCAAATCACTTCTCTTCATCGAGGAAAAGTCCAACTCCATTGAGGAATTTTTACGTTTTTCAAGGCATCGCATCCGTGTTAGAGCTTAATCCCGGGAATCACTTCAAACGCCACCGGTCGGCTTGCAAAAGGTATCGTCTGGACAATGAATCACTTTCGATAAAGGGCGAACAGTGCTGAGCCGGAGCCGGACATTGAAGCGTAAGCTGCTCCGGCATCATAGAGCGACTGCTTTATCGCTGCCAGTTCGGGATGGGCTTTGAAAACGGTGACCTCGAAATCATTGACTATATTGTCTTTCCATTCTTCGATTGGACGCATTAGTGCCATTTCCAGCGGTTCGGCGCCTTTCCGCAGGAGATCGGCTTCGTCGGCGGTTTCTCGGGGCTGAATGCCTTTGTATGCTTCAGCAGTTGAGACGGAAATGCCTTCCGGCACGATTACTCTAAGATCCAGGCCAAGTTTCTCGAATATATTTTCGGAGGTTATTTGCTGCCCTGCCATGGAGGTTAGCGGTCTCAATATATCGCCTCTACCTGTCCCGATCATGGGGCGATTGAATATGAAAAAGGCGCAGTCAGAGCCTAGGCAGGCAGCATATTCCCTTAGCGAAGGCTTTCCGTCGGCGCTAGGCTCACTTTCCTTGAGTCCAAGTCCGAAAAGTTCGTTCAATGCTTTAAGGGCGAAAGCCGCATCGGCAGAACCTCCGCCAAGACCGGCGCCCACGGGCGCATTTTTTTCCAGGAATATTTTGACAGGCGGCAGTTTGAAGTCCTTCGCCAG
This sequence comes from Bacteroidales bacterium UBA1680, assembly GCA_002320605.1. GTDB lineage: Bacteria > Bacteroidota > Bacteroidia > Bacteroidales > UBA932 > Cryptobacteroides. The sequence continues at coordinate 35,176 of DCKG01000016.1, read as the reverse complement.
CAACTCGTAAGCCTTTGCGCACAAATCATTTAGCGGATCCCAGCCTACGCCAGCCTCACGAGCAATCGTAATCATCAGCTTTCCGTCAGGAGAGATTCCATGAGCAATCATCGGCGCCTCATCAAGATGCAGACGAAAATCCATCGGGGAATATTTCGCAAACAACCTCGCCGAAGTACGGCTGTAGTCATCGCCGGAGACGATTTCAATGACGTCGCCGTAGCTGTAGCACGGCACGAAAAGGGTCTCGATGTCGTGGTAGCCGTCCGGACGCCTACGCAGCACGTTCAGCCCAAGATTTATCTTCACGTTTGTCTTGACAATCATGCTCCGAAGTTAAAAAACTAATGCGATAATTCATACAAAGAGGCTAGAATATAGCAAGTGCCGGAATAAACGAGGGGCATCTTAACCCTAAACAGATGAAAGGTGGCGGATGGCGTCTTCGACGCGCGTGGCGAGAGCCTCTCGGTCAGCCTCGGGGGCATATTCAAGGACAGGAGCAACGAAGGAAATCATCTGCAGCACCTTAGCCTCATCTTCAGGAATGCCCCTAGACTCCATGTAGAACTGAGCATCTTCGTCTAGCCTGCCAACTGTGGCTCCGTGAGAGCATTTCACATCATCGGCATAAATCTCCAGGCGAGGCTTAGTGTTCACGTGAGCATTGTCGGAAAGCACTACATTGTGGTTTTCCTGATATGCCTCTGTCTTCTGGGCATCCGGAGCCACGACTATTCTGCCAAAGAATTCAGCCTTGGAAGCATTGGCGGCCAGCCCGTTGAAGACCTGCCGCGAAACGCAATGTCCCACGCGATGATTCATGGTTATGTCAAAGGTCACATGGTCATTGCCAGAGCAAAGGTAAATGCCGGCAAGATGCACCGTGGAGCCTTCACCGACAAGATCGACTGTCAAAGGAATATCCTGCTTTACGCCAGGAAGGACTATGAATATGATATCTGCAGTGGCTGCCTCACCCACGACGATTCCGCTCGGAAGCGAGGCCTGGGTGCCGTCAGGACCGACCACAAACACTTCATGAATATGCTCCCCGCTGGCAATCTCTTTCACGCCTGGGCCACAGACCACAGGCACCTCGACATAATTGCCGTGATCGACCGTTCCTTTCTTGCCGTGAATGGCGCCTTCGCTTTCTCTCATCTGAATATTCATAGATCGCCCACCCATGTTAGAACTGTTCAAAGCCTTCATTTTCAATCTTATCCACAATCTCGTAACCACCAGTGGCGACTATCCTCCCCGCCTTCAGCACATGAACGACATCCGGCCTCACATATTCCAGAAGCTTCTGATAATGGGTTATTATTATAGCCGACTTTTCCGGCGAATGCAGAGCCTTGACTCCGTCCGCAACTATCTTCAGGGCATCCACGTCCAAGCCGCTGTCAGTCTCGTCAAGAATAGCCAAGGTAGGGTCAAGCATTGCCATCTGGAATATCTCGTTACGTTTTTTCTCCCCTCCCGAAAAGCCTACGTTCACCTCTCGTTTCGCGAATTCAGGCTTCATTTGCACCAAAGCCATCTTCTCTTTCATCAGACGCAGGAAATCCGCAGCTTTCATCGGCTCAATTCCCTGAGCCTTGCGCTTTGAGTTTATCGCCGTCTTCATGAAATTGGTGATTGACACTCCAGGAATTTCAATCGGGTACTGGAATGACATGAATATGCCAGCCCAGGCCCTTTCCTCTGGCTTCATGGCAAGAAGATCCTGGCCCATGAACTCAATGGAGCCTTGCGTGACGGTGTATTCCGGCTTGCCGGTCAGCACCGAGGACAGGGTGCTCTTCCCTGCCCCGTTCGGTCCCATGACTGCGTGAATCTCTCCACGGCCAATCTCAAGGTTAACTCCGCGAAGGATTTCCTTATCCCCTGCAGAAGCATGCAGATCTTTTATTTCTAGTAATATGTCATTCATATATCTCTTTGTTAATATTTTCGTTTTAGCCAGATCCGAAATCTAATTATTATTCTTATACAGCCTATACCAAGTTATCAACGACCACACCCCATTTATGAGATACAGGGCGCACACAATCGGCATGAACACAAGCCCGGCCGAGAGGTAAAGCATGATATTCCAGATGTTCACCACAAGCCACACCAGCCAGCATTCCCACTTCTTCTGAGCGGAAAGGAATTGCGCCAGCAGGGTCAGCATCAGGCCGAATGAGTCCAAGTAGGGAGTCGGATCCGGAGAGAATATGCCCGTGAACCAATCAGTCCCAAGCTTACTGAGCACGAAACCCCAGATTAGTCCGGCGCCAAGGACGAACAGCACGGCCCAGCCCCAGTGTCCAGGCTTCAAATGGGAAACTTTCAGAGAACCGGCATCTTTCGCGCTTGCCTCGCCGGACTTCGGATGCGACCACCTCCACTGTCCGAAGGCGTTGATTCCGAATGCAATTGGCTGCAGAAGCATGGCTGAATACAGATGCCTCTGCCAGAACATCACGAAAAGCAAGATGTTATAAAGGTAGCCTATCCAGAAATTGAATTTGTTATTCCTGCCAGCAAGCACGACGCAGCCCAGGCCGGCAGCCACGCTGATCAGTTCCAGCCAGCTCACCCCTGCCCCACCCATCGAGAAAGCAATGTCATCTATATCAAAAATATTCATATTCCTTTATCCTACAGACCCTTCCAGAGACACTTGCAGGAGCTTTGTGGCTTCGACCGCAAACTCCATAGGAAGCCTTGAAAGCACTTCGTGGGCATATCCGTTCACTATCAGCCCAACCGCATCTTCAGGATTCAGCCCTCTCTGGTTGCAGTAGAACAGCTGTTCATCGCTGATTTTAGAAGTGGTCGCCTCATGCTCCACGATCGCCGTAGGGTTGTAGCTCTGAATGTCAGGGAACGTGTGCGCACCGCATTGCGAGCCAATCAGGAGGCTGTCGCACTGAGAATAGTTGCGAGCGTTTTGAGCTCCTTTGTTCATGCGCACGAGACCTCTGTAACTATTCTGGCTGCGACCAGCCGAAATGCCTTTGCTCACGATACGGCTCTTGGTGTTTCGCCCGATATGCACCATCTTGGTTCCAGTGTCCGCCTGCTGAAAATTATTCGTGACGGCAACAGAATAGAACTCCGACGAGGAATTGTCGCCCCTGAGGATTGTGGAAGGATATTTCCAAGTGATCGCTGAGCCGGTCTCCACTTGCGTCCAGCTTAGATGACTCCCCTCGCCCTTGCATATTCCCCTCTTGGTCACCAAGTTAAGGATTCCTCCTCGGCCCTGCGCATCTCCCGGGTACCAGTTCTGAACCGTGGAGTACTTCACGTCAGCCCCAGCCTCGACAACTATTTCCACCACAGCCGCATGCAGCTGATTCTCGTCCCTCATAGGGGCAGTGCAGCCCTCCATGTAACTGAGCGAAGAGCCTTCATCGGCGACAATGAGAGTGCGCTCGAACTGCCCGGTGCCGGCCGCATTGATCCTGAAATAGCTTGACAGTTCCATCGGGCATTTCACTCCTTTAGGAATATAACAGAAGCTGCCATCGCTGAAAACCGCCGAATTAAGAGCCGCGAAGAAATTATCCCCTGCAGGCACAACCGAAGCCAGGTATTTGCGCACCAGATCTGGGTGCTCGTGAACAGCCTCATTGAAGCTGCAGAAAATTATGCCTTTCTCCGCCAGCGATTTCCTGAATGTCGTGGCGACGGAAACAGAGTCGAACACGGCATCAACGGCTACAACTCCAGCCAAAGCCTCTCTTTCTCGCACAGGAATGCCCAGTTTCTCGAAAGTTTCTTCCAGCTTCGGATCGATTTCTTTCGGCCTGTCTTCGTCACGCTTCGGAGCAGCATAATAGATAATATTCTGAAAATCTATTTCTGGCAAATCCAGATGCCCCCAATGCGGCATATTCATTTTCTTCCATTTCCCGAAAGCGTCCAGACGGAACTCCAAAAGCCAGTCCGGCTCATCTTTCAGCCTGGAAATAGTGCGGATGATGCTCTCATTCAGCCCTTTTGGGATAAACTCCTGCCGTACGTCCGTCACGAAGCCCTCTTTATACTCCTGCTGAGTAATGTTCTTTAATATATCGTCTTCTGCCATTTTCTAATTGTTTAAGAATTACAAATATATTAATTTATTAGGAAAGTCGCAGACCCGCCTCCGGATATGAAGCCTGCCAAGATTAATTCAGCCAAAACATGGCAATTCGGCGCAAATCTGGCTGAATAAACCGAAGATATTCAGCCAAAACCAGGTCGAAGACGATGAATTTGGCTGAATAAGTTGGACATATCCAGCCAATTTTTTATATTCGTGACAAAATGAGAGTAGCATGGCGCAGAAAATAATAGGCAGACTTAAGGAGACTCAGGAACTCACCGACCTTTACAACTCAAAAAGGCCGGAATTTGTCGTAGTTCAAGGCAGAAGAAGGGTTGGCAAAACCTACTTGATAAGGGAATTGTTCCGTGACGAGTTCGCATTTTATCACACCGGACTCTCTCCTGCCGAAAGCAATATCGAAGATAAAACTGTATTGCAGAATCAGCTCGATGCGTTTTTCACATCCCTGGTTCGATTCGGATATATGGGAAAGACAATTTCATCGTGGCTACAAGCATTCGAAGCACTGACAACCTTGCTCGAAGAAAAAGGTAGGGAAAAAAGGCAGCTCGTATTCATTGATGAATTGCCCTGGCTGGACACGCCTCGCTCCGGATTCATGCCAGCTTTCGAGCATTTCTGGAATGGTTGGGGAGCTGGAAGAAGCAACCTGATGCTGATTGTTTGCGGTTCGGCGACTTCATGGATTTCTGACAAAATATTGAATAGTAAAGGAGGGCTGTTCAACAGGACGACTTACGAAATCAAACTGGAGCCATTCTGCCTCAAGGAATGCGAAGACTTCTATAAAGACAGAGGTGTGATGATTAGCCGACTTGACCAGCTGCAGGCATATATGGTTACGGGAGGAATCCCATATTATCTTTCTTTGATAAGAAAAGGGCGCAGCCTAGCCCAGAACATCGATGATTTATTTTTTGCAAAAGATGCCAAACTCGGACAAGAATTCGATAGGCTCTTCAATTCGCTGTTCGTGAACCCAGAAGTCAACAAGAAAATAATCAGACAGTTAGGTAAGAAACGCTATGGGATGACTAGAAAAGAACTCTCCGAAACCTCTGGCATAAATTCTGGCGGCTCCTTGACCGATTCTCTCAAAGCCTTGGAGGCAAACGGTTTCATTGGCTCATTCAACAATTACGATGGTCCCCGGACAGATGTACGTTACCGAGTCATTGACTCATTCTGTTTGTTCTGGCTTTATTTCAAGGATAAGAAAAAAACGACAAATGAACGCTTCTGGCAGGACAATCTGCTCTCTCCGATGCTCAATGCATGGAGAGGCTATACTTTCGAAAACATTTGCTTTCTTCATGTCAGGCAGATCAAATCAGCCTTGGGAATTGCAGGGGTGCAAACTGAAACAATGCCTTGGCTCAGCCGCAGGAAAGAAGGTGGAGCGCAAATAGACATGGTAATCGACAGAGCCGATAATGTCATAAATATCTGTGAGATGAAATTCTCGGGAAATGATTTTACGATAGACAAGGACACGGACGAGGAGTTGCGTGGGAAAATTGATGCTTTTCAGAGTGAGACGCACACAAAGAAGTCCTTGCAGCTTACTCTCATAACCACATTCGGGCTTATTCGCAACCAATATTCGAATTCAGTCCAAAGCCTCGTCCGAATGGATGACCTGTTCAAATTAATATAATGCCGGATATTCAGTAAAGATATGAGATATTTAGAACTTCTGGCGCCTGCAAGGGACAAAGAGATAGGCTTCGCCGCCATAGACTGCGGGGCGGATGCCGTTTACATAGCCGGGCCAGGATTCGGAGCAAGACAGGCGGCAGGAAACTCGATGGAGGATATCCGGAAACTATGTACCTATGCTCATCGCTTCGGAGTGAGGATATTCATAACCATCAACACGATTGTCTACGACGACGAGCTCCCGCGAGTGAAGAAGCTGCTGGAAGAGGCATCGGACGCTGGCGTAGACGGCGTGATCGACCAGGACTTGGCTCTGCTGAATATTCAATCTAGTGGCAAAGGCTCTGTCCTGCCGCTACATGCTTCAACCCAGTGCGCTATTCGCACGCCCGAGAAAGCCCGATTCTATGAGGCACTCGGATTCTCCCGGCTAGTGCTGGAACGCGAGCTGTCACTTGAAGAAATCCGTAAAATACGCTCCGCAGTGAACTGCGAATTGGAATTTTTCGTGCATGGAGCCCTCTGCGTATGCTACAGCGGGCAATGCTATATGTCTGAATATATCACCGGCAGAAGCGCCAACCGAGGCGAGTGCATTCAGGCCTGCCGCTCCCTCTATGATCTGGAGGATGCCAGCGGAAAGGTTATCGTAAAGAACAAGGCTCTGCTATCACTAAAAGACTATAATCTGCTGCACCTCCTCGGGGATTTAGCTGAGGCAGGCATAGATTCCTTCAAGATAGAGGGCAGGCTTAAGAATATTTCGTATGTCCGTAACGTCACTAGAGCATATTCATCGGCTTTGGACGACTTGGTCGCAAGGCATCCAGACAAATATTGCAGGTCCTCTTTTGGAAGCATCCGAAGCGGTTTCACTCCGGACCTCAATAAGACATTCAATCGCAGGTACACCGAACTCTTCATCGATGGCAAACGTGGTAAGTGGTCCTCGATGAATGCACCTAAACATATAGGAGAGGAAATCGGCGTTGTGGCGGGGATCAAAGAGGGCAGCGCTGTGGGGAGCAAGGAAACGGCCAGCCGTGCCAGCCGTTCTAGAAATGCATCCGAGATGCTGGTCCTGGTAAGCTTGAAGAATCCTTCATGCACCCTTCACAATGGGGACGGATTCTCTTTTCTCAACGGAGACGAAATAATCGGCTTCCGCGGGGATGTCTGCGAAGGGAATACTATTCGTTGCAAGGCTGTGCCCGTCCTGAAGTCAGGCACGACTCTGTACAGGAACGTGGATAGCGAATTCGAGCGCGAATTTGAGGTCAGCCTCTCTGCAAGAACCATAGACGTTTCCGTGAGCATTTCTGCCAACAGCGATGGCAAATCTTTGAATATCAGCGCCGAAAGCGAGGATGGTCGCACGGTGTCCCTGAATCTGCAGACAGCCGGAGAGATGGCGCGTGACCGGATAAGAATGGAAGGAATATACAGGACTCAGATTTCAAAGATTTCGGGAATATATTCCTTCAGATTACAATCTTTGCAAGGTCAGCCTCTGCCATTCTTGAAGGCCGCCGAACTGAACGAAATACGTCGAGAAATCGCCTCCAAGCTGGATGAAATGCCGTGCAAGGCAATCCCGCTCGGCAAAGCAAGACCAAAGGACAGAAGTTCCGTCAGCATTCCTAAAGCACTGACTTACAAGGAGAATATCGCAAATCACCTGAGCCGTGAAATTTATGAATTCTACGGAGCCGAATCAATAGAGCCGGCATTCGAAATTTCCCATAGAGAAGGAGCCGAGCTCATGCGCACGAAATATTGCATAAGATATGAACTGGGGCTCTGCCCTAGATTCCAGCATGCTGCCCAGACAGGCCCCCTGTTCCTTGTGAATAATGGCAAGCGTTATGTCCTCGGCTTCGATTGCGCGGCGTGCGAGATGACAGTCAGCGCAGCTACCCCGAAGAAGCGATAGCCCGACTACTGTCACACGAACTCGAATGTGATGCTTACGTCACCGAACCTAGCAGCCTTGCCACTGTTCCGCTCCAAATAGTTGTCGGAAAGTTTTCCGCGCCAGACTATGTCGTCGCTGCGATGATATGGGAACGCCACTTCGAATCCGTAAGATCTCGACTTGATCTTAACCGTGCCAGCAGCCGACCACTTCGTCATTTTTCCTCCATCGTCCTCAACGACCATGAAAGCACACTCGCTCAACTGTTCCGACCATTCCGATACAAGTATTGAATTGAATCTCAGGGATTTCCCAACCTGCTTGCGCCGGACCTTGATCATAAAATCAGTAATCTGAGGATTGTAATCATCCATTTCTTCCTCAGTCCTAGCCTTGAAAGACTCGATAGACCCACATTTGACGAAAAACTCAGACCCACCTGAAAACCAGCCATCGTAATTCCTGTGCGCTTTGAATTCCTTGAGAACCAAAGTCTTGAAAGCGCCATAGGATCGAGTGGAAACCGAAGGCCTTGCTAGCATGCCGAGCTTTTCTGCCATCTGAGGCGTGACGAACTCGGCATCGTCATTACGATTTATCACCCAGACAGGATGCTTCCGGGCATAAGACTCGTCAACTGAAATCTTGCGTACAGCCCAAGCCCCGTCAGGCTGCAAGAACCGTTCGAAGGCTATATTCGTCTCAGATCCATTTTCCGGGTCGAAGGTTATCACAGGCATCGACTGCCCATCCCAGTCTTCCGAATATGGCCAATAAATCTGCATGCCTGACTCTGCAAGCCTTGCAATGAAATCGTCAGACCTAGTCTGCAGCTTGGAGGAGGCATATTCATTGATTAAATCTCGGATGGCGGCAGAGCTCCTCGCGGAAGCTCTGACACTCCTTGAAACGGCTAGGCCGACATCTGAAGATGCAGTTTCCCCTACCCCGCATCCTGGGGCAAGGAAAACATCGCTGAAAGTATACTCCTCGTCATAGCCATTTGAAATGGAAGAGCAGACAGCCTGCCAGACCTCCCTGACTTGAGAGACCCCGAAAGGAATTCCGCTCAGCATCTTGGCTATGCCTTCAGGCGTTACGTTGACAGCAGCCTCTTCCAATCGGACATTAGCGTCCACTTTATCTTCGTCAATATTGCTGCACGAAGAAAGAGCAGCCAGGAAAAGCAGCGGCACCACCGCCTGCTTCCTGAAAAGATGATTGAAGCTTTCCATAAACTCTGCGTTTATCTCTGATGCAAAGAGAGCAAAAAATAGCCGTTGAATGAAATTTTCAACGGATATTTTAAAACATGCGTCACAGAGGCCCAGAAAGCCTATTTTGAGAAGAGGACGAAACGCTTTTTATCATAGAAGTCGAGAATTGTCCTCGTGTTCTCGAAATCAGCCTGCTTGAAAACGCTGGTCGTCTCCGGAGCAAGGAGCTCGTTGATTTCGACAAGCCCTTTGCCGTCTGCTTCGAGAAATTCCTGGGCCCAATGGGCGATGGCGCGATAATATACCAACGGATCATCATCAGAGACAAACAGGGCAAGTGGTGGTTCGAAATTGAGCACATTCACCCTCATGTTAGCCTTTTCCGATTCTTTGATGTACGGAGGATTGCTCACTATAAGGTCAAACTGCCCTTGATCGAGTTCCTGGTTGAAATCCAGCACGTCAGAGACTATGAATTTCGGAGTTATCGCCTCTCTCTCTTTAACTTGAATGCTGAAATTCTGGCTGGAAGCCATTTGAATGGCTTTCTGGGATATATCGGTTCCGACGACCTCGCAGCCCGGCATCTCCAAGGCTATCGTCCATGCGATGCATCCGGAGCCGGTGCACAAATCCAACACGCGAACCGGCCTGGCGGATTTCCCGTAAGCCTCTCTCATGCGCTGGATGCGGGAGCCGATTTTCACAGCCTCACGGCACAACAGCTCCGTCTCCGGACGCGGTATCAGCACGTCAGGCGTAACCTTGAATTTGTAGCCGCAGAAATCAGCCTCGCCAATTACGTACTGTACAGGCTCTCCCGAAGACAGCCTTTTCAAATCTTCCTGCAAAGACGGCAGCTGGCCCGGCTTAATCGCATAGTCTGGCTCTACTATGTGGGTATAGTTCTTCGTGCCTAGACGGCTCTCACAGAGCATGAGAACAATATTCTTAGCCTCGGCAGTTGGATAAAGCTGCTCGAGTGCTGAAACTCCTTCAGCAATGAATTCTTTCAATAACACTTGCTAATTCTTAATAAATGATAAATCAAAAACAATATTCATCCTTCTCAAAGGTCAAGAATTTTCTATGATGCGCGTAAGGAAATCAGTGATATCCTGTCCTGCTGTCCTAATCATCTTAGGCACCAGAGATGCGCTGGTCATTCCAGGAATAGTGTTCACCTCCAAGAAATATAGACCGTCCTCCGAAAGTATATAGTCAATTCTCACTATGCCAGAACAGCCTAGCTGGGAATATATTTTCTCTGTCGTTCTTTGAATATGTTCCCTCAGGTTGTCGTCAATCGGCGCAGGGCATATCTCCTGGCTGTGGCCGTTATATTTGGCATCGTAGTCAAAATATTCATTATCAGTCACTATCTGGATGACTGGCAGAGACTTAACAGCTTTCCCGTTAGAATATGCCGCGCAAGTGAATTCCCGCCCATCTATTCCTTGCTCTACTATTAGAGTCGGACCTTCGGAAAAAGCGAACCTGATAGCCCCTGGCAAGTCTTCTGGCTTCTTAACTTTTGTTATCCCGAAACTGGAACCTCCGTCGGTTGGTTTAACGAACACAGGGAACTTCAGCTTCCCTGCTACCTTTTTCGTCACTGCATCTATGTCCATTCCATCTCGCACGAACACGTCAGGGGCACATTTCACGAAATCCTCGTCACGCAAGTAACTTTTGCAGGCGAACTTATCGAATGCCACGGCCGATGCGAAAGCGCTGCAAGAACTGAACGGGATGCCAAGCATCTCCAGATAGCCCTGAAAGAGGCCATTCTCGCCAGGAGTTCCATGCTGCACTATGTAGCAGTAATCGAACTTCACTTTCTCGCCATATACTCTCACCGAAAAATCATTCTTATCAATTTCCGGCCTCGCACCCTCTGGGAAAGGCACTCTCATGGAATTCAGCTTCTTCATGGCAACCAGCTGCCATTTCCCGAAACGAGCGAAAATCTCATAGATCTCGTACTTCGTACCGTCTATCCTTGAAGCAACGAACTCCCCGCTCCTGCATGAAACCTCCCATTCGGAGGAATCGCTCCCATACACCACAGCGATTTTGTTGTACTTGCCCATATTAATAATTCTATTCAAAATAGTATTCTTCAGCCTTTTCCTGCTGCGCCTCAGCATTCTGGCCACCGCCAGAGCAGTCATTTGGCCCCAGCCCTGCCGGAATGTCAAACTTGTCATCTGCCGAGATGCCTAGAGTTCCGTCTGCAAGGACTTTATTCATGAATATGCCCCATGTCGGCAGGGACATGTTAGCCCCCTGGCCAAGAGCAATGGACTGGAAGTGTACCTGCCTGTCCTCGGCTCCTGTCCACACCCCTGCGACTAGTCTAGGAGTATAGCCGATGAACCAGCCGTCAGCGTTATCGTTAGTAGTTCCCGTCTTGCCGCCGATTTCTCCCGTCATCCCGTATCTGTAACGCAACCTAGCTCCCGTGCCATTCCTGACCACATTCACCATCATGTCGACCATCTGATAAGCGGTCTGCTCGCTGATAGCCTCGTAACGACGATTCGTGAACTCCGAGATCACGTTGCCCTGGCTGTCTTCTATCCTCGTCACGAACAACGGGGTGCTGTAAACGCCTTTAGATGGGAATATGTTGTATGCCGCTACCATCTCAAATAGAGAAAGGTCAGCAGAGCCTACGCAAAGAGAAGGGGTCGGGTCAAGGAAGCTGTGCACTCCCATCTGCCTCATCATCTCTACCATGGCATAAGGGCCGAACTGCTTCATCAGGTAAGCCGATATATTATTAGAGCTGTTAGTAAGCCCCCACTTCAGCGTGACTGTCTTGCCTATCCATTCATCTTTATCGGTGCTTCTTGGTGTCCATGTGTTGCCGTCATCCAGCACGAACGTCTGAGGCACGTTCAACACTTTGTCGCAAGGGGTCATGCCCTCCTGCATAGCCAAAGTATAGAGGTAAGGCTTAATTGTAGATCCGACCTGCCGTTTCCCCTGGCGGACATTATCATATTTGAAATAACGATAATTCGGTCCTCCTACGTAAGCCTTCACGAAGCCGGTCTCTGGCTCCATGGCGAAGAACGCAGTCCTGAGAATAGACTTATAATATTTAATCGAGTCATCCGGGGTCATGGTCGTGTCTGCATAACCCTTGCTGTTGTAGGCGAAGACTCTCATCTTGGTCGGCACGGAAAAAGACTTCAGTATCTGAGCCTCGCTATTCCCGTCTTTTTTCATCATCCTCCAGCGGTCGCTCCACCGACGAGCCTGGTTCATTACTCTGTTCCTGTTTTCCTCATCTATGTCATTGGAGAACGGAGCATGAGTCTTGCTGCGCAGGTCTCTATCGAAGTCTTTTTGCAGGGCTCTGATTCTCTCTGCCACCGCTTCTTCGGCATACTCCTGCATCTTGTAATTGATGGTGGTGTATATTCTTAAGCCATCTTTATCCAAGTTGTATTTGCTCCCATCTGGCTTCTTTGTCTTCTCAAGCCAGCCGTAGAGGTCATCCGTAGCCCATGCAAGCGAATCCACGACATAATCCTCATTGACTGTGTACTCCGACCTGCGAGGCTTATGGGCAGTCATCACCCTGCGAAGCATGTCTCTGAAATAAGGTGCGTGACCAGCATTATGGTCCTGAACCTCGTAATTCAACGTTATAGGTATCTGCTTTATAGAGTCTCTCTCAGCCTTCGTGATGTATCCCGAGTCTTTCATCTTCTCTATCACGAAATTTCTCCTGACTAGAGCCTTATCCGGATTAAGGGCAGGATTGTACCTGGTAGGCTTATTTATCATTCCCACAAGCACTGCGCTCTCCTCGACCGTGAGGTCTTTCGGAAGCTTCCCGAAGAACGTCTCTGAAGCCGCCCTGATTCCGTAGGCGCTGCTGCCGAAGAACACGGAATTCAGATACATCGTGACAATCTCGTCTTTCGTGTAGTTCCGCTCCAGCTTCACGGCGGTTATCCATTCCTTCAGCTTTATCCATACCATTTTAACATGATATATTCCCGGAATCTTATGTTTTATCTCTGTCCTAGGATAAAGCGTCTTCGCGAGCTGCTGAGTGATCGTGCTACCGCCACCCTGGCTGGACTTCTGTAATAATATGGTTTTGAAGAATACCCTGCCAAGGCCTTTGAAATCAATCCCCGAATGCCTGTAGAAGCGTCTGTCCTCCGTGGCCACGGCTGCTTGCACGATGCTCGGCGAAAGTTCTTCGTATGTAACGTATGTCCTGTTCTCTATGTGGAATGTCGTTAGAATCTCACCATCATCAGCCATTATCTGAGTGGCGAGCTTGCTGTCCGGGTTCTCCAGTTCCTTGAACGAAGGGATGTCAGCGAACACCCAGACGAGGAAAAGCATAAGGAAAAGGAATAGCACTGGAAATGTTATTATTATCCAGAACCATTTTATAATTCTTTTTCTAGTCACTTCAGTCATAATAAAGACAAATTTATAACAAAATTTGGAAAATAGCCCGATTTATCCTTTACTTTGCATTCGCAAACTAACAGCTAACTGAAAAACTTTGAAAGGAAGGATTTTATGGATAATTTGGTAATAGTCGAGTCTCCTGCGAAAGCTAAGACGATTCAGAAATTTCTAGGGAAGGATTACGTGGTCAAGGCTAGTTTCGGTCATATCAGAGACCTGAAAGACAACAAATTAAGCGTTGACATAGAACACAATTTCTCACCCGAATACGTTATACCCGCCGATAAGAAGAAAGTGGTTGCGGAATTGAAGAAGGATGCTGCGAGCGCTGGAACTGTGTGGCTCGCTTCCGATGAAGACCGCGAGGGGGAAGCCATTTCCTGGCACCTGTTCGAAACCCTAGGTCTGAACAAGCAGAGCACCAGAAGAATCGTTTTCCACGAGATTACGAAGACTGCCATCACTGAAGCCGTTCAGAAGCCGAGAGAAATAGACATGCACCTGGTGGATGCCCAGCAGGCCAGGAGGGTGCTGGACAGGCTCGTAGGATACGAGTTGTCGCCAGTGCTGTGGAGAAAAATCCAGCCGAAACTCTCTGCGGGAAGGGTGCAGTCAGTGGCCCTGAGGCTCGTCGTGGAAAGAGAAAAGGAAATAATAGCTTTCAAGAATGAGCCTTTCTATAGAATAGACGCTATTTTCAATCCTGAGGGACTACCTTCCTCGGTGAAAGTAAAGGCCGCGCTTGACACTAAGCTCGCAACCGAAGATGAAGCCAGGAATTTCTTGCAGAATTGCATCGGCGCCATATTCAAAATATCCGACATAGAGAAAAAAGAGGCTGTCAGGCACCCTGCTCCGCCGTTTACCACCTCCACATTGCAACAGGAGGCCTCCAGGAAGCTTCATCTGCCAGTCAGCATCACGATGAGGCTGGCACAGGGGCTGTACGAGAGGGGTCTCATAACCTACATGAGAACCGACTCTGTGAATCTGTCGAGCCTGGCGCTAGGCACTTCAAAGCAATATATCACCGAGAATTTCGGTGCTGAATATTCAAAGACTCGCCAGTTTCACACTACAACCAGAGGGGCGCAGGAAGCTCATGAAGCCATCCGCCCTACCTTCATCGCCAACACCGACATCGAAGGGACAGCGCAAGAGAAGAAACTTTATCAATTAATATGGAGAAGAACAGTGGCCAGCCAGATGGCTGATGCCAAGGTCCTGAATACGAACATCAAGGTTTCATACGACAAGGGACCTGAGAAATTCTCCATCCAAGCTACGCAGGTGCTGTTTGACGGATTCCTCAAGCTATACATGGAAAGCTCTGACAACGAGGAAGATAATACCGAAGTGGCAGTTCTTCCTGAAATGAATGTTGGGAATATAATGAATGCTCTTGAAATCTCCGCCTCATGCAAGTTCACACAGGCTCCTCAGAGATATTCCGAAGCTACGCTTGTTAAGAAACTCGAAGAGCTGGGAATAGGCCGCCCTTCGACATATGCTCCTACCATCACGACTCTCACGACTGGACGAGGATACATATTCAAAGGCGACAAGGAAGGGGTCAAAAAACAGGTTCGAGACCTCATCCTCAAAAACAGGACTATCACTGAATCAATTAAGACCGAGGTCGTCGGAGCAGAAAGGGGCAAGCTGATACCTCAGGAAATCGGGATATTGGTTTCCGACTATCTGGAAGCGCGCTTCAATGACATCATGGATTATAATTTCACGGCCAACGTCGAGAACGATTTTGATAAAATAGCGAAAGGCGAGCTGGTCTGGAACGATGTGATCGCTCAGTTCTATGCTCCATTCCACAAGAACGTGGAGGAAGTAATGCATGACGGCAATTATAGCCACGTGACTAGGGAACTAGGCACAGACGGAGACGGGAACAAGATCGTCGCCAAATTTGGAAAATATGGCCCGTACATCCAGAAAGGCGAGGGCGAGAAGGCGGCTTTCGCTTCACTAGGCAAAGGCCAGCTGATCGAGACCATAACCCTTGAAGAAGCATTGAAGCTGTTCTTACTGCCTCGCACTGTAGGCCAGCATAAAGGAATTGACGTCATCGCGACCAAGGGCCGTTTCGGCCCATACATCAAATATGGGGATAAAAATTTCTCACTGCCTCGCGGAACAGATCCTTTAAGCATCACCATAGAGAAATGCGGGGAGATAATCGAGGATGGCCTGAACAAGACGCCAGCCAATTCTACCATCACTGAATATAAAGACGCAGACATTCAAGTGATTGCAGGGCGCTATGGCCCGTATATAAAACATGCTGGGGGGAATTACAAGATTCCAAAAGGAACAGATGCGTCTAAACTGACTTTGGAGGAGTGCCAGGATATCATTAACAATTCGGAACCTTCAAAAACACGAAACAAATTTCATAAGAAGTCTTGATTTTTTCATGTTTATAATTAATTTTGCAAAGTTAATTATAATCTGAAAGCGAATGGCTAGTTATCACATTGATCAGATCGACCAGAAAATCCTCTCTTTCCTGGTTAATAACGCCAGAATGCCTTTCCTGGAAATCGCACGTGAGTGTGGCGTGTCTGGCGCTGCTATCCATCAGAGAGTCAAGAGGCTTGAGAATAACGGCGTCATCACCGGCTCCCGCCTGCTTGTAAAACCGCAAGCGCTCGGATTGAACGTATGCGCATTCGTGAGCATTTCTCTCTCTGAGGCAAACAAGTACAACGAAGTGGTGGAATCCCTCAGGAATATACCTGAGATCGTAGAATGCCATTTCGTCACTGGCAAAGCCGCTCTCTTGCTGAAAGTCTATTGCTTCGACAATGACCATCTCATGGAGATTCTTTTGAACACGATTCAAAATATTCCTTACGTTCAGGCAACTGATACTGTCATTTCACTTGATCAGGCGATTGAGCGTCAGGTCTGGGTCAAAGACTATAAACGTAAAGCCGTCACCTCTGCCGGGAAGAAATAATCATTTCCGCCAAAGCAAGGTCTTCTGGAGAAGTGATTTTGAAATTCAACCTCTCTCCATCACAATAGGAGAGAGGGACTTTGTTTGCGTACGCCACAGAAGCATCGTCGGTAAAAGAAGTGTCGAAAGGCAATGAATATGCTGCCTTGATGTCCTCCGAAAGGAACATCTGAGGAGTCTGGCAGCGGAAAACCTGTGACCTATTCACTTGAAGCCCCGTATCACACAGCTTTCCCACCTTCTCTTCCAAGAGCCTCAGAGCATCGATGGCTGGCAGCACTGGTATAAGGGCATGGCATCTGCCCGAATCCATCTGAGTGAACATATTCATGATCAGCTCTTTGGATATTAATGGTCGCACTCCGTCATGTATTGCTACGACAGCTCCGTCTGGCACTTTCCGAAGGGCGTTCTTTACCGAATGGAAACGAGTGATCCCGCCAGAAACTAGAGTCTGAGGATAATAGAAGCTGCCTTCCAGGCAGGAATTCTTCCAGAATTCCAGGTAATCTCTTGGGAGGACGGTGATTATGCGGATATCAGGAACGGCGGACAGGAAAATTTCAATGGTACGCTTTAGAATCATTTCCCCGCCGAGCGGCAGGAACTGCTTAGGCACAGAAGCTCCCATGCGGGTTCCGCTCCCAGCGGCCATCACTATTAATATTTTTCTTCTACCCATGACTTTTCAACCACAAATATAACTTTTTTTGTATATTTACGAGTTGTAAAATCAGCATAGTATCAAGTTACAGACAAAGAGATGGCATTTAATTTTTTAACACAGGAAATCGCAATGGACCTTGGCACGGCCAATACCGTGATATTCCAGAACGACAATATAGTGCTTGACGAGCCAAGCATCGTCGCGATTGACAACAACACTAGCAAATGCATAGCCATAGGCCAGCAGGCGAAGCTGATGCATGAGCATACTAACCCCGGCGTGAAAACCATCAGGCCCTTGAGGGACGGAGTCATTGCCGACTTCAATGCCGCCGAAATGATGATCAAAGGGTTCATAAAGCAAGTTAACAGCAAAAAGAAGACACTTTTCGCCCCGACTCTCAAGATCGTGGTCGGAATACCATCTGGCAGCACCCAGGTAGAAATCAGAGCCGTGCGCGACTCCTGCGAGCATGCTGGTGGCCGAGACGTGTACCTGATCTATGAGCCTATGGCCGCCGCTCTTGGCATTGGCCTGGACGTAGAGGCTCCGAAAGGCAACATGGTAGTCGACATAGGTGGCGGCACTGCAGAAATCGCAGTCATTTCTTTGGGCGGCATCGTAGTGCAAGACAGCATTACTACCGCAGGGGATGTGTTCAATAGCGACATTCAGTATTACCTCCGCCAACAACATAACATCAAGATTGGCGAGACAACGGCAGAGAAGATAAAGATTGCCGTTGGCGCCGTCATTCCTGACCTGGACGCTGACGAGGAACCTGAGCCATACGTGGTAAGGGGTCCTAACCTCATGACAGCCCACCCTGTGGAGGCCACAGTGACATATCAAGAAATCGCACACTGCCTGGATAAATCCATAGCGAAGCTGGAATCTTCAATTCTGCACGTGCTGGAGCTGACTCCTCCGGAGCTGTATGCGGACATAGTGGAGAACGGGATTTTCCTTTCTGGCGGCGGAGCCCTTCTGCGCGGCTTAGCAAAGAGATTCACTGAAAAAGTGAACATCCAGTTCCATGTGGCTGAGGATCCGTTGAAGGCAGTGGCCAGAGGCACTTGCATTGCGCTTAAGAAAACATCGAATTACTCGTTCCTAATGAGATAAAATGCCGAAGGAGAGATCCGTAACCAGCACCATATTCACGATAGTGGTCTTCATCTTTTTGGAGATCGCTTCTCTCCTGTTGCTCTCTCATAACAATCAGCTGCAAAAGCTTTGGTTCATGCGCATCTCGCATGGTTTCTCGGCTAAAGTCTGGGGCGTGACCCAGAAAGTGAACGACTATTTCTCACTGAAACAGCAAAATGAGAAGCTGGCGCTCGAAAACGGCCGCCTCACATCTGAGGTAAGAAGCTTGAGAATGGCTCTGAACGAGGCCGACAGCTCTTTCATGCCCGAACTGAAAGAAAATGGATTCATGTATGTTCCTGCCACTATAGTGAAATCCAACAGGAAATCGCAGCATAACTACCTGATTCTCGACAAAGGCTCGGCTGACGGGATAAGGCAGAATTCTGGGGTCATCACGTCTAACGGGGTGATTGGAATCGTGGATGCAGTGAGCCAGCACTACTGCTATGTGATCTCGTTCGAGAACACGGAAGTGAACGTGAGCGCCAGGCTGGGCAACGAGGGTGCCGTAGGGCCTCTCTCCTGGGATGGAATGACAAGCGATGGCGCAGTGCTGAAAGAAATTCCTCTGCAATATAAATTCAATCCGGGGGATACGGTCTACACAAGCGGATATTCATCAATATTCCCGTCCGACATCCCCCTCGGAGTGACTGGCTCTTCGAGAATCATCAATGGCGCGACGAACGAGATAAAGGTCAAGATGTTCCAGGATCATCAGGCCGTCAGATACGTGACTATCGTGAGGAACACGAAGCTGGAAGAAATCGAAGAACTGGAGAAAGAGGAGATGGCTAAAGAGAAGGAGGCGAAACGATGAAAGGGAATTTCTGGATAACTTATGTCATTCTCGTCATCGCCCAGATGATCCTGTACATCTATTGCAGGTTCACGCCATACATCATCCTGAGCCTTCTGCCAGTCATGATTCTATGCCTGCCGACATCAATCGGCTCATTTGCCGCCCAGCTGATCGCGTTCGGCACCGGGCTGGTCGTGGACTACTTCGCAGAGGGAGTGATCGGGCTTAACGCTGCCGCTCTGCTGCCTGTAGCTCTTATCCGGCGGCCGTTAATCTCGCTCATGTTCGGAAGCGAGCCGTTCGAGAGGCAAGAGGGAATCTCCATCAGGAAATATGGCTTTGCAAGGGTTTCTCTCGCAATGCTGATAGTAATAGTCTTATTCCTCATCATCTACATATTGCTAGATTGTGCCGGCACAAGACCAGCATGGTTCATATTCTTAGCCTTGGCTTGCTCTACAGCCGCAAGCTATGTCATGTCTCTTTTAATAGTCAATCAGCTGACTTATGACGACCGAAGGTAAAGCGACTAAGCTGATCATCGGTCTCGCGGTAGTGGCGGCCATAATCATTGGGAAAATATTTTATATTCAGATAATTAATAATGAATATAAAATAAATGCCTCCAATAATTCCATGGTGTATGACATAGTCTATCCAACGAGAGGCATAATTTACGACAGGAACGGGAAAATCATAGTCGGGAACAGGGTGGCGTATGACATTCTGGTGACACCGAGCGAGGTCGGGCAGTTCGACACTGTCCTACTGGCTAATTCCCTGAACGTGAGCGTTCAGTCCATCAAGGACAAGATGGCCGAATATGAGAAGAACAAGCGCCGAATCGGCTATCAGAGCATGGTGATGTTCAAGCAGATTCCGCCAGAGAATTACATGAAATTCGCCGAGCTGTCCTATAGTTTCCCTGGTTTCAGGGGTGTCGCCAGAAGCATTCGCGATTATCCTGTGAATGCTGGCGGCAACCTTCTAGGCTATGTTTCCGAGGTCGATCAGAACTTCCTGCAGAAGCACCCCGACGAATACAGGCCTGGCGACTATGCTGGAAAAACAGGCATAGAAGCGGCGAGGGAAGAAGATTTGAGGGGCGTGAAAGGCTATCACATTTACTTAAGAAACTCTAAGAATCAGATAGAGCAGCGCTACCAGAATGGCGAGTTCGATAAAGAGGCAATTCCGGGTCACGACATCATGACCACCATCGATGCTGACTTGCAGCAGTACGGGCAGGAGCTTATGAAGGACAAGGTCGGCAGCCTGGTAGCGATAGAGCCGTCGACCGGCGAGATTCTCACGCTCGTCTCTAGCCCTGGAATTGACGTCGACATGCTCGCCGACATCAGCCATCACTACGATGAGATAATCAAAGATCCGCACAGGCCGATGTTCAACAGGGCTGTGCAGGCTCCTTACCCTCCAGGCTCGGTGTTCAAGCTGGTGAATGGCCTGATTGGCCTGCAGGAAGGCACTTTAAAGCCTGATTATACTTATCCTTGCAACCACGGCTATCATTTCGGAAGCCATAAACTCGGCTGCCACGGGCATCGTTCTCCGCTGAATCTGGAAGAGGCAATTATGATGTCCTGCAACGGCTACTTCTGCTATGTCCTTAAGAACATATTAGAAAATAAGGAATACAAGAATATAGACGCGGCCTTCGACAAATGGAATGAATATGTGCACAGCATGGGCTTCGGGCAGCCTCTTGGATCTGACTTCCCTTCCGAATTAGGCGGGAATATTCCAACTTCGAAATATTACAACAAACTGTATGGCAAGGGTGGCTGGAAGTTCACCACCATCATTTCCCTGTCCATAGGACAAGGGGAGATAGGCGCCACGCCTCTTCAGATAGCTAATATGTGCGCCACGGTCGCGAATCGTGGGTGGTACATGATTCCGCACATCGTAAAGGCTTCGGAGGGGGTAGAGATAGACCATAAATATTACGAGAAGCATTACACGATGGTAGATTCGAAGAATTACGAAATAGTAGTTCCTGGCATGTGGAGAGCGGTAAACAGCGGATTCGGTTCGGGTGGCACGGCCTCTATCGCAGCTGTGCCCGGATTGGATATTTGTGGAAAGACCGGAACTGCGCAGAATCCTCGTGGCGCAGATAACTCCTGCTTCATTTGCTTCGCTCCTAAGGACAATCCAAAGATTGCCGTAATGGCTTATGTGGAAAATGCCGGTTTCGGGGCCACATGGGCCGCTCCTATCGCTTCTCTGCTGGTGGAAAAATACTTGGCAGGAGAGATTAGCGAGAGTCGCAAACCGCTAGAGGAGAGGATGTTGCAAGGTGATTTAATGAATAGGGTAAAAGCATACAAATGACGAATTTTTCGGACAGAGGGATGCGCAAGAGCATTGATTGGCGGCTGGTAATATGCTACCTGCTCCTGATCTTCATCGGCTGGCTGAACATCTACGCCTCCATTCATTCCGCTGGGCCGAACACCATCTTCGATTTCAACTATCGCTGCGGGAAGCAATTCGTTTGGATACTCACCGCCATAGGCCTGGCAGCCCTGATACTATTTGTCATCAGCCCGCGACTATGGGAAACCATTCCCATACCCTCTTACATATTCGTGATAGGGCTGCTCGTAGCCGTGATTTTCCTGGGGCAAGAAGTCAAAGGCTCCAAATCGTGGTTCGAATTCGGCCCCGTGAAGTTCCAGCCAGCTGAAATCTCAAAGATCACTACTTCGTTGGTGCTGGCTCTCATCATGAGCCAAGCGAATTTCAGGATAACTCGCTTCAAGGATTTCATCTTGGCCGCATTCGTAATATTACTGCCTATGGCGGTCATCCTGGCGGAAAGCGAGACTGGTTCTGCGCTCGTGTACGTAGGTTTTATATTCGTGCTTTACAGGGAAGGCCTTTCGGGATGGTGGCTGGTCGCCATTGGAATGGCCGTCCTGCTATTCATACTTACGCTCACCACATCCGTCTACCTTTCAATAATGGTGCTCCTAGGCGTAGTGCTGTTCTGCAACTGGCTGAACTCCGGGAGGCTGGGAAAAGGAGCTTTCCTGGAATTCGGAATATTCCTGGTCCTCTGCTTCCTTCCTTGGCTTCAGAAGCTCATTTTCAAGCCTGGCTCCGCCATGGCGGAGCTGGACATGGGATACGTCCTCATTGGCATAATAGTGGTCGAGGCGGCTATTTATCTGATAAAAGGCTACAAGTCAAAAAACAGATTCATGTCCATTTCCTCGCTGGCCGCACTCGCCGGAATCATACTTGTCATTTCCAGTTCTTTCATATTCACCAATGTGCTCCAAGATCATCAGAGACAGAGAATAGAGGTGCTCCTGGGAATGAAAGACGACCCTGCCGGGGTAGGCTACAACGTAAACCAGTCCATGATTGCCATAGGTTCCGGCGGCCTCTTCGGCAAAGGATTCCTGAACGGAACCCAGACGACGTTCGGATTCGTGCCGGAACAGAGCACGGACTTCATCTTCTGCACCATCGGAGAAGAATGGGGCTTTCTGGGATGCCTTGCTGTCATATTGCTATACGTCTCTTTAATATATCGCATCATTCGTGATGCCGAGCAGTGCAGGGCTGCTTTTTCCAGGATTTATGGCTATTGCGTCGCATCTTGCATATTCATGCACCTGTTCATCAACATCGGCATGACCATCGGCATAATGCCAGTGATCGGCATCCCGCTGCCGCTGCTTAGCTACGGCGGCTCATCGCTCTGGGCATTCACCATAATGATATTCATATTCATCGCCCTCTACCGGCAGGAACGGAAATATTATTAAAGACATTTGTTTTTCCTGACTTTGACAATGCGTCACCCTACTCGTGCGATGCTTGTTCAAGGGCATCCAGTAGTGGTTTGATTGCCTCTTGTTGGGGCGTTGTGTAGAGTGTCTCTGTATAGACGGATCCATTTGGGAGTCGTATCCGGAGAGTCGTTATGGTCTTGGCAATGGACAGCATCCAGTCTTTCAGGTTGAACCGCTGGACGAAGTCATCAATTATCGGTATCATCGTGCGACTTTCATATTGACGACCGTTGAAGATGGAGTACGACAGTGGACATCCATCCTCGCTAACCAGCAGTCCGAGGACGATTTGGGATTCTGCCGTTTTGCCATCCTTTGAAAAGCCGGCCTGACGCAGTTCGTCATCCTTTTGTGGCATCGACTGTCGTTACGTCGTAGAAGACGAGTCCTATCCGGCCGCCAAGAACCTTCATCGTATGCTTTACGCTTATCTGTCGGACAAGCTCCTGCTGCGTATTGTACAGCTTACCCATATAGCGATAGATGTTATGCGGCCGCACATCCTCGTCAAAGTATGATTTAAAATACTCCACCTTTGCGACTTTGCTTTGTGGCTGGCACACTCTCGCGATAACCAGATGTCGTAGAATATCATCCTTGATGGCCATAAACCCTATTCTGTCATATATGCCTCCAAGGATACTATGGGGGGTATTCTGAAGAGTACGCTCAATTCGGGCTATCGTTTTCTTCGCCTCTTGCAGAGCTTTCTCGCCATCGTCCACCGTGTAAGGCTGCGTGGATGCATACCTCCGTCCGCCGTTGTTGTGGACCTTTTATTAGCACAAAACACTGCAAAACTCAGATTAAGTTGGTCAATCCTTTCTTCATCAAGCAGCTTCCTGGGAATACATACACCACCCGTCCCTATCATAACAAATAGGGATTGTTTTGCGCCGTCCCAAGGCCTACCTTTGCACCCGAAAGTAAACTATGATGAAAAAATACCTTATTGTCTTCGCCATACTGCTGGGCACGATGGCGACGGCTCATGGAAATGATGTCGAAATCCGGGAGAGAGCCACGGTCAGAGGCCATGTCGTGAATCTGGAAACGCAGGAAAAACTGCCGTTTCTGATCATATCCCTCAAAGGAACGATGATCGGAACCTCCACGGACGAATCTGGCGCCTATATTCTCAGAAATGTCCCGCCCGGAAAATTTGTCATCGAGGCATCCGGAGTCGGTTATCTGACGGCAAGCAAGGAAGTCACGCTCAAAAAAGGAGAGGTTCTTGTGGTGAATTTTGAAATCGAAGAAGACTCCGAAGAAATCGACGAAGTGGTTGTTTCGGCCAACCGTTCGGAAACCACCCGCAGACTGGCTCCGACGCTGGTCAGCGTGATGACACCCAAGTTGTTCGAGAACACCCAGTCCGCTTGCCTGGCGGAAGGCCTGAACTTCCAGCCGGGTCTCCGGGTGGAGACGAACTGCCAGAACTGCGGCTTCAAGCAGGTCAGGATCAACGGACTCGACGGTCATTACTCCCAGATCCTCATCGACTCCCGTCCCGTGTTCAGTGCGCTGGCCGGGGTGTACGGACTGGACCAGATCCCCACGAGCATGGTCGACCGGGTAGAGGTGATGCGGGGAGGCGGTTCCGCCCTGTTCGGCTCGTCTGCGATCGGCGGCACCATAAACATCATCACCAAGGAACCGACGCGGAATTCCGGAACCGTTGCCCACACCGTCACGGGCATCGGCGGTCTGTCCTCCGTGGACAACAACACGACGGTCAACTCCTCCTTCGTCACCGCCGACAACAATCTCGGCATCTCGGTCTTCAGCCAGATCCGGGACAGGCAGGGTTACGACCACGACGGGGACGGCTTCACGGAAATGCCCCGGCTGAAGAACCAGATGGTGGGCATGAAGTCTTTCCTGAAGACAGGGGACTATTCGAAACTGACCTTTGAATATCACCATATGCATGAATACCGCCGCGGCGGAGACCAGATCGCCCGTCCGCCCCACGAGGCGGAGATCGCCGAGGAACTCAAGCACGACATCAATTCCGGGAACGTGAAGTTCGACTGGCTGTCCCCAAACTACCGGCACAAGCTGAGCACTTTCGCATCCGCCCAGCATGTGGCGAGAGACAGCTATTACGGGAGCGGGAAAAACCTGAACGCCTACGGTGCCACAAAGGATCTGACCTGGGTTGCGGGCACCCAGTACGACTACCGGTTCCACAACCTCCTGTTCCTGCCTGCAGACCTGACGCTGGGCGTGGAGTTCAACCAGGATCGGCTGCACGATGACATGTGGGGCTACAACCGCAAGATCGACCAGATCGCGAGCACGGGAAGCTTCTTCTTCCAGAACGAGTGGAAGAGCGAAAAGGTGAGCCTCCTGCTGGGGGGACGTTTCGACAAGCACAGCATGCTGAGGCACGTCATATTCAGTCCAAGGGTCAACTTCCGGTACAACCCGACGAAGAACGTGAACCTCCGGGCCAGCTATTCGTCCGGCTTCCGGGCTCCGCAGGCGTTCGACGAGGACCTGCACATCGAAGCGGTCGGAGACGGTGTGATGGCTTTCATCCGGCTTTCCGACGGACTGAAAGAAGAGAAGTCCCACAGCATCAACCTCTCCGCCGACCTGTACAAGAACTGGGACGACTGGCAGGGGAACTTGCTGGTGGAGGGCTTCTTCACCCGTTTGAACAACGTCTTTGCTTTTGAAGAAAAGACAGAAGGAGACAAACTGTACAAATACCGCGTGAACGAATCCGGAGCCCATGTCTACGGCGGAATCCTCGAAGGCAAGATTGCCTGGCGGAAATATTTCCAGTTCCAAGCTGGCGGAACGATCCAGCGCGCGGAGTATCTGGATGCGCGCACGTGGAGTGAAGACGCTTCGCTTCCTGCAGAAAAACGGCTGTTCCGGACACCGAACGTGTACGGCTATTTCTCCCTGTCTTCATCACCGGTTGCGGACTGGGATCTCGCCCTGTCCGGCAACTACACCGGCAGCATGCTGGTCGAACACCACAAGGGTGTCATTGCAGCAGACCGCACGGAGAAGACTAAGGGCTTCATGGAAATGAATTTCAAGACCAGCTATGACTTCAGCCTCTACAAGAACGTGATCTTGGAACTCAACGCCGGTGTCCAGAACATCTTCAACGCCTACCAGAACGACTTCGACAAGGGGCCGGACCGGGACGCCGACTACATTTACGGCCCCGGCACCCCCCGCATGTTCTTCCTCGGCGTGAAGTTCCAATACTGAAACCTGAATCTCCCTTATTGCAAACGTGGCGGTGCCGATCGGCACCGCCGATGTGATTCGGACTCTTGAGCGCAATGGCGTGAACATGATAAAGATCGGGATACCGTTCAGCGATCCGATGGCGGATGGCCCTGTGATACAAGATGCTGCAGTGAAAGCCCTTCGCAATGGAATGTCGTTCAGGGACTACATCACAGAATACAAGCCCGTCGCAGATCGCTTCAATCTGCGAATGATAATGCTGATCACTCCTGAGACAAGCATAGAGCGTGTCCTACTGATAGACGAGAACACTTCCGGATTAATATACATGGCCTCTTCGGCTGCGACGACTGGGGCTCAGAAAGATTTCGACGCTGCCTGCGCCCATGCCTCCGGTGGGATTATCGGCAGTCGCTTCGTCACGCCGCTGGACCAGAATGACGGCGATGCCCAGAAAGCCATCTCCAGGCTGAAGTCAGACATCGGCATGTGAATGACGCTCCGGGGACAATCCCCTCATCCATGCGCCTCGATGGTGGCATCTCCCCTGAGTAAAATGACGGTATCGGGATGCCTGTGTTGGCATATTCATAAAAAATAGCTACATTTAAAAAATTCATAAGAATATGCTTACAACAGGAATCAAGGGATATCAGGAGGAGATAGTCACTCCCGAGCTTTGCGCAAACCATCTCGGCAGCGGCACCGTCAGGGTGTTCGCAACCCCGATGATGGTAACCATCATGGAAAGGACATCCAGGCTGAGCGTTCAGCCTTATCTCGAAGAGGGCTGCGAGACCGTCGGTACCGCAGTGAACATCAAGCATGTAAGTTCTACGCCTGTAGGAATGAAGGTCTGGTGCGACTCAGAGCTGATCCAGATAGACGGAAGGCGCCTCGTCTTCAGTGTCAAGGCCTATGATGAAAAGGGACTCATCGGAGAAGGCACACACGAACGCTTTATCATCAACGTAGCCAAGTTCCAGGCAAAGACAGACTCGAAGCTGGCGTAAAGCAACAAAATTCCAGCTCCCGAAATATCCGCTGAAATCAAAAAAGGCTCCTCCGAAGAAATGCCTTTTTTGATATGCTTAGCTGCTTTTAGCAGGCTCGCGAGTTCCATACTTGGGACATCTCAAATATAGCTAAATTGGGAAAAGCCTACAATACCTGACTGGCAAATTGCTGAATATACTGCATTTAAAATGAACACGGTTATGAAGTCCGGTCATGATGCCAATACTCGTGGATAAAATCCATGAGCAAACCCATATAAAAGAGAATCAACGCCGCCCCGCAGATGATTTGAGCGATAATCGATAGAATCTTGTAAAGCATGGCTTGAAAATATTCATAATTCCATTAATTTCAAAGTCTTCCTCATCGACCTTCAAGTCTCCTCCTTGCAAATCACCCGGGAGGCGAAATGCCTCTGAGTGGCCTGCGTTGGGATTGCTGTGACTTTTGGCGGCTTGTTAAGGCTGGCAAAAATCGGTCATCTCCCACTACACCGCCCTATAAACCACACTCACTCCCGAGTGACCTGCAAAGAGACATTCGTATGTGGCTGAGACGTAAGCTTCGAAGAGAGACAGTTGGCTATGGTGCGGCGGTGACCTGCGAGGACTGATGTTCGTACAACATACCTGGCGTAAGATGGGGTTCTGCATTTACATGCTTTCGAATGTAATCAAGATGCATACAATGAATCTACATTCGTGGTGATGTAGTTTTGTTTTTATTTCTTATATTTAAATCCAAGCGAATGTAATTATTATTAATAACGTCATATCTTTGACATTGAAATTCCTACGGAAGGAGCGTGGACTTACGCTGGTTGATTTTGTGATATTGTCCGTGTTGCCCGAAAACGGGGAACTCACCATGCACCTAGCCGAAATAGCAAAGCTTAAGACTGCATACATCGAACTCCTTCATAGGAGACTTCAGAGATAGTTTTGAAAGGCCTTGCAAACTTACCTAAGGGGAATATTTCTATGAATTTTATATTCCGGATTAGAAGAATTAACCCACGCCATGATGACATACGAAGAACTTTTCAATGAAAACATGCGTCTTCGCGAAAGAGTTTGCGAATTGGAGCGAGAAAACGCTCTATTGAGGGCGGCGCAACGGGCTCCATCTTTGTCAGAAGCGGAATCCACACAGTATTGCTCCAGGAACCCCCAAAAGCTAACAGCGGAACAGAAAGAGTCAGAATTACAGAGGAGAGTTGCCTTGTTTCGCGAGTTATTTCACGGCCGGGAAGATGTTTATGCTCAACAGTTCGTATCCAAGTCTGGGAAAGTAGGCTATCAACCCGTGTGCAAAAACCGCTGGTCGACCGGATGCCATGAGCATAGATAAATGCGAAGGGTGTATTTTGAGAGAGTTTGTGCAATTGAATGACAACCTTCTTCGCAAACATTTGGATAAGAATGCCAAAGAAAGGGATGTTATCGACATATATCCTATTCTTGAAGACAATACCATGTTCTTCCTTTGTGCAGACTTCGATGACAAAAATAGCGAGCATGGGTATAAGGAAGATGTCCTTTCGTACATGCGCATCTGCAAGGAATGGGGCATACCCGCCTATATTGAACGGTCTCGTTCTGGGAATGGCGCACACGTATGGATCTTCTTTAGCGAGGCTGTCCTGGCCGCTAAGGCCAGGAAGCTTGGGTTCGCCATTCTCAGTGCTGCCATGGAAAATAATGTGCGACTTGAAATGGCGTCCTATGACCGATTCTTCCCCAACCAAGATTTCTTGCCCAAGGGTGGATTTGGTAACTTGGTTGCACTTCCGTTACAAGGGATGGCTCGACGGAATGGCAATAGCGTTTTCGTTGATGAGAGTTTCACAGTATATCCAAATCAATGGAATTTATTGTCTTCTGTTGCAAAACTATCGGGAGACGAGCTCTCAGCTATGCTTGAACAACATAATCTTAGTTTGGAGCTATCCTACTCTTCAGAATCAAAGCCCTGGGAGACACCCAAGCCTGACAGTATCTCCTTTGAAGACTTCAACGGTACGATCAACATTGTCCGTGCTAATGGCATATATGTGCCAATAAGGAGTGTATCAGGGAAAGTAATCAGGCATCTCAAAGGATTAGCATCTTTTCGGAATCCAAAGTATTATGAGCTGTTGAATGCCCGTAAACCATTATACAATACACCATCTGTCGTTTCTTGTTATGAAATGACTGATGACTACCTGAAATTGCCGAGAGGGTGCGAGGATGCCGTCATTGAATTGATACAAAGCAACTTTTCATCATGGGAAGAAAGTGATCAAACCAATGCGGGACATCCGATAGATGTAAGATTTACAGGGCAGTTACGGCATGAACAAGAAGATGCTGTTCAGCGAATGCTGGCCTACAGCAACGGTATTCTTGCTGCAACGACAGCTTTTGGAAAGACTGTGGCGGCTATCGGGATGATTGCAAGGAAAAGAATAAACACTTTGATCCTAGTCCATTCCAAGGCACTACTGAAACAATGGAAAAGCGAAATAGAGAAATTCTTGATTATCAACGAACCTCAACCAGAAGAGCAAAAGAAAGAGCAATGCGGGAGGAAAACATATAATCCTATTGGTCTCCTCGATGGAACCCAGAACACACTCCATGGTATTATCGATATCGCCGTTTTCAACTCAGCGATGTCCCAAGATGGAGTCAAACCCTTCGTCCGGGATTATGGGATGGTTATCGTCGATGAATGCCATCATGTTGCAGCCATCGGATATGAACGAGTCCTAAAATACATCAATGCTCGCCATGTTTATGGATTGTCTGCTACCCCCTACCGACAAGATGGGATGACGCCAATAGTCTTCATGCAATGTGGACCAATACGGTTCAAATCCGATGCAAAGGAGCAGATTGCCCACCAGTCATTCAATCGAGTGCTTATTCCAAGATTCACCTCTTTCCGGGCTCTGGAAGAAAAGACAGCTATTCAATATCTGAGAGACCTAGCCGTAGACAAGGCCCGGAATCAACTGATCATCGGGGATGTAGTTGCTTCCCTAAGCGAAGGTCGCTGCCCTATCATTCTGACAAAAAGGAAAGACCACATAGATATTCTGGCAGAAATGTTGAAACCTTACTGCCGCAATATCATACGTTTAATAGGTACGGCACCCGTTAAGGAAAAACGCCAGACGATAGAGCTGTTACAAGAGATTCCCGACTCTGAACCATTCATTATCATTGCCACAGGGAAATATGTAGGAGAGGGATTCAACTATCCAAGACTCGACACCTTGTTCATCGCATTGCCTGTCGCCTATTCTAATATTGTTCAACAATACACAGGGCGTCTCCATCGGGAATTCAAAGGCAAGAAAGAGGTCCGTGTATATGATTATATCGACATCCATGTCCCAGTCTTGGCGAACATGTATGGGAAACGACTAAAGAGTTATGCTCCAATTGGCTATTCTCAGCAAGTTACTGATGTTCTACAATCAAATCCCCAAAATATTGTCTTGGTACCAGATTCGTTTTTATCTGTATTAATAGAGGACATAGAAGTAGCTAAATCTTTAGTTGTAATATCTTGCGAGACGGTCCAATACATGCAAGGAAGACTCGCAAAGGCCATTCTGGCTTTGTCTGTTCGCAATGTGGCATGTAGCATCATCATACGTAAGCCATCACCACGAGACGATGAATTCACCAAATCTGGCATCATTCTCATCCAGCACAGTGATCAGAGCATTCGATCTGCAGTTATTGACCGGTCGCTTCTGTGGTTTGGGAATATAGACCTAGCTGGAAGTAAGCATAGTGAAGATGATAACGTGATGCGTGTATTCGCTCCAACTATCGCATCTGAGATGTTAGGATATCTATTGGATAAGGATTTGGGATGACGAGTGGTCGTGCTGGATGACGGGGTGTGATCTCGCAAAGTGCTGTCGGAGCGTGTCCTTGCAGCGGCTCCGCAATGGGGTGTTGGTCGACAACGTGGTTCTTGGGAGGCCTCGATGTAGAGACATGCCCTTTCCCACGCACTTACGTGTCGTATGCCTCGACAGCGTTTTGCGAGGCGCTTCTTCTAGAGGGTTTACATATTCGTATGCAACTTTTCCTCGGCGCAGGCCTCGGCAGGACCTTCACAGGTCTCGCCTAGTATACGGTTCCCTATTACAATCGCTCCAAGTCACTGCTTATCGATGTCTTTCCACGGTATTTTGTGGTTTTTGCATTCATACGATAAATCAAACTGACAGAGTAATTCCACATACAATAGTCCTCCGTCTGGCGGAACTGGATATTCTTGATTTGTTCAGTTTCCCTGTATTCCATTGTGCGGAAGATATCGCATGCGTTCAAACTTATGCTTAGTTTCCCATCAAAGAAAGATTTCTGTAGGCCGACATTAAGCATCTAATATGGCTTCAGTTCTACCGCCCCTTGATTTCCCCCGCTATTCAAATAATAATATACCGACAATAGATACGATTTGGGCAGCGTGAAGTACTGATTTGCCAGAATGTAATATTGGGCCTTATTATACGACATCTTTTCTCCGAGGAACTCATATTCGAAGAATGGCTTTGACACTCCCAGTGAAAGAGAAGGTCTCCACCATGCGATATTTTTCTGCAAATTCAGGTTTGCCTTAATATATTGAATCTTATCGAAGTTTGCATACGAACTGACTATCTGGGTATTTCCATTATCTGGCGAATATATGTCGGTAGCAATGTAATCATCGACATACGTATAACTCGCCGAAAAACTGATGAACTTATAGCCTGTGCTCCACTGAGCAATATACGAGTTCGATGGTTTCAGCAAAGGGTTTCCGCGCTGATACATGAATTCGTTGGAATAATAACTGGAATTGCTCAGTTGTCTGAAAGTCGGCCGGCTTGTGCGCGATGAGAATGACAGCGTATTGCTCCAACCATTTGTCTTGTGATTCAACGACAGGGACGGGTAGAAATTACGATAATGGCGATGCACGCTTCCGTCTTTGTCTACGTGGTCATCATAGCCGGACACAAGATCTTCATATCTTACCCCGCCGTTTATCCCTACTCCACCAATCTTTGCGGTAAACTCTACATACAGAGCATATTTGTTTTCCCTATTCGCATAATCTGAAGAAGGAACCTCAGCGGAAGTAGCTGTGAGATAGCCATTGCCATTTATATGATTATATTCAAATCCCCACGACAGATCCGTGCCGTCACTGATTTCGTAGTTTAAAGCAAGTTTCCCAGCAAGGATATCCAATCTGCTGTTGCCAGTACTCTGCGTTTGAATTGTACGCTCTTCCGTTGTTTCATCTGTCTCCTGCCGATAATCGTTGTTATTGCTCGCATAGTCCAAATTAAGTTCGCTGGAGAGTCTTTCTCCCCACCTGCCATTATGAAAAATATTCACGTGGTTGAAATTAATATCGTTCTGATAATCATTGGAAATGTCTGTGGACTGCATATGCACACTATTCCGCATGTAATCGAGTAAAGAAGTGCGGCGTTCCCCATCTCTGTCGTAAGAAGCATCCCACTCCATTCCAATTATGTGCTTGTCGCCAATTTCATAGTCGGCATTTAACTTCCACCCATGGCTGGTAAACTTGCCATGTGCTTCTTGATCCTGAATAAAGGTATGCGTATCCTCTCCAAGGAACAGCGTCTTAGACTGCGGT
Source organism: Bacteroidales bacterium UBA1680 (assembly GCA_002320605.1). Classification (GTDB taxonomy): domain Bacteria; phylum Bacteroidota; class Bacteroidia; order Bacteroidales; family UBA932; genus Cryptobacteroides. The sequence continues at coordinate 2,506 of DCKG01000016.1, read as the reverse complement.
AGGTTGGCTCTGTTTTTACTGTCGACGTAACCGTATGTCGCCGAAATATTTAGGCTGTTTCGTTTATAACCAATCCTGAAATCACTTCCATAGCTGGGGTCTTCATTCTGTTTCGTATTTAGTCCAACCTGCAATGTCAATCCATCCTCTTTTTTCAATGTGTAAATTCTCAACACCGCTTTCCCTTCCGCATCATATTTAGCACCAGGATTGGTGATGAGTTCCATGCTTTTTATTTCTTTGGGTGACAGCATTTCCAGTTCGTTAGCGTCTTGCACCTTCTTATTGTTGATGTAAATCACTGGCGCTCCTGAACCAAAAACTTCATAACCTCCGTTCGCAGTTCTCACTATACCGGGGATTTGTGCCACAAGATCCGTCATTTCATGCGTCTGGCTGAGCACAGTGCCCTCCACTTGAGTGATAAGCGAACCATCTTTACTTTGTACGAACTGCGGGCGCTCAGCTGCCACGGTTGCATACACAAGAGGGTCGCCAGACTCATCAATAAGCCGGCCCTTCAGATGCCTCTCGGTTTTATGGGTACTCTCCACGGTTATTAAGGAATCGGACACCGAAATCCGCATAGGATAGAACCCGACGACCTGCCGCACAGCATTCGGAATAGTCTGCTTCTGCACATTCGTCGATACGCGAAAGTCCTCCAATTCATTATAGATAAAATTCACATCATATCTCGAAGAGGCATCGTTCAACGTGCGTAAAGCTTCCGAGAGCGACACATTATTGAAAGAGCAACTGACGGTTTGCGCCTTCGCCCCAGCCAAAGACAGGCAGAAGATCATAATGACAAATAGCTTCTTCATGACTCACTCCACGACTATGTCCTGTCCGTCCCTTTTCACATTCAGACGCTCAAACTGGTTCAACTTATTAATTACTTTATCTATAGACTCTTTCGGATTCCAAGTGAAGAAAAGACGGAGCTCCTTAACATCCTCGGAGAGGAATTTGGCTTTCATACCATAGTAGTCGGCGATTTCGGGTAGCATCCTCCCCAGTGGCACATTGTCAAAGGTCTTAGGCTTCACCTGCAAAGTGTCTGCAGTTTCAGAAGAAGCCTCATACTGGCGGGCGGGGACTGACTTCATTTCCGCGAGGACAGGTTGCTCCTTCCGAATCCCGTTCTTGCGGCGTATCTGAATGATGGCCGCATAAGACAGCCCGCTCATCAGTAAGACGGCGATGCCAATGGCGGCATATTTTCTCATGCTTGCAAGCCGGCCCATGAATTGTGGCTGCTGCTTATTGCGTTTCTCTGGATGCTCTGAAGCAAACCGCTCCCACGCTCTATCGACATCAATGGCTTTGTCAGCGGAGTGAAGCTGCCGGTAACTGTTTTTAATCTCTACCATTAGGCGGTATGCCTCACGGGCATCCTCATCTTCGCTAAGCAAATGGCGGATTTCCTCATCGGAATATGCCTGAGCATTGTCTAGCATATCCCATATTTCCTTAATGTGTTCTTCTGTGTTCATGACCTTTCCTGATTAAAATGCAGTTTGATTTGCTGGATGCCTTGATGAAGACACTTATGTACGGTGCCTACTGAAATCTTTGTGCGCTTGGCAATCTCTCTTATCGTAAGGTCATCGTCAAAGCGCATTCGGAAAATGGAACGGGAAGGCTCTCCCATCTTGTCAATGCAGCGCTGGATTTCAGCCAATCGATTCAGCTGTTGCGAGACAGGATTATTCTCCAATTCCAACTCAACAGGATATAAATTGCATACCTGTTCATGCAGTTTTTTCTTCCGGATAACATTCACGCAACCATGATGCACGGCTGTCATCAGATAGCCGGTCGTGATGCTTGCCGTGGATCCCGGCCTCATCAGCCGTTCGAATACGTCCAGTACCACATCTTCAGCTTCCTTGTCATCCCTCAGCAGAACGCTGGCCAGACGAATCATCCCGCTGTAGTTCTGACGAAAAAGCCTCTCAAGTATCTTTCTATCAAGCATATCAATCTTCATTATCCAGCCTCCGTTCCACCACATGCCCAGTCTTTCTTACGGAAGCTTGCATCAATATAACAATCAAGAAAGCCAAATGTTCGAGATTTTATCATTTATTTCAGAATCATCAACGTCTTCAGAACAGGCTGAAAAAGAAACACGACACCCGACAATAGATGTTTGCCAAGTGACGTAAGCGTCTCCGGACTTTATGGTGTGGACACGGTACACGTCCTTGAAGAACTTAGGTGGGTCCATCCTGTAACGGATGACCTCCCGGGTGCTGAAAGGCGTTCCGCTCTGCCGCCTTGCGCTCCTGCTCCGCCTGCCTCTCCTCTTCCGTTTTTGGCGCAGGAGGCTGCGGCTTCTGCCGCTCGCATTTCTTCTCCGTCAGCTTGGACAGTCCGCGCATCTGGTTCTGAGCCTTGGTCAGAGAGGCGTCTCGCTCTTTGAGGAGGGCCTCCAGACTGGCGATGGTGGCCTTGAGGTCTGCCACCGTAGCATCGAACGAGGACTGCATGCTCTGTA
>DCKG01000013.1 GCA_002320605.1 Bacteroidales bacterium UBA1680 | reverse complement strand
CTGTAGAAGACCTTCACTTTCAGGTTCCTTCCTCCCAGGCGCGGGAGCAGTATCGGGAATCCCGTGACCATGTCCATCTTCAGCTTCATCCTTATGCTCCAGGCGGTGGCGTTCATGAACTTGAGCGGCTTTGAAACGTAGCCTGTGTCTATGACCGTATTGATGAGGTTGCTTCCCGGCGAGGGATACGTCCAGCAGTTCAGCCGGTCGTCCTTAATCTGGAATCCGAGGCCGTAGAAGCTCTCGTAGGTTTGTCCTGTCCCGGGGCCGTTACGACAGGAGGAAGAGATTGCGAGTATAGCCAGGAATAGAAAGCTTAGTTTTCGCATGGCGTTCGTCAATAAGTCCTGAAATTGAAATTGTCCAGGCCGTAATAGGTCTTTGAAGTGACGAATGTCGGGTTTCCGGCCGCATCGCCGGGCCCCATGGAATTGCCGGAGACGATGGTGACGGAATTGCCATCCACGGCTGCCACGATTCCAACATGGTGCGGATTTTTGAAGATTGCCACATCGCCGACCTTAGGGCTGGTCGTCCCCGTTCCCCAATTCTCGAAATCATTAACGGCGCAGCTCCTTGGGTTGCTTATGCCACTGGCGCTCAGCATGGAACTCACGAAGGCTGCGCACCACGGAGTGGAGACGCTGGCCCCTCCATTGCCATATCTGTTCTCCGCCAGCCAGGCGCGAATCAGCTCGTCGTTGTTGGCCTCAGAGACGCCGACATAGCTGGAGGCGAGGGTCGCCACCCCGGAGTCTGGCGGCGTGAAAGCGTACCCGGGCTGCACATACCTGACTCCGTCCTCCCCGAAGTCTACCCAGCCTCCTGCAAAGTACCCGTACTGAGAGGAGTACTCATCATAGGTCCACGGGTTCATCTGCGACCCGTCGCCGCCTCCGATGAATCCTTGTTGTTCCTGCTCGCCGATGGCCGGCAATGACATGGCCAGCTCGTCGAGACTTTTGCGAATGAGTTTCAGTTTCTTCATGACTTTGAATGTTTTTAATTAAATAATTGTTATTGGCTGTTCATTTGAGATGAAACCAGCTCGTAGTAATGTCCTTTTTTCCCCATGAGTGCATCGTGTGTGCCTATTTCCTGAATGTAGCCGTTGTTAAGGACGACAATTTGGTCTGCATTACGAATAGTGCTCAGCCTGTGCGCTACTACTACCACCGTCCGATCTTCGAATGCGGATTCCAACGCAGAGACAATCTTCCCTTCATTTATTGCATCCAGTGAGTTGGTAGCCTCATCAAGAAATAAATACTTTGGATTCTTGTAAAGTGCCCTGGCTATTAGCAACCTTTGTTTTTGCCCTCCACTCAATCCTCTGCCTTTTTCTCCAATAACAGTTTCGAGACCTTTAGGCAAAGAATTGATTTCATCGTCAATCTGCGCAATCTCGCACACTTTCCTAAGCCTTTCATAATCGATATGTTCATCGTCTAGGACGATATTATTCAAGATTGTGTCGCTGAACAGTTTACCATCTTGCATCACTACTCCGCACATCTGCCTCCATGTTCTGAGGTTAATCGAATTGATATTCATTCCACCTATCTTGATTTCTCCGAAACTTGGTTTATAGATTCTAACCAGGAGTTTCAAAAGAGTGGATTTCCCGCTTCCGCTTCCGCCGACAATTGCTGTAGTCTTGTTCTCTGGAATCTTGATGAATATGCCGCTTAGCGCCATAGGTGAATTAGCCGTGTACTGAAAAAAGACATTCTGCAATGTTATGCTCTTGTCTTCAGGTAAAGTTGCAGAACTACCGGTGGACAGCAAATCATCTTCGTCTTCTAGCTGCTTGATCTCGTTAATCCTCATAAAACTTATTTTAGCATATTGAGCCGACACTATGAAATTAATGAATTGCACTAATGGACCGTTTAGCATTCCAATGATGAATTGTGTGGAAATCATCACTCCAAAAGTTATCTCTCCTCTTATTACAGCCATAGCGCAGAAAAATACAATTCCCATGTTCTTTATTCCATCGATGAACTGGGCACCTAAGTTCTGAGCATTTGTTACGGCGAGCACTTGCTTGTTGACATGGTAAAGCCTTGCTTGGATTTCTTCCCACTTCCATCTACGAAATTTTTCGTAGTTGAATATTTTTATGTCCTGAATGGCAGATACCGTTTCTACCCAGTAACTCTGGTTTCTTGAAAGAAGGCCGAAATACTCCCAGTCAAGCTTTTTCCTTATGTTCAAGAACAGTAGAACCCAACCTGCATAAAGCGATGATCCTGCGATGAAAATTAAAAATATAGTGGAATTGTAGATAAGCAGAATGATTGCGAAAACCACAAATGTGAACGTTGAGAAAATGAATGCGAGAGAATTGTTCATTATGAAACTTCTTATTCTCTCATGGTCTTGGGCACGTTGCAGGATGTCTCCTAGCAATTTATTCTCGAAGAATGTCACAGGGAGTTTCATTAATTTGACGAGATAGTCTGAAATGAGCGCGACATTCACCCTTGCCGTAATATGCATCAATACCCAGTCTCTGATGACATTGAATACCATTGTGCTGATAAGGATGCATACGTTCCCAATCAAGACCATGTTAATGAAATTCACGTCGGAAGTCTTGATGCCAACGTCAATCACCGCTTTTGAAATGAAAGGTCGAAGACCTTGTAGCAGAGTCACGATCAGCATTATCGAAAATACAAGAGAGAAGTTACTCTTATAAGGCAAGAAATATTTGAGAATACTGGAAAAGCTGTTCCTTTTCTGTTCCTTCTCTGCGTTACTGTCATTGAATGTCGAAGTGGGTTCTACGGCTAGCAATACTCCATGTTTCTCTCCTTTGATGTACCACCCATTGCGGAATTCTGCTAGAGAATAGCGGATCCGGCCTCTAGCCGGATCCGAAATCCAGACATGTCTTTTGTCTGATTTATAAACCACGACGAAATGATTGTTGTTCCAGAATAGTATTGCTGGGAATGGAACACTGTTTACGACATCGTCCACTGTACCTTTAATCGCAAGGGTTCTGAGGCCGATGCTTTCGGCTCCTGTGCTGAGATCTAGGAGCGACACGCCTTCTTTCGAGATTCCGCATTTGTCTCGAAGATATTGCAGCGAGAAGTATTTCCCGAAGTACTTTGCGATAATCTTCAGGGATGCGGGACCGCAGTCTTGGGAGTCCATCTGATATTCAACTGGAAACCGGTCTAGCATATTACTTCATGCCCTTGGATTTAAGATTGTCGAAAAGTCGGGAAATCAGGCATTTCCGATTTGTGATAATCTCGGCTGTGCCTATGGATTCAAAATCCAGAGGCAGGCTACTCCCGAAATTCGTTACGAGTCCTTCAGGAAACGAGACGGTAACCATATAGACATCAGTGAGATCATTCGCAGTCTGGATGCTTTTAGTTAATCGTGAAATACTGCCGACTATGCCATGGAGATAACCGTATTCGTCGTAGGGGAAGCTGTTCATCTTCACGTTTACATCTTGCCCAGCGTGAACTTTCCCTGCTCCAGTTGATGGAATCATAACCTCGCCGATAGTCTCATTTCTCTCGGGAATGATACTGAATGTCTCAGTCCCTGCTTGAATATAGTCGTTGTCTCGAAGAAATCCGATGTATTCTAAGACACCACTGGTCGGCGCAATGAGTAGATAGCGTTCTTTCCACTGAGACAAGGCACTCTCAAGCATGTTCCGTGCTGACATGTAATTTGAATACGCCTCTTGCTTTGATTCGATTTCCTGAAGTTCAATTTTTCTTAACTCTAGCTGTTTTGATTCGATGTCTGATTCCTTGGAGAGAATGCCACTACGGAAGCCTAAAAGAGACTCCATTGTTGACCTATGTGCATCCTGCCTTTCCTCATACTCTCTTGGACTCAGCCCCCCAGCAGCTACTAAAGAGCTGTCCTTCAAAAGTCTATCTCTTGAATTCTCCGCATTCTTCTCCCTAATCTGAAGTTCTTTTCGAAGATTTGCAAGTACTTTTTGTTCGGAACTGATGGCACTTTCTAGGTTTTGACGCATCGTCGGATAAATGTCAGATGAAACTAACCTCTCATAGTTGGTAATTGCGGTAACGTATGACGAGTACGATTGACTGACATCTCCAAGGATTAGAGAGTCAGGTGGAATAATATCATCTCTGGCATCCAATATGGAGTCAAGCAGAATAATGTCTTTGAGTCTGGCTCCGCATTCGATGTTGGCTATTACATCACCATTCCGAATTATGGACTCGTTACTTTTCAATATGGCAATCCTTCCGGAGGATCCTGATACCAAGCGTATGGGAGCGGTTCTCGCTGTTACGGAAATCTGACCATCTACAGTGTCCGGGTACTCAATTATGAATCCCATTAGCATCACGCCTCCCATCAGAATGACGACGCAAAGCGATACCCACTTCGCCCATCCTGTAGGCATTCTATCTATGATCGATTGAATTTCTTCGCTACGTGCCTCTTCGTGTGGTAATTGATGCTCTTCGTCCTTTGATTCTTTACTCGTCATATTCACGCAATATCAATTATTGTTAGATTTGCCTTTATGACCTGTTTCAAAGACATCAACGAGATTTCTCTGAAGGATGAAGTCATAAAGTGTTGTCTTCCTTATTTCGAAATAAGCCGCCCACAGCCCTGTAAGTGCGCTTAAGTAATTTTCTGATGCAGAAGCTTGTTCCTGCAGCAAGGCATGATAATCCGAAATGGAAGTGATTCCAGTACTGTATCTGGCAAGGAAAAGCTCGCCCTGTTCGCGACTTAGATCGTACGTCTCTCTTGCAATTACGTAAAGGCTGGATTTCTGGTTGAATTCCTCCACCATGTCTTTTAGCGTACTGTAAAACTCCCGTTCCTTATTCTCTATCTTGATCTCATTGGCTTTATAGTTATTTTCCGCTATTTTTCTCCTATTCTTCAAGGTTCCCCATTGGAAGGCAGGAATGCTGAATGCAAGAGAGGCATACTGTCTTGCATTAGGATTGGAGTATGCATTGGATAAAATATTCGCATATTGATTCGTTCCGTAGTTCAGACTGATGCTGCCACCAAGAAAAGAGTCTTTCCTTGCGTTGAACAGAGCCTTCTCGGCTTCGATTCGAGAGATTTCCTGATTCGTTTGGAATATTCCATTTGCAAGAGCCATTCTCTCAATATCTTCATAGGATAGAAGTAGTGGAATTTTTGCTTCCGGTTCTGAAAGAGTTATTTTTCGGTATTCATTCAGATCAATTGCAAGGTAATCGCTTAGCATGCGTAGGGAACTTTTCATTGACTGGCGTGCTTCCTCAAGAGAGTATGCGCTGTTTGACTTTTGGATAATTGCCTGTCGATATTCCATCTGAGTTATCTCGCCGTTGTCGAGTTTCCTCCTGGCAATTATCAATAGAGAATCTGAGATGATTGCATCTTTCTCGGCAAAAGAAAGAGCAATCTGGGAAGCTAATGCGCGGAGGTAAAGGCCAGACGCGTGGCTCTGTATATCTGCCAGAGCCTCGCTGTATTCCTGAAAGGAAATGCTATTCCGTTTGTATTCCAGCTCTTTCTCGATTCTGAATTCTTTTCTGCCGCCCCAAAGAGGCTGAGAATAAGAGAAGGAGAAAGGCGTGGTACTAAAACTTTTTCTGGAAGAACTCATTTCATTCAGGTAGTTCAAATCGCTGCTGGCGGAAAGGGTCCCTCCTGTAAAACCTACTTTTTGACTAACCGAGAATCCGATTCCGGTATTGAATGTATAATCATCTACGTTGTAGTATGTCCCATCGCTGGCCTGCTGGATGAGTTTCATAGAGTGGTTGAAGCTTATTGAACTCAGATTCAATGAAAGGGAAGGAAGAAGACTTTTCCTGTAGTTTTCGAATTCCAATAGAGCCGTGGCATGTCTCAGATGCTCCGTCTCTGCGGCAGGGCATTCCAAAGCGAGCGACTCAACCACCTCGTTGAATGTCAGTGACTTTTCTTGAGCGATTATTGGCTCACTCATGGCAAACAAAATGACTATTAGTTTTAACTGGCACATATGATAGCCAATGTGTTTTGGCAAAGATATTGATATAAATGTCGTTCTGTTCAATAAAGTGTGTCGGATTAGCAGACATGTCTGCTAATCCGACAAATACATACGATTGATTGGTTCAGAACCCATTACACGGGGTTTCCCTCATGCAGTAGCTCATCACTCAGCTCCTTGAAAAAGTTGTAATCAAGGATTTTTGAGATTCTGGCCAAGAGGCTGGTGTCTATTGATTCCATTAAGAAAATCTTGTAGGCATTTGATCTGCTGCAAGACAATTCATTACTGAACCATACTACTGAACGATTCCTCTCATCCAGAATCTCTCGGATTCGTTTGCCTATGTGCATTACGAGCTGCATTATTGGTTGTTGTCATATAAGCGCAAGTCATTCAATGACTTCACTTAGGCGTAAATCTAATAAATTATTTCGATTGCACAAAAATAAATTGTAACGTTTTAATTAACAATCGTCGTGAAATGTATCTCAATTTGAGCCGGCAGTGACACCCCCATTCACTCATCTGCTTTCCTGTTCATCAGATTTCGCAGTCTTTTCGCTTGCCGGCAGGCTCATCCATGCCGAACAGCCGGTTTCCAGAGGGTGAGCAAAACGTCTTCGTAAGCAATTGATTATCAATAGAGGTGTTGCTTACCTATATAAAAATCAGGCAGGGTGGGCAATTGACATGAGCTAATATATTGATTATCAGGTATATGAAAAGTGCCTCCTGCTCACCCTATCCGCCGACTTTAACAGAGAGGACGGGGACGGGATTAGCGAAGGAGCGGGCAGTGGTAGGAGGAACTAACCACGGAACAACAGCCTATCGCCCCACTCCTTAACCTCTGATGGGTTAATATTTGCAAAAGTCAGGTATGCACTTACGAGCGGGTGAAGTGTGTGCTTGAGAGCTCGGCCTCCAAGCAGGTTCGTCTCTATGGGCTTGAGTTTCCTGCATCATCAAATGAAAGCATCCGCTTGTATTCCTGTCCTGTCATTAAAGAGGAGCTTGAAGTAACTGTGACGACTAAAGATTATTTCATAAATTTGCAATGTCATGACGAAGGAAATGCTGAATATTCAAGATAATTGTGACTATATGTTTCCGACCTCGAAGAAAGAGGTGGAGGCTCTGGGATGGGATTACATAGACATCATCTTCTTCACGGGAGATGCCTTCGTGGATCATCCGTCCTTCGGGACTGCGTGCATAGCTCGCTGGCTGCAGAAATTCGGTTACAGGATGGCTGTGGTACCTCAGCCTAACTGGCGTGATGACCTAAGGGATTTCCGCAAACTGGGTGCTCCCAGGCTGTATTTCGCCATGAATTCCGGTGCGATGGATTCAATGGTGAACCATTACACTGCCGCCAAGCGCTTGCGCCACGATGATGCCTACACTCCTGAGGGACGTGCCGGTCAGAGGCCGGACTACGCCGTGAGCGTATATACGAAGATATTGAAAGAACTGTTCCCGGACGTGCCTGTAGTGATTGGAGGCATCGAGGCATCGCTGCGCAGGCTTACGCATTATGACTATTGGAAGGACGAGCTGCTGCCGTCGATTCTGGAGTGGTGCCCTGCGGACTACCTATGCTATGGGATGGGCGAAAGGACTATGCTGGAACTCACGAAAGCCATAGAAGCACAAAGGAATATTAATGATATTCATAAAATCCCTCAGATAGCATTCAAGATGACGGGCCATCCGAAGGCAGCTGATGGTGTGCTTACGCTACATTCCTTCGAGGAGTGCAAGGCGGACAAGCGAGCTTTCGCTGAGAATTTCCATCTCATTGAGACTCATGCGAATATGATGCATCCGGCGACTATCGTGGAGCCAGTCGGGGATGGCTATGTGCAGATAAATCCACCATATCCTCCGGCAACGACGGAAGAAATGGACTCTTATTGGGAGCTGCCGTTCACCAAGCTGCCTCATCCGCGCTACAAGGGTAAACGTATCCCTGCATATGACATGATCAAGGACTCCATAATCACTCATCGCGGGTGCTTCGGCGGATGCAATTTCTGTACTATCGCGGCGCACCAGGGGAAGTTCATTCAGTCCCGCTCGCAGGAGTCCATCCTAGGGGAAGTATGCAAGCTTGCGAAGATGCCTGAATTTCATGGGAACATATCGGATTTGGGGGCTCCTACTGCAAATATGTACATGATGCATGGCCGAGACATGTCCAAATGCGAGGTTTGCAGGCGTAAATCGTGCCTGTTCCCAGGCCCGTGTCCTAATCTCGACAGATCTCATAAACAGCTTCTGGAACTCTACAAGAAAGTCGATTCAGTGGCGGGAGTCCGCCATTCCTACATCGGCAGCGGAATTCGCTACGACCTGTTCCTGACCGAGAATGGTTTCGTGGACGAGACTTCGGAGCCCTATCTTAAGACGCTCATCTTGGATCATACTTCCGGCCGATTGAAAGTGGCTCCAGAGCATACCGAGGATAAAGTCCTTAAATATATTGCCAAACCTTCGTTCAGGCTGTTCGTGCGCCTGCGTCAGGAATTCGATAAAATCTGCCGCGAGAATGGCCGCAGGACCGGAATAGTACCGTATTTCATTTCCTCTCATCCGGGATGCACCATGAAAGACATGGAGAACCTATCCAAGAACCCTGACCTGAAAGGCTTGTACATGGATCAGGTTCAGGATTTCACGCCAACGCCCATGACGACCTCTTCCGTGATGTATTATTCAGGCTTGGACCCGAGGAACATGGAGCCTGTATTCGTGGAGCGTGACATGGAGAAGAAGCAGCTCCAAAAATCTTTCTTTTTCAGAAAAACCACCAGGGAGCCGGCAAAGCCTGCCGGTCTTCGGTCTTCTCGACATCGCCGCTAAAAACCTGCTATGTCCATGGAAGCGGGATATCCGCCTCCGGCAAAGATTTCCTTTTCCATCTAGTAACACGGGCGATTGATCAAATTTTGTAACAAACCGGGGTTTCTTTCGTTATTATTGTGGAAACAGGAAGAAGACATGACAAGAGCGGAACAAATGACATTCTATAGGACCCACGCAAGGCGGTTGTTCAATATCAGCATGAGGATATTGCGCGACAGCGGAGCAGCTGAGGATGTCATGCAAGAAACCATCTTGAAATATCTTACTTCCGACATCCAGCCTCTAGGAGAGGCCAAGGCGGCTGCCTGGCTGAACAAGGCTTGCATCAGGAGCTCTATAGATGCGCTCCGCAAGAATAAGAGGGAGCAGCTATTCTTAAATGAATATGCAGCCTCGGAGCAAGTGGTTGAGGCAGAGCCGCAGCAAGAGGATATGACGGATGTAGAGGTTGGGAGGGTGAAGATGGCCATGGTAGAATTGAAAGACCCTTACCGGCTGATTCTGAATCTGGTCCTGATCGAAGGGCTTGATTACGACGAGATAGCTGAGGTGACGGGACAGAGCCAAGGCACCATCCGCACCCAGTTTTCGAGAGGAAAGGTTAAACTATTGGAAATATTGAAACGCTATGACGGAACTAAATAAATATTTCAAGGATCACGCAGGGGAGTTCGACGACTTCGAATTGCCGGAAGGCAGCGAGGCTCGCTTCGAAAAGCTCTTGGAGGCCGAAGATAAGAGGAAAATCCTCTATCAGAAAAGGCTGAAATGGATGCTCGCGACTTGCGCCGCTGCGGTTGCAGCCTTGTTATTGGTGCTGAATATCCCATCTTCAGGCAGCCGAGACTGGTTTGCGTCCGTGGGCGACGACCCGGTAGAAGTCTACATGGCATATTCTCAGACGGCCGCTGAGCTCTGCCGTGAGATATATTCGGAAAACTTTGACCCTAGCGTCGAGAATGCCATCCAGAGCATCACCCAGGAGCCTCTGACAATGCTGGAACAGCTGCCGGAGGCTATGAGCGACATCGAGAAGGCAGCCATTCTGAAAGACTATTACGGAAAACTATTAAATGGACTTACTGAATTAAAATAATACGCTTATGAAAAAGATTATTGCGATTGCGGCGGCAATGTTAGCAGCCGTCTGCTTGCTAGGAGCTACGGCGCCTGAGGCTCCGAAAAACGACATCAGGTACGAGACCAAATCCTTCGATGTCAGAAACTTCAATTCGCTGGAACTTACCAGCGTCTACAATGCGACCCTGAGCCGGTCTTCACAATGCGGCCTTATAATCACTGCTCCTGACGACATAATGGAATATGTCGTGGTGAGAGTCAGCGGAGGCACTCTTGAACTTAGCCTCGGAAGCATTCCGAACAAGATTCAGAGGAAATACAACAATGGCGGCTACGATTTGAAGGCAGAAATCACCATGCCGGAACTTTGCGGCCTGGAAATGACCGGCGCCTCGAAGATAAGTTGCAATAGCTCTTTCGACATTGGAAACAAAAAATTCGAGCTGGAGCTTAGCGGGGCAACGAAGGTGAATGGGCTGAATATTACGGCGAGGTCTATCGAAGGAGACATCTCGGGAGCTCCGTACGTAGATTTGAAAGGGAAATTCGGCAGCGCAGAGATGGATGTGAGCGGAGCACCAAAGGTGGACTTCGATTTCAATGCCGGAGAATTGAACATGGATGTCTCTGGAGCGGCGAATCTCGAGGCGAAAGGAACTTTCGAGAAAATATTCGTAGAAGCATCCGGCGCGACGAAAATCAATCTCTCCGGCGAGGCGAAGTCTCTTCGCACCGAGACTTCCGGTGCATCCAACCTTAGGGCCTCGAATCTGACCGTCGAAACCGCAGACGTTTCCACGTCAGGCACTGCCAATTGCTCTGTCAATGCCACTAAAAAGGCAATTCTGTCCAGCACCGGCGTATCGAACATCAAGTACAAGAACAATTCTGGCCTTGACGTGGAGATCAAGGAACTCAGCAAGACGTCTTCCATTAGGAAGATGTAATATTCAGATATGAATTTACGGAAGGCTGGGGCATCCAAACGTGCTCCAGCTTTTTTTTGTGTGCGATAATTAAATTTTTCAAAAATTTAATTTTTGATTTAAAATTAAAACTGTTTTGTGAAATTAAAAGATTATTTGTAAATTGTTCCCACGTAATTGACGAAAACATTAATCCTGATATGCCATGTCTCAGAAAAAATTATTATTAGGTGACGAAGCCATAGGCCTGGGTGCTCTGCACGCTGGGATTTCCGGTGTGTACGCTTACCCCGGCACCCCTTCGACCGAAATAACCGAATATATCCAGGCGCACCCTCTTGCAAAAGAACGGAACATCCACCGCGACTGGTGCGCTAACGAGAAGACCGCCATGGAGGCTGCTCTCGGAATGTCTTACGCTGGGAAAAGAGCCCTTGTCTGCATGAAGCACGTTGGAATGAACGTTTGCGCAGACGGCTTCGTGAATTCAGCCGTGACCGGCGCGAACGGAGGCTTGGTGGTGACTGCCTGCGACGATCCATCTCAGCATTCTTCGCAGAACGAGCAGGATTCACGCTTCTACGCAGATTTCGCGATGATGCCTTGTTTCGAACCGTCGAACCAGCAGGAGGCTTTCAAGATGGTTCAGGAAGCCTTCGACTATTCCGAGAAGCGGCATATTCCTGTGCTTATGCGTCTGACGACCAGGATGGCACACTCTAGGGCCGTCGTTGACGAGGGTGAGGCGCTCCCTCGCAAAGAGAACGACCGTCACTATCCAGATAAGGAGCATGAGAAATTCTGGGTGACGCTGCCAGCAATCGCAAGGGGCAGAATCAGGCAGCTCACGCAGGATCAGGAACTTTTTACGAAAGATTCCGAGGAGTCTCCTTTCAATGTGCTCAAAGATGGCGGAGACACCAGCTTGGGCATCATCACTTGCGGAATCGCCTACAATTACCTAATGGAGAATTTCCCGAACGGCTGCCCTTATCCGGTGCTGAAAGTCACGAGATATCCTTTCCCTACGGCTCTGCTTAGAAAACTCGCGGCAAAATGCAAGACAATCCTAGTGATGGAAGAAGGACAGCCACTGGTTGAGCAACGGCTGCGCGGCCTGCTCTATGATGGGAACAATCTGGTCGTTAAGGGCCGCCTGGACGGCACTCTGCCTCGCACGGGTGAGCTGAACCCGGACCTGGTGCGCAAGGCCTTGGGGCTGAAAGTCAAGGAAACATATTCAAAGAGTGAAATAGCCGTCCCTCGTCCTCCGGCACTCTGCCAAGGCTGCGGACATAGGGATTTCTACGCCGCCCTCAATCTTGCGGTTAAGAAATATGGCGACGAAGCCAGGATCTTCGGAGACATCGGCTGCTACACTTTGGGCTACATGTCTCCGCTCAACGCTATTCACACTTGCGTCGAGATGGGGGCCTCCCTCACCATGGCAGTCGGCGCTGCAGATGCAGGTGCATGGCCTTCAATCGCAGTGATAGGCGATTCTACGTTCACCCACAGCGGCATGACAGGCCTTCTGGATGCGGTGAATTCCAAATCTGACATCGTGCTTTGCATATCCGACAACCTGACTACCGGGATGACCGGCGGCCAGGATTCCGCAGGAACAGGCAGGCTCGAAGACATCTGCAAGGGGATAGGCGTGGAGCCGGAACACATCAGGACCATCGTTCCTCTGCCTAAGAACTATCCGGAGATGGAAAGAGTCATTGAAGAGGAAATCGCTTATCACGGGGTTTCGGTAATAATCTCGCGCAGGGAGTGCATTCAGACTGCGAAACGTCATGCGAGTGCGGCAAGGACTGCTGCCGCGGCGAATGCTGATAACAATAAATTCAAATGAATATGAAAAAGGACATCATTCTTTCGGGAGTAGGCGGCCAGGGAATCCTTTCCATCGCGACCGTGATCGGCTGGGCCGCCCTTGATGAGAATCTATATTTGAAGCAGGCTGAGGTGCATGGCATGAGCCAGAGGGGTGGGGACGTTCAGAGCTGCCTCAGACTTTCCTCAATCCCAATTTATAGCGACTTGGTGCCGGAAGGGGAGTGCGACATGATCCTCTCTCTGGAGCCGATGGAGGCGCTTCGCTACTTGCCTTTCCTTTCCAAAGGTGGCTGGGTGGTCACCAACACCGTGCCCTTTAAGAATATACCGAATTATCCAGATGAGAATGCTGTTTTGGAAGAGCTGCGCAGGGTGCCTAGGCTGATCACCTTGGACTGTGACGCCATCGCGAAAGACTGTGGGTCTCCTCGCAGTTCGAATATGGTGCTTCTGGGCGCTTCCGCAAGGGTCATGGGAATCCTTGAGCCGGATAAGCTTCGCGAAGGCATCGGGAACGTGTTTTCCCGCAAAGGCGGGCAAATCGTCGAGATGAATATAAAGGCTTTCAATGCAGGGCTTGAAGAATCAAAGAAATTTTCGAAATGAAACCTATATCAAAAGACGTAATCGACAAGGTTCTGGCTGACAAGGATATCATCGATATCGGCAAGGCGACTATCCGCCAGTGCGTGAACGTCGCTCAGGAGCTTGAGCAGATTTCGGGGGAGAAGTTCATACATCTCGAATTCGGCATTCCCGGCCTGGATGCCTGCGAGATAGGGATTCAGGCGCAGAAGACGGCTCTAGATGAAGGCGTGGCGTCTGCCTATCCTCCTGCTTCCGGCGTAAAGGAGCTGAAGGCCTTGGGTTCAAAATTCATCAAGGCATTCATCAATGCCGACATCAGAGCGGAAGGGATAATCCCTACGGTGGGCTCGATGCAAGGTTGCTACAACCTGCTTTTGGAATGCTCGCAGTTGAAGAAAGGCAAGAATGTAATCTTGTATTTCAACCCTGGATTCCCTTCGCATTATCTTCAGGCGAAGGTCTTGGGGCTTGAGTCCCGTTCGTTCGACCTGCATGACTTCAGAGGCGAGAAGCTTCGCGGCAAGCTGAAAGAGATGCTCTCCGACGGCAGAGTGTGCGCGCTTCTATACTCGAATCCTAACAATCCATCCTGGTGCTGCCTGTCAGATGATGAGCTGAGAATCGTGGGGGAGATGTGCGAGAAGCACGACGTGATTGCCCTAGAGGACATGGCGTACCTGTGCATGGATTTTCGAAAAGATTTATCGCACCCTTTCCGAGCCCCGTTCCAGCCGACAGTAGCCCATTACACCGACAATTACGTGATGATGATATCGGCATCGAAGATATTCAGTTACGCTGGCGAGAGGGTGGCGATAGTGGCGATCTCGGACAAGCTTTTCCACAGGTTTTATCCGGATCTCCAAGAACGCTACGGTATCGGCAAGTTCGGGGATAATTTCTGCCTCACCTACCTCTATGTCAATTCTTCTGGCTGCTCGCACTCTGCCCAGTGCGCGCTGGCGTCTATGTTCAAGGCTTCCTTGGAAGGAAAATATGACTTCGTGGGCGCCGTCAAGGAATATGGCATGAGGGCTGGAAGAGCCAAAGACATATTCATGAAGCATCATTTCCACCTGGTTTATGAGAAGGATCAGGATGGAGAGATAGGGGATGGCTTCTTCTTCACCGTGGCATACGATGATCTTAATTGTACTTCTCTTATCCTGAATATGATGCGATGCGGTATCAGCACCATTACCTTGACATCCACCAGGAGCGAGGCGATCGGGCTGAGAGTCTGCATGTCCATGATGAACTCAGAGGCCGATTTCCAGACCCTCGATGACAGGCTTGCAACCTTCGAGGGAGTGATGGAAAGGGAATATCATGATGAATATATTAGAGCGACGCTATGAACTACATGACAGCCGACGAGGCAATGACTCTCGTCAAAAGCAACGACTGGGTGTTTTTCCAGGGCAGCACCTCAGTGCCGGTCATTCTTCAAGAAGCCTTGGCTCGCAGGTGGCAGGAACTTCGTGACGTGAAGATAGTGTCGGGCTTCAACGTGACTACTGCGGAGGCTCCTTTCTGCAAGCCTGAATATAAGGACGCTTTCGAGGTGAACAGCGTTTTCCTTTGCGCTGACCAGCGGCGATATGTCGCGGAAGGCTATGGAAGCCTTATTCCAGGGTTCCTCAGCGACCTCCCTGGACTGTTCCGCCGTCGGGAGATTCCGATTGACGTCGCCTGCATCAACTGCTCTCTTCCGGACGAGAATGGCTACTGCAGCTATAATATTTCAGCAGACCTGGCTCAGCCAGCCGTGGAAGTGGCCAGGGTGGTGATTGCTCAGGTGAACAAGAGCATTCCGTACCTCTATGGCACGGCAATGATTCACGAGTCGAAGATTACTGCGGCGGTTGAGTGTGATGCCCCTCCTGTGGACATGCATTTTGGTCGGCCGACAGAGATTGAAGCCGCCATCGGGAAATATATCGCTGCGGAGATCCCGGATGGCGCCACCTTGCAGATTGGCGTGGGCGGCATGCCGAATGCCGTCCTTAACGGCCTTAAAGACCACAAGCATCTCGGGCTTCACACAGAGGCCATGACCGACGGGGTGTTCCGCCTGATGCAGATGGGTGTCATAGACAATTCCTTGAAGAAGGTTGAGCCTGGCAGGAGCGTCGCCTGTCTTGCCCTTGGATCAAGGCAAATGTACGAATACCTTGACCATAATAAGGATGCCATCTTCTACGATGTATCTTGGACCAACGATCCGGCGAAAATCCGCCAGAATCCTAACGCCGTGGCCATTAATTCCGCTATCGAGGTTGATCTCACCGGCCAGGTGTGCGCCGACAGCATCGGAGACGTGATATTCTCTAGCGTCGGAGGCCAGCACGACTTCATGTATGGCGCCTCTCTCTCCGAGGGCGGCAAAACGTTCATTGCGATGCCTTCTCGCACCGGCAAGGGACGCGGTAAAATCGTGGCCCGCTTGGCTCCCGGGGCCGGTGTCGTCACTACACGCTTCCAGACGCAGTATGTAGTCACTGAATATGGCTGCGTGTACCTTCGTAACAAGAACTTGGCTGAGCGAGCGAAGGCCCTGATCTCCATCGCTCACCCGGACGACAGGGAAGCTCTTGAAAGAGCTGCAGAAGAACGCTTCGGCTACGTCTACCACAAATTATCGCTCAGAAAATAGTCTATTATCCTACCATCCTTCGGAATCGATTTTTCGCTATTTCTTGGCGTTTTTTCATGAAAAAAACGCTAAGGTGTGTTGCAATTCCAAAAAATGTCTTAATATTGCACTCGCAAGCACAATGAATAAGATATTTATGCCAACCGATCAGAAAAAAAGACACGTGGTGAGCTACGAGAATATGTCAGAAGAACTCGCAGCAACATTCAATGAAAAATATCCAAAAGGATTCAACGATTACTTCTCGGATCTCGTAAAATACACAAAACCAGACGGCACGCCATTCTATGCAGTTACCGTCGAGACTTCAGATGCCATCTATCTTGTTAAAATCAAAGTTAAGACTGATGACGCAGAGGCTCTTGAAAGATGGCTTGAAGGCGAGGAGAATGCCGAGAACGAGGAAGTAGCCGGAGCTTCAAGCGATAGCGACGACGAGCCGACTCTCCCAGACGACAACATCGCTCAGTACAGCCAGGGTGATGATGACGGCGGAGATGTCTAGACGCATAGGTACCTGGACACATAGACTATTTCTTTATACATTCCTCGTGGATTGAGGTCGGGAAAGATGGTGGCTTCGGGAGAATATGGAAACGAAAATTTTGGACCGACCTTCTGAACTGAGGATTTTTGATCTCCATAGAATTAGCATGATTAACACACACACTTATTAACCATTTTTTTCTTATGTATTTTCTAAAATTTCGAGAGTCCGAAAAGACTCCTGAAAAGGTTGTATTGCATAGAGGGCTTGGTTTTATCCAACCTGCATTGGCTGCTATTCTGCTAATGCCGACCATTTTGTCACAGCAAACTATTTCTGCCGCGAATTCTGCAGGGCCCAGGGCATAAAACTGACGGATAACTACTCAGATATTTGGCTGCAGGAACAGGGACCTGAGGTGGTTTTCGCTGTCATCAATTCCAATCCCGACAAGGTGTCCGGATGGGCTACCGCCACAATGCCTCAGTCATGTAGCCGAGGCACCAACACGTCAAACCCTACTTGGGAGTTCGTGAAGGATTTCCCAATGAAGGATGGCAGAAAGTATGACGATCCGGCAGGCAAGTATTATGTTGCCAGTGAAGATGCTTTCATGCAGAGTTTCTGGAAGAACAGGGATCCTCGCTTCTACGAGGTCGTAACTTATAACGGGAGGGAATATCCTGTAGCTGGAAAACCTGCAGGTTACAGGCAGTATAATGCTCTTGGACTTTCAGACGGTGATGACCAGTACGGAACCAACCCGGCAGCTCATGTGAACGCAGTGAACAACGACGTGTACACGGGCTTCTATAATTACAAAGCGGCAGACTTAAGCCTTACTCAGGCTACAGTGATTAATTACGATATCGACTTCATCCTCATGAGATTGCCTGAAGTGATGTTTATCTACGCCGAGGCTGCGAATGAGACAGGACATTCCGATGAAGCGGTGGACATGCTTAAACAGATTCGCAAGCGTGCCGGCATCGAGGAAGGCCAAGATGGATTGTACGGTTTGAAAGTCGGGAACAGAGAGCAGATACGACAAGCGATTCTAGACGAGAGAAACATTGAACTTTGCTTCGAGGGGCATCGGTTCTGGGATCTGCGACGTACCCGTAACATGATGCAGTTGAATGGAATCACTAAGCATGGACTGGAGGCAATCGCAATAAACGAGGACGGCACAGATATGGACTTGAATGTGGCAAAGCAGAAAGTCGCGAAGTATGAGCTTTCTACCGAAAATTTCAGGTATGTCCTGCATCAGGTCCCGGAGACTCCGAATCTTGAGAAAGTGTTTATCATTGACGAAAGTTTCTACTTCTTTCCTCTTCAGAGCCTAGTCCTGCAGGAAAATAGCAATCTCGAGCAGAACATCGGCTGGGGATCAGGTTCTTTCGATCCAACTATGCGCTAATAGTTCTGTTTCCGCAGAATGAAGATTTTTCAGAGGGGGCCGACTAAAAAGCGATTTTTTAGCCGGCCTCTTTTCCTGTGTGTGTCGGGCATGACACTAACCTGACTGGTTCAAATCCAGTCGCAGGTATTTACCGCCAAGCGAAGCGAAAGACAAGTCGTTGTCAGTAATGGCAAGGATGAAGGAAGTCAAAAGCGAGACAGCCGAGCCTACGGACAGAAACTTGGTACAAGGCTAAATGGGAAAGGGTAAGACTGCACAACAAGTCAAAGCCCGAATGGTAAACGTACACCCCAAAGCAGTAAACCAAGAGGTTGTGGCGTCATAAGGTTAGAGCCTTACCCCGAGAGGCTCACCCAGCGTGGCGACACGTGCGATAAAAAGTTCATGGGTGGGAGTCAGCTGAGCCCATAGTAGGTGAGTCACCATCATCGAAGGGGTTAATGTATGTATAGTGCAAATCGCTGTAAGCAATGCATTGGGAGTCAGAAAGCGAGATAAGAGCAGGGTGAGGGAATCGTAATTCCTCCAGCTTGGATGTAGCGGTGACGCTCCGATGTGGATTTACAAGCAGAACGAAGAGCAGCAAATGGAATTAATAGACGAGATAGTAGAAGCAAGAAACTTCAGGGAAGCCTGGATGTCAGTCAGGCGCAACCATGGAGCATCCGGCATCGACAAGATGTCGGTGGAAGAGCTTGACGTGTATATGCCATCCCATATAGAGGAGATAAAAGCCTCGGTAAAGGGCAAGCGATACAAACCATCCCCCGTAAGACGTGTTTACATCCCCGTCCTTGGATGCGTCACAAGGTAAGGGTAGTGATAGTCAAGCAGTGGAAGAAATGTGGAACCATCTACAAGAACTTGCTTGCTCTAAAGAGAATCACCAAGAGCAATCTTGATGACGTCCTTCTCTACCAAGCTGCAATGACAAGGCTGGGATGGTACCGCGGGCGCGTCATCTGAACTTTATATCAGAGTTTGCGTACTCCTATATGTATGTAGCGCCGTATACGAGACCCGTACGTACGGTGCAATGAGAGGTGCTGGGGAGAAATCCCCACATCTACTCTATTCTCCGCAATGAAGCGCGTCATCTCCAGCGTGCTGTGGAGGTGGCCGTTGCCGAGGCCTGCGCATATCGCGATGAAGATTCTGTAGAAGATAATCTTTCCCCACCTTGTATCCCCTTGCAACTCACTCGGGAGTGGATATGGCGGGCATGGGGATGTAGTGGTGGATGAACGATTTTTGCCAGTCTCAACTGCCAGCCAAAAGTCAGTGCAGCTCCAATCCATACGCCCCGGGGGCACTTCTCCTCCCGAGTGACTTGCATGGAGACTTTGCGACAGGGGAAACTTAGG
Source organism: Bacteroidales bacterium UBA1680 (assembly GCA_002320605.1). Lineage (GTDB taxonomy): Bacteria > Bacteroidota > Bacteroidia > Bacteroidales > UBA932 > Cryptobacteroides. Next base: position 38,322 of record DCKG01000013.1, on the reverse strand, counting down.
TTCAAATCCAAAACCCGATTCAGTTCCAGCACGACCATCCACGTCATCCCGAACGACCCGCTCATTCGCTAATTCCGACTCCCAGATATATTCCGTCCTCTCTTTCAGAGTCGACGGATAGGGTGAGCAGGAGGTACTTTTCATATACCTGATAATCAATATGTTCGCTCATGCCGATTGCCCACCCTGCCTGATTTTTATATGGGTGAGCAGCACCTCTATTGATAATCAATTGCTTACGAGGACGTTTTGCTCACCCTCTGGAGACCGACAGTTCAGCATGGATAATCTTGCAGGCAAGCGGAAAGACTGCGACTTGACACGAAAACCGCATCCTGCGCATTCTGGTTATCAGGTCAGGAACCCTCGAGGTGCTTTTGCAAGCGGGGTAATGACATGCCCTGTTCAAATTATTTGAGGTTCTTCACTGAATCTCCGACGATGATCCTAGGCATGAGCTGGATGCTGTTATGTTCCGGCGCCGAATTCCCGTGGATGCGCTTTACGATTGTCCTTATTGCGAGTATGCCTATCTCCTGAATAGGCTGCTCGATTCTGGTGATTGACGGGGTCATGTAGTCTAAGAATTGGTTGTTATCAAACGATATGATGGATATGTCATCGGATATTTTCATCTGCGATTCGCTTATCGCCTTTATCGCACCAAGCAGAATAGTATTGCTGAGCGCTAGGATAGCGGTCGGCCTGTCGTTGTAGCTAAGCACGAGCTTCGTCTCAATGTAACCATTCTGGATTGTGAAGTCCTCGCCAGCCACATTGGAATATTCCGAAAGCCCAGCGTTTTTCAAGGCATCATTGTATCCGCGCACCCTCTCTCGCACAGGGGTCTGGAAAGGAGGTCCCTGTATGCAGGTGATACGCTTGTGGCCATGCTTAATCAGATATTCGGTGGCCATGAGGGATCCGCCGTAGTTGTCCGTGCAGATGTATGGGAGCGAGGAAGACTCGAAATAGCGGTCGATCAGGATTATCGGGACTTGCTCTGCGATCATCTCGAATTCCTTCGGTGAATGTCCTGACGGAACTGCGACTATCCCGTCTACCCTCCTAGACATAAGTTGACGCAGGCATTCTGCCTCATTCTGCTCTTTTTCCTGGGTGCATACAATGATTACGGTGTAACCGAATACGGTGGCTTCAGTGATCACCGTGCTGGCAAGGTTAGAGAAAAAATAATTCTCAAGGCTTGGGATGAGCAGACCAATGGTGTTCGTCTCTTTGTTGCGCAACCCTTTAGCGAGCAGGCTGGGAGTGTAGTGGCACTTCCGGGCCTCCTCTTTTATTATTTCTACGGTTTTGTCTCCTATCCTGTATTTCTTAGCGCTTCCGCTCAATACTCTTGATACGGTTGAGATTGAGTAGCCAGTTCTTTGTGCAATTGTCAGTAGGGTTTCGTTACTCATCAGTGGTCCTTTTTTTTGATTTTCATCATAAAAGTACAAAAAAAACGTGAAATTATTTCTTTTGTTAAAAATATTTGATAATATTGCACAAACGATTGTGCAACCACATGTAATGGCATGTGCGCAAGACGTGGTGTCAGCGTTGTTTTAGAATCAAATTTATGTCAAAAATCGTAATTATAGGAAGTTCAAATACTGACTTGGTCGTTCGAACCCACAAAATTCCATCCCCCGGGGAAACCGTCATTGGTGAGGACTATTTCGTAAATCCGGGAGGGAAGGGCGCCAACCAGGCGGTCACGGTAGCTAAACTTGGAGGGAACGCCTCCTTCATAGCCAAGGTGGGAGATGATGAGTACGGGCGCATGTCGCTGGAAGGCTATAAAGCAGCGGGACTTGATGTGAGTCATGTCACCATTGACCATTCCGCTCATTCTGGAGTAGCGATGATAGTAGTGGATGATAATGCTGAGAATGCGATCACGGTGTCTTCGGGTGCTAATTACAACATGAACAGCGATGATATTGACAAAGCGGAGGCTTTACTCGAATCAGCTGATTTCCTACTCATGCAGCTTGAAATTCCTATGCCTATCGTTGAATATGCAGCTGAAAAGGCATGTGCCAAAGGAGTCAAGGTGATTCTGAACCCTGCGCCAGGGACGAAAATCAGCAAGAGCCTTCTTTCAAAGCTCTATATCATCGTTCCAAACGAGACGGAGTGCGAGATACTCACTGGCATCCGCATCACCGATCATGAAAGCAAAATGCAGGCTGCGGAGACGCTTCTGAAGGCTGGCGTGAAGAACGTCATCCTCACGATTGGCTCGAAAGGCTCCTGCCTCGTGAATTCCGACGGATGCGTCCATGTTCCAGCCATCCCTCAGAAGGCAGTGGATACCACCGCTGCCGGGGATGTCTATTGCGGGGCGCTATGCGTTGCCCTGTCCGAGGGCAGGTCGATCCAGGATGCAATGTTATTCGCTACCGCCGCGTCTGCCATCTCGGTGACGCGAAATGGAGCCCAGCCTTCCATCCCGACAAGGGAGGAAGTTCTGGACCTCATTGGCAAAGTCAGGTGATATTAATTAATGGCAATATAAAACTATCTATCCATGTTCATCGTAAACAGTTACACATTGGCAGTCGTGCTCTGCTTCATAACCATGCTCTGCTGGGGCTCATGGGGGAACACTCAGAAGCTGGCGGCGAAGAGCTGGCGATACGAGCTTTTCTATTGGGACTATGTGATCGGGATGGTTCTGTTCGCCCTCTTGCTTGCTTTCACTTTAGGCAGCATCGGGAGCGGTGGTCGTCCGTTCGTCCAAGACATTGCTCAGCTATCGTGGGGCAGCGTTGGCTGGATTCTGCTTGGCGCAGTCGTGTTCAATATATCCAACATTCTTCTTTCGGCTTCTACCTCCATCGCCGGTCTTTCGGTTGCGTTCCCGTTAGGCGTCGGCCTGGCACTTGTTATCGGAGTATTCAATAATTACATTTTCCATCCAAGCGGGCACGAGAATCCTGTGATTCTTTTCGTTGGAGTTGCGCTCATCATCATAGCGCTCATTTGCAACGGCATCGCTTCCGGTAAGGTGGACGGCAGCGTGAGAGATCAGGCGACCAACCGAAAAGGCATCATTCTCGCCATCCTTGCAGGCATCATAATGTCCTTCTTCTCGCCATTCGTCTACAACGGAATGGATCTGAACAATTTCGCCAGCCCTGAAGCTGGCAAGGCCACTCCTTACACGGCGATGTTCATCTTTGCCGTCGGAGTATTCCTCAGCAATTTCATAATTAATACCATCGTGATGAAGAAGCCTTTCGTCGGAGCTCCAGTAAGCTATGGCGAATATTTCAAAGGGAGCGCCAAGACTCATCTCGTGGGAATGCTCGGCGGTGCCATCTGGTGCTTGGGCACAGCCCTCAATTACATCTCCGCTGGAAAGGCAGGAGCATCAGTCAGCTATGCCCTCGGCCAAGGCGCGCCTATGATCGCCGCAATCTGGGGCGTTTTCGTCTGGAAAGAGTTCAAGGGAGCAGGCAAGAAGGTCAACCTCCTGCTTGGCACCATGTTCGTGTTCTTCATAGTGGGTCTGGCTTTGATTGTGATGGCCGGAAACAATTGATATATTCATGGGTAGAATAAGAATATTCCTTCTTTTGCCGGTTGTCCTGCTGGTTTCGAGCTGTGGAAGTAAGAGGTCGGCCGAGGCTCCTGCTGAGCCGATGAAAGTCATCATGGAGACTGACATCGGCAACGATATTGACGATGCGCTGGCGATGGATATGCTTTATAAATATATTGATGCAGGGAAAATCAATCTGCTGGCTGTCAATATAAATAAAGAAGGGATATATCCTCCCGAATACGTAGACATCTTGAGCACATGGTATGGCTACCCTGACATCCCGATAGGCGTGGTGCATGATGGTGCGAAATGCGACAACCCGAATAACTACGCTGAGGCGGTCGATACCATGACCGTGGATGGAAAACCTGCTTTCGCCAGGTCGTTGATGGGAAAATATGAGTCCCTTCCTGATGCCGTCCAATTGTACAGGAAAATCCTGTCCCATCAACCGGATGCCTCTGTCACGATAGTTTCCGTCGGTTTCTCCACGAATCTGGTACGCCTGATGGACACCCAGGCGGATTCGCTCAGTCCGTTGTCTGGAATGGATCTCATCTCGAAAAAAGTAAGGCTTCTGGTGACCATGGCGGGGGATTTCACTCGCCCGGATGCGAAGGAATATAACGTGATTACAGATATTCCCGCAGCAAAGAAATTATTCTCCGAGTGGCCTACGCCTCTGGTAACGTCTCCTTTCGACGTTGGCTCAGCCATCAAGTATCCTGCTACGAGCATCGAGAACGATTTCGGCTGGACGGAATTACATCCTGTCGTCGAGGCATACAAGGCGTACATGGAGATGCCTTACGATCGCCAGACATGGGATCTGACTGCCGTCCTTTATGCAGTAGAGGGACAATCATGGTTCACCGTTTCTCCTGCAGGGAAGATAGAGGTGACCGATGAAGGAAACACTCATTTCACCCAAGACTCTGTCGGCACGAGGCATTACTTGTCAGTAACGCCTCAGCAAGCCGACTCAATAAAGACCTATTTCCTAAAACTTATACCTAGTAAACCAGCTAACAAGAAGATGTAGTGTTTTTACCTTGTTATTTTTTGGGGATTTCCTAAATTTGTTCAAACGGATTTAGGAAATTTTTTTGCTGGGAATAACATACTGAAATGAATGGAAGAATATACGCAATTTCCTTGCTTGCCTTAGTGCAAGCGGGCGTAACGTTATTTTTCTCAGACTCTAGGCGCGAAACCACCAATGGCTCGCTGCCTGTTAAGAGTTATGAATACGTAAGCTCGCAGTTCGGCGATCCTTCACAAGAATTTGGGACAAGCTGCTGGTGGTGGTGGCTGAACGGAAACGTGACTAAAGAGGCTATCACTAGGGATTTAGAGGCCATGAAGGCTAAAAATTTCGAGGGGGCTGTAATCATTGATGCTGGTGGGCAGGACCAGAGAGGAAATAAAAATGTGCCTGCTGGGCCGGAGTTCGGAAGCCCAGAGTGGAACGAGCTATTCGTATACGCCTTAAGCGAGGCTGAAAGACTGGGCTTGGAGATAGACCTCAATATTCAAAGTGGGTGGAATCTTGGCGGTCCCAAGGTGACTCCTGAATATGCCGCGAAGAAACTGACCTATTCCGAAACGGAGGTCAGCGGAGGCTCTATGGTAAAGCTGAGCCTGAATGTACCCCAGACGAAGCAGGGTTTCTACAAAGATATCGCCGTGCTGGCAGTTCCGCTGAATACTAAGACAGATGAAGTGATTGACAATCTGAATTGGAAACTCTCTTTCGACGAAGTCGGGATGAAAGCGACGGATTGCAGTTTCCTGCTGGGGAACAGCGATGGAAAGCGCCAGAAGGCAAAGTCCAGTTACGTCTTTCCAAAGGATGAGGTCCAAGACCTGACTGCTAAAATGGACTCTGACGGAAGCCTGCAATGGGAGGCTCCAGAAGGAGAGTGGGCGGTGCTGCGCATAGGCTACACATGTACAGGAGCTCTGGTATCGACTTCAAGCGACACTTGGAAGGGTCTGGTGATAGATTACCTCAGTCCGGAAGCTTTCGACTTCTACTGGAGTGCGGTGATGGATCCAATAATGAAGGCCGCTTCTAAATATGCAGGAAGCACTTTCCGTAGTATGGAAACCGACAGCTGGGAGTGCGGCGGAATGAACTGGACCGAGGATTTCTGTGAATATTTCAAAGAATATAATGGATACGACCTGCATAGCTATCTGCCTGTCGTTGCAGGTTTCGTAGTGGGGAGCGTGGAGGAGTCCCATGCTTTCATGGCCGATTTCCGTAAGACGATTGCTGACATGATATTCACAAACCATTATTCCAGGTTTGCCCAGAAGGCAGCAGAGTATGGCATGAATATTCAGCCAGAGGCTTCTGGACCTCATGCTGCGCCTATCGATGGAATCAGGAACTACAGTTGCAGCGGAGTCGCGATGAGTGAGTTCTGGGCTAGATCACCTCACAGGCCGACCCCCGATAGCAGATTCTACGTTAAACAGGCCGCCTCCGCCGCACACATCTACGGCAAACATATAGTTGGTGCAGAATCGTTCACTACTATCGGCCCTCACTGGAATGATGAGCTTTGGGAGAACCAGAAGCCGGCTTTCGACCACGAGGTCTGCTCAGGCCTCAATAGGGCGTATTTCCACACATTTACTTGCTCACCTGCTGAAATGGGCATCCCAGGACAGCAATATTTCGCTGGCACTCACGTAAATCCAGAAGTTACTTGGTGGAACCGTTCAGGCGCATTCATCGATTATCTTAGGCGCATTCAGATGCTTTCCCAGAGCGGCCGCTTCTGCGCCGATGCATTATATTACTATGGCGATAATATTCCTAATATATTCACGAATAAATTCTCTGATCCCGCAGGTGTGCTTCCTGGCTATGACTATGACGTTGTTGATGAACAGACCCTGCTGTCTTTGAAGGTGAAGGACGGAAAGGTTGTCGTGCCTTCGGGGCTTGAATATAGGCTTCTGGCTTTGCCACGCAATAGGGTTCTGTCGCTGGCCGCATTGGAAAAGGTGCGCTCCTTGCTGCATGATGGAGCAACCGTCATAGGTGCCAAGCCAGAGCGGCTTGTGTCCTTGAAAGGTGGGGGAAAAGCCCGCAAAAGGTTCATGAATATCTCGAATGCTCTCTGGGGAGCGGAGTCTAGTGTTAAAGGCGAGAAAAAATGTGGCAGAGGCACTCTGGCGTGGGGAATTTCTGTCAATGAATATTTAACCGGCCATGGCGTAAGGCCAGATTGCCTCGTCCGAGATTTTGCGATAGAGACAGGCTATGATTCTTCAAGGGGCAATGAGGATGTGCTGAAAGCTTCTCAAGGAATAGATTATATTCATTATAAGCTATCGGATGCGGATTTATATTTCATCTCCAATCAACGAGAGGCTAAAGTCCGTTTCTGTGCCGAATTCCGAGTCTCTGGTTTGAGGCCGGAGATTTGGAATGCCTTGGATGGCTCCATGCGCTATGCCGATGCCTATAAGGTGTCAGGCAGCGTGACTTCCGTGCCAATGGTTCTCGAGCCATACGAGTCGGCCGTAGTCATATTCAAAGAAAAAACTGATTCTGACGGTGCTGGAGACTCGAATTATCCTGAATTTGCCGACGTGGTGCCTCTGGATGGTCCTTGGGAGGTTTCTTTCGACCCTCAGTGGGGCGGGCCGGAGAAACCGGTGACGTTCGAGACTCTGCAAGATTGGACGAGGAGTTCCGACCCTGGCGTGAAATACTATTCGGGCAAGGCTGTGTACCGGATGGAATTCGATTTCAAGCCAGAAGATGTGAAGTCTTATTTTCTTGAGTTAGGAAGCGTCAGGGATGTAGGAATCGCAACCGTTACCATTAACGGTAAAGAAAAAGGCACTCTCTGGACTGCTCCTTTTAGGGTCGAAGTTACCGATGACCTTGTCGCAGGGCGGAATACCTTGGAAGTTGAGGTGGTTAATTCCAGGTACAATCGCGTGGCTGGGGATGAGATGGGCGTTTCCTCCAAACGTTTCACCAAAACGAACGTCGTCCTCGGAAACGACTTCCAAGGACGACCGCTAAAGGAAATCCCTCTTCAGCCTTCCGGACTCCTCGGACCAGTGAGGCTCAGACAAGCCCTTTGATTTTATTCACTCCCTTTTCTCTTTTGGCTACGAAAGCTTTGAGAATATGAAAAGCTGGCGCGGCCATGTCGCCATGATTGAAATCGTAGTAATCGCTGATCAGATTGCCGGCGACCTGAAAAATTACGGCGCCGAGCACTGCCATAATGCCCAATGGCCATGAAGGGATGCTCAATCTGGACAATGGCTCGTGCCAGCCCATTCCGCCTGGGTAGGACAGTCCTGACCTGACAGACCAGAAGGCGTAGGCGAAGGCTATCAGAGCTGGAACGAAAGATAATATCTTTCCTTGCGAAACTAAATAATGTGACATTTGGGGGTCAGGTGCAAAAACCTGTGTTTAAGAACAAAATCATGAATACGTGAGTGCCTTTGGATGAAGGCCTCCCCGGATGCGCCATGGGCCCGGAACAAACGGCTACTATGCGTCGCCACTTGCCAGTAATTGTTAAAAAATACGACATCGTTTCGAGGCCACGGGTTTGGCGGACGAATCCGCCTGGAGGATCTCAACCAGAGAGTCGGCGCAAGAGCACAGCCGTCTCCGGAAGTGACATGCCATGTGGCGCGTCATGCTTTTGCCGCGAGAGGTAGCATAGCCCTGGGGTAGCTGTAGTTGATGTGGGCATGCAAACACCCATGATGACATGGAGGGGGTTCATGACTTGATAACCAGAATGCGCAGGATGCGGTTTTCGTGTCAAGTCGCAGTCTTTTCGCCTGCCTGCAGGCTCATCCATGCCGAACAGTCGGTCTCCAGAGGGTGAGCAAAACATCTTCGTAAGCAATTGATTATCAATAGGGGTGCTGCTCACCCATATAAAAATCAGGCAGGGTGGGCAATTGACATGAGCAAATATATTGATTATAAGGTATATGAGAAGCACCTTATGCTCACCCTATCCGTCGACTTTAACAGAGAGGACGGAATATGTCTGGGTGCCCGGAATTAGCGACGGGGCGGGCAGTGGGAGGAGGATGGAACTAACCACGGGACAACAGCCTATCGCCCCACTCCTTAACCTCCGATGGGTGAATCTTTGCAAAAGTCAGGAAAGGCATCCAGACCGAGATTCGCTCATTGGTTGCAGTATTACAAAATAACTGACCCGTCTTCCTTGCGAAAGGATCTATATTATCGAAGGCCTGGATCCTGAATCAAGTTCAGGAGGATGACGGGGGTGATGCGTTAAGGTGGCATATTTTTCATGGTCGAGGATGAACCTGACGATGGGCGCAGGTGCCCCGAGGCTGTGAGGATGATGGTTGCAGCTTGGCTTCAGGAGCACTTCTATCTTTCCATGCATCTTCTTGTATCGCTGGGCAAGCATCGCCAGGTCCACGGACGGGAAAGCATTTAAGAATGCCGGCCTCCAGATCCAAGGCTTCTCTCGGTGCCACGACAATAGCATTCCTGTCGTTGAATTTGAAGTCATGCCTTTCGTAGTCGTACCATTGGCTTTTAGCTCATGGGAACGTACTGTCTTGTATCGAACGGGCAAAGCCAGAAGATGGATTCAGCAAAAAAGTTAGCAGCAATGCCAGCGTTAACAATCTTTTCATCGTTCATGAATATGTTATGTTCCAGATGCTACCACAGTTGTCGTAACTTGGATGAATATGCTTGATTCCATGCTTGTGCGAGAGCAATTCAAATATAGCGATAAAGTCTTTATGTTGATAAGTATTTTCTTAACTTTGCCAAACCACGATTTATGTTTCTTCGTTATCATGAGACGCCCCCTGCTGATTTTCATCGCCGCATTGCCGATGCTGTCCAGCCAGTGCTTCACTGACGGACGCAACGCTGCACAGCCAGATTCTTCCCAGACTCCTGCCTTGCCACCTGCCGCAGATGCCAAGGCTGCATTCAGCGACCAAGATGCGGTTCGCTTCAAATCGCCGGATAAAGTTTATTTTCCTGAGACTTGGTTTCATTTCATAGGCGGAAATGTTTCGAAAGAAGGCATAAAGGCCGACTTGGAAGCAATTGCGTCTGTCAGCATTTCAGGAATTCAGCTGTTCCACGGACAGTTTGGCGGAGCATGGCCAGAGGTAGGGCAGCAGATCACTTGCCTGAGTCCGCTCTGGGACGATGCCGTAAAATATACGGCTGAAGAGTGCGGAAGGCTGGGACTGCGCTTCACCATGCAGAACTGTCCTGGTTGGGCCATGTCCGGCGGACCTTGGGTAGACTCGGAGAATGCGATGCGCATCCTGGTATGGAGCCGTACCGACGTGGATACCGGACAGGTAGATACTCTTCTGAAAGAGCCTGTGCCCCAGGGGGAACCATGGAATCTTGCCATCGACTACCGTGACATTGCGGTTCTTGCGTTTCCTACGCCTGAAGGCGACACGGGAGGTGGAAACACATGCCTGAATTCACGACTTATCTGGCAAGGCTTTCCTATATGCTGGAGAGAGGCATTCCCGTCTCTGACGTGCTCTGGTATCTGGGCGATGAAATCAATCATAAGCCTTCCCAGAGCTATCCTTTTCCGGATGGCTTCAAATACGATTATTGCAATCCAGACGTGCTCGTGAACAGGCTTTCTGTCAAGAAACGTCAGCTCGTGACCCAGGAAGGCGTCAGGTACGGCGTGCTTTGGATGCCAGACACCGAGAGAATGCTGCCGGAGACCATGGAAAAACTCTATGAATTGGTATGCGGCGGAGCTTTGTGGCTGCATCGAAGGACGGAAGGCGCCGACTGGTATTTCGTGACGGCTCCTAAGGGAAGGCTTTCTCAGGAACCGTCAGTTATGTGGCTGATTTCCAGCTGAATCCAGGAAGCGAGGGGCATAGGCGTATCTTGGATCTTGGAAATGTTGAGATGATAGCCGAGGTTTATTTGAATGGGGACCGGCTGAGAACTTTGTGGACTGTGCCATATTCCCTGGATATCACTGACCATGTCGTAGATGGGAAGAATGTCCTGCAAGTAGACGTGACCAGCACTTGGTTTAACCGCCTTGCCTACGATGCCGGGCTTCCAGAGGCTGACCGCAAGACATGGACCATCTCAGGGCCGGCAGAAGGCTCGATGCTACGAGACAGCGGTCTTCTGGGGCCTGTCACCATCTCGGATGCCACTCTGCGCAGCCGTTGATTCAAAGTGTTCTGGTCACGTGAGTTTCAGCCGGAATTTCAGGCTGACTTTCCCGTCGGGGAATATCTTAGGGGCCTCTTCCGTGAATCCTAGCTTGCGGTAGACATCGCCGCTGGACCAAGAGGCATCGGCATAGCTCATGATGTCGTCTGGATGCACCTCGTCGATGAAGACCTTCAAAAGCTTGCCCATTCCGCCATCAACCCCTAAGCCATCCAGAGAGGCATACCGCACCCATTCGTAAGAATGAACGGTTGAATCGCCTTTCTGCCATATTCTCGGACCAGAAAATCCAGCGACGGCGACAAGCGTGCCTGATGGCAGCCCATCGGATGCCTTCTTTAGGAACAGCCCATAGAAATAACGGCATTTAGTTGCTCCCAGCCTGTGATTTTCCGCAAGAAAAGAATCCGCTAATTCCTTAGGGATCTTGTAGGTCTCGCAATTTCTGGCAAATAGCCGCCTTACTATATTAATTTCATCGAGCATATTCCTTTTGATTGCTGCTGAATGCATATTTTTGCCATTGGATACATTGCTTTCGCAATAAATGAATATAACATATTCTTTGAATATAATTACTACCTTTTGGAAAAAAACTTCGTAACTTTGGAAAACGTACAAGTACTATCAAACTTTATCAGTATGTCAATCAAAACTATCGGTGCTTATCTTCCTGGAAACAGCACAGTTGAATTAAAACCACTAGAAATACCAGCCCCGGGTCCCGGGCAAGTCATAGTTAAGACCAAGGCGTCAACCATCTGCGGTTCCGACATCAGGGCTATTTACAGAGAGCATCTGGGCGTAGGGCCAGAAGCTTATCAGGACAAGATTGCTGGACATGAGTCCAGCGGCCAGATCATTGAGGTCGGACCAGGAATGAGGAGGTTCAAGGTTGGAGACAGGGTGATAATCTATCACATCTCCGGATGCGGAGTCTGCAATGATTGCCGTAGGGGGTACATGATTTCTTGCACGTCACCGCTGCGTGCCGCTTATGGCTGGCAGCGAGATGGTGGGATGTGTCCTTACGTGCTTGCGGATGAGAAAGATCTGGTGCTGCTTCCAGATGAATTATCCTATCTGGATGGAGCTCAGGTTGCTTGCGGTTTCGGAACCGTGTACGAAGGCCTTGAAAAAATAGGCATCTGCGGGGACGACAGAGTTCTGGTTACCGGGCTTGGCCCTGTAGGCTTGGCTGCCTGCATGCTCAGCAAGGCTCTGGGTGCTTCTCAGGTTGTCGGAACCGATGTTAACGAGGACAGGTGCAATCTGGCCATCGAAAAAGGCGTGGCAGATGATGTCTTCGTAACTGATTCAGAAGCACTTGAAAAGGCTATAGAAGTTTCCAAGGGTTATGGATACGAGCGAACCGTTGACTGCTCTGGCAACACTCACGCTCGTCAGCTGGCAATCAGGGCTGCTCGGAAATGGGGCAAGATTGTCTTCATTGGCGAGGGCGGAACCGTGGAGTTCAATCCCAGCCCTGACATGCTGCATCCGCAGAAAACCATCTATGGCTCTTGGGTTACGTCCATCTGGCGCATGGAGGAACTTGTCGAGAGGCTTGCTCGCTGGGGAATCCATCCAGACGAATTAGTGACGCATAAGTTCACTCTGGAGCATTGCAGCGAGGCATACGCTCTCATGGCGAGCGGAAAATGCGGAAAGGTAGCCGTTGTTTTCGATGAATAGATTAAATGAAAATGGCAATATGTTATATTCAGCATAGCGCTATTTCTTATCTAATATATTCATGAACTCCTCGCCTGTGATGGTTTCTTTCTCAATCAGGTAGCTGGCTGCCTCGTGCATTTTGTCTATATGGCTGGTGATGATTTGCTTCGCCTTTTCTTTTGCATCGGCGATCATGCTTCTCACCTCCTCGTCAACCTGCGCCTCAATCTCGTCGGAGCAGGCCAGCTGACCCTCGCCGCCAAGGTAGGAGTTGCCCCTCGTCTGCAGCGCCATCATTCCGAATCTGTCGCTCATGCCGTAGGTCATAACCATAGCCCTTGCCATCTTCGTGGCTTGCTCGATGTCGTTTGATGCGCCCGTAGTGCATGTGCCGCAAATCAATTCCTCAGCCACCCTTCCGCCGGTCAGCGTAGCAAGGCGGTTGGTGAGATATTCCTTGCTGTAGAGGTATTTCTCGCCTTCGTCCACTTGCATCGTGTAGCCAAGAGCGCCGGATGTCCTTGGTATGATGGTGATTTTATGCACAGGGGCCGAATCGCTCTGCACGGCTGCCACCATCGCATGTCCGATCTCGTGGTAGGCGATTATCTTTTTCTCTTCCGGCGAGATGACGGCGTTCTTCCTCTGCTCTCCTGCCATCACTGTTTCCACGCTCTCCTCAAGGTCTTCGGTGGTGACGGCTGTCTTTCCTTCGCGCACGGCTCTTAAGGCACCCTCGTTCACTATATTCGCAATGTCAGCCCCTGAAGAGCCTGCTGTCGCCCTTGCTACTACGCCGAGGTCTATGTCCTCATGCTTGACATTCTTCAGATGCACTTTCAGGATGGCTTTCCTGCCTTCGAGGTCTGGAAGCTCCATCTGAATGCGCCTGTCGAACCGGCCCGGCCTCAGAAGCGCCTTGTCCAGGCTGTCAGGGCGGTTCGTGGCGGCGAGGATCACCACGCCTTTGTTCGCGTCGAAGCCGTCCATCTCGGTTAGTAACTGATTCAGAGTCTGCTCTCGCTCGTCATTCGTGCTCAGGCTGCCTTCTCGGCTCTTGCCTATGGCATCGATTTCGTCTATGAATATGATGCATGGGGCTTTCTTGTTTGCCTGCTCGAAGAGGTCGCGTACCTTGGCGGCTCCCATGCCGACGAACATCTGCACGAACTCGGAACCTGACATTGAGAAGAACGGAACCCCGGCTTCTCCAGCCACAGCCTTTGCAATCAGGGTCTTGCCGGTGCCAGGAGGCCCGACCAAAAGAGCTCCCTTAGGAAGTTTCGCTCCCAATGCAGTATATTTTTTAGGATTGTGCAAGAAATCCACCATTTCCATCAGGCTCTCCTTGGCTTCGTCCTGTCCTGCAACGTCGGAGAACCGAGTCTTGATGTCGTCTTCGGCGTAGACCTTGGCACCGCTCTGGCCCAGAGACATGAAATTGCCCATGCCCCCACCGGCTCCGCCTCGGCTTGCGATCTTTCGCATCATGAACACGTAGATCAGATAGAAAATGAGAGCTGGGAGTATCCACCACAGGATGAAATCCAGGATAGGGGAGTTCTTCTGCTCTATCTTCTTCACGAATTTTATTTTGCCGTCTGGATTGGGGCTTCCTGCTGCCACGATTCGGTTAACCAGATCGGGGTCATTGACCTCGCCTGTGAAATAGGTCGTGTCATTGGCTTCGGCGCCTTTTGAGTAATAGACCTTGCTGTCTTTTATCACGACTTCTCTTACCAGGCTGTCGTTCACGTCCTTTACGAACTGGCCGTAGTCCGTTTCAACCACCTTGCTGCCTTTCACGCCTGGAAAGAAAAGCACGTTGAGAAGGAAAAGGAACAGGATTGTCCAGAGAATCGTCCAGAACCAGCCCCCTGACGGGCTTCCGCCTTGAGAAGCATTCCTGTTATTGCTCTTGTTCTTATTCTCGCCGCCCTTGTCGGCCGCATTGTCTTCTGGAAATTCCACGTATTTCATATTCAAAGATTCTGTGTTTCTAAATTAATGTTTTTTTAATATTCCGGTGCAATTTCAACTCTCGTGCCTCCGGAATTTTCTGACATTGTGTCAGATAGAAATTGATTTTGTCGTGATGATTGTTTTGGCTATATTCGTACAAACTAATTTCAAATGGTACAGATTTCTACTTCTAAGGCACCGGCTGCCATAGGACCGTACAGCCAGGCAATCGAGCACAATGGTTTCATCTATGTTTCAGGGCAGCTGCCAATCGATCCTGCCACAGGGGCATTCCCTGAGGGAGGAATCAAGGCACAGACTGAGCAGTCGATCAAGAATCTCCAGGCAATCTTGGAAGAGGGCGGGAGTGGCCTCGGCAAGGTGCTGAAAACGACCGTGTTTCTTGCTGACATGGGAGACTTCGGCGCCATGAATGAAGTATATTCAGAATATTTTAAAGCTTCGTTCCCAGCGCGCTGTGCCTTCGCAGTGAAAACCCTTCCTAAGGGCGCAATGGTTGAAATCGAATGCGTCGCTGCAGTTTAATATGTCTGCTTCGACATCTATAGTCATTTCCTCGTTGCTGATTCCTTTCCTTGGCACTGCCTTGGGTTCAGCCTTTGTGTTCGTAATGAGGAAAGAGATAAGCCAGAATGTCCAGAAAGGGCTTATGGGCTTTGCGTCAGGGATCATGATAGCGGCATCGGTCTGGTCGCTGCTTATTCCGAGCATGGAAATGTGCTCAGACAGAGGCAAGCTGGCTGTGATGCCGGCCACGATAGGCTTGCTGGCCGGCTTCGCAGTCCTGCTCCTTATCGACTATATAACCCCTCACCTTCACCCGGATGGCGTCGAAGAGGGTCCTAAGAGCCATCTTTCGAAGACGGCTATGCTGACTCTGGCCGTGACGATGCACAATTTTCCGGAAGGAATGGCAGTGGGCGCAGCTGTCGCAGGGTTCATTTCTGGATCTGCGAATATATCTATGGCTGCTGCTGTGACGCTGGCTCTAGGAATAGCAATCCAAAATGTTCCGGAAGGCGCCATCATTTCCATGCCGATGCGTGCCGCTGGGAATTCCAGGAGGAAATCTTTCGTTATTGGCAGCCTTAGCGGCATCGTTGAACCAATCGGAGCAGCTTTGGTAATATTGCTGACCAGCATAACTGTCCCTATCCTTCCATATGTCCTGGCATTTGCCGCAGGCGCAATGCTCTACGTAGTCTTTGACGAACTCATCCCCGAAGCCGCCGAAGGAGGCCATTCCAACATCGGCATCATCGGATTCGCTATTGGCTTCGCGCTAATGATGATTCTTGATGTCGTGATGGGGTAAGAATTTATAGGCTTCTTCGCAGGTCGCCGGTAATCCACTTGGTGCGAGGCTGTTTACAGCTCAACGGCATTTAGCTGGGCAAGGGAGTGGCGGTAGTCGCGCTCAGTGGCGAGGGTCTGTTCGAGGGCCTCGTAGTACTGATCAATCTCTACGAGATATTCAATCATCGAAATTTCGCCTTTCGACTGCGCCTCAAGCAGGAAATTTCTGTTGTCAGTCTCGGTGAGCGCCTGACGCATCAGCTCGGAGTTCGCTTTCAGGCTGGCCGCTTCGGCATACTGGCTCTGGAGCGTGTAGTAGAATTGCTGCTCTGCAGCCGTCTGGCGAGATTGGGCCGAGGTCAGACGTGCTTTGGACTGCTTCACTTTATTGGCATTAGTCCATAGGGGGATGCTGATGCCTAATGTGAGTCCTCTATACTTATCCTCCTTGGCGATTTCGCTCATATATCCGACCGACAGCTCCGGAATCCATGAAGTCTTGTCGATTGAGAGCTGCTTCTTGTCTACCTCTACCGCCTTCCTGACGTACTGGATTGAAGGGCTTTTTTCTGAGGCCGTTTGGAACCATGCTTCGAAATCGGTCGGCAAGTCCTCTCCTAGTTCGTAGTAGGTGGCATTGAAGTCTATCGGGTTACCGCCATTCATGCTCTTTAGCTCGGCCAGAAGTCTCTGACGCTCGACCTCGGCCCTGGAAAACTTGCCTTGTACGCTTGTCAGATGCACCTTGGCCTTGTTGAGGTCCATTACGTTTGCGTCCCCGGCTTTTATCTTCTTCTCGAATGAGCTTACTTGCCTCTTGGCCTGTTCCAAATGGGTGAAAAGCTCTTTCACGAGAGCATTGTAATAGACGAGGTCAATGCAGTTTTGTTTTGCCGAAAGCAGTATGTTTTGTCTCTCGGCCTTGTATTTCAAGTACGCCAGCTCGCCTTTGCCCTTCACCCATGAATGCTTCATGCCGGAGATGGTTGGAAAGTCGAAAGACTGGGTGACTCTAACGTCGTGACGGTTCCCGATGCCGTTCGCACCCCAGAGGTAATTGAACTCCACCTCGGGATTCGGCAGGATTGCCTCACCTTTGTTTGTCAGCTTCTCGGCTTCCATTTCCGCCTGTGCGGTCTTCAACGAAGGATTGTTCTTCTCAATGCTGTCCAGCACTTCCTGAAAGTGCATCGGAATCTTGGGAAGATCTTTCGGAACCTCTTTTATGGAATATTGAGCAAGGGCGGTGGGTGCCAGCATAATCGCTCCGATGGTGCAAGCCAAGACAGAGCGGAATGCGGGGTATTCTAATATTTTTGTCAACATATTCATGGAAAATTAAATTTCAGGAGCGGAATCCTTTTTCTTGGTAATGATATACATTATCGGAATGACGAAGCCGTTGAGGACGGTGGATGTGAACAGGCCGCCGAGGATGACTTTCGCCATCGGGGACTGAATCTCGTTGCCAGGCAGATCCCCCCCGATGGCAAGCGGCAGCAGTGCCAGGGCGGACGTGATCGCAGTCATCAGGATAGGGTTCAGCCTGTCTAGGGAGCCGGTCATCACTGCATCGATCTTCGAAGCTCCCTGCCCGGTGAGCACGTTGTACCTGTCGATCAGCAGCATGCCATTGCGGGTTGCGATTCCGAACAACGAGATGAATCCTATGATGGCCGGAATGGATAGGATGCCGTCGGTGAAATAGATGGAAATTATGCCACCGATGAGTGCGAGCGGCAGATTCAGCAGCACAACCAAAGTCTGCGTCATGTTCTTAAATTCACCGAATAGAAGCATGCATATTATGAATATGCTGAATATGCTGACAAGGGCTATCGTCTTCGAAGCTCTCTGCTCGCTTTCGAACTGACCGCCATATTCAATACGGTAGCCTTCGGGAAGCTGAACATTCTCGGCGATAGCCTCCCTGATTGCCGCTACCGCCTTCGTCAGCTCGCCACCCGTGGCATTGCATGAAACCACCAGCTTGCGGTTCACGTTCTCCCTGTTGATAGTGTTCGGACCAGCGGAAGAAACTATGTCGGCTACGTAGCTGAGTGGCACTTTCTTGCCATCAGAAGCATCCAGAGTGAGATCCGCAAGCCTCTCGATCGACGACTTTGCATCGTCGGAAACTTTCAGCGTTAGGTCGAACGAGCGGTTCCCCTCGTAAACCTGCGAGACGACCTGTCCCTCCAACATTGTTGAAATGGCCTCCGAGAACTCTGGAAGCGAGATTCCGTAACGAGAGAGCATCTCCCTGTTCGGCACTATGTTAAGCTGTGGCCTCTCGACCTGTTGCTCCACATTGATGTCTGTAATCTCAGGAATGGCTGAAATAGCAGTCTTTATCTGAGAGCCTAGAGAGTGCATCTTGCCTAGGTCCGTTCCGAAAACCTTGATTGCGAGGTTGGACTTGCTTCCCGACAGCATCTCATCGATTCTGTGCGCTATTGGCCCAAGGATTTCGATGTTCACTCCTGGAAGCATGGAGAGTTTCTGTCGTACTTCGGCCACGAATTCAGCTTTGGATCTCTTCCCTAGTTCGAACGGGCAGTCATATTCCGAAGTATTCACGCCAAGAGAATGTTCCGCCAGCTCAGCGCGACCAGTCTTCCTTCCAACGGTCTTGATTTCAGGTATGCTCAGCAGGATTTCCTCAGCCTGATGGCCTAGCGCATCGGATTCATCCAGAGATATTCCCGGAACAGTGCTGATTGCTACCGTCAGCGAACCCTCGTTGAACGCAGGTAAGAAGCTGCGGCCAATCGAGAAGAACATAATCAGCGCTATGACCAGCAATGCTGCCACAGGCATCAGAATCGCAGCCTTATGGTTCAGAGACCATTTCAGAGCCTTCTCGTAATATTTTTTCAGCCATCTTACGAGGCTAGGCTCCTTTCCGCTGCGATCGCTATTGGCATTCCCAAGCAGGTAGGAACTCAGCACCGGAGTCACAGTAAGAGCCACTAGGGTTGAAGCGAACAAGGAAATTATGAACGTGATGCCCAGAGGCTTCAGCATCCTGCCTTCCATTCCCGAAAGGAAGAAAAGTGGCAGGAAACTCGCTACGATTATGAGAGTGGAGTTCAGCATCGGCATTCTGACTTCCTTAGAGGCTTCATAGACCACTCGCAGAGGGTTCTGCTGCTCTTCCGTGGGTTTCTGCCTGTTCTGCCGCAATCGCTTGAACACATTCTCCACGTCCACGATCGAGTCATCCACCAGCGAGCCAATCGCTATTGCTATGCCGCCGAGGCTCATCGTGTTGATTGTGAGGCCCATCCACCTTATCGTCAGCAATGCGATCACGATGGAAAGCGGAATGGAAATTAGAGAGATGATAGTGGTTCTCCAGTTCATCAGGAATATGAACAGTACGATGACTACGAATATGCCGCCTTCAATCAGCGATCTTTTCACGTTGTCGATAGAATTGCGGATGAAATTCGACTGACGGAAAATCTCCGAATTTACCTTCACGTCTGCTGGCATATTCAATTGCAGCTCGCTTAGGGCGGATTCAAGCTTCTTGTCCAGTTGCAGAGTGTTGACGTTCGGCTGTTTGGTGACGGTCAGCACGACTGCTGGCTTTCCATCGTTGGAAGCAACGCCTAGGCGAGGGGTTTTCGGGCCTATCTTTATGTCAGCTATTGCATCCAGGGTGATTGGCTTCCCGCTTCCGGTCGTCTTCACTACGGCTTTTTTCATATCCTCTATGTCGTTGGTGGAAAGGACCCCCCTGACGATATATTCATTGCCGTATTCATAAAGGATTCCTCCTGAGGCATTCTGATTCATTCCCTTGACGGCATAGATTACCTCGTCCAGAGACACTCCGTAGCGGCGCATCTTGCCAAGGTTCATTAATATCTGATATTCCTTTATGTCGCCGCCAATGACCGACACCTGCGCCACTCCGCCCGTCGAGAGCAGCCTCGGCCTGATGGTCCAATCAGCAATGGTCCGCAAGTCCTGCATCGAGGTCGTGTCGGCAGTGAGCCCTATTATCATCATCTCTCCCAAAATCGAAGACTGCGGCCCAAGAGTAGGTTTCCCGACATTTTCTGGCAGTTCATCGCCGACCATCGCGATTTTCTCCGACACTACCTGCCTCGCCTTGTATATGTCCGTGCCCCAGTCGAATTCCACATTCACGGTAGAGAATCCGGTGGAAGATGCCGAACGCACTCTACGCACGTTGGTCGCACCGTTCAGGGCTGTCTCAATTGGGAAGGTAACCAGTCTTTCAACCTCTTCTGGGGCCATTCCAGAGGCCTCTGTCATCGCGACGACTGTCGGAGCATTGAGGTCCGGAAACACATCCACCTCCATGTGCATGGTGGAATAGATGCCCGCAATTAGCAGCAATAGCGCTATCACTAAGATTATCAAGCGGCTGTTGAGGGAACCACGGATGATTCCGTTGAGCAGCCCGCTTTCTCGGTTCAGCTGTTCCATAGGCCTAGTGATTGTGGTTATGACCCGCCGGTGCTGCGCTAATGGAGGCAAGCTTGACTTTGATGGTTCCTTCGGTTACCACCATCTCCCCTTCCCGCAGGCCCTCTAGGACAGGAACCTTGATGCCGTCCGACTGGCCGAGAGTGACCTCTCTTTTGTCGAAGCAGTCTTCGTCCGTCTGCACGAACACGTAATGCACGCCCTGGTCTTCAACCACTGCGCTTAGCGGCACCACGATAGCCTTGCGCAAAGGCTTTGCTTTCAGGAATATCTCGACGTAGGAGCCTGGGAGGATGCTTCCTCTGTTGTCGAACTCGAATGTGACTGGAATATAATAATCGCCTGCCGAGGCTCTGCCATGTGACAGGAGCCTGCCACCAAGGTCTTTCAATGAATATGTCTCATTGCCGTATGATGTCTTGAACGTGGCATCGGTGATTTGTGCTATCTTATCGTAATATTTCTCAGAGACATCTGCCTTGAGCTGCAGGCGGCGGTTCTGGCTCACGACTGCTACCGGCTGGCCGGTCTCGACGTATTCGCCCTGACTTGCGACGAGGCTCTTAACGTAGCCTCCGATAGGGGAAGAGACGACTATGCCTTTGTCTGAAACCCCGCCAGAGGTCAATGCGTCATATTCTGCTTTGGCGTTTTCGTAAGCCATCTTGCTCTGGTCATAGTGACTCTCGCTCACGATGTTGTCCTTCAGCAGAACCTCATCGCGCTCGAATTCTTTTTTCGCAGTCTCGTAGGCGCTCTTTGCCTTGGCGAGCCTGTCGCCGCCGCCGATGGCCTTGGTCGAAATCGTGGCGATTTTTCCTCCCTTGGAGACGGCTGAGCCTTCGGCCATGTTGCTGAGGCTCAGGATTCCAGTACTCGTTGCCACAACCGTGACTTCATCCCCATTCGCCGAGATCACCTCTCCGCTTGTTGGAATCACTTCGCTGAACTCTTGGAATCGCACAGTGTCGGCCTTGATGCCCAGCGCAGCTTGTTTTTCAGGTTCAATCACTATCCCGTCACCATGAGAATGCTCATCGGCCTCATATTCGTGCGTCTCCGTTTCGTGTTCGTGGGTTTCGCCTTTATTCCCGCTATCTCCGCACCCTGCCAGAACCTCGCAGAGTGCCATCAGAATGTATATTCGTTTCATTGATTTTTCTTGCTATTGTTATTAAATCATTAATTGAGTCTGCCTTACGGCCATTTGGCCGCCAAACCTGTTACAATTATGCAAGAAACGGGGGAGCATTCGCCCCGGCCGATGAAAGAACGGGAGCATCGCGCAAAGGAACGGAACGAGCCTTATTAGAAGAATAGGCAATGGCCGCAGAGGCCATTGCCTCAGAAATCGAGACATTATGAACCGAATTCGATATGCCACTATTATTATTAATTAATATGACATATTCATTAATATGCAGACGCTCCGACGGCATGTACTGCTCATGCGCCACGCAATGGCTTTCGTCCTCTTCCTGATCCGCCTCGTGGTGCTGGGTGTGCTGATCGTGGCAGCGCCCATCTAAGCACCATGTCTCCTTGACGAAGCAGGTCATCGTCTGATGGTGATGGTGAGGCAGGACGGTGACAAGCGTCATCATCGCCAGAGCCAGAATGATAGGTATCGCTGCTATTTTCCTCAGCATGACAAAAACTCAATTCGGCACATTCATTACGTGCGAACGCAAATATAGTAATTTTCTCTCTGCAACCGAATTGCAGATTTCGCCGCCATCTGAGGAATGGCAAATAGATTACTAGATGAATCCGTCTGGATCCTGATCTTCAGGATTGTCGCTCCAATCCTCGTTGACGTCATAACCGTGGCGCAAGACGGAGTCGCCAGAACCAACGAAGGCATTATGCTCCGATTCTCGCTGAATCCGCCTTCTTGTGACATTGAACATCTTGATGCAGAAATATATAAGTGCAATGGTGATGAGCACCGACCAGCCTGGGGCGAGGACATCGCTCATGAAACAGAGCGTATCATAGATTCCGTGCAGAAGCACTGGAATGAGCCAGATTTTGATTTTCGTCCCTTTCGGCGCTCTGGAGCCTTTGAAGTGATTAAGGGAGTAGTAATACCCCATGGCAACTGCGAATCCGAAATGGCCTGGGATTGCGAGCAGGGCTCTTTGCACGGCCACATCCACCCAGTTGGCTCCTGCACCTACGAGATAGAGCACGTTCTCGAAAGCGGCGAAGCCTAGGCCGATGGTTGCGGCATAGACTATCCCGTCATAGCTTTCATCAAATTCTTTGCAATGCCTGAGCAACAGCCATAGCATGAATAGCTTTGCTGTCTCTTCCGGAATTGCCGCTCCGAAAAACGCTATCTTGAAAGATTCTACGATGTTTGTCGGATTGGACGTGTAGAACCCAATGTTCAGCAGCGGCTCTGAGATGAGAGTCGAAAGAAGCGCCGAAAGGCCGCCGAAGCAGAAGCCTTTTAAAAGAAGGCTAGTAGGCTCTGGATTAGTGTCTTTGCTGTACACGTACCACAGCAGTAGGAGTGCTGGTCCGATGGCCGCCAGAAGAAACAGGAGCATTATTATTTATTGGTAATATATTCGTCGATGGCTTTTGCGGCTTTGCGACCGGCGCCCATGGCGAGAATCACGGTGGCGGCGCCTGTGACGGCATCGCCGCCTGCGAATATTCCAGGCCTTGAGGTCCTGCCCTCAGAGTCCGCCTCGATTCCACCCTTACGGGTAGCGGTGAGACCGCTGGTAGTCTTTGCAATCAATGGATTAGGAGATGTGCCGAGAGCCATGATCACGGTCTCGGCAGGTATCTCGAACTCGGAGCCCGGAATCGGGATAGGGGAGCGGCGACCGCTTTCGTCTGGTTCGCCAAGTTCCATGCGGATGCATCTCACGGCACGAACCCAGCCATTCTCATCGCCCAGAATCTCCACCGGATTTGTGAGCATTCGGAATTCTATGCCTTCCTCTTTGGCGTGTCCGACTTCCTCACGGCGAGCCGGCAGTTCGACTTCTGTGCGCCTGTAAACTATGGTAGTTTCTGCTCCCAGACGTAGCGCAGTCCTGGCAGAGTCCATAGCCACATTGCCGCCCCCGACCACTATGCATTTCTTGCCAGCATGGATAGGCGTCTGGTAATCATCCCTGAAGGCCATCATCAGATTGTTGCGAGTGAGGAATTCATTGGCAGAGAAAACCCCGTTCAAATTTTCTCCCGGAATATTCATGAACCTAGGCAGTCCGGCTCCTGTTCCTACGAAAACCGCCTCGAAGCCTTCGTTGCCCATCAGGCTGTCGATAGTGACTGTCCTGCCGACTATCACGTCGGTCTCGATCTTCACTCCGAGAGCTTTTACCTCATCGATTTCCCTGCGAAGCACTCTCTCTTTCGGCAGACGAAACTCCGGTATTCCATATTCAAGAACGCCTCCAGCCTTATGCAAGGCTTCGAATATTGTCACGTCGTATCCCATCTTGGCAAGGTCTGAGGCGCAGGCTAGTCCTGAAGGACCGCTACCGATGATTGCTACTTTATGGCCGTTCTTTGGTGCGATCTCAGGCTTGGACTCTGGCGCATTGTCTGCGACGTACCGTTCAAGCTTGCCGATGGCGACCGGCTCGCCCTTAATGCCCAGGATGCAGCTGCCTTCGCACTGAGTTTCCTGGGGGCAGACACGGCCGCAGACTGCTGGCAGGGAAGAGTCTTCGGCTATCACTGCAGCGGCGCCAGAAACATCCCCCGCAACGATTTTCGCAATGAATTCAGGAATCTTGATTTCTACTGGGCAGGCGCCCACGCAGCGAGGATTCTTGCAATGGAGGCATCTGGAAGCCTCACGAGCCGCTTCCTCAGCATTGAAGCCATAGCAGACTTCGTCGAAATTATGAGCCCTGATTTTCGGGTCCTGCTCCCTGACGGGAGTACGAGATATTCTTTCAGCCATAATTATATTCCTATTTTTGCCTTAGCCTCGGCTTCTTCGCTCTTGTATTGCCCAAGCCTCCTCAAAGCCTCATCGAAATCGACGTCATATCCATTGAATTCAGGCCCGTCTACGCAGGCGAACCTCGTCTTCCCGGCGACCGAAACCCTGCAGGCACCGCACATTCCGGTGCCATCGACCATTAAAGTGTTGAGGCTCACGTCAATAGGTATACCTAACTTCTTGCAGGTCACAGTCGCGAACTTCATCATTATCATAGGCCCGATGGCGACGGCCTTGGTGTATTCATGACCCTCTGCCACAAGCTTCTCCAGCATGGCAGTGCCAACGCCCTTGAACCCTGCCGAGCCATCGTCCGTGCAGAGATAAAGGTTGTCGCAAGCCGCGGCAATTCTATCTGTGAATATGAATAAGTCTTTGTTTCTTGCGCCGATGATCACATCCACTGCGACGCCCTTTTCGTGTAGCCATTTCGCCTGAGGATATACCGGGGCTGTTCCAACTCCGCCTGCAATGAATATGTAGCGCCGCCCTCGTAGCTCTTCATCGCTCTTGT
The DNA here is from genome assembly GCA_002320605.1 of Bacteroidales bacterium UBA1680. Taxonomy (GTDB): domain Bacteria; phylum Bacteroidota; class Bacteroidia; order Bacteroidales; family UBA932; genus Cryptobacteroides. The sequence goes on along the minus strand of DCKG01000013.1, from coordinate 13,625 downwards.
TCACGAATTCGGATGGATTCCCGAGAGGCCCGACCACATCGGCGAAATAGTCGCCTGCCTCTTTTGCAACCAGCGCCGTTGAGGATGCGCCTATTTCCTGAGTCACAATCGTGACTGTGCCTTTCTCTCTGTCGTAATCGCTGATAGTCAGCGGAATGCGTTCGCCTTTCTCGTCCACTCGCACAATCAGGAACTGTCCAGGCTTTGCGGCTTTCGCTATTCGTGGAGCTGATACATCCATTTCGCAGACGTTATGCGTCAGCATTTTCTTCGATAAAATCTTAAACATCCCAGATGCGTGTTATTGCAGAGACAAATGTAGGAATATTTTGCCGAAATAGCTATTCCGAAGAGAGGGCGTGAAGGACACCGGAATATTTACCCTAAGATCTTCGAATCCTTGGAAACAAAACTCCGGAGTTCGTCTGGAACCTGAATGCTATCGCAATGCACCTTATCCAGCAGGGCTGTCCCTTTCTTGCTGAGGCTGAATGTCATGCTGCGGCCATCCTGCTTGGAGGTTTTCCGTAGAACGAGCCCTGATTTCTCCATTGAGGCAATCACTTTCGATGCATTGGAACATGTCAGTCCCAGCTCTGCAGAAATGTCTCCAGCTGCCAGATTTTTTTTCTCGGACAGGAGACAGAGCAGCATTGCCTCATTGATATTAAGGCCAAGGAGCTTCTCGAGTTCTACCTCGAAAGCTCCTATGGCTCTGTATATTCTCCGAATCTCGCAAATGCAATGATTGTCCATTGTGTCATTTCATCATCTTGCTCACGACGTCGTTCAGCTGGGCGTAACTCATCGCACCGACCTGAATGGATGGATCCCCAGTCATAGGGATGAATATAATCGTAGGAATAGAACGTATTCCGAACAGACCTGCAAGCTCTGGCTCTTTGTCGACATCCACCTTGTATACATCCAGCTTGCCTGCATAGTTCTCGGCGAGTTTCTCTATGTTCGGGGCCGTGGCCTTGCACGGTCCGCACCACGTGGCATAGAAATCTATCACGGCCGGCTTGTCCCCGGCGAACACCCACTCATTCGGGTGCTTATCGTAATCCATTACTTTCTGCTTGAAATCAGCTACATTCAATTCTTGAACTTTCATTTTCTTTGTCTCCTTTTTTGCTTCCTGTGCCGTCTGAGCCTGCTGGTCTTTATCGGACTGTTTCTTCTGGTTGTTTGCAGATGCGTTGCATCCGGCGATCATCAGGACCATGGCGGACAAGATCAATAATTTTGTTCTCATATTAAGCTTAATTTTATTTATTTTCCATTGGAAAACTTTGCAAATATACGTAATAAATATTAATTACAAAATTTTCCGATGGAAAATATTTAAATATGTTTCTTCCCCGTTCCCGGAGGAGCGGTCACCACAAGGCGCCCATGTTCTGCAAGCATCGCATTGACTTGGGATGCGATGCCGCTCACAGGCAGGCCTGAGATAAGCTCGTCCATCATGAAACTTCTTGCAGACATTTTCGCTAAGGTAGGCATATTCCCGCAATTATTGACTAAATTTGCCACTCAGATAACTTTAGTCAATATATTCAAAGGCTTATTGCGTTGAGGAGATGGATGATGTGGTCGCTATGGCAAAGAATTATGGTCTATGAAGGATTTCGTAGCAATAGATTTTGAGACGGCAAATGAATGCCGTTGCAGCGTGTGCAGCGTGGGAGTAGTAATCGTGCGCAATGGCGAGATTGTGGACTCATTCTACAGTCTGATTCATCCAGAGCCAGAGTACTATCAATGGTTCTGCCAGCAGGTTCACGGACTGTCGGAGGAGGACACGGAGGATGCGCCTGTATTCCCTGAAGTATGGAGTCAGATAGAACCTAAAATAGGAGGACTGCCACTTGTGGCACACAACAGCCCGTTCGATGAAGGTTGCCTCAAGGAAGTCTTCAAGGTGTATCAGATGGATTACCCTGACTATGAGTTCTACGATACCCTCGCTGCATCTCGTAAGCACTTCGGAAATGCCTTGCCCAATCACCGGCTTCAGACGGTCGCTGCTGTTTGCGGATATAAGCTAGAGAAGCATCACCATGCGCTTGCCGATGCCGAGGCCTGTGCGCATATCGCAATGAGAATCTTATGAAAGATAAAAATCAAAGGGCTCAGTACACGTGTCATTGACCAGCCTTGGCATCTTTCCATGCCATCCTGGTATAGTCTTCGCCGAAGAATGTCATCCGGTTTTCAGCCACGAAGCCCATGCCGCCGTAGTATGCGAGTAAAGCAGGTGAGGCCGACTTTGCGATAAGCGTGATTCGTCTGAACCCTAGAGCGCAGCCTTTTGCGATTCCGTCTTTCATCAGCAGCCGAGCTATGCCGTGCCGTCTGCATTCAGGTTTTACGGCAAGCGAATCCAGGTAATATTCTCCCGGAAATGTCTCGCTCTCGAATTTCTGACGCAGGGTTTTCTCCTCAACGTTGCCTAGGAAGCGTTTCCAAGTTCTGTCGCGAAGCCGCTCGTAGATTTCTCCCGGGTATGAAATCAGGCAGCCAGCTATTGTCCCATCTTCCGTGACGGCGATGCGTGCGTGTTTCCATGAGTATAAGGTGTCTTCTGCCTGGCACATAGGCAGCGCCCGGTCCATGTCGTCCCATTCGGTTCCGATGGCCGTCATCACCGTCCAGGCGATGAACTCAGTGTCCGAAGGCACAGCATTCCTGATAATTATCTCCATAATGCAAAGGTAGTCACATTACGGGCCAAGTCCAAAAACCTGTGTTTAAGAATATGATTGTGAATATGCACCTGCCCTTTTTCCGACCTGCTCGAAGTTGGATGGTGTCGGCAATCTTAAGATTATGGCCTGAGGGGATTGCGGTCGGAGTTGAACCATTCTATGAACCGGCCTATGCCTTCGTGGAGCGTCACGGATGGCTTGTAGCCGAGGTCATGCTCGAGGGCAGAGGTATCTGCATAAGTCTGAAGCACGTCTCCGGGCTGCATTGGCAGGAATATCTTTTCGGCAGGCTTGCCCATCGCAGATTCAATCTCGTTGATGAAATCCATGAGCCTGACCGGCTGAGAGCAGCCGATGTTGTACGCCTTGAAATACCCGGTCTCATTGGACGCAGCCCTGCCTGGTTCGTAATCAATAGCCTTTATGGTGCCGCTGACAATGTCGGAGATGTAAGTGAAGTCCCTCATCATGTTTCCGTTGTTGAACACCTTGATGGGCTCTCCTTTGCTGATTGCCGTGGCGAACAGCATAGGAGACATGTCCGGCCTGCCCCAAGGGCCGTACACGGTGAAATAGCGCAGCCCTATCGCTGAAAAACCATAAAGACGAGTGTAGGAATATGCCAACAGTTCATTTGATTTCTTGGTGGCAGCGTAAAGGCTGACGGGGAAGTCGGTCTTGAAATCCTCCCTGAACGGAACTTCTTTCTGGTCGCCATAAATCGAACTTGAAGAAGCGAAAACCAGATGCCCTACCTTGAAATTCCTGCACGCCTCCAGAATGTTGAAGAAGCCTTCTATGTTGCTTTTAATATAAGAATATGGGTTTGTGATGGAATATCTCACGCCTGCCTGAGCCGCCAGGTTCATGACCTTGTCGAAACCTTCCTTCTTGAAAAGCGAATCTATGCCCTTTTTGTCGCAGAGGTCCATCCTCACGAAACGCAAGTTAGCATATTCATTGCTCTTTACGATGTCCCCTTCTATGAAAGGCCTGCGCAGTCCGTTGGCTTCCAGTCTCCCATATTTCAGCGACACGTCGTAATAATCATTCATGTTGTCCAGCCCGACGACCTCGTCGCCCCTTTCTGCGAGCGCCCTGCATAATGCGGAACCAATGAAGCCAGCTGCTCCAGTAACCAGAATTTTCATATTCGTAAAAAATTAGCAAGGCAAAGTTAGTCTTTATGAGGGATTTTCGGAAGCGGGAGGAACCACATTCTGCTCATTTCCGAAGAAAACCAAGGCGTACGAGCCGTGCCAGTCAAACAGGCTTCCATTCTGCTCGCACCATCCTAGAAAGCCATTTCTGAGCATCTTGTCCGAAATTATCAGAGTCACAGGTTTCTGCAATGTCCCATCTGCCAAGTCGTTTTTGAAAGCGGTAGTGTCCTGAGCATAGTCCTTTGCAATCTCCCTGTGGATGTAAACGTCGATGTTCTCCGGCCTCCTGACATTTATGGCAGCCACATTCGTCCCATCAGGAATGGCCTTGCAGAAATTCCCGTAGCCTATGATGTCATTAATCTGGCTCATCTGGAAGGATGCTGCATATACTGCCAGAAGCCATCCTAACGCTATCCAGATTATGCTTTTCTGCCATTGTCGCTTCCAGAACAGCATTATGAGCGACATTGCGCCGCCGATCAGCATCATGGCTAGGGTCGCGGTCGTGAAATTGCTCTGAAGGAAAGGATAGCCGCTCAGAATCTTATGCAGGACAGGGATGGAGTCGGTTCTGAAAACTATTATCAGGGCAATTGCCGTAAAGCAGATGATCCCTGCCGTGATTGCGAGCAGAACATTCATCCATCTCTGCCACCCCATGCGTTTCACGGTGAGGTAGAAGCCGTAGATGGCGAATGGCACCAGAGGCGTCAAATAGAGGATGTGCTTTGAGCTAATGATGCTTAGCATCAGAAAAGTGCCCCAAAGGCTTATTAGGAATATTTTTTCGTTGTCCGACTTCTCTGCTGTCTTCATCTTGCGTGGGGCTAGGAGACCTGCGAAAAGCACAGGGAAGACCAGAATGCTGTAAGGAAAGATAGTCAGCCATATATTCTTAAGATAGTAATATATTGGCTCATTATGGTGGAAGGAGTTCACCGCCCTGCCAAAAGTCTGGTGTACCGTGAGGTCGTACAGATATTCCTTCCCACCCGGCTCGGCCACCACTCCCAGGAACCAGAGAGCACAGAGACTTGCTATAACGCCCAATGTCTTAATCCCCAAATATTTTCCCAGTTTCTTCGCCTCTTTTTTCATGAGCAGGAACACCAGAATCACCAGAATTGGCATCAGCAAGCCGACAGGACCCTTGGTGAAAATGGCTAGGAATATCCAAAGCGGCAGCAGCCAGCTCTGAAGCTTAGAGTTACCCCGTCCTGAATACATTAGATGAAATGAATATAGCGCCAGCACTATGAACATGGTCATCATCATGTCCATCCTGAAATAGAAGCTGAGGGTGAGGAAAAGGCTCGAAGAGCATAGCATCAGCGCCATCGCAGTCCTGTCACGAGCGTTTTGCTTGTCATCCACGAATATCCACTTGTCTAGCACGGCGACGGTGATGAATGCGGGAATCAGACCTAACATGCTAAGCAAGAATATGTTGTGGCTGCCGGCGAGTTTTTTTAGCAATATGATGAGCCAGATGTAAAGCGGAGGCTTGTCTGCGTATGGCTCGCCATGATTTGTTAATATGAATACATGGTTGTTCTCAATCATCTCGTCTGCAATGCTAAGATAGCGCAGCTCGTTCATCGGAGTGAAATCCCTATGCGTCAAGATAGGCATGAGACATATTATCACCGTGAGGAAGACAAAGGGAAGGGGATGTCTTCTCAAAATGCTGTCATTGCTTTTCGGCATTCGCTTTCTTTTTTGAAGAATACCATATCATTAGATTGCGAGTGTAGGCGATGAAGCCGAAGGATTGCCCTAGAATGAGCACAGGGTCTTTTCTGAATATCCCGTAAGAGATTATGACTGCCGAGCCTAAGAGGCTTATCATCCAGAACCCTGCAGGCAGGACGGATTCATGTTTCTTCTCTGAATATGCCCACTGGTAGATGAAGCGCAGAGTGAATATTATCTGCCCTGCGGAGCCATAGATGACCATCCAGAGTGGTATGTCTGCATTGTTGAGGAATTTGCTGAGGAACGAACCGGCATCTTTCAAGAGAAGAATCACGGCAGCAACAGGGGTGAGCAGGAGCACAGCTTTAAGAATGGCGTGAAGCTTCTTCCAAACTCCTTTCGCATTCAGGTTCCAGAGGTAGATGTAATATGAAATCAGCTGTCCGAGGATGATCGAGAAGTCGTTTCGCAAGACTCCGTAGAAAAACATGGTCCAGGAGCCTATGACGCTGAAAATCCAATAAGAGGTGGGGGAGGATACCTTCTTGGCTTTTTCTGACAGAAACCACTGCAGCAGCGTGCGCGCAGTGAAGAAAAACTGGGCTATGAACCCGATCGTGAATATCAGCCAGTTTGGTATCCCTTGGAACATATTATTCACTCATTGCGGTTTGGCTTCAGGATTCAGTCTGGCTCAGCCCTTGGCCGCCTGCCGTGGAGATGTTGTCGTCGCCGACCTTGTAGTTGATGTAACGAGGCTTCATCCATCTGTATGCGAAGCAATCATTGAATGGGCCGATAAGCCTGTTCCAAAGATGATATTTGGATTTTCCTGCCGTGCGGGGGAAATGCCTCACCGGAACCTGCTCGTAAGAGCCGCCTTCTTGCAGCAGCACCAGCGCAGGAAGGAATCGGTGCATCCCCTTGAACATTGGAATGCGTTTCGCCACATCTGCGTGCAAGACTTTCAACGGGCATCCAGTGTCTGTGGCGCCATCGTGCGTCATCATCTTCCGGAAACCGTTGGCGATTTTCGACTGCATATTCTTGAAGAATGAGTCTTTGCGATTCGCCCTTATCCCTATGACCATGCTATAGCGGTCGATGTCCTTCAGTAGCAGGTTGAAGTCTTCCGGAGCAGTCTGCAGGTCGGCATCGATGTAACCCACGAGTTTTGATTCGCAATAGTCGAATCCTGCCTTGATTGCAGCGCTCAGCCCACAGTTTTTAACGAAACTTATGTAATAGAAATCCAGGTTCCGCTCGCATGCGGCCTTTATTCCTTCGAGGCTCATATCCTTCGACCCATCGTTCACGAACAGAACGCAGGCCTTCCGCACCGCTTTCTGGATATAATCGGCCAGAGTCTTTTCCAGCCTCTCCATATTGTCCTCCTCGTTATACACTGGGACAACTATCGTAAACTCGTAGCCAATAGTCTTATTCGTCATAATTTTTGCTAAAGCGGCCGCAAAATATTGTTAACATTCATGCAAATTTAAAAATAAAGAAATTAGAACTGCAAACAATATCGAAATTTGCCTAATATGAACCTAGTTTTGCCCGTTTTATACATAGCAATTATTCACCCCCCCCCTGTATATGATAAGATTGGCGTGGGGCGAGGCTATGTGGGTGATTGGTTAGATCAGGTGGCTGAGGAAGATGTTCCTTTCGGTGTCGGAGAGGCCTCGGTGAGAGGCATATTCGCTGACGGCGTCTTCACCGATGTGGCGGATATCGGGGTAGAATGCGTCCGGATGCGTGAATATGAGGCCGCAGATGGTCGAGTCCGGAATCATGGCGCAGCTGTCAAGAAGGGTTATCCCAAGCTTGTCGCTTTCCGGAAGAAGTCGTAGAATGTCTCGTTTCAGAGTGTGGTCCGGGCAGGATGCATAGCCTGCCGCCGGTTTGATTACCTTGATGCTCCTGCCGTCCGGCGTCAGAACTCTTTTCTCCGATGTCGCTTCTGGCGAGGTGGTTTCCGGAAATCTTTGTCCTAGGCGGTTTTCAATCCAGGAGTCAAGCCACTGTGAAGCGGCCTCGGCGAGAGTCAGGCGGACCGAGCGTTCCAGCAATGAGGAATATTCATTGTTGCACGCTTCGCAGCTGCAGCCTTGCGGATGGGAATGGGTGAAGTGCGTTTGACCATCTTGCGGGTGGGAACTGTCGGAGAACGTTGGGATTTCATGGTGGCGGGATGCGTGGACGCTGATGGCAAACATGCCCATGGGGGAGTCGAATCCATATTCGTTGGGAGCGACGAAATCGGAAAGGGAATGGCCTCCTGGCTGCCTCAGCATCGGCAGGCGGAATTCTTTCGCCACTATGTCATCCCCCTCGGCATGGCAAGCATCGAATCTGGCGCAGAGCGTCGTAACACATTCATCAGACTGCTTCATCCTCCGGATCATCTCGGTGGCCTCGTCCTTTAGTTTCCGCGCCTCTTCCGTGTCGTGCGATTTCATTCCCCAGATGGTGAAGAACAGGTTCCAGTCGAAGTACGGAAGTGTTTCGTCCATTGAAAGATGCCTTGCATTAATATTCTGGAATATATTGCCTACGACATAGCTCCTCGCAGGGTAAGGCTCTGGCTTCTGAGCACTTGCAGGCTTATGCCTCTGCTTATACAGCTCTCGCAGTTTGCGTTGAGCCTCATGCTCTGCCGCCTCGGTGGCATCCCTGTCGGAAACCAGCCTGCTGGCAAGGACGGCGCTCGAAGAGGCATCACTGCCATAGAATACGTGGCTGTAAAGCGGAGCCAGCTTGACGGCAGTGTGCAGGGCAGATGTCGTCGCCCCTCCGATCAGGAGCGGAGTAGTCATATTCCTGGAAGCCATTTCTTTGCAAAGCTCTTCCATCTGGTAGAGTGAAGGGGTGATCAGCCCGCTGACCCCTATCAGGCAAGCATGGACTTTCTCTGCTTCCGCCAGTATGGCTTCCTTGGGCACCATTACTCCCAAATCAATGACGTTCAGTCCATTGCAGGTCATTACTATGCTTGTTATGTTCTTTCCTATGTCGTGCACGTCGCCCTTGACCGTGGCCATGACGATGGTGGGCTTAGCTTTTTTCAGAGGCTGAGAGCCTTTCCTTTTCGGCTGTCCTGAGGATTGTTCTTCCTGTGAGGTTTGATAGTTGGAATCCTCCTCCATGTAAGGCTGCAGTATGGCGACAGCGGTCTTCATGACTTTTGCCGACTTTACGACCTGAGGAAGAAACATTTTCCCGGAGCCGAACAGTTTCCCGACTTTCGCCATGCCGTTCATGAGCGGACCCTCGATTACGTCCACTGCGCGGCCTTTCTCACGCAGTGCTTCCATTACGTCGGCTTGCAACGTAGGGGATCCCCCTTTCACGAGGGCATTGGCGAGGCGTTCTTCTACTGGAATGGGTACTGAGTCAAGTTCGGAATTACCGGAGGTAGACTGCAATGCTGCATTGTCATGCTGAGCTTGATTCAACATCTCATTTTGCATGGCATTCGCTTTCTCAATAAGCCTTTCGGTTGCCTCTGGGGCGCTGTCCAGAATAACGTCCTCGACGCAGCGCAGCAGGCTCGGCTCTATGTCATCATATACCTCCAGCATTGCAGGATTGACTATGCCCATGTCCAGCCCGGCATTGATGGCGTGATAGAGGAATACCGAATGCATGGCCTGACGCACGGCATTGTTGCCCCTGAACGAGAATGACAGGTTGGATATTCCGCCGGAAGTCCTGACCCCTGGCAGATTCTGCTTTATCCACCTAACCGCCTCGATGAAATCCACCCCGTATCTGGCATGATCCGGAATGCCTGTGCCTACTGGAAGCACATTTACGTCGAATATGATGTCGGACGGCTCCAAATGGGCCTTTTCAGTTAGCAATGAATATGCCCTCTGGCATATTCCTATCTTCCTTTCGTAAGTTGTAGCTTGCCCTTCTTCGTCGAAGGCAATGACGATCACGGCTCCGCCCAGAGCCTTTATTTCCAAGGCCTTGTTCAGGAATGTCTCTTCGCCTTCTTTAAGCGAAATGGAGTTCACGATGCAACGACCCTGAGCGTTCTTCAATCCTGCCAGAATAGTCTCCCAGTGCGAGGAGTCAATCATTATCGCAGCTTTTGCGACGGCAGGATCGCTGGAAATCCAGCGGAGGAATTTCGTCATCTCGAGTGTCGAATCCAGCATGGCATCATCCATGTTCACGTCAATGATAGTCGCTCCGACTTCTATCTGATTCGCAGCTACTTGAAGCGCAGTTTCGTAATCCTCGCTAGAAATGAGTTTGGCGAATTTCCTGGAGCCGGCTACGTTCGTCCTCTCGCCGATATTCGTGAAATTATTTTTCTCCTTGTCTACTTCCACCGATTCCAGACCGCTGACATAAAGAATGCTTGAACGTTCCGCAGCAGAGCGAGGCTTTATCCCATGGACAGCCTCGGCTATTGCGAGAATATGCTCCGGAGTCGTTCCGCAGCAGCCGCCGACAATGTTCAGGTTTCCATCCAAAGCCATTTTCTTTATAGCCGAGGCCATTTCAGAAGGCTTTTCGTCATATTCGCCCATCTCGTTCGGGAGCCCGGCGTTCGGATAACAAATCAGAGGACATTCAGCCCATGCAGATGCCTCTGCTACCAGTTGCGCAAGATCTTCAGCGCCAAGAGAGCAGTTCAGCCCGAATGCCAGTAGGCCTGCGTGTGATACGGAATGGTAGAAGGCTTCTATGGTCTGACCGGTCAGAGTCCTCCCGCTCTTGTCGCTGGCGGAGACAGAGACGATAATGGGAATGTCTGAAGAAATATTGCGGATTGCGTACAAGGCAGACTTCGTGTTTAGCGCATCGAAGCAAGTCTCCAGCAAAAGGAGGTCGGCTCCGCCGTCAATCAGCCCCCGAGCCTGTTCGGAATATGCTTCGGCCATCTCGTCGAAAGAATATGGCCGCTCGGTAGGGTCTGATAGGTTCTGGGCTAGCGACAGGGATTTCCCCGTGGGTCCCATGCTGCCTGCTATCCAGACCTTCCTTGGCTCGCCAGCCGTTCTTCCGGCAGCCTCATCAGCAGCCTTCCTGGCGATTGAAGCACCCGCTCTAGCCAGATCATAAGCCCTGTCCGCCAGCCCGTATTGCATCTGAGATAGTCTATTGGCGCTAAATGTGTTAGTTTCAATTATATCAGCACCTGCTTCAATATATTCATTATGAATATTCAGTATTTCCTCTGGGTTCGAAAGGTTGAATTTTTCATTGTTGCCCTGCAGGCCGTGCTTCTGCAGCATAGTCCCCATGGCCCCATCCAAGATGAGGATGCGTTTGCGTATTTCGTCTGAAAGAATCATTCTAATACAAAGTTAGAATTCCTAGAAATACATCCCAATAAAATTTAAAACAATGGAATATATTACTAAAATTTATAAAAAAATAGAATTAACAACTAAATTGCCCCGGAAATTGACGAATGCAAAGAATATTTTTCAGCGATGTCAGAGATAAATTACTTCCGGGTCAACTCCCCAGCCGATGTCGTTTAAGCATTCCCGCTGATTATGATGTCGGCAGTTATCGGAAAATGATCGGAGGCATACTTCCCACCATAAAGCGAACCATCGCAGTTGTACGCCCGCACATTGATCCCTTTACCTCTATAATAAAGGTAGTCTATGCGGCTCCTTCCAACAGGACACTCATAACCATTATACGTGTTCGCAAGTCCGTTACGAGAAGACTGGGCAACCGTAAGAAATGAATCATTCCAATACCGCCGGTAAAGACGGGAAGCCTCGGATTCCGGCTCAGCGTTCATATCCCCGACAAAGAATGAAGGCAGACCTTCGGGATTATATTCAGACTCCATCAACTGATAGACCCGGGCATACCTTGAGTTCGGCTCTTCGTTATAGCATGCGTGCGTGCACATCAGGAAGAAGCGTATTCCGGAGGCGATGTGCGTTAGCACGGCGCAGCAACCTCCCCTTTTGTAATCCCCTTTAGGCCCGACATCGGCCATAGAACAGAAAGCAGGCGTGTCCGAAGCCCAAAAGAAACGCTTCACGGAAATCTCGAAATTAGAAGTCCTGAACATAATGCCGTGAGCCTTGTCCCCCGTTCCGTCTTTACTGTACGGACTGAAGAACCAGAAAGAGTAAGTGTCTCCGAACTCATCCTTCAAATCCGCTTGTATCCGGGCATCTGCCTCCTGAAGACCGGCCACATCGAAAGCGTTGTCCCTGATGGATTTCATCAGGCGCGGCCTGCGGACAGGCCAGACGTTGTCATCGTCAGTGTCGAGGTAGCTCACCCTCAGATTGTAGGATCCGAGCCTGAACTCCATCGAGGAGGATGCCGACATGGCATCTGAAGTCATTGTCATAGAACTTGACGAAGCGATATGCATAGCGATTGGTGCGGTTGTGAATATATTCAAGGAAACTCAGAAGCGGCCGCCTTCTACGAGGCTTAAGCACAAACAAAAAACATTAAGCTTCGGTACCTTGGAGAATACTCGTTAGGTGCGATAAGCTAATTTCAATTACAAATTTAGAAATAATTTTAAAAATTTTTTGACTTAAGAAAATAAAGGACTACATTTGCACCACACTACAACACACTTATGTGGAACAGCACCGGCAAATCCGCAAGACAAATCACGGAAGATGTACGCTAACAAGAAACAGTACAGATGGGAAGTGCTAGTCATCCTTTGGGTGGCATACCTTCTCAACCAAGCAGACAGGCAGGTATTTAACACAGTACTACCCGCCATAAGGGATTCACTGAGCTTGTCCGACACCTCAATTGGCCTCATTGCTACCCTTTTCAATCTTTTCTATGCCATCATGGTTCCGATTGGTGGCTGGGCAGGCGATAGATTTTCAAAAAAATGGGTGTGCACCATCAGCCTGCTTTTTTGGAGTCTAGCGACGACAGGGACATTCTTGGCCGGCAGCTTCATCACTCTAGTCCTGTTAAGAAGTCTGGCTACAGGTGGGGGAGAAGCCTTCTTCGGTCCGGCCAACTATTCGCTGCTGGGACAATATCACACGGACACGAGGGCGCTCGCCATGTCAATTCATCAGACCGCCTACTACATCGGAGTCATTCTTTCTGGCTGGTTTGCAGGCATAATAGCAGATGCCTATGGTTGGAGGTACTCTTTCCTAATCTTCGGCTCAGTCGGCATCATCTGGGGTATCATAATGATATTCAGGCTCAAGGACAAAAAGGCTGCAGATTCTGAGGAGGCCGACCATAAGCTGAACTTCTTTGAAGGATTCAAGGTTGTATTCTCTACTCCTACAGCCCTTATGCTCACATTAGGCTTCAGTGGACTCATCTTCGTACTTACCGGCTATCTGACTTGGATGCCGACATTCCTGCATGAGAATTTTGGTCAGAGCCTAGCCAGCGCAGGCTTCAATTCCATGTTCTATACCCATCTCGCTGCCTTCTTCGGAATACTGATCGCCGGATCACTTTCAGACAAGTTCGGAAGGAAGAATCACAAAACCAGAATGCTCCTTCAGGCAGCAGGATTGATCCTGGGCGCTCCATTCCTGGTTATCATGAGTTCCAGCAAAATAATATGGCTAGTATACTTCGGGCTTCTTGGGTTCGGTTTCTTCAGGGCTTTCTTCGATGCCAACACATACACTGTCCTCTACGATGTCACTCCAGAACGCCTGCATTCATCTTGTTCTAGCGTTATGATAATGATAGGATTCGGAGTTGGATCGCTGGCTCCGGTCATTTTGGGCGCCCTAAAGCAGAGCGTAGGTCTGGATTTCGCTTTCATGTGGCTGGCTATAGTATGGCTGGTCTGCGGGAGCATGATGATAATAGTCGCGAATCATTCATATCAAAAAGATTATAACAATAATCATAAATTCAATAGTTCGTTAATTTTATAAAAGTTACGCCCCGGCGCGGACGCCGTAGAATAAAAGTTCTTTGAAATCAGTGTTATTAAATCGCATGTTCGGGGATTTTCCGGACATTGCAATAAATCGATCCACCATTGCGGCGTTATGCAGGAGGGTTTTGGTTGAACCGACAGAGAGATCCATCCCTT
>DCKG01000007.1 GCA_002320605.1 Bacteroidales bacterium UBA1680 | reverse complement strand
GGTGAAGTTGAGTCGTCCGGTATGCGTGAGCATGAGTTCCATGGTTTCGATGAAGAAAGTATGAAAAGATTTGCTTAAATTTTTCTGGCTCTTGAGGGCTGACGCAATCATCTCTCTAAGCTGGGTAAGTGTCTTGATTTTCATAAAAGCAACTGGATTTGTTGTTGCTTCTAAATTACTAAAAATCAGGCACTTATCCTAATTCTCAAGCGTTATTTTCACCCAATTTTAACACTTTTTTCGGCTTTGTTCTATGCCGCCCGCGAGGTGCTGTTAAGCTACCAGGAAACGGGCCATCGCATATGTAAGTAATTGAGTATTATATGATTATTAAGTTTTTAACGAATCATTGATTAATGTTCTGAATATCAAAACTTATGGTCTCAAACATCCAATCGGCACAACATACACTCCATCTGTTCGTTTATAGGCAAAGTCACCAACACCTGTCAGCACCATACAAAAAGCAGGGGCTTTCATTCGGGAGGTGTCTATGATATTTGAAAGAGCCATTAAGGTTTTTGCGCCGTCCTCAATCAACTTTTCTCCACCCAATTTTATTTCAATAAGACCATACGAACCATTACGCAGATGTACCACAGCATCGCATTCCAAACCGTTCTTGTCTCTATAATGATAAACAGAACCATCCAGGGCATCTGCATAAACCCGAAGATCCCGGACACACATTGTTTCAAAAAACAACCCAAATGTATTCAGGTCATTAATCAAATCATTAGGACCAAGACCAAGAGCAGCCACGCCAACTGACGGGTCAACATAGTACCTTGTATCTGATGTGCGAACAGCAGTTTTACTCCTTAAGTTGGGATTCCACGCAGGCATATCCTCAATTACGAATATTTTCCGCAAGGCAGTGAGATATGAATCTATTGTTTCATCACTGACATCTTCCGGCTCATTTGTTGATATATCTGCAAGTATTGTTGCAATACTTGCTTGTGCCCCTTGATGCCTAGCATAGGAACGCATAATTCTCTTTGCTCGTTCTGCATTACGTTTTACATTATCAACTCGTGATATATCGCTATTCGTAATAGCCTTATAATATTCTGTTGCTTGCAACAGTGCCGCCTTTTCTGTTTTCTTTTGTAAAGCCTTAGGCCACCCTCCACGGCAAACAACAAATGCCAGCATCGGCAATGTAAGTTTATTCAAGGCTCCTATTTTATCCGGCATAAGAAATAAATCCGATAGGCTTATCTCACCAGTAGAGTCTCCAGATTCCCATAAACTCATAGGGCGCATAGTAAGCCATCCATATCTTCCAGTACCTGTATGATGAATATTTTTGGCGTCAGCAAGTACCGCAGAACCCGTAAGCATAAATTGTCCATCCTCGTCTCTATGGTCTACCTCAAATCGGATGGCATCCCAAAATTGAGGTACCTCCTGCCATTCATCAATCAAACGAGGAGTTTCCCCCTCAAGCAAAAAGCTAATATTTGTTTGCGCCATCTGTTTGTATTGCTGCTGTTTGGCAGGGTCATCCATATAAATAATGCTTTTAGCATGTTGCTCTGCTGTTGTTGTTTTGCCACAAGCCTTGGGGCCTTCTATCAACACAGCACCCATTGCCTCTAATTTATCACGTAGCAGTTGATCTGCTATTCGATTTTTATATTTCATAGAATTGTATTTTAGCGCAAAGATATCACATTTCTTTGTAATTCAATTCATTTTCGAAAATTATTTGGAAAAATGGCGGAATTATATTTGGAAATTTGGCTTTGTTTTGATTGGAAATTTGGCGCATAATTATTTGGCATCCCTGGAGTAGATTTGCAAATCGCACAAAGAAAAACATGCATGCTAATACCTACGAGTGCCTGTGAGGCTTGCATCCGTAAGGAATGTGAGATCATTCAAAGACATCTTGATAAAGGTATATACGAGATAACCATCATTTGCCCCGGATATCTTGCAAAAGATTTAAAAGTGAAGTTCCATGGTTATGATTCCTGTGATTTCTTATTCTACGATTCAGTAGATTTAACCGGATCGCCTTTGATAGACTTTGGAAAAGATAGTATATTTCAAGCTAATCGAAGGAAAGGGAGTTCAAGATATGTATATTCCAGAAGTTGCATTTCCGGAATCTTCTGATTTATATCTTACTAGAATATTGGAAATTCCGAGTTTATAAACAATAGTTCGTTTTTCATGATATTAAGGATTTAAGTTTGTCAGTCACATTATGAATGTCATCGAATATGATGGCGTTGAATCCCAACGCATCGGCAGCCTGAATGTTCGCAGCATTGTCATCTATGAACACGCACTCATGTGGTTTCAGATGATACCGGTCCAGGAGAATCTGATATATTCTTGGATCAGGCTTGTTGACCTTCTCGATTCCAGATATCACCATCCCGTCGAACAGCTTGAAGAAATCATATTCCTTGATCAGCCCCTCTGCTTTCTCCCAAGACCAGTTCGACAAGCCATATATTCTTAATCCGCTGGATTTCAGCTTCTTTAAAAGAGCTACGCTTTCCGGAAAGCATCCTTTCACGGTACGCTGCCATTCATCGTCGAACAGCTGAATCTCCTTAGCATATTCAGGGAACCTGTCCTGCAACTCCTTCACTCCTTCTGCGAAAGGCTTCCCTGCATCTAGGGTGGCATTCCAGTCGTATAGGCCAATCTTGGCGAAGAAATTTTCCATCTCTTCCTCTGTCTCGAAATACTGTCTGTAAAGATACCTCGGGTTCCAGTCAAGGAGTACTCCGCCGTAGTCGAAAACTATGTTCTTTATCATATTCTACCTGAAAACTTTTCCAAAGATAAGGAAAATTGCAGGAATGGGCGATGTCTAGTTGTGGCCTTCTAGGGTGAGGCGAAGGGTGAGGCCGAAGTTGTCGGCGTAGAGGCTGCCTTTGTCTATGTAGGCTCCGGCGGAAACGAGACAAGGGAATGCCTTGCTGAATTTCGGGAAATCAACTTCAAACGTGCAGGAAAACTGCTTTGGTGCGGATTTGAAAGCCTCGATGCGCTGAGTGTAATTGCCGTAATTAATTGAATATGTTGCCTTAAGCCTGTAAGGAACCTTGCGAGCCACCTTGCCAGCAATGCCGATGTGGTGGGCACGGATTCGGTTATTGGCGATTCCAAGCACTACCCCGTCGCTGCCGACAGGCATCGGAGTCATCAGCGCCAGCCCCATCGTGCGACCATAATTGGTCCAGCCGGAAGCATATTCACCATTGTTGAAATAGTTGTCCCTTCCGCCAAGGTAGCGATAAAGCCGGCCAGGTTTCTTGCGAAGCTCCTCCTCGGTGGCAGGCCTTGCATGCACCGAACCCGACTGCGAACGTGTGAAGACATATTCATAAAGCACATCGGTCACCAATTTATCCCTGTCATTCAAAGAGATGCCAATAGTTGTCACTCCATCGGGGAAATTCTTGAAGCGCACACCTGAGCCATCCTCGAATGGCCTGTCGTGAGCTGCTAAAAGCGTGAATTTGTCCGCCCGCCAGTTTAGCTGGAACAACTCGCGGCCCCTGTGGTCGCCAAGCACGTTAGCCTGATCGCTCGCAGTGGCACCACTGCCACCACTCCTGCCCAGCACAACCTTCATATAATCCTTGAAAGAATGCGGCTGAGACCCATATTTCGGGCTATCGCCTGCCCATGTGGCGAAATGCTCCAGGCCCATCTGGAAGTCAACCCTCTCGCTAAACCTGACCCTGAAATACAAAGACTTGTTGTGCAGACGAGCCTCGTCAACATACCTGTCATCTATGAATATATAGTCGGCGTAATTGAACCTGAATGCTAGGATTCCCTTAGTCCATGGTACGTCAATATATTCAGATTGAATATTATATCCCGGCGCATTGCGAGCATTTCCTGTCCACATCATGTCGCCGCCGGTGAGGGAAAGCTCCGCAATGTTGCTCCTGCCGGAGGCACCACGGAATCCAGGCAAAGCGCAGGCAGCACCACTGCATCTGGGCATCGATTCTTCAAACCAACGTGTTCTATTCCGCATCCCCAGATACAGCCTCAACGCTTTCCAGCCAATCCCAGCATAAAGCTGCCCGACCTTGCCGTCGAAGGCATCATGAGTGGCAGCCGAAGGACCATATGCCTCGACCGCAGGCGAAGCAAAGACATCAGCATTCTGCGACAAAGAGGCAGCCAGCGTCGTCCCGCCATAGAGAGTCCAGCCACGGCCGATTCCATATTCAATGTCGGTGCTCCCGACCATCAAGCCACCGCGAGCTTCCGGAAACAGCCCATTCTGGTTCGTCACTGCCCAGAAAGGCAAAGACTTCTCGCTCGCCGCAATTCCGTACATGGACACATTCCAACAGGCGGAAAGGCCATTCCCGGAATCGGATCTTTGATAAGCAGCCGATCCTGCCGACAAGGCCAATACGGCCAGCAGCGCCATTATTGATTTCAGAACAGACATTGTCACTAAATTAATTATTCCTTTTGAAATCCACAATTAGGGGTATGATTGTCTTTTCTTTCATATCACTTCAATAATTTATTCGCATATTCGTATGAAAAGAGGATGAGCCCTATATACTTATTCATAAGGTCATACGACTTGAACGTTTTAAATACAATGCGCAAATTGCGAATATCAGAATTTTAGTCAGTTATTGTTTTCGCTATTTTGCGCTTTTCGCAGGAGGCCAGAACAATGGCGCTAAGCATTAATGGACATACTCTCATGCTTCTTAAGATAACAGCCAATCCTAGAATCACCGTTTGAGCCAAGAGGCAAAGAAGTAATCGTACAGGCGATAGGCGTTGCCGTCCTGCAGAACTATATCGTTGTTTACCAAAGGGCGCAGAGCCGACTGGACAGTACTTGAAGAATCCAGATTGTATTTCTTTATAAACCCCGACCTTGTGATTCCCGTCACGGTTCCCTCTTTTGCAATCGCCTGGACGAGAGCCTTCTGTTTCAGCGAAAGATTAGAGAGAATCTGCTCGTAATTCACTGCCTGGACATCCACCGCATTCTGGAAGGCCGCATCAAATTTGGCCGTCTTGCAGGTCTCTCCTTGACCCGTCATGGCAAACAGCTCATTCATAATGACTTGGACAAACCACGTAACTCCATCGAAATGGTCATACACCATGCCGACAAGTTCCGGTTCAACTTCTTTGCCATATTCTTTGAATTTAGAAATTGCGAACTTGACATAGGCATCTTTCGGAAGAGGATTGATGCCGATGCTTATAACGCTCTGATAAAATGGCTTGGCAGGGGAATTGAACATGTTCGCCATAAGATGTTTTTTGCTGCCAGCGAAAATGAAATGGGTCTGCCGGCATTGCTGGATCTTCGTCCTGAGAAGCGCCTCTGCTCTGACTCCTTTATAGCTGCCAATCTGCTGGAATTCATCTATCGCCACAATGCATGGCTTATCTGCGGATTCCAGATACTCAAAAATTTCGTCCAACGTTTTTTCCGGCTCCTTGATGTCCCCTAAGCTGAGACTTAATTCAGGCTCTCCAGTAACGGCATCTGTTCTGAAGGCTAGGCGCAAAGACTTGACCAAGTCCCAGAATCGTTTCTTGAGCGATTTTCGCTGCCCCACGTATATTGCACTGCTGAGTGAGTAGACAAATTCCTCAATTGTCTGAGTAGCATAAATATCAGTAAAAAAAACATGATACCTTTGGGCAACCTCTTTCTGACCGAAAAGATGATAGATCAGACCAGTTTTGCCCATACGCCGTGGAGATAACATGGCGACATTCCTGCCATTGACGATCTGCTTATACAGAAACTCAGTTTCTTTCTCCCTGTCACAGAAGTAATCATCAGAAATATATTTACCTATAACGAAAGGATTGTCTACCAATAATTTACTCATAGTAGCTAAAAATTTATTACAAATATAATAATTATTTTTATAATAAATAAATTCAACACGAATTCGGAATCTTGCGGCGTTCGCATGATTCCGGATTCGTTGGATTACTATGTGAGTCTTAGCCTAGTAACCAAAGACTTCTTCGAGGGTAAGGGTCTGTACTGGACCGAGGGTCTTCAGGAAGTTCATGTCGAAGCCCTTCTGGTCGCCCAAGAAGCCGTAAACGTATTTCCTGTCCTTGACCCACTTCTGCTGGAACGCCTTCACGTCATCGAGAGTGAGGTTCTGAACCTGCTCGAAGATGGCCTTGTTCCTATCCTCGGAAAGACCGAGATCCTGAAGGCCGAGATAGGAATATATCACATCGATTCCAGTCGTCCTCGCAGTGCGAAGGTCGTTCAGCATCGAAGTCTTGGCCACGTCGAACGCCTGCTGGGACTCCGGCATGTCATTGATGATCTTGTCGAATCCCTCGACTGCGGCCTTCTGCTTATCGTTCTGAGACGCGATGTAAGCGTAGAAGTAGTACGGGATTTCCTTCGAATATGGCTCCACGAATCTGGCCATGGCAGAATACGCAAGGCCCCTCGCCTCCCTCATCTCTTGGAACACGATTCCGTTCATTCCGCTGCCGAAGTAGCTGTTGTAAAGCCTGTCGGCTGCATCGTTCGACACATCGAATTTCTCTCCTCTGTTGGAGTACTGGAAGTAGTAGAACTGATTGGCATCGTAAGGAACGATGAAGACTTTGCTCTCGTCAACCTCGACCGGCTGAGGATAATGCTTCACGAGCGGAGCAGGATCGTCAGCTATCTTGTGGTGTTCCTTGATCATGCTCTCCGCCTTGGCGAGATCCGATGGCCCGTAATATATGACCTTATGCTGCTTAGAATAGACATCACGCAAGGCGCTGAGAAGCTCATCAGAAGTCATAGCTTGCACCTGATCATTCGTGAGAGTAAAATTGCGAACGAAATCGGCACCGTACCTGATGTAGCTGGACATCCTAGAGAAGCAGGAAGACTGATTAAGCTTGTTGTCCGCTCGGCTCTTGAACATGTCAGACTTCAGCCTGTCTAGAATTGCCGTGTCCGGAATGGCATTGAATATCCTGTCCTCAAGCAAGTCAAGAGCCTTTCCGACATTCTCGTCAAGTCCGCTCACGCCGATCGTCGAGGTCACGTCGCCGACTGACAAATAGAAATTGCAGGCAAGGTTGTACAATTCCTTGTTAATCTGCTCGGCGCTGCGGGTAGGCGTGCCAAGATAGGAAAGGTAGTCGCTGGCAAGCTGCAGACGCTGGTCGTTCAGATTTCCCTCGTCGTATCGCATGATTACCTGAGCAATGTCATTGATGTCATTCTTCTTGTAAAGCAGCTCGATGTTCTTGTCTAATGACTTCTTGGTCATTGCCTTAGCATAGTCCACGAACACAGGCTCGATAGGCTTCACGGAATCCGCCTGGACGGTCTTAAGGAAATCGCTCTGTTTGTCGCGGTTCGTCTCGATAGGGGTGATCGCAGGAGCGGCTATCTTCTCGAGACTTTTGTCCTCGCCCACATGCTTGAACGCCTCTACGTAATTGTTCTCGCCAAGATATTCATTTGCCCAGTCCACGATCTGCTGCTTCGTGACTTTTTCCATTCTGGCAAGCTGCTCCACATCGTCTTTCCAGCTATGTCCATTGATGAATGAATTTACGTACATCATGGCTCTGCTGTCATTGTCCTCGAGCTGACGCATCTCGCTGAGCTTGTAGTTATTGATGGTGGCCTGGATCAGGGTGTCGCTGAACTCTCCGCCGCGTAATTTCGCCACTTCTTCCAGCATGATATCACGAACCTCGTCAAGTGTCTGTCCCTCACGAGGATACCCAAGAAGAAGGAATTGTCCTTCGTCTGAAAGAGAATAGTTCATGGCAGCAACGCCGTTGATTTTCTGAGCCTGCACTATGTCAAGGTCGAAAAGGCCTGCCTTGCCATTGTAAAGGATCGAACTTACCAAGTCCCCGACCTCGCTCCTGCGGAAATCATTTGCTCCTGGCACTCTCCACCCCATCAGAAGGAACTCTGCATCGGTTCCATAAACGTCTTTGTGGACAGGGGCTGTGATAGGGTCCTCTGGCTTAGTCTCTAGAAGCTTAATGTTCTCGTTTGGCTTCCAATCGCCGAAATATTTCTCGATAACAGCCACGAACGTATCCGGGTCGAAATCGCCGGAGACGCAAATTGCTATGTTGTTAGGCACATAGTAATAGTTCCTGTGATTCTCAATATTCACGATTGATGGGTTCTTCAGGTGTTCCTGCGTTCCCAGAGTCGTCTGCTGGCCGTAAGGATGATTTTTGAAGAGAACAGAGTCGATTGCCTCCAGGCACTTGCTCATGTCCTCGGTGAGGCTCATGTTCTTCTCCTCATAAACAGCCTCCAGCTCCGTGTGGAAGCCGCGGATCACTGGGTGCATGAACCTATCGGCCTCGATCTTCGCCCAGTTGTCTATCTGATTGGATGGGATGTCCTCGGTGTAGACTGTCATGTCATTGGAAGTGAAAGCATTGGTTCCCTGAGCACCGATGATAGACATCAATTTGTCATATTCATTGGCGATGGCAATCTTCGAAGAAGCATAGCCGATGGAGTCTATCTGGCGATATATCACCTTTCGCTCCTCCGGATCCGTTTTCGTCCTATAGACTTCGAACAAGGCTTTTATCGAATCCAGCTTCGGTTTCTCGGCTGCGAAATCGGAAGTTCCGAAGCTTTCCGTGCCTTTGAACATAAGGTGCTCAAGGTAATGAGACAGACCCGTCGTCTCGTGAGGATCGTTTTTCGAGCCAACCCTGACCGCAATGTAAGTTTGCAGGCGAGGAATTTCCTTGTTGACGGTCATGTAGATTTTCAGCCCGTTGTCGAGCGTATAAATTTTCGTCTTAAGCGGATCGCCCTTCACCGTCTCATACTTGTATTTAGAGCAAGAGCCTAGCATGAACAATGCAAGGACTGACGCAAGACACAATAAAACCTTTTTCATAATATTGAATATGAATTATTTGAACATTGCCATAAAGATATTCATTATTAAATGAATATGCAAAATTAGACGAATTCTTCTATCGCGGGCTGCAGAATCTTGCCGATGGCATCGGTCTCGATCAGGAAGCCGTCGTGGCCGTAGACAGTAGGAATCTCGAAATAGCGAGCCCCATGAATCATGGCGGCCAGCGGTTTCATGTCTTCCGGAGGGAAAAGCTCGTCTGAGGACATGCACACCAATGTGAAATATTCTTTTAGCCTACCTAGGGCTGCCTTCAAGCCACCGCGCCCACGACCCAAGTTATTGCTGTCCACCTCGTCACAGATGGATTTATATGAATATGCGTCCCAGGACTTGATGAATTTCAGGCTATGGTGGCTGTAATAAGAGGAAACTTTTTCGGCGAACACGAAGTCCTCGTTTTCCTCTTCCTGCTTGAAGAGGCCTTCCTCGCAGCGATAGGTCAGCAGTGCGATCGCCCTTGCAGCCTTAAGACCGAAGAGACCACCCTTAATCGTGGTGCCAGCCTTGAAGGTCGGATCAGCCTCCAGCGCAAACCTCATAGCCGTATTAAAGCCGGTAATCCAAGGAGTCACACGTGCACCCGAAGCGACGATGAACACTTTCCCGAACATGCCCGGACATGAATATGCCCACTCAAACGACATGAAGCCTCCCATGGACGTGCCAATGAGAATATCGATCTTTTCTATTCCCAAGTGCCTGCGAAGCATGTCAAACGCCCTGACCGTATCTCTTACAGTGACCCTCGGGAAAGCTAGCCTGTACGGCTTGCCAGTTTTCGGATCGACGCTGGCAGGCCCGGACGAGCCGCACGCCGAGCCAAGCGCATTGGCACAGATGACGAAATATTTCTGTGTGTCAATCAGCTTTCCCGGCCCCACAAGCGCAGGCCACCATTCACCTTCGGGATCGGAAGATGCCGTAAGCGCATGGCAAAGCCATATAACTTTTTTCTCGGGATTATATTCAAAAGGGGAAGTATGATAAACAACTTTCAGGTTCTCAATGCTCCCGCCTGCCTCGAACTCGAATTCCCCACCCTCGAAGATATGCCTGTCCATAATTTTCCGTTTTCAAAACGGTCGTAAATTTAGCAATTTTCTTAAATTTGCGAATATGTCAAATTTCAGGATTGGAAACGGCTACGACGTGCATGCCTTGAAGGAAGGGCTGCCGATGTGGCTCTGCGGAATAAAAATCGATGGCAGCAAAGGCTTCGTGGCCCACTCGGACGGGGACGTAGCCATTCACGCCCTATGCGACGCCATCCTTGGCGCAGCGGCTCTTGGAGATATCGGGCTGCATTTTCCAGACAACGACGACCGTTGGAAAGACATCGACAGCAAAGTGCTGCTAGGGAACGTAATGAATATGATACCTGAATATTCCGTCTGCAACGCCGACATAACCATCGCTCTCCAATCCCCGAAGCTTCGACCTTATATTGACAGGATGCGCTCAGCGTTAGCTTCTATCATGAATGTCTCCCCTTCGCAAATTTCCGTGAAAGCAACGACGACGGAAAGGCTCGGCTTCGTGGGCAGAGGCGAAGGCTGCGAAGTCTGGGCTACAGTATTATTAGAAAAGAAATGACACCTATCGCAGTCATAATCACGGCTCTGGCTTATTTCGCCGCGATGTTCATGGTTTCCTGGCTTTCTTCCAGAAAAGCCAGCAATGCCAATTTCTTCAACGGAGGCAGAAAATCGCCTTGGTGGATAGTGGCGATTGCCATGATCGGGGCGCCGATGTCTGGGGTGACCTACGTCTCGGTGCCAGGAATGGTGGGCGTGGGCGGCACACAGATGGGCTACATGCAGATGGTGCTGGGTTTCTTCGTGGGCTACGTAGCGATTGCCTATGTGCTGACTCCGGTTTTCTTCAAAATGAACATAGTCTCGATTTATCAATATCTAGACGAACGTTTCGGAGTAACCTCTCACAAGACCGGAGCCTGGTTCTTCTTCATTTCAAAGATACTGGGCGCGGCGGTCAGGCTGTTCTTGGTCTGCGTGACGCTGCAGCTGATGATATTCACGCCTCTGCATCTGCCGTTCATCCTGAACGTAATCATTTCCATGCTGATAGTGCTTGCTTACACGTTCAAGGGCGGAGTGAAATCCATAGTATGGACAGATGCATTGAAGACCGTCTGCATGATCGTCTCCATAGTGCTCGCCATCATATTCATAGCTAAAGCCCTCAGCCTCGACTTCAGCGGCCTCTGCAAGACCATCAAGAATAGCGAATATTCAAAGATTTTCTTCTTCGAGAACATGAATGATAAAGAATATTTCTGGAAGCAGTTCCTCGCCGGCATATTCACAGTAATTGCCATGACTGGCTTGGATCAGGACATGATGCAGCGGACTCTCAGCAGCAAAAACGCCAAAGACTCCAAGAAGAACCTGATAACCAGCGGCCTCCTGCAGGTTCCCGTGATACTCCTCTTCCTTTGCCTAGGGGCGCTGATGTACATATTCGCGAGAGCCAACTGCATCTCCGAGACCGGCGACACCCTCTTCCCCGCAGTAGCCACCGGCGGTTATCTGCCTGCCATCGTCGGGATCCTGTTCGTGCTTGGGCTGGTTTCCTGCGCATTTTCCGCTGGCGGTTCTGCTCTCACCGCACTTACGACCTCATTCACCGTGGACATTCTCGGCGTTGAAGGGAAAAGCGAGGGAAAGGTGACTGCGATGCGCAAAAAGGTGCATCTGGCAATGGCAGTCCTCATGGCAGTCGTCATATTCATATTCTACGTCCTCAACACTCAGAGTGCCATCGACATGGTGTACAAGCTCGCCAGCTACACCTACGGGCCTATCCTGGGCATGTTCGCATTCGGCATATTCACGAAATGGCATGTCCGCGACCGGTGGGTGCCTCTCATAGCCATCATAGCACCATGCGTCTGCCTAGTGCTGCAAATGAATTCGGAACGCTGGTTCGGCGGCTACCAATTCAGCTACGAAATCCTCATCATCAATGCCCTCCTCACCTTCCTCGGCCTCTGCCTCATCCGCAGGAAATAGCACCCATCATTAATGGATGGTTCTTCCCCCCATTAAAATTGGCACATCGTTCATTTCAAATGGATTGCTCATCCTAATTGCCGATAACAAGATGAAATTCGTCGGGAACGGCTATGCCAAAACAGCACTCTCTGCGACTATAGGTCGTCTCCCACCCCACCCTCAAAAGGCGGGAGAGCAACGACATGCCCCAAATAAATGAATATATCGCATAGCGCCGTCGCCAACGATTTCCAGACAATCCAGTGACTCATCAGTGGAAAATCAATCATGCGACACCCTTACTAGTTTCAATCCTCTAAATGACCATGCCGGACAAACTAAACAAGGTCAGTGAAGCGAATGCATGACCCGTATCCATTCCAAGGACAAAGAGCCAGAACTCCTCGTCCTCTGCGAACTCTGATGCAATGGATTCCGATAATAGGGTGTTGGCATGCAGTAAATTGGCTGTTCAACAGATAAGTGACTGACGATGCTCAATAATAAGTCGGTTATTTATCTTTTTGTTGGTTTATGATTTTGAGGACATACTCTGCATTGAACCAGCAACATCTCTTGATTTCGTATGTACCTTGTGGAGTCTTGACAACATCCCTGCTATCTCTTCCGTGAGGACGGACATGGAAAAGGTGATGGTCTCCCAGCCTCCAGAAATCATTATATACTCCATCTCGGATTTTTTCTTTTGTATCTTCCCAGAATCGCTCAGCCACTTCCACATCCTGTCTCGGCATAGACCAGAAGAAAGAATTCTCGAGTATCACATCAGGATTTCCCATCCCCAACCTTTTCCTCAAAACAATGAAGAAAAACTTGCTGTTGACAATATTATACCAATCTGAATTCTCCCACTTTTCACTAACTATTTTCTTATAGTTGATAGCCGGGAAAGACATGCTTTCTTTTAGGGTGCCGTTTTCCTCAAGTCGGATAGTCTTCATGATGACTCCTGCCTTATCGAATTCAGCGATTCCGGTTTCTCCCCTGACAGTGCTCCCTTTCTTTACATTTAGGATGGCATAGCATACATGCGCAGCCAATGCTTTATCACTATCGGTAAAAGCTATGTCGAGAAGATTTGCTATACTGCCCACAGACATCCCATAATATGGAATAAATTTTCTCTTTATCAGGTTCTCAAAAGTTTCTCCATCGTGATAATCACTTAGGGACTTCACAATTTTGGAGCCGTCCCCTGTCTTGAATTTTGCCAACCATTTATGGCTAAGAAATAACCCATTGCAATCCTCGGGATGATTAAGGTATGCATCTAAGATTATATAATTAAGGTACTGTATCTTGATGCTATATGCCCTTGGCTTAGCCAATTCCGATGAATATGGTTGCCTCCTTCTCGATGAAGAATCCTTAGCTTTTGTACATGCCCCCAAATAAAAAGTGTCGGATTCCGATATGTCCTCTGCTTTACCCGCCAGAATCTTTGAATGAATCTTGTTCCAATCATCTTCGAATATTTTGCTGTCTTCTTCAGGGATACTCCATGTTCTTATTACCTTGAAAATATCCTCGACAGTATTTTGGCCTTTTCTTGCTAGATGGAACATTAGCAGCAATTTCTTATTCTTCTTCATGAAACTGCTGGTGTCATAAGTAGCCAGTCCCTCAGAGAAGTAGTCTATCATATTAAGAACCAGCCGTTCTTTCGGAACCATGCTATTGTCAGCCTCTAACTTCAACGGCGCACACTTGAGTTCAAGACCGGCGTCTCGAAAATCCGGATCATCTTTGCTGTTTGGGTCATATTCGAAATGAAATTTCTCAACAGCTTGTCCGAATCCACCCTTTCCTTTATAAAGTTTTATTTCCGGATGCAAAAGAATCATGGACTTCCCCAAGAGAAGTTTTCCATAATGTAATATGGATTCTAATGAATTTTTATCGTATGGTAATGACATTTCAAATCAACATATTGATAATTGTTCCCAATCGTTCTGGAATTCCCGTCACCAGTGCATTGCCCATTAGAAATGCCCTTCTGAGATCAGAGGCCCCTGCAGTATGGTTGTCAGGAAACATGTTTAATCTTTCCAGTTCTATCGGTATCAGCCTTCTGAGCCTTCCACTTTGCTTCGAAGGCACGACATGCTTGAATCTGGAAGGACCTGAACCGCCTTCCCCTGTGATGATGGTCCTTGAAGGTTTGTCAATACTGTCCGGAAAAGCCATTCCCCCCTCAGAATAAATGTATTCATGCCCATTGGCACTTATCCGTTTTTCTTTCTTGGCTCCCTTCAGATAAGCCCATTGCTTTTCATTATTTTTACTGATGAAAAACTCTTCAGGTATATCTTTGTCATCCAAGAGAATATCTCCGAGAGTAAGTTTTGGCCCATCATATTGGGGCAGAGTGTCAATAGTATAGCAATAATCGTCAATCAGCACTCCAGAATTCTTGAACGGAGAAGGCTGATTCTGCTTTGCATTCTCGTTGAAATGAACAGTATTGTATGCTGGATCCCGTCCTATCTTCATCTTTACGATGCCATCACCTACATCCTCAACCGAAGGAAAAGCCTTTGCCTCAATCCCAGAATTAATTATATAATCAACGGGGTCTTTAAGCAATGGCTCTAGCTTCTCGTAAATAATAGAATCTTTCCTATAGCCGACCATATAGGTTCTACGACGTCTTTGAGGCATTCCATAATCTGCAGCATTTATAACTTTCCATTCCACTATGTACCCCAGTTTGGAAAGTGAACTTAATATGATAGCGAAATCTCTGCCCCTTTGTTTTGCCGGTGAGCTCAACAACCTATCAACATTCTCTAGCATAAGATACTTCGGTGCTTTGTCGCCTTTGTCATGAAGTATATTATAGATATTCCACCAAAGAACGCCCTTCTTCCCTTCAATCCCTCTTGAGTTTTTCAAAGTTGTCGCAACCGAATAATCTTGACAAGGAAACCCACCACATAATAGGTCCGAATCAGGAATTTCATTAATCGGGACAGTGTTAATATCGTGATTTGAAAACTCTGATCCTTCATCGTTGAAATCACGCATGTAAATCAGGTATGCGTCTTGTTGCTTTGTCGACGGTTCCCATTGGTTGAACCATATAGTTTTAAAGCGTTTCGATGCCCTTTCTAAACCTACTCTGAACCCCCCTACGCCTGCAAAAAGTTCAATTACTCTGATATCCCCTTTCTTTGCCATGAGTCTCGTCCTGGGGAAAAGTTCAAATTGCTGGAACTTCTCCTTATTTTTAGTGCAATAATCAACGACAGGTTCACATAATCTTCTTTCACTCCTGCTATTTGAATATATCTCTTTCATATTTATTTCCTTCATAGTCGTAAAATTACAAAATTAAATCAATTATGAAGATGACTATTCATTGTCTTTATTTTTGGCAAAGATAACGTGTGGATGTGCCAAAGCGTGGCAATTTAAACAAAACCCCAGATTTACCATGCGTGAATAAGGTAAATCTGGCGGTGTGATGTCCATGGCCTAGACCGAACATTTAAGGAGGTCTGGAGGATCATCTCCATAATGATATATTCATAGCGAGGGTTCTCAGCCTCACTCCAGCAGCCTTTGCACCGCAGGCGCTGAAGACGTACCTGGGGCTGGGGCTATCGGTCTTTCATCTTAATGTAGCCTCGTTCATCAGTGACGCAACGGTAGGCTGGACGAATGATTCTCCGCCCTTCGAAATTGAGTTCCTCGTTGCGGTGGGCGCACCACCCGACTATCCTGGCCATGGCGAAAAGAGGCGTGTATATCTCCATCGGAATGCCAATCAGGTCATAGACGAAGCCAGAGTAAAAATCAACATTGGCGCAAAGCGTCTTGTGTTTGCCTTTCGTCTTATATATCGTCTCGATGGCGATCTTCTCAACCCTCTGATAGAATTCATATTCCTTGGAACGTCCTTTCTCTTCGGCAAGGGGGCGAGCCATTTCCTTCAGAAGGGCCGTTCGAGGGTCTGATTTAGTATAGACCGCATGGCCTATGCCATACGCAAGTCCGGACTTGTCGAAAGCCTCCTTATTCAGCAGCCACAATATGCAAGCCTCTCGCTCACTGGACAGGCGGCATCGGGCGTGAAGGGTCCGTTCACGTATGGCTCCATCTGCGAGAGATTTATGTGGAGGACCTCGTCAAAGTACCGAGACGGAGCTCTGACGACCTCCGGATCTGCCCTAAGATTGTCAGCATAAGCGGAAGCCGTTTCTGCAACATCTTGGCGGCCTGTGGCAGAGAGATACTTTGCCGGATTTCCATCGAACGGAAAAATGGAGCTTGTGGCTCTGACTTCAGCTCCCATGTTGCAGATCGCCGCCATGCCTGTGCAGAGGCCGCACCACTGAACCACAGCCCTGCCAATCGCCGGTGGCGCCATTCCAGCGTTCGCCGGCATCCCAGTCAAAAAGATGGGAATAGAGAATCTTTTCAGAAAGCGTAAGCGGATGCCCGAGGGCCTGACGCACGATCCTGACCTTCTCCTCGAAATTGGGATAATATTTCATTAAGTTCGTTTTATGAACAAATATAAGATTTTTTCCAAAATTCTATCTTCGTTCTAACTTCCATATTCCCATCTTATAGGTATCTGTCTCACCTGCGAACAATGTTTTTTTCTTAATTTTGAAAATGGAATTACGAAAGAGCAATGAAAAGGGCAGAGGAAAAATGCAAAATGAGACAAAGCATTCAAGACACCATCACTCTCACTGATGCCATCAGGCTCACAGGCCCGATGGCATTCAACATAATGCTCAAGCCGGCCGGGTCGCTCTGCAACTTGGATTGCAGCTATTGCTACTATCTGGACAAATCCGAGATATACGGTGGCAGGGAGCCAATAATGAGCGACGAGATGCTGGAAACCGTAGTTCGTGAATATATCAAAGCGAACGACGTTCCGCAGGTGACTTTCAACTGGCACGGAGGCGAGCCACTGGTGCTGGGACTGGATTTCTACAAAAAGGCGATCGCTCTTGAAAAGGAATATGCCGACGGCAAGAAAATCCTGAACACCCTGCAGACGAACGGCACCCTCATCACGCGCGAGTGGGCGGAGTTCTTCAAGGAGAACGATTTTCTCATCGGAATATCCTTGGACGGGCCGCAGGACGTGCACGACAAGTTCAGGCGCGACAAGGGCGGGGCGCCGACGTTCGAGAGAGTCATCCATGGTTTAGAGATATTGCAGCGCGAAGGCGTCGAGTTCAACACCATGAGCACGGTGAATCACGCCAGCGAAGGCCGAGGGCGCGAAGTCTACTTGTTCTTGAAGTCTCTCGGCAGCCATTACATGCAGTTCATGCCTGTCGTGGAGCACGTCAAATACCCCCTGAATGGAGCAGGGAGGCCCAACAAGAAACTTAGGCCTCACATCGTAGACCCGGCTGAGGATGGCGCCATGATCGCTCCATGGTCGGTGGGCGACATCGCTTTCGGGAAATTCCTATGCGATATATTCGATTACTGGGTCTGCAATGACGTGGGACAGTATTTCGTGAACGAGTTCGATGCCGCATTGGCTAACTGGTGCGGGCTTCAACCAGGCACCTGCGTCTTCGCGCAGACCTGCGGAGGCAATTCCGTCATTGAGCACAACGGTGACCTCTACCCCTGCGACCATTTTGTCTATCCGAAATACTTGCTAGGGAATATTCAGACTTCAGGAATCCGAGAGATGATGGACGACCCCACCCAGATGCGCTTCGGCATAAGCAAGCGCAACTCCCTGCCTCGCAAGTGCCTGCGATGCGAATATCTCTTCGCCTGCAATGGCGAGTGCCCTAAGCACCGCTTCAACAAGACGGAAGCTGGTGACACCGGCCTCAACGCGCTCTGTGCTGGTTATTACATGTTTTACGCCCACGTTGCTCCATACATGGAGAAGATGAAGGAATTTCTCCTCCAGAAGCAAGCCCCAGCCAACATCGTCCCTTGGGCGCGTCAGAGGCTAGGCAGCCGATCCGTCTTATAGCGGCATATTCATACCCACTCCACTGGCCTTCCGGCGCCAATTTCGAAATGGCACTTCACTATTCCGAGATCCACGTCGCTGAAAAAGCCATGGCCCGCCTTCGCAAGCTCGACCTTGTCACCTTGCCGCAGGATGAATTTAAACTTTTGCTGATTCATGGCAGTCGGAGCGAGCAGAGCAGCATCCACCCCGTCAAGAAACCATTGAGGGGCATTCTCTGCCTCCATCACTTCTGCACGAGCTTTAATCTTGTGGCTAATGCCTCTGCTAGTGCCATGACCGAAGCAGATCACCCCGACATATTTCTCGCCTTTCCTGACTTCGACCCTATTCGTCTTCTTCGAGAACGTAAGGCCGACCCAGCAGAACTGAATATCCTGCTGAGTTAAGCTCAGGGCTATTTTCTCTCCGAAATAGCCAAGCTTTTCTTCTAGATCTCCCGTCTTGCCGCCAACTAGCGCAATGTAATTCCTGACGCCAGAGAATTTGCCATAGTGGGCCATGCCCTTCGTAAATGCCTCAGGGTCCTCAGTTATTATCTGAATATGAAGACCTGCGGCTTGGTTGTACTGTTCGGCCAGAGACTTCAGCCTGTCTATGATTTCCTGAGCGACTGGCTCATCAGAGAAGTTCCGCACGCTATGACGGATCTTGATTGCTTCGATAAGTTCCATGACATTCAAATGAATAACGCTTTTGCCATGTAAATGTACTGAAAATAATGTTATCATGGAACAGCGCACGATTGATTCGCAACACCCCCAGAGCTGGAGGCTAGACGGTCATATAGTGCTGGCGGTCGGTGGGAGTGAGGCGTTCGAGGGAATAGCGGAGCATGGTGCGAGGCATCGTGGCGGCATGGTCATCCAAGAAGGCTTTCAGGGCTGTCTCATCGGCTTTGCCTGCCTCCCGGAGCATCCACCCAATGGCCTTCTGCATCAGGTCATGAATCTTTCCCTTCTTCATGAATATGTCAGCTAGGGCGAAAATGTCCTTTAGGTCTCCTCTTCGGATGAAGGTGAGACAGGAAACTACCGAAATACGATTCTCCCATAAGGATTGGCTGTCAGCAAGAGTATACAAGATGTCTCTTGGCCTGTCCAGAAGGTGGGCGCCCACGATGCAAGGGGCACTGCAGTCAACTAAATCCCAGTTGTTAATATATTTAGTGTTAGCCAAATAAAAATTGAATATATCTTCTTCTGCCTCAGCGCTCACCTTCGGCTTCTTCTTCCTGGACTGTTCGCAGGCATGCGCCAGCAGAAAGAGCGCCGCTTCTCTATATTCATGATATTCATTGCAAAGCAATTTGCTGATGCCTTCTAAGGCTCTCTGTGGCGACTTAGAAAGTTCCGCAAAGAACTCGTCAGCATATTCATTGCAAATCTTGCGAAGCGGAGGCACCTTCAGCCCAAGGAATTTGTCGCCTTCGCCATATTCTCCTTTCCCAGTCTTGAAAAACCACAGACACGCTTTCGCCTGGGCAGGATCCGCAGCTGAATTTATTGATTTAGAAATATTCTGAACCCATTTCATGATAGTCGTTTTTTCCATAGATATTGAAACCTTAGATTTTCCAAATGGATTTGTTTTCGATGTGAAGATAAACATTTCTAGACGGAATTAACAACTAATGGGAGGGAAAAAGAGAATAACCGCACTTGCAAAACTAATTTTTCCCATAAAGTATGGCAGTTTTGGGAAAAGGCATTATATTTGCGTACCGATTGTGGTACACAATATGAATTATAAAAGTTATGGCAGTCATTCAGGTTACGTCAAGAGAATTTAGGGAGAAGCAGGCATCCATGTTTGCACTCGCCGACAAAGGGGAGCAGGTAGTAATCAGGCGCAGGGGAAAAGTCTCCTATATGCTAACCCCCGTTTACGAAGAGGATTTTGTTCTTTCCCCGGAGCTTGAAAAGAGGCTAGAAGAGGGTCGCAGGCAATACAGGGAGGGTAATGTCACGACCTGCACTACAAAGGAAGAGCTTAATAAATTCTTGGAAGCGCTATGAGCTTGTATAAGATTGAATTTACCCAAATAGCGATAAAAAATGTATCGAAATACAAGAAATCCAATCCTTTGCAATACAAGAAGCTTGTGAAACTGCTTAATGAGCTAATGGAGCATCCGAGGACAGGGATTGGACACCCCGAACCACTTAAATCAGGCAATTCAATAACATATTCCAGAAGAATATCAAAAAACGACCGCTTGATTTATGACATATATGAGGAGAAAGTTACCGTGTTGGTCTTGACCGTAGAGGGGCATTACGACGACAAATGACTTGCAGCATCTTATCCCCTGCCCGGTCACAACAACCGAAAAGAGGGGAAATAGAATTATTCTGCCAGTGATTTCATCATGCGCCCCGGCTCGACGGTTCGGGGAATTATAGCACCAACGCCAGAATCTCGGAAAATTTCCGAAGGCGGAACAAGCGGTCATGACCGTATTCTTCCATCTTTTCCAGCTGCCATGTGTTCTCCGCCGGGATATAGATTCCGCTCCCGCCCATCTCCAAGACCGGTGCTATGTCGGATTTGAAGGAATTGCCGACCGAGAGAACTTCTCTTGCGCTGATGCCGAATTCGCCGAACAATTCTGAATATGCAGCCTTCGTCTTGTCGGAGGTTATTTTTATGTAATCGAAATATGGCCTGAGTCCAGACCTGTCCAGCTTATGTCCTTGATCAAGCAAGTCGCCTTTCGTAAAGCACGCAAGGCAGAAGCGACCGCTCGCCCTGAGGCCTGTGAGAGTTTCTTTCACGCCGTCAAAGGGGGTTGCAGGATTATGAAGCAACCCTCGGCCCACCTCTAGAATTCGCGAAACCTGCTCGCCAGTAAGCCTGCTTCCGGAAATCTTCCCATTCTCCATCTCGCCGCCAGAGACTTTCACGGCATTTTCAAGCATAGAGAGCGTGAAAGCCATGGCTCCGAAGCCGTAATCCGGCATATTCTTGACCTCGATCGAATAAAGAGAGGAAGACATCTCCTGGAATGAAGCATATTCCTTTAATATCTCGCCGACCTTGCGCTCGGCAGCCCTGAACCTGCCCTCATTCTCCCAT
The DNA here is from genome assembly GCA_002320605.1 of Bacteroidales bacterium UBA1680. Taxonomy (GTDB): domain Bacteria; phylum Bacteroidota; class Bacteroidia; order Bacteroidales; family UBA932; genus Cryptobacteroides. The sequence goes on along the minus strand of DCKG01000007.1, from coordinate 47,579 downwards.
AGAGTATCGTCCGCATCGAAGATTATCGTCCGTATATTCCTGAAATATTCGTTCATCTCAAAATTTTCCCATTTTATAAAAATAACACCCTTCTCCGACTAAGCCAATCGGACAGCTTCTGAACTAGATTAGGCAGAGCCAGGAAGCAAAGAACAGCCACGATAGATTGACATAATCACCTACTTATCCGATTACAAAGGTTAACAAAATCATCTACTCCGAGCCGCTCCGGGCGCAGTTCGAATATAGGGTCGGAGAGGAATCTTTGGCTGTCTTCTTTGAATATGCTGAGGACCAGCGGCTTGAGCGAATTTCTCAGGGTCTTGCGTCTCTGGCCGAAAGCCGTCTTCACGACGGTCCTGAACAGTTTTTCATCGCAGCTGAGGCTCTGCCGGTCGTTGCGAGTGAGCCGGATTACCGCAGAATGCACTTTAGGAGGCGGATTGAACGCACCTGGCCCAACCCCGAAAAGATATTCTATGTCGTACCAAGCCTGGAGAAAGACCGAAAGGATTCCATATACCTTGGTTCCAGGCTTCTCAGCAATGCGCTCTGCGACTTCTTTCTGTACCATGCAAACTATTTCCGTAACCTGGTCTCTGTGTTCCAGAATCTTGAAGAATATCTGAGATGATATATTATATGGGAAGTTACCTATCACTGAATATTCTCCATTGAATATGCTGCCGAAATCCATTTTCAGGAAGTCGCCTTCGATGAGGCAGTCGCCAAGCTGGGGAAAGTGCTTGCGAAGATAGGTTACCGACTCATCGTCGATTTCTACTGCCTTGAAATCTGTTTCCGGCCTTTCAATAAGGTATTGGGTAAGGATACCCATGCCCGGACCCACCTCCAGCGCCTTATGCCCATGAAGAGCGCTGACTATATTCTTTGCTATTTCCTGATCGATGAGGAAATGCTGCCCTAATGATTTCTTTGCGCGAACTTCCATAACAATTACAAAGATAAGTTATTTCTTCGACCACGGTTATGGATAATTTGCTAAATTTGCACTTCGGGATTATGAACAGCTCCGCCTGTCATCCTGACGAAAGCCAGGATCTGAGCGGAAGGAAATATAGGCTGCCAAAATATTCATTAACAATATGTACAGAACACACACTTGCGGCGAACTCCGCATTGGGAATGCGGGACAGAAAGTCACCCTCGCCGGCTGGGTGCAAAGAACGAGAAAACTCGGAGGCATGACATTCATCGACCTACGAGACCGTTATGGCATAACCCAGCTCGTAGTTGAAGCTGACGCAGAGGCATCTCTCCTTGGCACGGCTACATCACTTGGCAGGGAATATGTCATCCAAGCCATAGGAACGGTGGTCGAACGACAGAGCAAGAACTCCAAGATGCCGACAGGCGACATAGAGATCAAGCTGGACAAAATCAACATTCTGAACAAATCCATGACTCCTCCGTTCACCATAGAGGACGAAAGCGATGGCGGCGAGGATATCCGCGCAAAATACCGTTATCTGGACCTGCGCAGGAATCCGCTCCAGAAGGCTCTTGCCCTCAGGCACAGGCTTGCCCACGAGGTTCGCAACTATCTGGATGCACATGACTTCATGGAAATCGAAACCCCATACCTCATCAAGTCCACACCAGAAGGTGCTCGCGACTTCGTGGTGCCTTCCAGGATGAATCCTGGCGAGTTCTATGCGTTGCCGCAGTCTCCGCAAACATTCAAGCAACTGCTGATGGTGGCAGGATATGACCGTTATTTCCAGATCGTAAGATGTTTCCGCGACGAAGACTTGAGGGCAGACCGCCAGCCGGAATTCACCCAGATTGACTGCGAGATGAGTTTCGTAGAGCAGGATGACGTTCTGAATATGTTCGAAGGCATGATGAGGACGCTCTTCAAGAATGTCATCGGGGTGGATGTCCCGAATCCGCTTCCTAGGATGAGCTGGTTCGATGCCATGGACAACTACGGATCGGACAAGCCAGACGTGCGCTTCGGAATGACGATTCACGAGATAACCGACAAAGTGAAAGGCAAGGGATTCTCTATTCTCGATGAAGCCAAGTATGTCGGAGCCATTGCCGTCCCTGGAGGAGCCGAATACACTCGCAAGCAGATTGACGAGCTGACTGAGTGGGCGAAACGCCCTCAGGTCGGCGCAAAGGGTCTGATATACATAAAGTTGAATGCAGACGGCTCGGTTAAGTCTTCCATTGACAAATTCTATGCGCCGGAAGACCTCAAAGCCATCGGCGAAGCCGTGGAAGCCGAGACCGGAGACATTATATTCATAATGTCTGGCAACGAAAAACGTAGGGCTCAGACCATGCTGGGCGTCCTCCGAATTGAAATGGGCAACAGGCTTGGGCTGAGGGATCCTAAGGTGTTTGCTCCGCTCTGGATTGTAGATTTTCCTCTTCTTGAATGGAGCGACGAGGATAATCGCTTCTACGCCATGCATCATCCGTTCACAGCTCCGAAGCCAGAGCAAATGGATCTCTTCTACAGCAATAAGAAAGAAGACCTCGAGAGGGTTTGCGCCAACGCATACGATTTCGTGCTGAACGGCACTGAGCTGGGAGGAGGTTCAATCAGGATTCATGATTCCGAGGTGCAGAAGAGAATGTTTGAGGTTCTGGGCATTGGCCCAGAGGAGGCCGAGTACAAATTCGGCTTCATCATCCATGCCTTCCAGTACGGAGCTCCGCCTCACGGAGGACTCGCTTTCGGGTTCGACCGCGTCTGTGCCTTATTCGCCGGCAAAGACACTATCCGCGATTTCATCGCTTTCCCTAAGAATAACATGGGACGCGACGTGATGATTGATTCTCCTTCCCGCATCGATCAGGTGCAGCTAGACGAACTTCACATCGACATTCGAAAAGAACAATGAAAGGAGTGCAACCAATATACCTATGAAACTTGACGGACGCAGAGAAAGCACGAACGTAGAAGACCGCAGAGGCATGAGCCGCGGCGCCAAAGCCGGCATAGGCGGTGGCATCGGCGGAATATTACTAATCGCTCTTATCACTTTCCTTGGTGGTGGAGACTTGGGGGATGTCGTCCAGAACGTAGCATCTTCAGGCGTCCTTGAGCAGACCGACCCTCAGACAGAACAATCTTTCTCGGAAGAGGAGCAACAGCTGGCTAAATTCTCTCGTCAGATTCTGGCCGCGACCGAGGATATATGGACCGAGAAATTCCAAGAGATGGGCTACACATACACTCCGCCGACGCTGGTTCTGTTCACCAATTCAGTGCAGAGCGCTTGTGGATCGGCATCTTCGGCTGTTGGTCCGTTCTATTGCTCCGGAGACCAGAAACTCTACATCGATCTCTCTTTCTTCTCGACGATGAAGCAGCAATTAGGCGCTGACGGCGATTTTGCCTACGCCTACGTAATTGCTCACGAGGTTGGACATCACGTGGAGAATCTGCTGGGAATATTAGGGGAGGCGCACAAGAAGATGTCTCAAGCTAGCAAAACGGAAGCCAACAAAATAAGCGTCCGGCTAGAGCTCCTGGCCGATTATTACGCCGGCGTTTGGGCGCACTACGACAACGAGGAATACCAGTCGCTGGAAGATGGCGACATAGAAGAAGCCATCAACTGTGCCAATGTCATAGGCGACAATTACCTTCAGAAAAAGGCTCAAGGCTACGTCCAGCCGGACTCCTTCACTCACGGGACCAGCGCCCAGCGCATGAAATGGCTGAAACTTGGCCTGCAGAGCGGCGACATGACACGCACCACCTTCGGCATCCCCGAAAGCCAGCTGTAGGGTTTCGTTTACATGGCCGAGTGGAAGCCTTGCTCAGCTATCTCCGCTACGCTCATGCCATCTACAGATTTCACGATTGCTGTCGCAATCTCGCTTGAGACAATCAGTGGAGCCGAAGACTGCCCAGTCGCAAAGCCCCTCTTGCAAATCACTCGGGAGGAGAAATGCCTCTGAGTGGTCTGCGCTATGGTTACTCTGGCTTTAGGCTGCCAGTTGAAGCAGGCAAAAATCGGTCATCCACCACTACGTCGCCATGCACGCCATATCCACTCCCGAATGAGCTGCAAAGAGACAAGGAGGGTAGATTATCTTCTACAGAATCTTCATCGCGATATGCGCACAGGCACCGGCATCGGCCAGCTCCACAGCACGCTGGAAAAGGCGCGCTTCCTTGCGGAGAAGATATGCCGAATCGATTGCGTGAACCCTACGACAAAAAGACTCAATCGGTCATTCTTCATGCGAAAGAGGAGCCAGAAGTGACCGAGCCCCTCAATATCATCTCAGCAAACTGCTCAAATGGGTGTCCCATTGCGGGAAACAGGAAATAAGTAACATTTACGGAAACATCGTAAGAGAAATCACCAATTGCATCCCTCCAGCCAAGCTGGATTTCAATACCTTCACGACGGTACTCCGACTCAGACTTGACCTTCGGCATGCTGATACCGATTATTGAATTCAGATAGCTTTGTCCTGTCGGCGCAACGAGATAGCCATAAGTCTTGTAGAAGAAATAGTCGAACGAACCATAAAGTCTGTTTGCCATGGATGAGAAATCGAAGCCAATGTCGGTCTGGTCAGTAGTGTACCAAGTCAGATCTTTTGGAGGAAGAGCTCCCTCAGTGAAGCCTGACGCAAAGCTGCCATCAACGACATAAGATGTCGCATTCAATGTATAGGCCTGCATGTAAGCGAAACGGCCAGCACTTGAGTCAAGACCAGTTTCACCATAAGGTGCCCTCAGTTTCAATATATTGAGTATGTTCTTGTCAATAAGTCTCTTCATAAATGGTTCGGTTGTCACTACCCAGCCTAGGGATCCACCGACGAATGCACCCCATCTCTTTCTTGGGGCAAAGTAGTCTGATCCATCATAGCGGATAGCTCCTTCAAGATAGTACTTGTTCGCATAGTTGTACCTAGCCTGTCCGATCCACGTAGCCCGGCCGAGTTCTGCCTCGCTTCCGCCGTTTGTCTGGGAGTCCGCCGAACCGACACTGATTTGGTCAACCTGAAATTCGTAGTTGGTTCTTTGCAGATAGTAGTCAGATGATTTTTCATAATACTGTTCGAAACCACCGACGGCTGAGACTGAATGCTTGCCGAATTGGTTGGCATATTCCAAGAAAACCTGATTGGCGTATCCAACATTCTTGTCATTCGTCATAGTGAGAGAAGGTGAGCCGACATAGATTGGGGTCGTTGAATCCCACTCATATTCAACAGCATTCTTCGCCCAGGTCTTGTTGTCGTAGTAATAATAGCGATAGTTTGAAGAGGCTTTTGCCTTGAGTCCCATGACCCAAGGAATATTCCAGATTATCTCACCCTTCGCATTTACGACACTAGTATTGGCATGAATATATCTGGCCTCTTTTGTCGTCTGAGCGTAAAGGTTGTAATTACCGTTCCAGAGAGGAAGGCCATATTTGTTGAATACGACTGCTTCGTTGGACCTTGCAAGCTCAGAGAACACTGAACCTACTCCACTGAACAGGGTTCCTCTAGGCTCATGCATGGACTGAGTGTAGCCATCGACAGTCGCATTGATCTGGATGCCGAACTTTTTGAGATTGCATGTCTCGGCAACACGGAATGTCGAGCGCTTGAAGCGATGGTCAGCATTCTTCAGGATGTTCATCTGTTCGATGTCTTCTGGTGAAAGGGATACGAGATCCGATTTGGTCCTGATTGCTCCATTAATCACGTAAAGAGGCTCCCCACCGCCTCGAATACTGATTGTTGGATTGACATTGATGCCACCACCGCTCTGCTGCACTATAAGACTAGGAGAACGGCCGACAAGACCCTGTGAGATGTTGACTACAGGCAGGTTTGATATCTGCGATGTCTCTACAGAAGCGACAGAGGAAATCAAGTCCCTCTTTGTTGTTGCGTAACCGACGATCACTACGTCATCGAGATACAGGACATCCTATTCCAACACCACATTGTGAGTACCTGATTCATCTGCCTTGAATTCAATGGTTGTAAAACCTAGGTTCTCGACAGTAATGATCGCGTTGGCAGGAACTGTCAACTTGTAATTACCATCCAGATCCGTCAAAACTCCGTTCAAAGTGCCTTTCTCAAGGACATATGCGCCAGTCACTGGCTGCCCTTTGGCATCTTTTACAGTTCCGTCAACTGTCACCTCAATTTGCGCAAAAGCCATCTGCACAAAGCAAAAGAAAACAGCAATAGCTAATCCTCTGCAATCAGGCGCTTTTAACATAATTAAATTGTTTGATGATTGGTGTATATTATTGTGAGATAAGAATCATGAATCCTTCTTTGCTCTTTACCGGAATGGCTTCACCGATCTTGATGCTGCCCTCCTCTTGGAAGTTCGTTATGGCAGGAGCAGTGATTTTCACACCTGCAGGATTGAATCCGAGTCTTTCGAAATCAATGTTCAGTCTTACTGACTTGTCTTTGTCGCTGAAGTTGCCGACAGCGACAAGGATTGAATCACCCTTGATGTAGGTCGTTGCCTTCACCTCAGGATCGCCGGTTGTCACAGCACACTCTGGATCCCAATATCCGACCATCTTGGCGTCTTCGATTCCGAACTGCTTCCAGAACTTCCACATCGGGACTGGAGACTTCGCGTCCTCGGTGTCAGTCCAAGAATGACGAGCCGTAGTACCATACACCATTCCAAGGAATCTGTTCCCACCATCCTGAAGCATCTCAGAACCGACACCGAATGGAATTCCGGAGAAGGTCACAAGCCACTGGTCAGGAGTCATCTCATTGTAACGGAAACTCTCACCGAACCAAAGCCTGTCCACATAAGGGAAAAACTCCGTGTATTGGTTGGCAGGGCCGACGGAATACCAAGTGTTCGAGTGCAGGTCAATCAACGCACCATCATGGTAGCGATTCAGAATCTTCCTTATTCTCTTGACGGTCGTCCGATCGAAAGACACATCATCCATATATATACCATCAAGTCCATAATTCTCTTCCATCCAGCGCAGGCCTTCTAAGAAATAATTGATATAGCGAGAATTAGGCGTTACGACCAAGGCTGCATCCGAATCATTCGGCTTAAGTGAGGTCAGCGACGTGTACCATGCCGGCTTGTAGTCATCAATAAGATGCTCGCACTGCCATGGAAGGCCATAGCCAACACCTTCTAGGAATATCTCGTGGTTGAGACTGTGGAAAGCATAGACTTCCTCGCAGTGGGTCGTCAGCTCACGAATCGTGTAATACAGCTTGACCTTTCTTCCGTTGTCGTGCTCATGATTTATGAAATCGATGAGCGAGTCACGGACGATGTATGGATAGTTGATGTACGGATTCATATTCTGGGCATGATGAATATTCATGACATTCGCTTCATCCTCAGCGGCCTTGTCAAAATCGGTCGGCTCCGAATGGTAGAACCTGGTTGAGAAATGCTGCTTGGTGTCAAGCTCCTTGAGAGGTGTTATCAATAGGTTATATTCATAATTCTTCGGGACGCTAGTGATTGTCGTGCTGCCGGTTGACGCGACAGCCGTCGCTGACTGTCCCTTTGCACCTGTGACCTTCACGCTACCCTTCCCTTTGTTGCTCCAGACAGGTGTCGGCGCAGGCTTGTAGTCATTGATGAGCGGGCCATGATATGTTCCGCCGCAGAACTCAGTATGCAGGCCAGCACTGACTCCTCCGATCCAATAGCTGTCGTATGGGCCATCCCAATGCCAGTCTACCACTGCCGGGCGATAGCCGCCGCCATAGCCGATGCCCATCATGTATTCAGATGAATACTGTGAATATGTCGTCACGAGCCTTACGTCCTTGACCTCGATGTCATTATCAGCGGACAGGTTGATGTCGAAATGCATGTGGCCATCGAATTCCATATTGGCCCTCAGGTCAAACTTGATTCCTTCTTGTTCGGAAGATGCAGACCATGTCACAAGACCGGCCGCTTCTTTCTGGATCTGGACTTTGTCAGCTGCGAAGACAACGTCACCGCCATTCGTGGATACGATGAGCTGCTGAGGCTTGTCGAAGATCTCCTTGTCGTTGATTGATATTCCTTGGAGCATTCCGTTGTCTCCGACCGTCGCAAGACGGCCTGTCGCTTCAACGATATTTCCTTTGACGTTCATCTCCCCGTAAGGAACGACCGGATCGTTGTCCAGAGCAATCGTTGAATTCAGCCAACGGAGTCGGGCATGCCTCCAGACTTCAGAGTCGCCTTTGTCGGCAAGCACCTTCGATGACACCTTGATCACAAGGTCGATTACCTGTGGATCGATTCCATCTGCGGAGATGGTCGCTGTACCTTTATAAGAACCCGGCTTGAGACCCTCAGGAATCTGGACTCCACACCAAAGAGCCTGCACACGACCCTCTGGAACGTCGACATTGAAGACTAGATGAGATCCGTCCCAGTTCGTTCCTTCAAGGTTGAAGCATGTGATTGAGTCTGCCGGAATGGTTGAGCCACCACTCTTAAGGTCTGAGAACTCAACCTTGACATTCTTTGCATCCTTGTTCGCTGCCCATATTCCGAACTGCCATGTGTAATATTCATTACGCAAAGCCATGCCCTCGAACTTGCTTTCCGGACTCTTGTTCCATTTGGCAGGAATCAGATAAGTGAGTTGGATCGGATAGGCTCTGTCTTCGGGGAAGACAATCATATCCTTTCCGGCGGCAGTCTTGATCGCTTCCATTTCCTTCTCAGTTGCAATCAGTCCCATCGGACTCCAGAAATCGAATTTTGACACACTCTCAAAGCAGTCAACTGTGGCTCTTGGCAGTTCTGAGACTTTGGCCTTGACTTCGTTCGCCCAAGCCTCATCAGCATTATATTCAGGCGCAAGATAGTCATTCCAAGGGTTTCCATACCTGGCGTCGCCAGAGCCGTTTCTCCACTTGAATGGGAGATAATAGATGAAGTAGCGTCCTTCGCCATTGGTTGGTCTGAATATGACTTCTCCCTCTTCGGCTGAAAGCTTCGTGACTGCGACATCATCTATCTCTGTCCCGCTTTCATCTGTGACCACAACCTTTTTCGTGTCAACACGAAGATCTGGCCTTCTCCAAGGAAGCTCAACTACAACGCCTTTTTCTTCGCCCCGATTTACAGTGACAACTGCACGATGGTTGCCCCGCATGTCTACGTTCCAAATCGAATCTGCCACACTGAAAGGAATGCCATCAGGCGCAAAAGAAACATACCTGCTCCCACCATCTGGATAGTTGTGGTTATCGGAACAGCTGGAAGAGGAACATATCAGAAAAAAACAAATGACGGCCTTGAATGGGGTTACTTTGCGACCTTTCATAAATAATGTGGATTAATTACAGGTTTGTAGTTCATTGCCAATAAATATAACAAATTTTTTTTTATTAGTGTATGCTTTCGATAAAGTACAGCTATCTATTTATGTTTGCTGGCAATGAGGGTGACAACTCAGAGACACTTAGCCTCCCAAGTGATTTGCAAGCCCTTCAACTGCAAAAGCAAAGCCTTCAGAGCCCCCAAAAACATCATACATTAAATGCTTCCGCTTCGGGCTTCAGGAACATAATTTAGCAACAGACTCATCTATTCCATAACTATCTTCCCACAGGGTTTTACGGATGATTCGTCATCATTTTTTCGGAGTGTTGTTTACTATTATTTGTCGTACCCCGGAGTCTGCGTCAAGTTAGGATTCTTGTTAATTGAAGTCTGGGCTACAGGCCACAACAAAATATTCTGTTCGTTCTCGCGACCTATGAGAGATGGCACTTTTTGAAAGGCGACACCAAAACGTATGAAATCCCACCACAGCTTCCCTTCAGCAGCAAATTCTTTCATACGCTCATTGACAATGCTATTCTTAATCTCAGCAATTGATGCATCACTTGAATAAAAGTCATCTTTTCCATATGCTCTGTCGGCGATAATATTCAAATCAGATACAGCACCGGCAACATCGTTCTCAGCTAGTTTTATCTCAGCATCAAACAATACGGCATCAGCATAACGGTAAATGATTATATCGGAATCAAAAATCCTGGATTTATTAAGCCAGGTGCCACTGAATTTATTAATCCACTGGAATGTCGAATTTTTTGGTTCGTCAAAGTAAGTCTCAAAGCTCACTGTAGTCCTTTTGTCGAAATCATATTCAGAGAGGAAATACTTGTAAGCTTCCGTGTAGAAACACCACTGCTGATGGCTACCGACTTTTATCGGATTCTCTATGGCACCTTCGGAAACATATTGTACAGGGACCAGGTAATCTGAAGGATACCCTCCAGTATACTCATCTTGAGTATACTTCCAAGAGAGAATGATTTCCTTACTTTCCTCCTTGCTGAAAACATCTGCGAAATTTTCTTCCAGACCATGAGATGAATCATTCATCTCTGCTTGAATCGCAGATGCAGCCTCGTCGAGGTAAGAATTTCCTCCGTTCCTGACTTTATACATCCAAAGGCAGTAGTCAGCCTTAAGCATATTAGCAGCTGATTTTGTAGTCAGATGCCTGTTAGCCGAAGATGCCGGAATCAAAGAGACTGCTTGGCCGATGTCATTACCGACCTGAGCGAAAATGTCATTGGCAGGAGATCTCTTAGGATACAGATCTTCTTGATTGGGAGACTCGAAACCATTCAGCAGTAATGGAGCATCTCCCCATATCCTGCCTATCCAGTAATAACAGAAAGCTCTTACAAAATAAGCGTTTGCAAGGACATATTTCTTGTCGTCCAAACTTGAAAAACTAATGTCCGGTGCATATTTCAGTATGAGGTTCGCTTCATTGATTGTTGTATATATTTCTTCCCAGTTCGCATAGCTATGGTCAATCGGGATAGTGTTCTCGTAGACTTGGGCTCGCGATGTCTGTCCAGCAAGGCCATCTTCCCATAAGCCGGTCCTGTATTCTCCCCAGAACATATAACCGTAGCTGAAGGCTGAACGGAACCTATTGAACATCCCATTAACAGCAGCGACGGCATCGTCTTCATCCTGCCACATAGATTGAGATGATATGGCTGTCTTTTGAGTGATGTCCAGATCATCGTGACAGCTCGCCAGAATCGAACCCAGCATTAATATACAGATTATTCTATTCAATTTCATGGTTTTAAATATTAATATTAATCAGCCGTATCATTAGAATGTGAACTTAACGCCAATTGAGTATTTTCTGATAGGAGGGTAATTGTAATAGCTCCCGCTGTATGTTGATGAGGCGCCGACTTCAGGAGACACGCCCTTTACCCTCGTGAAATAATATAAATTATTTCCTGTAAGCGTCAGGGCAATGTTTCTTACATGTATTTTCTCAAGAATCCTAGATGGAATATCATAAGAAAGATTGACTTCCCTGATACAAAGGTAATCTCCCTTATAATTGAATACATTTGAGGTTCTGCTGAAATTTGCATTGCCGTCGTCGGGGTCATTTGCCGTGAAGCGTGCGTATTTCGTATTATCGCCAGGCTGTTTCCAACATTCTTTCACCTTGTCGATCAAAGTGTAATTATTGGCAAAAGTATTCATGAAATACCTCATCTCTGAGTTATGGTTTATTGAATGACCCAATGCCCAGTCAAGAGTCAAGTCCAGACTGAAATTCTTGTACTTGAAGTTATTGATAAACCCACCCGTAGAATGAGGAACCGTATAACCCAGGAAGAATTGGTCTTGGCTGCTGATATAGTCTTTTCCATTTCTCGTATCACTCCCTTGCCTGTTCTTCCATTCATAGTCGCCAACATCCTTGCGGCCAGAAATTCTCTGTCCGTCGGAATGCCTGTATCCTTTCGCCTGATTATCGAACATGGCATTGTCCGCCTGCTCTTGAGTTTCCAGTATATGGTCAACCTTATAGCCATAATAGCGGTACAGTGATTCTCCCTCCGCAATGCCTCCGAAAGCAGTGCCGTCGGCCAATGTTATGCCTCCTATTCTATTTTTGTCACGTCCGTTATCCGGTAGTTCAATAACTTTGTTTTTCACAAAACTCCATGTGAATTTTGAACTCCATGTCAAATCTTCCTTATCTATGATTAACGTAGAAATCTCAATGTCAAATCCATAGAACCTGACTTTTCCTACATTCGTAAGTATGGAGGAGAATCCGGTCGTATTAGGCAATTCCTTACTAAACAGCAAATTATCCGTCACCTTATTGAAATAGTCTGTATTGACATTTATCCTGCTGTCCAGCAACGATAAGTCGAAACCTGCATCCAGCTGTGTTGAAACCTCCCAAGTAAGATCTCCGTTCGGCATTGCGGAAGGTTCGATGCCGGCCTCGTCACCATATTTGGCAGAAGCTGAATATCTACCAAATGCATCGTAAAAACCAACTGAATTATTTCCTGTCTGCCCATAACTTACACGCCACTTCAGGTTATTTATTACTCTCACGTCCTTCATGAAGTCTTCTTTTGACATAACCCATCCGATAGAGCCTCCGGGAAAGAATCCCCATCTGTGTCCTTCAGCAAAACGGGAAGATCCGTCCTCCCTGAACGTCGCAGAGAAGAGATATTTCTTTTGGAAATCGTAAGACAGGCGCCCAAAATACCCGATTGTCACTTCCTTCGTCTGATCGCTGTCTGCCGCGCTCTTGTTAGGTCCCGCGCTTAAAGTTGGAACTTTATCTGAGCTTGCACCAGTAACGGTAGCTGACATGGAATAATCCTTCGTCCTTTGATAAGAATACCCAGCCATAGCTGAAATAGAATGTTTTCCGAAAGTTTTATTATACGTGAGATAGGTCTCAAATTTACTCCTGTTCGTCTCGGACATCGCTTCTGTTGTAGTCCTGAGACTGCTGAATACATTAGCTTTCTGGAAGCTATCGTACTGCCGATGATAATCGAAGATGGAAAACTGAGCCTCCGCTTTTAATCCATCAACAATATAATAACTGAGTTTATTAAAGAGAGACAATCTCTTCAATACGCTGCTATTCTCGTTGTAATAATCATAGAATAACGGATTCGGTGAAGAAACGTTGTATCCTTGAGTAGGCTTGCCATTATCAAAATATTTTTTCTGCGTCGGAGGCGTTGCCAAACCCCTGGAAATAATGTTCATCTGATTGGGATACTCGCTTGAGACAATTCTGGAATAGTCAGTGCCACTCGAGAACATTAGTTTCTCCGAAAGCTTTATGTCAATATTGCTGCGCAGGCTTAAGCGAGAATAATCTGTTCCTAACCCAACACCGCTATCATCAGTATAACCAGTACTGATAAAATAATTAACAGTGCTGCTTCCACCGCTTACGCCCATGTAATAATTCTGCCACAATGCGTTCCTAAAGATTTCCCTTTGAAAATCATTATCTTGGAAAATCAACGTCTTGGATGGATCAAGAGGGTCAGCTATGGATTGATATCCCTGTGGTACGCTCTCTCCTTCTTTAAGATACCTGGTAGAGTAAATGGAAGACTCGGTATTTCCTGAACTGGCAGAATAGCCATCTGCGAAATTATAATTAGACTTGGGTCCCAGTGCTACTGCCGGTCTCACGGTATTTATATAGTCTCTTGCATTCATGAAATCGTATAGCGTTTCCGCTTGCTCCAGGGCAGTCGTCGCTTCAAAAGTCACTGTAGGAGCCGTATTCTGCATTCCGCTCTTTGTCGTTATGAGAACTACGCCATTTGATGCCCTTGATCCATAGATTGCCGTAGATGCAGCATCTTTCAACACCTCTATAGACTTGATATCGTTGCTGTTTATGCCGGCTATATCTCTCTCGATTCCATCAACGAGAATCAAAGGGTCGTTGCTTCTATTGATAGAAGAGCCCCCTCGAATCCTTATCGTCACGTCTGCGCCGGGAGTATTGTTATTGGAGTAGAACCTTACTCCAGCAATCTTTCCTTTAAGTCCCTCGCCGACTGTGTTGACGGGCACATCAGACAAGACATCTCCGTCTACTCTTGATATAGCAGTCGTCAGAGTGCTCCTAGATTGAGTACCGTATCCAACGACGACAACTTCGTCAAGACCAAGAGTCCGAGGATTCAAGATTACCTTGATATTCCGATCATCGACGACAGGGACATCTTTGTCTTCAAATCCCAAGAAAGAAAATTCAAGAATGGTTCCTTTCGTAACCGTGATGCTGAAAAGCCCATCATTGTCCGTTACGGTTCCTGTCAATGTACCCTTCAAAGACACAGAGACCCCTGGCATCGTCTCCCCCTTGCTATCCCTTACTTCACCAGAAACATTGAGTGTCTGGGAAAAAGTCGGTGACATTGCGATAAGGAAAAGGGAAATACATAAAATTAGAGTATTAACTTTTCGCATTTTCGTTAAATTTTGATTATTAAGTAATATTTAAACTGCTATTGTGGTTACATAATATGCTTCCTATAAATACAAACCGCATCAAAAGTATAAAAAATAAAAACATTATGCAATACATATTACCTACAAAATTCAGAAACCTTTCGATTTTGTTTCTAATAAAGGTGTTTAAATCATATTTATTGGTTTTTGTTTTGTAATACTTATTTTTGTAAAATAAAAACAATCACAATAATGCCTGAGGACAAGTCATTGGTAGAACACGTACAAAGGGACATCCTGCAATACATTTCCCAAAATGGGACAAAAGACAAGCTTCCCAAAGAACAAGAATTCGCTGACATGCTTGGTACAAGCAGGGTCGTGATACGAGAAGCCTTGAGTGGGTTGAGAGCTCTCGGAATCATTGTTACGAAAAGAAAGAAAGGAACCGTAGTAGCGACTCCCGATGTTTTCAGCATCCTTAAACCTATTATATCTTCCGGGCTGCTTGACAAGCACACGCTCAAGGATCTGTACGAATTAAGGCTGATGCTGGAAATCGGAATGTCAGACTTCATCTTTCAGAATAAGACTGAAAAGCAGATGGACGAGTTAGATAGCATTGTCTCGGAAGAAGATAAGCTCTCCAAAGAACTTTCTGCGACAGATGATATTGACAAGAAATACGAATTGGCTCACAAGCTTACTGAAATCGATGTGCAATTTCATAGCAAGCTGTTCGAAATGACAGGCAACAAAAGTCTGATGGACTTTCAATACATACTACGTCATCTCTTCACCCTTTATTACCCGAAAATCAATACCGACTACCATTCCAGAACGTTAGTATCACATATAAGTTTATTCAACATACTTAGGACAAGCACACCGGATGCTTTCAGGATGGCAATGAGACTTCATCTTAAAACCCAGTTCGACAATATGGGCAAAATCGTGAATGAGACCTGCAAGCAATAAAAGAACTTCCGATCAGAGCTTGACTTTTGCCACCATCTTCCGGATATACCCATTGCCGATTTCCGGCACATGAGCATCTTCGGGGAAAAAGATTGCAATGTCTCCTGGGTGGAGCATTATCAAATCCAAGACAGGATCTGCGAATATCACGCTGTCTGACTCCAAATCGTATGGCTTTGATATACTGTTCAGATCTGCCACATTCCGCCATCCTATGTATTCAGTACCTGACAGCAGGTAGTGGACATCAACATATTTCCTGTGCGCCTCGAACTGCCTTTCGCTAATGTTCCTGCAAATAACGTCTTTCTTTACGAGGAACAAATCATCATCAATTAAAGATATCCTGCCACAGAGCATTTTGTCCAAGTCGTGACTTGTAAGATAGCGATATAATGTTTCAAACAGAGGATGCAGCCCAAAGAATCTGCTCATATTCCCTATTGAGGAAACTATCATGGCGCAACATTACTTTAATTTGGTGACAGATGGCAGATTCCTTGCCTTCCTTTCATCTGGAGTGACGATGCTGACAAGATAGCCAATCACGAAACAGGAAATGAAGCCGGTCGTAGAATATAAAAGCAGATTCACCCACTGATGCCTGATAACCAGGATCTGTACTGCAATGCATCCTATAAGTCCGGCAATCGCCCCTGTAGAATTCGCCCGCTTAGTGAATATGCCCAATAAAAAGAGTCCTCCAAGACCTCCGAGGAGAAGGCCGAGGAATGTGTTGAACTGATCCCATAAAGATTTGATATCCCATGAAACCATTGCAATGGACAATGATACGCCAAGGAGACCCAATATCAAAGTGGATATCCTGGCCACCTGCATGTTCTGCCCGTCATTAGCCAGGGGTCTGATTTTTCTGAATATGTCCATGCAGAAAGCCATTGACGAAGCATTCATGCTACTGCTGATAGTAGACATCGCCGCAGCGAAAAGCCCTGCTATGACAAGTCCCAAGATGCCATCCGGAAGCGCAGACGTAAAATACCATGGCATGATTGCATCCTGATCATTCACAGTCATGCTCAAAGAGCCAGGATTATATTTATAGAACACCCACAGCGCAGTTCCTAGGAAGAAGAAAATAAGGGTCGCGGGAATCGTCAGAACCGCATTCGCATAAACGCCTTTCTTTGCCTCTTCAGCAGATTTTGTCGTGAAATATCTCTGCACGATAGTCTGATCTGTGCCATACGTTGTGATATTCGTAAAAACAGTTGCAATGAGGACTGTCCATATCACCGGCTGCCTGAGATCAAAGAATGTTTCTCCTAAACTGAATTTCCCTGCCGCAGCAGCAGTCGAAACAAGAGAGGATGTTCCACCAGGTATATTACTGCAGACGGAAATGACAATGGCGACCGCCGCTCCCAATAATACTATTACTTGAAGTGCTTCCGTCCATACGACAGCCTCGATTCCACCCATCATTGTGTAGAGAAGACTCAAGAAACCCATCAAGGCTATGCATAGATAGATATTGAAACCTGAAACGATATTCAACGCTATAGCCGGAAGCAGAAGGACTACAGCCATCCTGCCAATCTGGAAGAGTATAAAAGAAGCACTGCATATTACCCTTACTGCAGAATTGAAACGAAGCTCCAAGTATTCATAAGAAGTTGTAATATTCAATTTTCTGAAATAAGGGATGAACACAAGGGTAATCAGTGGGACTACCAATATGATTCCGGAGTTGAACAACATGTAGCTCCAATCCGTAGCATACGCTTTTGCCGGAAGCGACATGAAAGTAATGGCGCTCAGACTGGTTCCAAAAATACTTAACCCAGATATGAGCCAATTGACGCGTCCCCCGCCTTTGTAATAATCGGAAACAGATTTCTGCCGCTTGGAGAAATACCATCCGACTAAAGCCAGGATGGTGAAATACAGGACAATCACAAATATGTCGAGTCCTCTTATCTTGTGCACTGTACTCTCTATTTCCCCTTTTAATATGATTGGAGTCCTGACCCCCGGAGCCACCTCGCCACTTACGATTGTAATCCTATTGCCTTCTTTTAGTGCCGTAGTCGTTACCGGAATATCTGTCAGAGCTTTATCTATATCTTTTTCCACTATGGTATTTGTCACTGTATGATAAAGCCTCAAGGCGTTATTTCCTGGGAATCCGCTTAAAGAATCAGAATCAGGGAGCTGCCTTGCACGACCCCCTATGAACAGAATATGATTAGTCCCAAAAGGAAGGGCGCACCCTGCCATGACGGGAAAAGAGCCACTCAGTCGCTTCCATTCTCTCAAACGTGGATTGTACATGTATCCATCATCCAATACCTTCCATCCCCTTTCATTATATTCCCTGCCGCTGAACAGATAAAAGCAATCATCATAGCCGTCGCTTTGGCATGCGCTTACTGCATATCCTCTAGATGGGCCCGGCCAAGGGTAAAGCCTGCTCCATCCTTTCTTCAAATCATGCAGATTAAGTTCAAAGAAATATTTTGAAGACTCCTGAGGTTTGATTGACGGATTGCCACCTGCTATAAAAATCTTATCATCGACTAAGCATCCTGATGCATTCGCAAGAGGTACAGGTAAAGAAGGCAGGCTATCGCATCTGACCGAGAAGTCATTCTGCAATCTCACCCTGACGACATTACCGAAACAACGGGAAGAATCATTTCCGCCTATGCAGATAAGGCTATTCTCGTATGTGACAGACACCCCATAGGCGACTGGTTGAGGAAACCCTCCGTTCATGAGATGCCATTCACCTTCCTTGTCCAGAATGTACACGTCATGATAGAACTTTTTCTTGCCACCTTGGGCAGGAGTTCCATCAGGAAAGTTAGCGCCTCCTATTATAAGCAAATTTCCATCTACATAACCGGAGAAAGCACCGGCAAGCCCTTTATTCGGTTTTTCATCAATATCCGGCAAGACCGCAGAAATGCCGAGTCTCAATTTGTCATTTTCAGTAAGCTTGACGGCAAGAGAATCTTCAGCAAATGTGGGAGTGCACGCTAATGCCAAGAGAAAACAAAAAACCGCTTTTCTCATTTAATGAACCCTATGGATTTCAACTCAGCTTTGACTTCTTTAATCTCTTCATCAGTAAACTTAGCGAATGGAGATCTGCAATTGCCACAATCTATCCCGACAGCCTTCATTACAGCTTTTCCTCCTCTCGTGCCACCACCATGCCTGACTATTACATTCACTATGTCGATAGACTTTTTCTGCCACTCCCTCGCCTTCTCTATATCGCCTTCAGCAAAAGACTCCATGATTCCTTCATAAATGGGCATGGCATAGTTGTACGTGCTTCCTACTCCTCCCTTGGCACCGACGGACAATCCGCAGAGCAGCATCTCGTCAAAACCATTGAGGATATCGAAACGCCCTCCTTCCAGATTAATGCATTCCATCATTTCCATGAAATCGTTTGAGGTAAATTTTATACCATTGAGATTAGGAATTTCCTTTGATCCTTTCTCTAAGAATTCCGCCATCGGAAGGTTGATGCCAGTCATGCTTGGAATGTGGTAAGCATAGAATGGTATGCTGTTCCCGGCAGCGGCGATAGGTTTATAATATTCAATAAGGTTTTCTACCGTAGAAGGCTTGAAATACAGAGGGCCTATTGCACCCAGCGCATCAACATTCATAGAAACAGCATGGTTTGCCAATTCGACGCAGTCCTTCTGGTTCGTGCCGCCGACATGGGCAATAACCTTTATCTTTCCATCGACAGCCACGCACCAGGCTTCCAGAATCCTCTTCCTTTCGTCAATAGTAAGAGAAACGCTCTCCCCCGTCGTGCCGCAAACGAATATACCATACGCCCCATCGTTTATCAATTTTTCGGCATAACCTGGGATAATGTCGTAATTTATGCTACCATTTTCGTAGAATGGTGTGAAAACGGCTGCAACAAGACCTGTCAATTTTATCTGTTTCATATCTAAAATTAATTTTTCTATCCAAAGGATTCCTGAATGCTCCTTCCTACTTTATGCATAAATCCACAAATAATATATCAGGATAAAGAAGCTTCATGAAATTTGCCAATTATCATCAGCGTATCACCCTGGCTGGAATGCGCGAAACGCTGATATTCTCGTAGGGAGATTCCTTTCCGCTCTCATACAAGACGATAACGCTTCCATCAGGCATGACGCATAAGTCTGAATATGCTGCCGGACCTTCCGTCAAAGTAAAGACCTTTCTCCATGTCCGGCCTCCATTCTTGCTTAATTTAAGAGTCAAGTTAATCCTTCTTGCAGAGTCCGCTGGGTTGGAGAACAATATTTTACTTGTTTTCCTGCCGCCTGGCGCATAATTGATCATGCTCGCATTACAGATTGGCTCTACAAGATCTTCCATCACGAAAGGTTCCCCGAAAGATTCTCCACCGTCACTGCTTTTTATGCCAAGCCTTCCAGTATATGCCTGCCATTCTCCTTTCTTATTCTTCCGCATGTTCAACAGAATTTCACCATTGCGAAGCTCCGCCACTGTACTTTCATTGCCAACAGGAGCAACGGCACCGATATGCCAAGACTTTCCATGGTCGTCAGAAAATATCAGATGTGAAGTCGTCCCGGTGCTTCGGCCATTCACGATATTTCCGTGGTTACACGGAACGATTATACGTCCGGACCCAATCTGTATAGAGTGGCATGGACCTGTAGCATACCATGTCCATTCAGGTTTTTTCGCTGAAGCTGTGATATCAACTGGCTTTGCCCAAGACTGACCGTCATCGTCCGAAAAGGTCACGAACACTCTTCGGGTACCGATACCTTTATTTTCTCTTATCTCCTGCTCGTTGTCTTCACCTTTATTCCAAGTCATCAGCAAATGAATGCGTCCAGTCTGTGAATCTACTACAGGGGAAGGATTCCCACAAGTGTTATGACCATCATCCCAGACAGTGATTATCTTGCTCCAGGTTTTACCTCCGTCTTGTGAGCGCCTCAAGATTAAATCTATGTCTCCCGAATCGGAACGGCCGTTCTTCCGCCCTTCGCAAAAAGCAAGCAGCGTACCTTTTGATGACTTCACGATTGCCGGTATCCGATATGTATCGTAACCATCCTGGCCTCCAATGAATACTTTAGATCCACTTATTTCCTCTTCCTTCTGAACACCATTCCACGTCGCCGATTCAACGCTGCACGCAGCAGAAAGGCATGTTATTGACATAAGAAATAAAGTTATTACAATTACAGATTGAATATCATTTAAGACATAGTGGTTCATTTTGCATGGAAAGCTTAATTCATTTTTACAAATATATTCTTGATTTTTTTATTATGCAATATTTATTATGAATAATATAGTATGTATTTATTATTTTAATAGTAATGTCGCATATTAAATAATACTTAATACTATTATTATATGACTGAGGGCGAGGACGCAATGACTACCGTTTCAGGCTTCAGGACACCTGTCCCTAAACACATACATAAAAAGGGTGACTAATCCGTCAGCTTGACTCATTAGTCACCCAGCGAGCTATTTTAATTCGCGATTCTTTTTACCTGAACAGGCTCATGATATATACGCAGGCGCGGGCGGCGTGCATCGGGTATTTCCTGAACGCATTAGCATTTGCGCTGTCGGATAGATGAGCCTTGATGTAAGCCCAGAGCGAAAACGCATTATCTGCTCCATCCTCTCATCAAATGTTCCGGACAGGATCGTTCGTTATGGCAGATAACTGATTACTTTATCCATATCCCTTGATAGTTTGGCCAGTTCCTCCCTGCTTCCTCCTGACACCTCTGCCGTTATCCAGCCTCCGGAATATCCGACCTCGCCTACTGCCTTCATGACGGCAGGCCAGTCGTCATCGCCTTTTTCGATGTCGACATCGAACCCTTTCCAGAGACCCTCTTCATTCATTTTCTTAATGCTGAACTCTTTTAGATGGAGCTTGACAATCCTCTTATTGAGCGTCCTGATCCACTGCTCTGGCCAGCCATAGCGCAATACGTTACCTATGTCGAACCACCACCCTATGAGAGGGCAGTTGATGTCATCCACGAATTGTTTTGCCTCGAGCGGGCTAAGCAAGAAATTATTCCAGACATTCTCAAGTCCAATCTTGATTCCTGTGCTCTCTACCGCAGGGATCAACTCCCTGATGGCATTCAGCGCCGTATAGTAGGCTTTCTCGTAGGAAGCATCCTTGTTAACCACGCCTGGTACCACCAGCACAGCGTCGCCTCCGATTGCCTTAGTGTCCTTCAGGGACTGGGTCACGGACTCCAGTATCTTTTTCCTGATTGATGGATCAGGAGATGACAACGGGAGTTTCCAATGATCCTTGTTCACCGTCGTAGGTAGCTCTATCCCGGACTTATCCCTTGCTCTCAGAAGCTCATCGACAGGAAACTCCAGAGGGCTGTTGAACTCAATGCCATCGAATCCGATCTCCTTGACCATTTTGAACTTATCAACTAGGGAGAGATCGTCCTGGATCATTCCGTATCCCAAAGCCTTCTTCATTTTTACCGCCTTTGCCGATTCTTTCTCCTTTGCTAGAGAAGAGATGTTCTCGGCAGAAACGAGTCCCGGGGCTACCACCATGCCCGTAGTCAGCACCGTGGCTGATTTGATGAAATCTCTGCGTTTCATGGATTCATTCGCTTAAAGACCAGGGATAGCCACCGGAAGATCATACTTAGTATCCAAAGTAAGATCCTCCGGGAAGAATTTCTCATCCGAACAGAGAGCTTGCTCCATTGTCACTTCCTGCCCGGTGTAAGCAGACATCCTGGCTGCCAGCGCGACAAGATTCGAGCGAGCCGCCCAGTCGAAGTCATTTATGAGAGTTTTGTTCCGGATAGCAGCGAAGAGTTCGTCATGTTCCTGCTGGTACATGCTCTTCACCTTGGCATTCTTGTAGGCATTGGCATCGGTGAACTTGAACGTGTCATCATATTTCCAAGGATTCTTTCCGGTAATATAGTGCTGTCCGTTCATGCAGTCTACTACGCATTTCCCATCCTCGCCGACGAATTCCACTCCGTAGGAATGAGCCACGTTATCCTGCTGTTTGCAGCTGAAATAGGCCTTGGTGCCATCGGGATATTCGAACTTTGCCCCAAAATGGTCGTACACGTTGCCATACTTAGGATCGGTCCGCTTGATCCTGCCGCCGGTAGCCACGACTCTTGAAGGAAGCGTGTCATTCATGCCCCACTGCATCAGGTCAACGCTATGGATTGCCTGCTCGACGATGTGGTCTCCTGAGAGCCAGTTATAGTATAGCCAGTTCCTGAGCTTGTACTCCATGTCAGTCCAGCCGCTCTTGCGTTCATGGAACCACAATTCACCTGAGTTGTTGCTCGCCTCGACCGCAAGGATTTTCCCGATGCTTCCATCTAATAGCCTGGAGAATGTCTCTCTCTTAGGAATATGGTATCTCCAGCAGAAGCCGGACATCAATTCCGTACCTTGAGCCTTTGCTTTCTGAGCCGCCGCTATTATCCTTCTCATGCCCGGCCCATCGACCGCAAACGGCTTCTCGCAGAAGATGTGCTTTTTCGCATTGATGGCATATTCAAGATGAGCCGGCCTGAAGCATGGGGGCGCCGCTAGGATTATCACGTCCACATCGGAATCAATCAGCTTCTTGTAGGCATCCAATCCGACGAATTTATGGTCATTCGCAACTTGGACTTTCTGAGGAAAAAGCTTCTTCAGGGAATCGTAGGAATTGTCGAGCTGATCCTTGAAAGCATCAGCCATCGCAGACAGAACCACATTCTCGTCGGCATTCATGGCCTGCTCCGCAGCCCCCGACCCACGGCCACCACAGCCAATGAGGCCAACTTTCAGCGTGTTGCTGTTTCCTGTCCAAGCTCCGGACCTCGTTCCGGTCACGGCTTCCGCCGCCATTATGTCTCCAAGGCCGCTATTAGCCGAAATCACTGTTCCGACAGTCGCTATTCCGGCTGTCCGTAAAAAATCTCTTCTTTTCATAATCTATATATTGAAATGCATTAATCATAATTAGGATTCTGCTGGAGCGCAGGATCTCGATTTATCTCCTCCTTTGCGATAGGCAACCAGTATGCACAACCGTTGGAATTCCAGCTCCTTTCGTCCGTCATCGTAGTTGTGTCCCAGTAAACGATAGTCACTCCGTCAGCGAAATGATTTATATAAGTAGGCGAGACATTAAAGACATTATCCTCGGCGATCATCCATTTGCGAATCATGAACCAACGATCTCCCTCTCCCATCATCTCTATCTGCCTCTCGTGACGATAATATTCGCGAGCCTCCTGCTGCGTGCAGCCTGTGGATCTGCTTGGCAAACCGGACCGGTTGCGAACCATGTTGACATACTTCATTCCCTCGGCGACTTTACCGAGTTCAATGCACGCCTCGGCATAATCGAGCAATACCTCGGCATAACGGATTTCCATCCAAGAGTTAGTGTTGCTATGAGCCTCGGCATTCTCAATCTCCGGGTCAAGCATTTTCCTGAGATAATACCCAGTCTTAGTGCCATTCCAGGCCTGTTTCGAGGCACTGCGAGAATCAACGCCGCCAATCTTGACGGCAGTACCTTCACCGAAATCATGAATCGTTTTCAGATCGCTGTCCAGAAACGATGCTCCATTTGTTGCGGTGTAATGAGAACCGATGTCAATGATATTAGAGGCAGTTTCTCGATTTGCCCACGTTGCGCCATCATAAAGAATTGACGCATAAAACCTAGCCTCTCGCCCATTGTAAGGATTCCTCTCCGGGTCTGCGGCGAGCTGCTCAGCAGTCCAAGCCCTTACATTATTGTCGCCCGGCTTATATTTATCCCATTGGAACGGGGTACCATCCGCCATTTCGTACTTGCGCACGAGGTTCTCGGTAGGGCCATTGTTTCCCCAGCAGCTGTATCCGTTAGGACCCCACCAAAGGTTATTCCAAGCTGTGTTCCCGACTTGGTCGAGATACTGAACTCCGAAAATAGCCTCATCGTTCCACGCACCTTTTTGCAAGAATATGCCTGCGTAATTATCTACGTAGCCTTGGAAATCGTCATCGGACATGTCGGCTGACGGCTCTCCTTCCTTGTACTGCGCCAAGGAATAGGTTCCATACTTGCCATCTATGACATCTTTCGCAGCTGTTTTAGCCGCACGTAGCCTTTCTTCACGAGAGCCACTTGAGAAGTGCACCAAATCATTTCCAGCATTGAATGTGCCGTTCATCAGCTCTCCGGTCACGAAGCTCAGAAGTCTCGACTTCAATGCACCAGCAGCGCCTTTTGTAGCGCGGCCTTGGTCAATGCCTGACTTGTCAGGCAGGCCGGCGATGGCCTTCTCCAGATCTTTGAGTATGAAATCTACTGTCTCCTGTAGAGTAGAACGCATCACATTCGTGAAGTCGTCTTTCAGCGAGAATGGTTTGTCCATCAACACGACACCGCCATAGCTTCTGAGCAGGTTCGTATATTCATAAGCTCTAAGGAAATATGCTTCTGCCTTTATCTGACTGAGTTTTGCCTCTTCCGACGAGCTCGATGTAGGAACATCGTCTGCGCCTCCAAGCAGGGTATTGATGCTTTGGATATCTCGATATAGGACAGGCCATGTCAGCCAGCCATAATAACTTGGCCAATTCGGATAATTGAACATGCCCAGATTGCTCGGAGATATAGTGTTTTTTAGAAACACCACGCTACCTGCCCTATGGATGTTGAGAGTCTCGTCAGTCGAGGAACTGAGCAAATCCTCCCTCATGCCCAAGACGGAGCCATCGTCCCCTCCCAGTTGGTCATAACATTCGTAAAGATATGCTTCCAGCAGGTTGATGTCCTGGAATACGTTGTCCTGCGTGAAGGAATTAACTGATTCTTTGTCTAGCACATTACCCGTGCATGATGACAAAGCCATTGCAAGCATTGCAGCAAAACTCAATATTGTGTATTTAAACTTTTTCATATCGACTGATTGTTAATATAAATCATCCTTCAGCTGAACTAGAAAGTAATATTTAGACCGATTGAATAATTCTTCATCGCAGGGTAGCCTTGAGGGTCTGCCGTCTCAGGGTCGTAATGACGTTGCGCAGAGTAGAGCAACGCCAAGTTATATCCGGTCAGCATGATCGTGGCTCCTGAGACGTTGAACTTATCCAATAATGGCTTTGGAAGCGAATAGCTCAGGGTTATGTTCTTGAGGCGGAAGTATGCCATATTGTCGTACCAGTAGGTGTTGTTGTGACTGTTGTAGGTCCAGTACTGGTCGGCGCGGCTCCAAGGACGAGGATTGTTGGACATATTGTTCTCTGGAGTCCAGTAATCCTTCGTCATCCATTTGAACACATTCATGCCAGTTCCTCTATTACCGTAAACTGCGCTGACGTAATATGTTCCCTGCCCTTGACCAAGGATAGAGAGAGCCCAGTTCTTCCACGAGATGTTAACGTTGATGCCGTAGAAGAGCTCTGGCGCATCAGTTTTGTGAAGGTATATTCTGTCATCGCTATCGATCTTGCCATCATCGGACACATCTTCGAAGATGAGGTCTCCCGGCTTGGCTCCTTCCCAGTGAGGATAGTTGTCAACCTCTTCCTGGGTATGGAATACGCCTATCGCCTTATACACCAAGGCTGAGCCATACGGATGTCCGGTCTGCTTCTGCCATTCTACGGACTGTGCTGGCTCGTCCATGAACACGACCTTGTTTCTCGACCAGCTGAGATTGCCGGAAATGTCCACGTTTAGGTTTCCGAACTGCTTCGTGAACCCGCCTTCAACCTCGAAACCTCTGTTGTCCACCTTGCCGATGTTCTCATCCGGCAGGGTGAGGCCAGTGAAATTAGGAACTGAGGCGTTTCTGGTAATGAGAATGTCCCTGCGCTTGTTGTAGAAGAACTCGGTGTTCAGCCAGAGCATGTTTTTCAGGAACTTGGAGTCGAAGCCCCAGTTATACGTCGTCTGGGTCTCCCAAGTGATGTTCGGGTTTGCGACCACCGACTGATAAATCCTGGTCATGACGTTCTTGTTCGCCCCGAAAGTAGGCCCTGAGGCCAATGCAAACTTGTTGACGTACTGGAACGGATCGCCAGGGTCCATTCCCATCTTTCCTGCCGTGAAGCGTAGCTTGAAGTAATCGATGGCTGAGAGGTTGTTCTTCCAGAACGGTTCCTCAGATGCGCGCCAGGCAAGAAGCACTGCAGGGAAGTTGCCCCATCTCTTGTTTGAAGGGAACTTAAGGGATCCGTCGCGCCTAAATATGAACTCAAACAGATATTTCTCTTTGTAGTTGTAATTCAGACGACCAATGAACGACTTTCGGGCGTAGATTGACTCCGTCCCGGAGTTATTCTTGTCTTTCTCGCCTCCGGCATTCAGTATCTCGAGGAGGTCGGAAACAAAGTATTTTCTGAAGGCCGAGAAGTCAGAATCCAGATCGTCGTACTGCTCGTATGCGGCAAACACGTTGAAATTGTGATTCCCGAAGGTCCTGCCGTAGTTGGCGCTCGCCGTGTAGGTGTATTTCTTTATGTAGTTGTTTTTTTGGTTGAGCTGCGGATTGTCGTATCCGTTCTTGCTCGGGATAAGCACTGCTCCATCGTTGGTGATGTATCCATTCGAGTCCTTCTTGCTGTTCGCCACATCGAGGGTGTAGAGAATCCACGGTTTGTTGAATTCCTTATAGTTGATGTGATCGACGTCATAATTGAAAGACCCGGAAATCGTGAGTCCTTTTATCATAGGAGGAGTAATGTCCAGTTGGAAGTTAGTCTGGTCCTTGTGAGAGTCGGTCTTCCTGTAGCCAGCTGCATAAGAGGTGTTGACCACAGGGTTCACGCCGCCTTCAAACGCCGGACCCGGCTCGCCTGTCGGCCAGTAATCGGCCACGGTCGGAACGACCATGGATGCCCAGCCGAACAATTGACTCACATCAATCGTAGGGTATTTCTTCTTGGAATACAGACCGCTGTACTGAGCTGTAACCTTCACCCAGTCCTTGAGCAGCTTAACATCGAACTTAGCCCTGAAGTTATACTGCTTATAAGTGGTCGAGGAATGAGAATAGATGCCGGACTCGTTCTTGTAGCCCCCAGATATGAAGTAGTGCATTTTCTCCGTTCCTCCATTCACGCTCACGTTGTAGCGTTCGTTATGGGTCCAGTTCTTCACGAGAGATTTCATCCAGTTTGTGTTCGGATGCTGCCATGGATCAGTGCCACTCTCGTAGAGAGCGATGTCCTCGTCGGAATACAGTCTAGCAACGCCTTCGTAGTCTTGAAGGTCGCTGACATAACGTGCGTACTCAGGAGCGTTCGCTGTCTCAGGCAAGATGGTCGGCTTCGAGAAACCCTGCGTATATTGCATGTTCACGGTCGGCTTGTGTTCGCCTCCGCCCTTAGTGGTAATAAGGATGACACCGTTTGCAGCACGAGATCCATAGATTGCTGCGGATGCGTCCTTAAGCAACGAGACGTTGGCAATGTCATTAGGATCAATCTCATATAGACTCCTATCAGGGATTCCATCAATCACGATGAGCGGGCCAAGATCAGCCTTTTTCCCGAACGAGGAACGTCCGCGGACGTTAATCTGAGCAATGTCGTTTCCCGGCTCTCCTGTGGTCTGCCTGATTTGAGTTCCGGACAACTGCCCATTCAATGCATTTGAAACATCGAACGCCGCAGACTTGGTGAGTTTCTCACCTTTAACTGAAGATATCGCCCCGGCCACAGCCTCTTTCTTCTGGGTGCCATATCCTACAAGAACCACTTCCTGCAGGGTCTCTGTGTCTTCATTCAGAACGACGTCAATCGTCTGGCTTTCCCCGACGATGATTGTTTTCGTGATGTAGCCTATGCAAGAGACTTCCAATGTTGCGCCTTCCTGGATGCGAAGAGAGTACTTTCCATCGACGTCCGTGACAGCTCCCGTCGAAGTTCCCTTGACTAAGATGCTTGCGCCGATGACCGGCAATCCAGTTGCATCGGAAACCGTGCCAGTGATGGTTTTCTGTTGAGCAAAAGCATTGGCAGTGCCTATCACGCAGAATAGTAGCAGCAAGGCGATGCCCTTCAATAAGCCATGCCCTTGATGTCGAGCATTGTTAAACAAATTCATAAGATTTAGTGTTATTATTTTTGGAAGTGGCAATTTAAGAATATTCAAAATAACATGCAATACCGTTCTGCCATCTTTTTTCAAATCCACCACATGTGGATTATTGTCTCATTTACATGCACGAAACAACAAGGGATGGCCTCAATGTCCTAAGACATATTAGTCATCCCCCAGATATAAAATACGAATATCTTCCGGTTTAATTACGCTCCCTTCTGAATCGACCAAATCGCCTTCATGGTATCTGATCTGCCCGGTGACGATGTTCGGCCCGGAATCCTGCCATTCGAGATTTTTTACCTGAACAGGCTCATGATATATACGCAGGCGCGGGCGGCGTGCATCGGATATTTCCTGAACGCATTAGCATTCGCGCTGTCGGATAGATGAGCCTTGATGTAAGCCCAGAGCGAAAACGCATTGTCTGCTCCTTCAGCGAAGCACTGATATTTCCAGCCGCAAAGATTAGCGACTACAGCTTCCGCCTGAACATAAGGAACCATAGTTGTGTACATCTTGCCGTCTGCATCTATGCCAAAAGCAACGTGTCCGTCTGCCTGCTGCCCTTCCATGCCATACATCAGCAGTCTCGTGGTTGGATCCTTCACCATATTCACGACATCCATATCCTCGGTAGCATATGCGGCATCAAGCAACGCCCACGATGCCTCGAGATCAAGACCATACTGAATTCCCATATTGAGATTATTCCAGTCTTTGTCCATTTTTGGAACCATGTGGCCTGTCCTTACATCATAGAGCTTGTCTGTAATTACCGTGAGCAGAGCAATTATGTCGTACCTCAAGGCCTCGTCTTTCCAAACCCGGTAAAGCGTAGAGAGACCCTCGGCAAGATACACGTGGGCGACCGCATCTTTTGTGGTATCTTTCTTCTCGAACTCTCTCGAGAGCTTAAAATAATACCCGCCTTTTTCTTCGTCCTTGAATTCCTTCCTGACGATTTTATAAAGGTTGACGGCCGATTTCAGCGCCTCATCGTCCTTAGTCGCAGCGTAGAACTCGCTAAGAGCATATATTGCCAAAGCTTGATTAGCAAGGGTGCAATCGGTGTCAACCCTTTCGCCATTTTCATCGACCGTGGAATAGACTCCTCCGAATTTATGGTCGACAAAATTTTTCAAGAAATAGTCATTAGCGTTAATCGCCGGCATGAGATATTCCTTCTGCTTGAAAAGCCTGTAAGCCGTAGAATAGGCCCATAAGATCCTTGCATTCAGCTGAAGGCTCCGAGGAGCCTCCCTATCTGGCTCGCCGTCAGATCCGAGGTCACCGAAAAATCCACCCTGAGGGTCCTGCATTACGGACCAGAATTTAAGAATATCCCACTGAAGGACTTCTTTCGCTTCTTTGATAAGATTATCTGTTCTGATCATATAATATGATATATTACAATGTCTTAACATGAATATTACGCCAGCGCACCTTAATGCCGCCACCATCGTGAATCTGCAGCGCGATCCTGCCATGGCCTGCGCCAATCTTAGCATCGTGAATATCCGTCATAGGCTCGCCATTAAGCCAAGACTGCAGATGATCCCCTTCTAGACGGATGCGCATAGCATTCCATTGGCCCTCTTTAAGAATGTTTTCTTTCTCGTCTGGAATTTGATAGAGCCACCCGCGGCCATATGACTCGTAAACTCCGCCAGTATCGTTGCCCTTTGGAGCAACCTCAACCTGCCAGCCATGAACTGTGGTGCCATCAACAGTAGAGCGGATGAACACGCCAGAATTCCCATTTGCTTCTTGTTTAAACTCGAGCGTCAGGTCGAAATCGTCATAATAGTCTTCTGTAGCGAAATAGCCGTATTGCTTATTAGGGCCGCTCTCGCAAACGAGGTAGCAGCTATCGTCCACATACCAAAGCTCCGTGCCGTAATTAATCCACCCGGTAAGATCCTTCCCATTGAAAAGATCTTTTTCTACAGGCTTTGAAGGCAGTTCCTTTATCTTAATGTTACGGAACCATGCAGGATATCCGTGATCCTGGAGGCAGATATGACCCTTCGGCGACATGCCATATTCAGGAGCATCCTTCCACTTGCCGCTCTCTTTGCGCTGACGCCAGTCAGGAGTCCAAGCATCGAACTCAACAGTCACCTTACCATTCAAAAGATAAGTTACATGACCATTATCGAATATAATCTCGGACTGATTCCACTGCCCAGCAGGCTTCATATTCCTAGCCTCTAGATCTGGAACATACATGGCATAATCTACTCCGCAGCGCTGCCAGTCTTCCAACTGATAGCCGTCGTTCATCTCAGCAAAATTATCATCATCTATTAGCTGGTATTCAGGCCCCGTGATGTAAGGAACTTTGAAATCCGGACGCTCCACCACATGGTAAAGCATTCCGCTATTGCCGCCTTTGCTAATCTTCCATTCCCATTTAAGATCGAAGTTAGCATATTCTTTATCAGTCACTATGTAACCGCTGGCATCGTCGCCTTTGCCTTCTGCCTCTATGGCGCCATCAATGACAGTCCATGGTCCAGTAAGTCCTGTCCCGTTATAATCTCTCCATCCGTTAAATGTCTGGCCGTCAAACAATAGCTGCCATCCTTCTTGTTGTTCTTGGGTTGTCAGCTCATTTGGCTTTTGCCCACCACAAGACACGAAAGCCACGGCTGCAGCAGCCATGGCCCCTAAAATAATAAACGACTTTTTCATATTGAGCATGGTATTAAAAAATTTTGGTCATTAATCGATATTAAAGCCCTAGCCTTAACTAAGAGGCCCAATCATCACAAATATAGTCAGATTTTGTCATAAAACAACGACAAGAATGCAATGAAAGCTTCAACATTTTAAGTAAATTTGTAAGAATATGAAATATTCTGAATATGTTTAATAAAAGCGTTTACACTGCAAGACGCCAGAGGCTCATTGAGCTGATGGCTCAGACGGCGCCTCAAGGCAGCCGCGGAATCGGTATCTTCATTGGCAATGGAGAGGCTGCGGCCCAGTACAGAGACAATGCCTACAAATTCCGCCAAGATTCTTCGTGGCTCTATTTCTTCGGAATAGATGCCCCAGGCTACGCCGCAGTGATGGATTTCGATAGCGGAGACGTAAAAATCTATGCCGACGACGTGGAGATAGGCGACATAATCTGGATGGGGCCTCAGCCTTCAGTGGCGTCAATCGCTGAAGGAGCTGGCGTGCACGTGACAGCTCCATTCTCAGCCCTCAAGGAAGATGTAGGTAAAGCCCGTTCACAACACAGGAAATGCCATTATCTGCCGCTTAGCCGGTGGTACAATACCATGCTCATTGAAACGCTAATGGGGCTCGGACCTGGCGACCTGGGAAAGGCAAAGGAAGATGGCGCCACGGAGGGCAGGGCTCCTTCGCTGGATCTGACTAAAGCAGTGATAGAACTCAGGCTCATTAAGGAAAACTGCGAAATCGCAGAGATGGATGATGCCGGCGCTCTCGGGCAGGAAATGCACGTCGCCGCTCGCAACAGCATAAAAATCGGGACGATAGAGCAAGAAATCGTCGGCAAGATGGATGGCGTGACACTCAGCAAGGGCTGGGGCGTTTCATTTCCGACAATTCTCACGCAGCACGGCGAAACGCTTCACAATCACCTGCACGACAAGGTGATAGAGCCAGGAAAGCTGATGGTGATAGATGCCGGCGCAGAGAACAACAGCCATTATGCATCAGATTTCACTAGAACCTATCCTACCAGCGGAAAGTTCACTCAGAAGCAAAGGGATGTCTACCAGATCGTATGCGACTGCAATGAATATGCTTTCAAGCTCACTAAGCCAGGAATAGCGTACAGAGATGTCCATCTGGCCGTTTCTAGACTGATGCTGGAAGGTCTCAGCCAGCTCGGCCTGGTTCATGGGAATCTTGACGATATGGTTGCCGAGGGCGTGGCGGGAATGTTCCAGCCACATGGCCTAGGACATAACATTGGATTGGACGTGCACGACATGGAGGATCTTGGAGAGGATCTGGTGGGATACGATCCGGATCAGCGGCGTTCTCCTCAGCTGGGACTTGGCAACCTTAGAATGGCACGCGTGCTGAAGCCTGGGCATTTCGTTTCCGATGAGCCAGGAATATATTTCATTCCGGCGCTGATAGAGAAATGGAAGAGCGAAGGCACCTGCAAGGACTTCCTCAATTTCGACAAGCTTAAAGAATATTACGATTTCGGCGGCATCCGCCTGGAGGATGATGTTCTCGTAACCGTTGATGGAGCCCGCCACACTGGCCCTAACCGACTGCCGATTCAGCCAGACGACGTAGAGACCGCAATGCAAGGATAAATCACGCCTTCACGGACGACCTAAAATTAAAATTCCAGGGCGGACCTCTCGGCCGGCTCTGGAATTTTTTGCTTACGTTAACGATCTATTTTCAAGACCATGTGACTTCTTACTGATTCATAATCAATAACACTGCGACAAAGGTAATCTTGTCTCGAATGGCCTGCAATACCATGAAATTATGATTTTGCACTTTGTCATCATTTCTAGGTACGAGCGAAGCGTTGCGTCGACATATTCATAATTAATAAGGATAAGCGAGCTTGGGATTTTTTGCTACATTTGTCTAATAATTTCATAATCAATGCGCACACAGAAAGTTTACGAGCCGAAGGATATGATGATCGACCTCATAAGAGACAATTACAACGTGCTTCAGGCTCTTGGCAGTTTCGGCATCAATCTAGGTTTTGGCGACAAGGCGGTGGAAGAGGTCTGCAAAGACAACGGCGTAGACTGCAGAACTTTCCTCATTGTAGTCAATTTTCTGGTCAATGGCTATTTCCGGGACGAAGAACTCGAATATGTCAATGTCGGCACTCTGCTGCATTACCTTCAGGCCAACCATAAATATTATCTGGATTTCCAGCTGCCTTTCATGAGAAAAGAGCTGTCCGATTCTCTCGATCCTGACGGCCGAGTGGACAAACTTATAATGGATTTTTACGATGCGTATGCAGCTGAAGTACGGAAACACATGAAATACGAAGAAGATCGTCTGTTCCCATACATCAACAGCCTGCTGGAGGGGGTAAGGGACGAGGCTTATAACATCGATGCCTACGCCAAGCATCATGGAATGGCAGACGTAAAATTGAAGGAGCTTAAGAATATAATAATAAAGTACTTGCCAGGAGACAGCCTGCGCAATAACATGCTGACTGCTACCCTCTACGACCTTTACAACAACGAGGAATGGCTGCAGCTTCATGCAAAAGTTGAGAATGAGATTCTAGTGCCAGTCATAAAGAATATGGAAATGAATATTTCGACAGGTGCTGACGTATTAAATGCCGAGGAAGGCGGCGAAAACGCTCTCAGCCCTCGCGAGAGAGAGGTCGTGTCGTGCCTGGCGATGGGGCTGTCTAACAAAGAAATAGCCTCGAAACTGAATATTTCGATAAACACCGTGATCACTCATCGGAAAAACATAGCCACCAAACTCAGCATTCATAGCGTTGCGGGAATAACCATATATGCAATAGTGAATAATCTTGTGGATATAAACTCTGCTAAGCAATAAAAACTATTTTTATTATATTTGAACAATAATATTGTGGTTATAATAATCATTAGTTATGAAAAAAGTAGTTTTATTCGCAATTGCTTTACTAGGCTGCGCTGTTATGGCGACCGCTCAGCCTAAGGCTATCGGAGGAAGATTAGGCTGGGGTTTAGGCGCTTCATATGAACATTATCTCGGGGAGCCGAATTTCCTTGAGTTCGACGCTGAAATGTTTAATGTGGATAACATCGGCTTCAGGCTTGACGGCATCTACAATTTCGTGTTTGCCGAGCCGGACTGGACTCCTAGGGGAACGTGGCAATGGTACGCCGGGCCTGGCGTTGCGCTCGGCTCTGCCCACTACAACAACGACAACAATTTCTTCTTCATGTTCGAGGGGCAAGTCGGCCTCGAATACAAATTCTGGTTCAATCTGCAATTATCCGCCGATCTCCGCCCTGGCTTCGGAATCTGCGATGGGAAATTCTACACCGACGGATTTTATTACGGATTCCTCCCTACCTTAAGCGTAAGGTATTACTTCTAACTGACGCAACGACTCGCCCCGTCGAGCCTTGGCGGCACGCAACGACTCTGATGGCACGGAACGACTTCCACCGGCAGAATCACTTCTATCTGAATATAGAATATTCACGATATTCGCTGCTCCCAGCACACTCAGGGCAGCGATTTTCTATTCACGCCTAACCACTCACATCCCTATCTCTGGAATGCGCTCGCTGCTTGCCCCAAGCGAGGGCGACCGCAATACAGCGCCATAGAATACTGGTAACCATGAAAACCCCCTCCATGTCATCATGGGTGTTTGCATGCACGCATGCGGCTCAATGGCCTCAGTGGCACATCACCTCGCGCGGCAAAA
Organism: Bacteroidales bacterium UBA1680; assembly: GCA_002320605.1. GTDB lineage: Bacteria > Bacteroidota > Bacteroidia > Bacteroidales > UBA932 > Cryptobacteroides. The sequence continues at coordinate 12,830 of DCKG01000007.1, read as the reverse complement.
GCACGGGTGGTCCGGAAGCCTCCCCCAAAATATTCAAATGGCGTTAGCGTTGCGGACGGAGGTATTTGCCCTGGGAGGCGAAAGCATCATATTCAGCCTTCCATTCTTGATCTACGAATATGCTGTCGGCCTTATCAATATAAAGCACGCCATCAAGATGATTGCACTCATGCTGAAAGATGATTGCGGAAAAACCATTGACAGTATCCCTGCAAAGGCTGAAATCAGAAGGATTGCGATATGAGACGACGACCGTTGGATAGCGCATCACTCGGCCTCTCTTCGTCGGCACGGAAAGGCAGCCCTCAAAGCCTGGAAGCATGTTCCCGAAAGCCGTGTCTATCTGAACATCGGGATACACCTCAAATGGCGCTCCCGGCTTATCCACCCTCTGCACTGCAATGACGCACCGATTCACCCCGATCTGCGGAGCAGCGATACCCACTCCGCCATATTCCGGAGCTTTCACCGTAGCCAGAAGTTTGGCTTTCAATCTGTTATATTCATTAGATTTCAGCGCCTCAGCCCCCAACTGCAATGATTTGGTCCTAAGGATTTTTTCGTCATCGGGATCATTGACATTCAACACATACATCACAGAATCCCCAGAAGACAGTAATTCGGTCTCCTCCTTCGTAAACCCTTCCGCATCCTTCTTTTCCCTAGAAAGCTGTAGTGACATTATCGTCCCCACCACCAGCAAAATCACCAGCAACACGAACGAGAACGTCGAATTGTTATGCTTGTTCTCTTTAAATAGCATGACATTAAGGAATCTGTGGAAGACCGAGGTCCTTGAAGGTGCGAGGCGCAGGGGTCTTTGGCAGCGGCTTGCGAGTCTTAATTTGCTCCATAGCCACCTCAATGGCCTTCAGCAACTGCTCATCCTCACCAGCATATTCTTTTATTGGATCATTGTCAATTAATATGTCAGGATCAACGCCGTGATTCTCAACTATCCACTTGCCAGTCTCGGCATCATAATTAGTGAAGAACGGAACTCTCACGTCAGTGCCATCCATGTAAGGCAGCGAACCACTGATCCCGACAATGCCACCCCAAGTCCTAGTGCCAATCACAGTGCCAATCTTGTTCGCCTTGAAGCTCCAAGGGAACAGGTCACCGTCCGAAGCAGAATATTTGTTGATAAGCAGCACCTTAGGACCAGTCTGAGTACCCTCAGGAATGGTTCCGTTCAGAGAAGACGTACGAGACATCGTCATCCTGTAAACCTTACGCAAAAGCCTCTCTATAATCATAGGAGAAATGTTTCCGCCACCATTCGCACGGTCATCTATGATGAGCGCCTCCTTGTCCAACTGAGGGTAATAGTAACGCACGAACTCGTTCAAACCCTCCGGTCCCATGTCCGGAATGTAGATGTAACCCACCTTGCCGCCAGACTTCTCCTCAACGGTCTTGATATTCTTCTGAACCCACTCATAATGCTCGAGAGGATATTCATTTGCAGTCGGCGTGACAACCACCTTCCTGCCACCTTCGGCTGCAGACTTATTAACCGTCAGCTCGCAAAGTTTGCCAGCTTTGCCAACCAGCAACTTATAGATATTGTCCACGTCCTTCAGCGACTGTCCGTCAATCGCAGTGATATAGTCGCCCTCCGAAATATTCATTCCCGGCTCCATCATTGGCGAACGCAACTCAGGACGATACGCAGCACCCTGATAGATGTGATCAATCTTGAAATAGCCGCTCTTATCCTTGCTGAGACGCGCCCCAAGAAGACCCATGTCGATGCGCTCCGGCTTCGGGTAATCTCCAGGGGTGACGTAAGCGTGACCGCTAGCCAGCTCCGAAATCATGCCACCTATGACATAGTTCAAATCCAAGCGAGTCTTAACATAAGGAAGTAACACTGAATATTTTGCCTTGATTGCGTTCCAGTCGCGGCCATGCATGTTAGATACATAATAACCATCACGGAATGCCCTCCACACCTCATCGAAGATTTCCAGCCACTCCTCAGCGTAATCCACCATAGCAAACATATTGCTCAGATCTACGCTTTCGCCACCGCCAACCTTGTCAGCAGGGAAATTCACGGCCTTCCAATCAGAGCCAAGCATCAAACCGCACTTGTCACCAGCTCGGTAAACAATTCTATTGTCCGAGCATTTTTCCGACTTCCCTTTCTTGAAATCGAACACCTGAGTGCCACCGTTCCCAGAGTACCACACCTTTTTGCCATCGCAGAAATAATCCCAAGCCTTGAAAGGAAGCTTTATGGTTCTCTCCGCAAGCCCATCAGTGTCAATCTTCACATCGGCTGCCTTAGGCCCTTTGTCATCCTTCTTCACTTCATCTTTTCCCTTAGCGCCCTCCTTGCCCTCAGCCTTTTCGTCAGAAGCAGAAGACTCGCTGTCGGTTTCAAGCAATGGAGATGGAGTGTCTTTTGCCAGCATAACCATGTACACGGCTCTCATGTCTGTATAAGCATAGTTCCACTCTATCTGGCTGTATACTGGATGCAAATCATTATCTGCGGTGTAGAGCAAATACTTTCCATCCGATGAGAACACAGGATTTCGAGAATTGTTCCAGCTGGTAGTAACAGGATATTCCTTCTTAGAAGCCAGATTATAGACATAGACCACCGAAAGCTGGTTCTTAGCAGGCTTCGTGTATGCAATCCATTTACTGTCAGGAGAATAATTCACCCCATAGAACTCCTGTTCAGGATTTTCCATCACAGTTCTCTTAGTCTTGGCGAAAGGATCCACTTCGACGATGCGGTTTTTCCTGTCGGTATAAAGAATATGCTTGCTATCCGGGCTCCACTGAAGCGAACGGATGTATGTGTCATTATCCTTGGTGATCTGCTCAGGCTCGCCACCCTTGGCCACATCGTAGAGATATACCTCGGTCTCGCCAGTGGCATCCCCTACGAAAGCGATGTATTTCCCATCCGGACTCCAGTCCGCGCTTCTATCGTTGGAATTTGGTGACTTCGATATATTCCTAGATATACCCTTCCCAACCGGAACATCGAATAGCTCTCCCCTGGCAGTCACGGCCAGCCTCTTCCCATCAGGCGACAGGCTGTAGCTGTTACGCCCTTTCTTGCCAACGTTCATCCTTTCTGCCCTGGCATAGACCAAATCAGAGCTTAGCGTAATGTGTATCTGCTCCGCCACCTTAGTGGAAGGGTCCAGCTTATAGAGGTAACCGCCCTTCTCGAACACAACCAGCTTCCCGTTGGTGCTAGGGAACTTGACATCATAGTCAGAGAAATCCGTTACCTTCGAAGTAGCCTTCGTCTTGGTATCATAAACGAATATATTCATGGTCATATCCCTGTCGGAAGCAAAATAAATCTCGTCGCCCACCCACATCGGGAATATGTCCTGTGCCGGATTGTCAGTAATCTTTGAAACGCCCTTGCCGTCATAGACCCAGACTTCGTCTGCCATGCCGCCGCGGTAATATTTCCAAGTCCTGAACTCTCTCATCACTCGGTTGTAAGCCAGCTTTTTGCCATCAGGAGAATAGCTGCAAAAGCCTCCTTCAGGAAGCGGAAGCCTCTCTGGCATGCCGCCTTTCATCGAGACCCTCCAGAGGCAGCCGTCAAAGCCATCACCAGTACGATTTCTGAATATGATATATTTCCCATCAGGAGTCCAGCCCATCACTATATTATTAGGGCCCATCCTGTCGCCAAGGTCGTCTCTTGAATTCGTGGCAGTGTAAGTCAGTCGCACTGGCTCCCCGCCTTCGGCAGGAATGATGTAGACCTCACGGTTTCCGTCATATTCCCCGGTAAACGCAATCGTCTTTCCGTCAGGCGAATAGCGAGCGAACATCTCATAGCCCACGTGCGAGGTCAGCCTGTGAGCCTCACCGCCAGAGAGCGGCGCAGTGAATAAATCTCCTGCATAAGAGAAAACTACTTCTCTACCATTCGTCGAAGGAAACCTCAGAAGCCTAGCCTCACCACCAGCATTCTGCGAATATCCTTGGAAACCACCCAATACCAAAAGACCGCCAAGGACAAAAATCAAGAATATTTTTTTCATATCAGATTGTTTGAAAAAATTCTTATAAATATAGCGAATATATTGAAAAAAGCCTTGGAATTTCTGGTTTCCAAGGCTTTGAGAATGGTAATTCCTACGTTTATTCGGAAATATAAGTGAAAGTCATATGCTTAGGGTTATGAGAACCAGTATCGGCGAAGAATTTCAGCTTATGATCCCCGGCTGGCAGGGTAATCTGGAATGAATCATCGTTGATGAAGCTTCCCCAGCCGCCGCTGCCCTGAATCGGCTTGGTTTCGGTAGCCTTGACTCCATCGACTTCGAAATGGTAATTGCCCTGAGGGCCGCTGCTGCCAGAGGCAGCGTTTATGGTAATCTTGTAGGTTCCTGCATCTTTCACGCTGACGGAATAGATGTACCATTCGCTGCTGGCAAGATAACCGATGTTGCCGCCACCCTCTATAGTCACCATTGAACTTGTAGGATCGCCGTGCTGCGCACGGTAAGTGTTTCCGCTGCCGCCGCCGGTGTCATAGAACGCAACGTTCATGCCACCACGGTCGAAATCCCTGAACCAAATTACGGTGGTGCTGTCTTTCGCTAGGATGAACGGATGGCCCTTCACGAACGGGAACGTCACCTGAACTTCGAAAATGATGTATTTGGTGAAACTACCTTTACGGTAATGGATCTTCGTCGTTCCTGTACCAACGCCTTTGACTGTTCCGGATGAATTGACCCTTGCCACGCTCTCGTCATCGGACCACCAGTCGAAATCTGTCGCAGGAACGTCATTCGCCTCAGAAGGGATCATGTCGACAGGAATCGTGACGGTCGCCCCGATGGCCAGCTCCACAAGGGAGTCGCTCTTCATGACTATGTCAGTCAAGGCAACTTTCTTGGTAACATAAATCTCAGTCTCGAATGTCATGTCGCCAGACTCGCACTCAATTGAAGTAGAGCCTTGCCTTATTGCAGTCACCAGACCGTTGCCATCGACCGTGGCGATGGTCTCATCATTCGACTTCCAAGAGAAAGACAAATTGGAAGGGCTGGCAGTAAGCTGAACCACGTCCCCCTCGAACAGAGTCACGGAACTATGATCTACGGTTATGGTCGGATAAACCTTCGCTCTCTCAAAATCATCGCAAGAAACGAAGAGAACGGCAAGAAACGCTAATGATACATTGATAAATAACTTTCTCATGTGATTATTGCTTTTGCATGTCAATGATAGTGAAGCCCTCATCCACATCCTTATCTTCTGAATAGAGATACCTTGTTTCCTCTCTCATCTCGTAGATATCGTTCCCGATCTGATAATAATAGTGGAGCAGGAAGGTCTTGTAAGTGTTGAAGCCATCATCTATGATGCCGTAAACATTAGGGTAATCAGGGTCACCGTCTATCTGCTGCAGTTTAAGATCTCTGTACGGCGCCAGTGTGACTTTGTGACGACCAGTCGCATCAGCCGTAGTGTCAATCGTGGCTATCATAGCCTTGGCCTCTAGGACATGCTTATCGTTGCTGAAAGTCTCATTTCCAGGCATCATCCTCACGCTGTTCGCAGTCCAGCAGTGAATCGTCTTGGTCCCTGGCATATTAATAGGCGATCCATCAGGCATGAGCTTTCTGTTTCCCACCATCTGATAACCTATTCCGCTGGAATTGGACCATTGATTCTTGATTGCTATCCTAAGCAGAAGGGAACTCTTGTCTGGATGAAGCTCAGCGCCATCATAGGAAAGAACCCTCACAGGGATTATGTAATCCTTGTCTGGAGACAGGCCTGCAGGATGAATAGTGACAGGAATAGTGCCAAGAACTTCACCAGATTTGATGACGCAAGTCATGCTGGAAATCTCATATTTGTCAGAAGGCATGACAACCGCATATTTCGAGACATCCACGTCATAATTAGCCTTATTGTATTCATCCACGAGAGTAGAATCCAAGATGATGTTGATCTTGACGTCATTCTTAGGCGCCTTCGTGCCTCCCATCGACAATGACATGTACGTCGTGGTTGTCTCATAGTGGAGGCTGACCGTCATCTTCTTAGTGTTGTCAGACTCGCTCACGAATCCGAAGATGTTCTTGTACTGCTCTTTCTCGAACACCTCCCTGTCGTCGCAAGAAACAAGGGAGAATGCTGCCAGAGCCGCTAATATTATGTATTTGTGTTTCATGATTCAATACGTGTTAATGTTAGCTTTCCCAGCCAGGGTTCTGGTCGCAAGAAGGAAGCTTGCGGATTTCGCTAAGTGGAATAGGAAGCAGGTAGAGTTTCTTATGAACGAGGCGTGCGCCAATTCTGGAAGTGTTCGGAACGGTTCTTTGGTAGAAATTCTCCTTGGAGCCATCCACGTTCATTCCCATGATTGTTTCATTCTCTGTTTCCTCGTAAATTCCCCACCTGCGAACGTCGAAGTAACGCTGGCCTTCATGCAGGAATTCCTTCATCCTCTCTTTCTCAATGATTTTCTGGAACGTTTCCTCGTCAGCGAGATCATTATTGTTGATTCCCGGCATTCCAGCGCGATGACGAACAAGATTGAAAGCGTTCTTCATCTCCGTAAGGTCCCTGGAAACTGCATAGGTCTGGTCACCGAGAGTGATGTCGTACGATTTCGTAAGATGGTTCAGGCATTCTGCGTACATGAGCAGTATGTCAGCGTACCTGATGATTGGATAGCCTTTGTCCATCCTCCTGGCGTTGTCTCCGTCCCATGCGTCATTAGGATGAACGTACTTCACCAGGACATATCCCGTAGGGGTGTAGTCGGTAGCAGAATTCTGCTTGCCGTTAGGAGAATCGTAATAGTAAGTTATGGTCTGATTGTACTTTCCAGACATTGTCGTGGAAGACATAGGCCAGAACCTCTCGGAGAATCCTACACACGCATAGAATCTCATCTCCCTGTTGTCGTACATGTTGTAGACGCCAGCATTGAGTCTGTAACCCGAAAAATTCTGCTGCATGGTAGTGAAGCCTGTCTCGCTGTAAGGGTACTCCGCGCTGGAGTTGTCGATGGAGCGGCCATCGTACATCGAATAATTGTCAATTATCTTCTGAGTGAGGCCCATTCCGTTCCAGCCGCCGAAAGCAAGAGGGAAGCACATCTGAGTGTTTACAGTAATGGTCGAACTCTTCCTGCCCCATACATATTCAGGATTGGTCGGGATGACAGCCTCTCCGTTGAACTGCTCAGAGTAAGATCGGAAATGATCGATTCCAGCAGCACCGACAGGATAATCTTCGTAGAAATCAGGATCCGAAGTCACGCCTTCCGGCATAGGAGGAGTCTGAGTATCTGCTTGAACGGTGAACAGGCTGTACATCGGAGCGCCGCTCCTCTTCATTTCCATGACTCTCTTGCAAGCGGCGGCAGCTACGGCCCAGCGTTCCTCGTCGTAATTATCGGTATTGACGTATCTGATGCGGTCCGTTCTTCTGTACCAATTGCCGAAGCACCTTCTGGCTGCTTCACCTCCATTCCAGAGAGGGCTGGCATAATAAGTCCTGATCCTTGCGATCAGTCCGTATGCGGCTCCCTTGGTCGGCCTTCCGAACTCCATCAGAGGATAGGTTTCAGGAAGATATTTAGCTGCCTCTTCAAGCTCGCTGCAGATATATTCCACAGTCTCTTCATTCGTAGCGCGAGGCCTGTCATAATCTGCCAGATTCAGGTTGGAAGGTATTTCCTCATCCCCTACCAAGATCACAGGCCCGTATGCAAGCCAAAGCTTGTAGTAAGCGTATGCACGAATGAATCTGTTCAAAGAAAGAAGCTCTGCCCTGTCCTGAGCTGTAAGATCTTCGGCCTCGTCTATCCTCGCAAACACGGTGTTCGCCCTTCTGATGCACTGGTAGCTTGTCGTCCACACGTTGGAGAAGGAATAAGGGCTGCTGGCAGAGATTCCTCCGAGAACAAGCCTCATTCCATTGTAGCCATGCTGAGTGCCGTACATCGTAAAGGCCTCGTCTGTCGCAAGAGGACCGGGGAAATCAGCATTCTGATAGAGTGAGCCTTCGTCACGCAGATCTCCTGTCATGCCCCAGATGTATGCCTGGACATTTCTTTTATTAGCAAATACCTCGTCGATCTTAATCTCGTCGGAAAAATAGTCGTCTATGCTCAAAAAGTTGCAGGAGACGAACCCAGCCGACAGAATCAAAGCTAAAATAACGTATGATATTTTTTTCATATTCATGATTTTTTTAGAAGTGCAGATAAACCTGAAATGTAAAGGTGACAGGTATTGGATAAGCTCGGCCGCTGTACTGAGCTTGTTCTGGATCAAAGAGCTTAACAGGGGACCAGACGGCCAAGTTATTTCCCACAAGCTGAAGGTCCGCGGACTGGAATCCTATCTTATGCATGAATTTTGCCGACCAGTTGTAATTGATGGTCACTTCCTGAAGTCTCAAGTACCTCCCATTTCCTTTCCAGAACGTGGAAGTCTGGATGTTATTCGAACTGCTTCCGTAGGTCAGGCGAGGATAGATAGCGTCGGGATTCTCTGCATATTCGACTGGAATTCCATGCTTCTCGGCATAATCCCGGGGAATCCATCTGTTCTTGTATTCCATGGCTTGCGTAAGCACATTTCCTAGCCTTCCAGCGGCGAAAGGAATATAGCCCGCTCCGCCATAGAAGAAATCGGAATTGCCTGTTCCTTTGAAGAGCACGCCGACGCTGAACTTCTTGTACTGGAACTCGCCACCGAAACCGTACATCAGAAGAGGAACGATGGCCTCCTTGGAAGACAAGCCGTAAGCGATGGGAACCCGGTCGTCGGAATCGATGCGGCCATCGCCATTGACATCGCGATACTTTATGTCTCCTGGCTTATATTCACCGAATGTCTGCACGGGACTCGTGTCTATGTCTTGCTGATCCTTGAACAGACCCAGCGCATGGTAGCCCCAGATAACTCCGTAAGGATAGCCTGAACGCTCTTGGTACGGATAGGCAGGATTGGATTCTTCCCAGTTCTTGACATCATTCTTTGAATATGTGAAATTGGCTCTGAGTGTCAGGTTCATGTCGCTTCCGATCTTCTGCTTGAACGAAAAGTTGCCATCGGCGCCATATGAACGCATCTTGCCGATGTTGGAGTAAGGCCTGGACATAAGTCCGACATAGAGAGGAACTTGCTGGCGTTCCTGGAATATTCCGTCACGCACGTCATTGAAAAAGTCCAGAACGAAATCTACCTTATCGACGAAAAGCGTTCCCTCGAATCCAAGGTCGAACTTAGTCGCCACTTCCCATTTTAGGTTGTCGGCACCCGTGTAAGTTTCCCAAAGAGTTTCCGCAGAGGTTGATCCCCAAGGGCTGGTAGTGCTTCGGTTCACGATCGTCAGATAAGGGAATCTCTTGGATGAGATTCGGTCATTGCCCACGGTTCCGTACGATGCGCGAATCTTGAAAAAATTCAGCCAAGGCAGCTTGTCCTTCATGAACTTATACTGGGTAGGCACCCAGCCGACAGCCACGGAAGGGAAGAAACCAAAGCGCCTGCCTTTCTGGAAGTTCTCCGATCCGGTGTAGCCGAAGTTCAGGTCTATCAGATAGGTGTCTGAGTAGCCGTAAGTCAGACGGCTGGATATTCCCTGATACCTCTTAGGAATGGCGCTCATGTTGCTCACGCTCTCTTTTGAATACTTATCATCGGACATATAGTAGTAAACGAGGCCCGAAACTCTGTGATCTTCGCCGAACAAACGGTCATAATTAAGAGTGGACTCGAAGTGATATTTCCTATAATTATTAGTGGACTTCATGTAAGAGGCGGCTTGTTCGCTTACCCTCTTGATCGTCACCAGCTCGCCTGTCGATGTCCTGCCCACTGCCTCGTAAAGCTCTGGCTGGACATGGCGGCTCTCGCTGAACCATGAAGTGTAGTCGAAAGCGCCCTGGGCGCGAACCCTAAGACCCTTAGTGATCATGCCTAAATCTTGCTCGAGAGCGACTGTCGTCTTAGACTGGAATTCTGTGTCCAAACGCTTTCCCAAGCGGTTAATCATCACGTAAGGGGAAGTCTGAGCGCCCATTCCTACGCCCGGCAGCTGTCCGTTAGAATATACGGTAGGAAGCCGGAGAGGATGAATATTAGCTTGGGCGGACCAAATGTAATCTGTGTCGGCAACTCCGGGATTCCTGTTCACGGCAAGGTGACCCGTGCTGCCGAAATACAGCTTGGTAGTCGGAGTCAGGTTCATGTCTATGTTGGAGCGGAATCCGTACGTGTCGTATCCTACGTTTTGGGCGTAAGGGCTGGAATGATCCACCTTATAGGCAGCATCTTCCTGATTGACAGACAAAGACAGGAAATATTTCGCAGCCTTTGCTCCACCTTGAGCGCTCACATAGTAAGCCCTCTTCCATGAATTATTCTTCACGATTTCTTTCTGCCAGTTCACGTCTGGATAAAGGTCGGGGTCTAGGTTATTGCGGATAATGTCCATCTCGACATTAGAATACAATGGCTCTTCTCCACGTACCTCTCTGGCCTCATTTGCAAGCGTGGCATAATCGTAAGCCCTCACGTAATGAGGAAGCCTCCTAAGGTGGGAAAGAGTAGTGGAAACCCTTCCAGTGATATGCACTTTGTCCGTGCTGCCTCGTTTCGTGGTGATGAGCACGACTCCGTTGGCTCCGCGAACGCCGTAAACTGCCGTAGCGGAAGCATCCTTCAGCACGGAGAAATTCTCGATGTCGGAAGGATCTATAGAGTTGATGTCACCTTCGAGGCCATCGATTAGGACGAGGGCGGAGGAGTTTGCTCCGAATGTCCCGATGCCTCTAATCCAGAACTCAGCGATGTTCTTGCCTGGCTCGCCGCTGGTCAGAGAAGAAATGACTCCAGCGACTCTGCCTCCGAGGAGGTTAGTGATAGATGTCGTAGGCTGATCAAGCAGCTTCGCGTCAATGGATGTCACGGCAGCCAAGTTAGATATCTTCCTCTGGGTGGTACCAAGAGCCGTGATGACGACCTGGTCAAGTTCCTGGGTCGTCTCCTTGAACGTTATGTTAATTTTCGTGTCTTCTTTCACGACGATGTATTCGATGTCCTTGAAACCCATCATCTGGAAAATGAGCTTGTCGCCCTTCTGAGCCTTAATTGAAAAATGACCGTGATCGTCTGTCATCGTTCCAACCGTGGAGCCCTGCACTATGACGGCAACGCCAGGAAGCGGGCCGTCTTGGTCATAAACTGTTCCAGCTAGCCTGTACGTCTGAGCATGAGCTGAAATAGATCCTATCATCAATATGATAGAGATCAGGAAATATAAGTGTTTCTTCATGAGAATATTCTTTAGTTAATGGACAGCTTGCGAATTCTCCTGTTGCCGAAATCTGCCACATACACGGAGCCATCTTTCGATATTCCGATGCCTCTCGGATTTTTAAATAAGGCCTCGTCTTTGGTGCCGTCTTTCCAGCCGGACTTGCCTGGCACTCCGAGCACGGTCTCTACCTGGTCTTCGGGGGTGATCCTGCGGACGCAGTGATTGTTGCAGTCGGCCACGTAGATGTTGCCGTCACTGTCGCTGAAAAGCTGTGCCGGGCAATTGAACCGAGCCTCGGCAATCTTGCCGTCCCTGTGACCCGTAATGCCGCTGGTCAGTTTCTCCATCTCCGGCTTGTCTTTGTTCAGGTCGACCTTCGCGATGGAATTGGCCATGCCTGTCATATTGCTCCAGCAAGCCACGTAAAGCACGTTAGGGTCAGTTGGCCGGAAAGTAAGTCCGAAAGAGTCTCCGTTAGGAGTGTCACAGACAACCTCTGCCTCATAGGTCACAGGATTGATTTTCACTACCTGGCCGTAATAGAAACGCGTGTAAATGAATCCGTCGTAAGGATTCACCACGAAAGTGTGCTTATAGCCGTTCGCAGGCCGTCCTGCAGAACTCTTCGACCAGTCGATCTTCGCTCCGAAGTCTCTCACTCGCAAACCCCACATCTCTTTAGGATCCATCTCGACGAACATCCCGACTGTAGTCTGGGTAGGGGCCATGACCTTCTGCGTGATAGGATCGACGCAAGGCACGTTCGCATAGTACTGGGTCGAAATGGTCACCAGCTCATTCGTCTTGAAATCGATCCTGGCAATGCCATTCACGCTTCCGCCATCTCCGTTGGAACTGCTATGATCGATGACGAACACGTTGTCGCTGCTGTCCACGCAGCAATAATAAGGAGCGACTTGCGCCTCGCTCAGGTCTCCGGCTTTATAGATGCCAGTGCCGTTGCCACAGATTGTGGTAACGGTAGTTGAAACAGTGTAGGCGAATGTCTCTTCGTAGGAAAGAGAGTCCTTGCCGTTCGACACGGAGATGACGCATGTATCACCGGGGAGCCGCGGAGCCTGCACGTACAATTCCGTGCCATCGCTACTGACTCCGATTACAGGTGCCTTTCTCTGATTAAAATAAACCCGCATCTGGGAAGGGTCACCAAAACCTTTCCCTTGCAGGATGACCTTCTCTTGATACTTCCCGTAATTAGGATGGAATGACGTGAGCGCCAGAGACTCATTCGATGAGGGGCTTCCTTTCTTGTCACCATCATTGCATCCTACGCATAATGCAAGCGCACATGCCAAGATACAGGTCGATTTGGTAGAAAAACGAAACATATTTGGTTAAAAATTAGTGATGTCATTAATATTTTTATGTGGTTCTACTTAGTGTATCTTACCCCATTCATTGCCTCCAAAGATAACCAACATTGGCCAGAATTTCAAGTCACCTCAATTCTGTTGAACTAAGGCCAATTACCAGCCGAAGTGTTATATTCGCATTTAAAGGCAGATGGGAAGCAG
>DCKG01000026.1 GCA_002320605.1 Bacteroidales bacterium UBA1680 | reverse complement strand
TATCATTTTCTGCAAGGTTTACAGACATAAAGGTACGAAATTCCGCAGACAAAAACAAAAAATACTACTTTTATTTGATTGATTGTCAATTTATTAAATAACTCTTAAGGAGCGACTAATTAATTAATATATTTGCAATAACTAATAAAACTAATGCCATGATTGACTGGTGGAATTCATTAGACCTTTTCATGAAGATAATGTGGGCGATAACCTTAGCCGCATCTTTGATCTTCGTAATTCAGACTATCCTAACTTTCATCGGAGCCGGAGGCTCAGATTTCGACACAGATGCCAGCGGGCTGGATTTGGGTGGAATGGATGCTTCCGCAACTGATGCGAGCGGTGCTTTCGACGCTGACCCTAGCATGAACCTCCTGACATTCAGGAATTTCATAAATTTCTGCCTAGGTTTTGGCTGGGCCTCGGTGCTGCTATGCGACAAGATTTCATCGACCAGCCTATTGCTAATCATTGCAGTCATTATTGGCATTGCCTTGGTAGCTGCCGTCATGATGCTTTTCAAATGGCTGAGCGGAATGCAGCAAGCCGGCAATATCAATATTTACAGAAGCGCAGTCGGCTGCAAGGGCACTGCCTATCTGCCAATACCTGCAGAAAGGACAGGCACAGGCAAAGTGCAAATCTCAATCAATAATGCCATCAGGGAATTTGACGCCGTCACCGATGGAGACGCCATCCCTACCGGAGCTTCAATCAAAGTGGCGGAAGTCATTAATGACCAGACGCTATTAGTGGAAACCACAACCCCAGAAATAATTTAACATATTAACTCTTAAATTTCAGAATATGGAACTTTATCTTATCCTGATAATAGTCTTCGTGCTTTTCGTCACGCTGACTGCTATCCTAAGGCGCTACAAGCGCTGTCCTTCAGACAAGATCCTCGTCATCTATGGTAAGACTGGCAAGAGCAAGAGTGGTGCTGTATCTTCTGCGAAGTGCATACATGGTGGAGCCGCATTCATCTGGCCTGTATTCCAAAGCTATGACTTCCTGGACCTCAAGCCTATCTCAATCGAGTGCAACCTGACCAATGCGCTTTCGAAGCAGAACATCCGAGTGGACGTGCCTTGCCGCTTCACGGTAGGTATCTCAACCGATCCAGACACTATGACAAACGCAGCCGAAAGACTTCTTGGGCTACGGACAGAAAACATTCAGAACATAGCAACCGACATCCTCTTCGGCCAGCTGCGTCTGGTCATCGCCACAATGGACATCGAGGAAATCAACTCTGACCGTGACAAGTTCCTAGCAAACGTGAGCGCTAACGTGGAGGCAGAACTTCGCAAGATCGGCCTCAAGCTCATAAACGTTAACGTGACTGATATCCGCGATGAATCCGGCTACATTGAAGCCCTAGGAAAAGAAGCCGCAGCAAAGGCGATAAACGATGCCAAAAAGAGCGTAGCAGAACAGAATCGCTACGGAGAAATCGGAAAGGCTGAGGCGGACAGGGACAAAGACATCAGGATTGCCGAGACCACTAGAGACACCAGAATCAAAACTGCAGAAGCAAATGCACTGGCAGTCGAGGGTGAAAACAATTCCAAGGTCGCCATCGCTAATTCAGACGCTAATCGTCGCGAGAAAGAGGCCGAGGCATCAAGAATCGCAGTCGCCGCAGAGAAGGTTCAGGCGGCAAAAGCCTTGCAGGAGGCTTACCAGAGCGAGCGCGACGCAGAGCTGGCTCGCGCAGAAAGAGAAAAGGCCACCCAGCAAGCCAACACCATCGTTCCAGCAGAGATTGATAAGGAAAGACAGATAATCGAGGCCGAGGCCGAGGCTGAAAAGCTTCGCAGGACCGCAAAAGGCGAAGCAGACGCAATATTCGCAAAAATGGATGCTCAGGCTCGCGGTACGCTGGAGATCCTCTCCAAGCAGGCCGAAGGATTCAATGAAATGGTCAAGGCTGCTGCCGGAGATCCACAGAAGGCTGTCCTCATGCTCATTGCAGACAAGCTGCCTGAACTCGTGAAGACTCAAGTTGAGGCTGTCAAAGGCATAAAGATCGACAAGGTTACGGTTTGGGACAGCAATGCCTCCAAGGATGGCAAGACATCCACCGCCAACTTCATTTCTGGGCTTATGGGCTCCGTTCCCCCGCTTCAAGATTTGTTCAAGATGGCAGGAATGAGCCTTCCTGACTATCTGAAAGGGAAAGAATATGCTTCAGAGCAAAAACCCGAAGATCCTAAGAAAGAGCCAGAGAACGAAAAGGAGGTGAAGTGATCATGCCGATAATTGTGAACATCGACGTGATGCTTGCCAAAAGGAAGATGACTTCTCAAGAGCTCGCAGAAAAAATCGGAATATCCCCTGTCAATCTATCCATTCTTAAGACTGGGAAAGCGAAAGGGATCCGTTTCATGACGCTTGATCACATTTGCAAGGCTCTTGACTGTAAGCCCGGCGACATACTTGAATATGAAGAAGATTATCCTTGATTCTGAATATTCCAACAATTGAAAAGAGCGGCTGCCATTCAAAGGCGACCGCTCTTTAACATATTATTTGGATATTATTTATTCGGCACTTTTGCCAGGCCTCTGTACAACCTCGATGAAGTTGCCAGAGTCGAGCAGAGCCTTCGCAGCAGCCTTGATGCTCTCTTTGGAAAGAGCGGAAACTGCCTCCTCAGACTCTTTGTCATTGTCGTAGCCGAATCTCAGGTAGCTCTCGATGTTGCCTCTCCAATAGCCGTTATTGATTCTCTGCTCTGGAAGGTTCTTCTTAAAGTTCTCGACAGTCTTCTGGAACTGCTCATCGGTAGGGCCATCCTCTGCAAGTTTCCTTAAGCCGCCTTTCGCAAGTTCGATGAGCCTGTCCGCTTTGTCTGGCTTAGAATTGAATACGACCTGCAAATAATAGTTACCCTCTGGAAGCTGACTGGCACCTGCGTAAGACTGAGCTCCGTAAGTACCGCCTTCTTCCTCGCGCATCGTATCGGTGTAAATCTGATCGAGAATGTAAGAAACAGCGTTTAACATTATTTCATCCTTGACGGTATAAGGCCTATAGCTTGAATAGAGCTGCAATACGGTAGTCATAGGGGTCTCCATATCCTGGCTGTACGCATTCTCTACCTGTCCTTTAGCAAACATGATGGCATTCTTCTTATCCCATTTGAGAGCTTTCTTGCCCTTTGGAAGAGAGCCGATGTACTTCTCGACGAGAGGCTTCAGAGTATCCAAGTCCACGTCCCCGACGATGACCATCGTAGCGCCGGCTGCATCTGCGAACAAATTGCGATAGTTCTTCTCGATTGCCTCCAGATTCATCTTGCCAAGCTTATCATTGGAAAGCACTGTCATCCTTGAGCTGTTCCCATAGAGAGAGCCGATGGCATTCTTCTGGAATACATAATTAGGGTTCTTCTCCATATTATCAATGACGCTTTCAAGCTGTCCCCTGACCGTATTGAAATCATCCTGAGTAAAGCGTGGCTCAGTATATTCAAGATAGAGGAGCTGTAAAGCTGTCTCTAAATCCTTCACTGATGAAGATCCTTTGATTCCATTTGTCAGCATGCTGATATAAGGATTGACGCTCACGACCTTGCCGGAAAGCATCTTGGTAAGCTTGTTCCCGTCATATTTGGAAACGCCGGCAATCTGGTTGAAAGATGCCATGAAGCTATTATCGAATGAAGGGACATCTTCATCCGGAATCAGGCTCTCGCCGCCATCTTTATATAGGTCGAAAAGAATCTGATCTTTCTTATATTCAGTAGGAAGGACTACGACCTTCACGCCATTGCCAAGAGTCCACTCAGTGGCGCCGTAGATGGTCTTGGACGTTTTCTTCACGGACGAACCTTTCAGGGTGGAAGCATCCATCAGAGGCTCATTGGAGACTTCTTCCGCATTAGCCTGTATGTCAGATCCCTCCACCTTAGCGATAGCGTCCAGGATTTGCTCTTTGGTAGGCGTAGCAACCCCCTCTTTCTCCGGGCCGCTGTAAATGATAACCTCGTTCCCTTTGAAATCCATCTGCTTTATGACCTGATTCAGAACCTGAGCGTTGATGTTGGCGAGGATGTTCTTCGCAAGCTCATATTCTTTGTCAGGCTCCATGTAAGCTTCGTTGTCGAAGAAGTTATTCACGAGAGGAGCGATGAACTCCGGATTCTTTCGAGTGCCTGCCTGATTCTTGGCTCTTTCATAGGCTGAGAGGATGTTATCCTTGGCCCTGCCGACTTCCGCTTCGTTCAAGCCATGTCTCTTCAATTTTTCAATTTCGGAGTAGAAAGCTTCTAAACCACCCAGGATGTCGTTCTCCCTGAGCGTCACGGAGCCGAACATAGCTTCCATCGCTTCGTTCAGTTTGCCGATTCCGAAGCCAGCGCCGAGATAAGGAGCATCTGGCTTGGAAGTAATGTCGCTGAAACGCTCATCCATCACGTTGCCAACGATATTCTTGATAAGGTCAGTCATCATGCCTATGGCAGTACTGTTGTATTCTTCAGGATCAGCATCGCTCTCCCAATAGACATCGATGGAAGGAGCCGTCGTTTCCGGGTCTGTGATGATTCCGACCCTCGGCTCCGAGAACGGAGTAACGGTTATTTTATCCTTTGCCTTAGGATTTTCTGCTTTAGGGATGTCAGAGAATATTCTCTTAAGAGCCGCCTCTGTATAATCTACATCAATGTCACCTACGACGATGACTGCCTGCATGTCTGGACGATACCATGTACGATAGAAGTTCACGAGGCTCTCCGGCTTGAAGTTCTCAAGATTCTCTTGGCTGCCGATGAGGGTGCAAGTGGCATATTTAGAGTCGCCATAAAGGTAAGGCAAGCTCTTTTCGAAAGTCCTCCAAGAAGCATTTCTGCGAGACCTTCTTTCCTCTATGATCACAGGACGCTCTTTGTCGATTTCCTCAGGATCATTCGTCACGAAATGAGAATAATCGTGAAGGATGAGCAAGCAGGTGTCAACGACCGTCTGTCTCACCAGAGGGATGTTATTCAGCATATACTGAGTCTGGTCTATTCCAGTCGCGGCATTCACGTTGCCTCCGAAAGAAGCGCCGATGCTCTGAAGCCAGTTCAATACACCCTTGCCCGGGAAATTCTTGGTGCCATTGAAGCACATGTGCTCAAGAAAATGAGCCAGGCCGTCCTGGTCAGGAGTCTCTTGGATAGCGCCGACATTGGTAGCAAGATAGAACTCAGCCCTTTGAGCAGGCTTGTCGTTATGTCTTATGTAATATGTCAGGCCATTGTCAAGCTTACCAACACAGACTGCCGGATCGTTTGGCAATTGCGGAGCCTCCTGCGCGCCTGCCACGAATGCAGCAGCAAACGCAAAGGCAGATAATAGGATTAAGATTTTTTTCATGTTAAAATAATAAAGTGTTTTATATCTCATTAATGAATCTTGCTATTGAATTGAAGAAGTCGGCCCGGTAGAAATAAAGCGGGCCTTCAGTCACGTCTATTTCATCTTCTTCGATTCCCTGATCAACGTTCTGTCCCTCGGGATAAAGATAAATCGTCTTCGTCGGAGCGTAATCGATTGCTATTTGCGAATTGGCCTTCAATTTTTCTTCAACCGGAGCCGCTTCTCTGTCTGGATGAACATAGACCTTCGTTCCATCCAGCACGTGGCGACTCGACTTAGATTTTTTCTGAGCCATCATGTCCGTCCCAGAAAGGAATGCAAGGCCAATAGCAAGAATCGCCAAGGATTTAAATGCAGTGTCTCTCATACAGCTTATGATTTAATTGATCAGCAGCATAAAATGGAGCTATTTGGCACAAATATATCCAAAAAACCTTTCAAAAAGAATAAGGAAACAATATTTCCAGAATCATGTAACGATAATTTAATGAATATATTAAATTTGCGACATAAGAATTGCTTATGATAGAAGATTTCAGACTCAGAGTGTTCAAGACCGTCGCAACAAGAGGAAGCTTCACCCTTGCTGCGAAAGAACTAGGAATATCCCAGCCTGCCGTAAGCCAGAACATCGCAGAGCTTGAGAAAAGCCTTGGCTGCGAGCTCTTCATGAGAAATCGCGGCGCCGTAACCCTCACTGCCTCAGGGAAAAGTTTCCTTGAATATGCCGACAAGATTCTTTACTGGTACCATGCAGCAAGCAATTTGTTCAGCGAAGGAAGCCAACTGAAGAAAACGAGGCTCCGAATCTGTGCCGATGCATTCATTGCAGAGACCATGTTGCCGAAGGTAGTGAACGCTATCTCGGCGGTATCGCCAAATGTCATATTTGATATATTCACCGATAGCGATAAAGAATACGACGTCAGGCTCTCGTGCCATGATGCTTCCAAGCCTCTCTCCTTGATAGAGAGCCGGCTTGCAGTGACTACGTTAAATGCCTCTGCGATGACATCTAATGAGAGATTTTCGCATGCCGAGAGCCTCTTTCAGATTCCTGATGAAGTTTCATTCGCAGTCTGGTCTGGATACTCAGGAGCTCTCTCTCCGGATATTGCATCAAAAGCGAAAATATATTCAGACAGCCCTTCGCTCATCTGCGAGAAAGTGTCATCTTCTCCTCTGACGATAGGGATTCTGCCAGAGAGGGCAGCCAGTGAAAAACTGCTGAGGCTCCCTATTATTTTCGATGCCCTGAAGACAGATATTCTCATGGAAACCTCAGAAACCCTAACAGACAATGCCTTAATAGGTCTGATAAAAAAATCTTTATAAGACATAAAAATAAATATTTCTGTTTCTTTTACTTTTTTACATTTATTTAGCCCATATTTGCAAGGTTTTCAGAAAATAGGATTTAGGTGAAATGAAAACTTACTATTGCAAATTCGAAAAGCCATGAATGTAACAAGCGGGTGGCATACGGCCATCCTTATCCTCGCTCTGGGAATATCCCAAAGCATTAACCTTTCCGCGCAGCAATTCACCGTCAGCGGGCATATCACGGATAAAGCATCTGGAGAGACGTTAATCGGAGCCGGTGCAGCCTGCGGGCAGACTGGAGCGGTGACAAATGAGTATGGGTTTTACACGCTGACCATTAAAGGTGGGAAAGGGATAAGCATTACATATTCTTATGTGGGCTATGACGAGAAGACTGTGGTTTTTGACCTTCGCAAAGACACGACTATAAACATGGCTCTCATAGCCAATTCCAAAATCACCGAGGCCGTCGTGTCAGCTAAGAAGGAGTCTGGAATACAGGCGACGAAAATGAGCGCGATAGAAATTCCCATTAATATAGTGAAAGCAACACCCACGCTTTTCGGCGAGGCAGACGTGCTGAAAACAATCCAGCTGATGCCTGGGGTGCAGGCTGGAAACGAAGGGTTCTCGGGAATATACGTCCGTGGCGGAGGCCCGGATGAGAACCTGTTGCTTCTGGACGGCATCTCGATGTACAATGCCGAACACATGCTAGGCCTGTTCTCCATCTTCCAGCCTGAGGCAGTGAAGAAGATCACTCTGTACAAAGGCTCGTTTCCAGCACGTTACGGCGGAAGAATTTCCTCTATAATCGATATTAGGACGAACGATGGAAACATGGAAGAGACTCATGGCACGATCGGGGTCGGGGTGATAAGTGACAAATTCCACCTGGAAGGGCCTATTTTCAAGGGCAAGACATCCTATTCAATCAGTGCCAGGGGGATGCACACGATTCTTTTCGACCCGCTGATACGCCTTGTAAGCAAGTCGCTCTCCAATGAAGGGAACACTGTCCATGGCAATTACTTTTTCTACGACCTAGACGGAAAGATATCTCACCGATTCAGCAACTCGGACCGGCTATTCTTCAACACATACTATGGCCGTGATGCCCTCCTGGCTAAAGACATCGAAGACGACACCAATAGATACGGCTCTTCGTGGAATGACAAATCTTTAATTCGCTGGGGCAATGCCCTTGCTTCCTTAAGATGGAACCACATATTCAATGGCAAGCTGTTTTCCAACGCTTCAATTGCCCTGACGAACTATAGGATGCACATGGGCTACGACAGCAAGAGCACCGATGCCTACAGCGATGGCAGCAAGTCCAAATCCAATTACAAGTTCAACTACAATTCAGGGATGCGGGACATTACGGCTATGATGGATTTCGACTACACTCCGAGTCCTCGCCATTCTATTAAGTTCGGCGGGCAATACATCTATCACACGTTCATTCCTGAAACGTACTCCACGAAACAATCGGAAAATGCAAACGGGCATGCCGTCACCGACACGTCGTACAATAACCATTCCGAGAGCCTCCACGGGCATGAGATATCCGCATACATAGAAGACGACTTCACCATCGGGCGGTGGCTGGACCTCAACCCGGGCATTCATTTCGCTGTGTTCAATACTCAGGGCAAGCTCTACATGTCCCCAGAGCCAAGAATATCAGCAAAGGTGAATTTCGGGAAAGGACTCAGCACGAAAGCATCATATTCAAGGATGGCGCAGTACGTTCATCTGCTGTCTTCTTCCATGATCACCCTGCCCCTGGACCTCTGGGTGCCAATCACGAAAGAGATCAAGCCTGTGACATCGAACCAATATTCTTTGGGACTGTATTACGACAATATTCCAGGCTGGGAATTTTCCATCGAAGGGTACTGGAAAGAGATGGAAAATATTCTGGAATACAAGGACGGCGTTTCTTTCGTTGGCTCTTCGCAGGGATGGCAGGATCTGGTGGTGATGGGCAAAGGGCGCGCCTATGGAGTGGAATTTTTCATACAGAAGACAATGGGAAATACGACCGGATGGATAGGTTACACGCTGTCGAAGAGTGAAAGGCGCTTTCCTGGCGGAGAAATCAATTTCGGGAATTGGTTCCCTTACAGATACGACCGCAGGCACAATGTCTCGGTTGTCATCAATCACAGGTTCTCGAAAAAAGTGGACATGAGCGCCACATGGGTTTATGCCACGGGCGGAACAACTACGATTCCAGAAAGAACCATGACTGTGGAGGGACCTGACGGAACGATTCATCAGGTTAACTACGCTCCTTATAGAAACAATTACCGTCTGCCTGCAAGCCACAGGCTGAACGTGAGCGTAAACATACACAAACAGAAGAAGCGTGGCGAAAGAACCTGGAGCTTCGGCCTCTACAATGCCTACAACAGGATGAATCCGAATTTCGTCTTCGTCAAGCAAGGCGACAGCTATAATTCAGGCGATACCTACATCCGAAGGATGAGGCTGAAATCTATAACCATCCTTCCTATAATCCCGTCGATAAGTTATGCTTTTAATTTCTAAGACTATGAAAATAAACGACATATTCATTTATTCGCTGATGCTTGTCTCTCTGGCATCCTGCCAAAAAGACATTCCGTACGATTTCGATGCGGCCGAAAACAAGGTGGTGATGAATGCGCAGATGCACACAGGCGAGGATACTCATGCAGTGTATCTTTCCATCAGCACGTCGCAGTCCATTCAAAAAATAAAGTCTGGAAGCGTAACTTGCTACATCAATGGCAATATGGCAGCAGAAGCGCAGCTTGACACTTCAAAAGATGATGACGATTTCATCCGAAACGAGGCTCTCAACGACTACAATGCCGTTGGTTCCGCCCCAAGCATGGCAAGACAGACGAGATTCGTGTTCAAGGCCAATTTCAAGCCCGGGGATAAAGTCAGGCTGGAATGCACTGCCAACGACGGGGATTATTCAGCATATTCCGAAGTGATTGTTCCGCGGCCGCCAGTATTCCACGCAGTTGACACGAGCCGCTACTACAACGCCGACGAGAACAGCGATTTTAAACAAAGCTGGATATATAGAATTCGGATAAAAGGCAACGACATCGCAGGAGAAAGAAACTATTTCAGGCTGACAAGCGAATACGACAGGACATTGCACGTGGAACATATAGACGGTGAGGATGAGCCGGGAAACGATGAATTCTACGAGGAGGGGGCGCTCCGCATAGACAGAGGCAAAGATCCCATCCTATCAGATGGGGCTAACGAAACCGACATGGACATTTCGGGCGCATCAAAGAATTATTACAATGCGTTTTCCGATTATCTGTTCAGGGACGGGACTTACGATTTCACGTACCAAGTGCGAGAGTCCGCATTCCTTCTTGGGAGCGGATACGACACCGCTTCCAAGAAAGTAGACCTTACCGCCACAGTTTACCCTATCTTATGGGGAATCACAGAGGCTGAATACAACTTTTTGAAAGCCTTGAGCTTGTACCTCTACAATGGAGACGACATCACGTTCACAGGTCCTATCTCAATTCCGACTAATGTGGAAGGCGGACTAGGGGTTGTGAGCATAGCCACTCCATCCAGAGACACAATTGTTTTCAACCGAACGC
The DNA here is from genome assembly GCA_002320605.1 of Bacteroidales bacterium UBA1680. GTDB lineage: Bacteria > Bacteroidota > Bacteroidia > Bacteroidales > UBA932 > Cryptobacteroides. The sequence goes on along the minus strand of DCKG01000026.1, from coordinate 34,870 downwards.
TGTACAAGAACCCGAATTCCTAGCAGAAAAGTTTGTGATTCCAGATTCAGTGGCGCGGGATGTCAAATACATCCAGATCATTGGCCGCATACGACTCTGGAAATATGCTCCTACACTCGCTCTGGAATAGCGCGATGTTCCTAATTCTGGAAGAGTAATGGCCGATGACAAGTTTGCCCACTCTTGCCACCAGTGCGCATTGTGCAGCCTGGAGCGTGGTGGAATGATATCTTTTGGCCGCCTGGTCGGCATATTCATTGGTATAGGTAGCCTCATGATACAGGAGATCCGCGCCTCTCACCCACTCAGCCTCCTTAGGGAATGGAGCAGTGTCGGAGCAATAGGCAAAGGAGCGAGGCTCGTATGGTTTGTAGCCTAATTCTGCGAAAGGCAGCGTTTCTGTGCCGCCGTCAGCATATTCACGAATCACGTCTTCTCCCCTCTTCACCGTCCCAATTTCGGTGAGCGAAAGCCTATACTCCTCAATTTTCTCCTTCCTGACGTTCATCATCGGCTTCTTTTCTCTGAATATGTAGCCGTAGGTTTCTATCTTGTGATTCAGAGGAAAGGCCAGGATTTCAATGGACTTCGTGGAATATATAACCTCAGGCTCTTTGATATTCAACGGATTGAACTTTATCTCGAAGAAACTGTCGTCCCAGAAATATGATTTATAGAATTTCAGGATCGGACCCAGATTCGACGGGCCGTATATATTCACAGGAGCAGTCCTCCCTTGCATTCCAAGAGTGGAGAGAAAGCCGAATATTCCGAAAAGATGATCCCCATGTATGTGAGAAACGAATATGGAATCTATCTTCATCGGAGATATGCCAGCCTCCTGAAGGCGTGTCTGCACGCCTTCTCCGCAGTCAATTAAAAAGAAGCGCCCATGTACGCAAAGTACCTGGGCGCTCTGGAATCTTCCCGGAGCCGGCTTGGCCGAGGCCGAGCCTAGCACCGTCAAAGTGAAATTCATATATTATTATTCACTTTTCTCAAGCTTGTCTTTGAGGGCAGCAAGCTCGCTGATATCTCCGAGAGTCGTCTTCTCAACATTGGCGTTGATCTTCTTGACGGCCTTCTTCGTGTTCTCAGCCTCGCTAGCCACCTTTTCAGAAGCAGCCTCAGAGTATGTTCTTACGTGAGAGAGCAGGATGCGACGAGTGCTTCTGCGAAGTTCAACCACCTTGAATGGCAGGGTCTCACCAGCGGTTGCAGGCTTGCCGTCTTCCTTGATGAGGTCGCGAGTGAATGCGAATCCTTCGTCATCGCTTTCCAGCTTGATGTTAGCTCCCTTGTCAGTCATAGAAGTAAGCGTACCCTCTACGATAGAACCCACAGGATATTTCTCCTCGATTGCGTCCCAAGGGTTAGGGGTGAGCTGCTTGTGGCCCAGGCTGAGCTTGTGGTTCGCCTCATCGAAGTCAAGGATCACGACATCAATCTCATCTCCAGGAGAAACGATTTCTGAAGGATGCTTGATCTTGTTCCAAGACAAATCGCTGATGTGGATGAGACCTTCTACTCCGTCCTCAGGCTCAGCGAACACGCCGAAGTTCGTAATGTTGCGAACGATTGCCTTGTGAACCGAGCCGATAGGATATTTCTCGCGAATATTCTCCCAAGGATTAGCAGTGAGCTGCTTAAGACCGAGAGACATCTTCCTGTTCTCGCGATCGATGGAGAGAATCTGAGCCTCAACCTCATCGCCTACCTTCACGAACTCCTGAGCGCTGTGAAGCCTTGGAGACCAGCTCATCTCGGAAACGTGGATGAGTCCTTCTACGCCTGGCTTAATCTCGACGAATGCGCCGTAGTCCTGAATGAGGACAACTTTACCCTTAACGACATCGCCAACCTTAAGGTTAGGATCCAGGCTGTCCCAAGGATGTGGAGTAAGCTGCTTGTACCCTAGGGCGATTCTCTTCTGCTGAGGATCGAACTCCTTGACGACGACTTTAATCTTCTCGTCAAGATGCACGACTTCCTCTGGGTTTTCGATTCTGCCCCAAGAAAGATCGGTGATGTGGATGAGACCGTCAACTCCGCCGAGGTCTACGAACACGCCATAATTGGTGATGTTCTTAACCGTTCCCTCGAGAATCTGGCCTTTCTCCAGCTTAGACATAAGCTCTGCTTTCTGCTTCTCTTGCTCAGCCTCAAGCAGAGCCTTGTGAGAAACTACAACGTTCCTGAACTCCTGATTGATCTTCACGATCTTGAAGTCCATCGTCTGATTGACGAACGCATCGTAATCACGAATAGGCTTGATGTCAATCTGCGAACCAGGCAGGAACGCCTCGATTCCAAATACGTCTACGATCATGCCGCCCTTAGTGCGAGTCTTGACAAAGCCTTTGACAATTTCGTTATTGTCGTACGCCTCGTTAACTCTCTCCCAAGATTTGAGAGCGCGAGCCTTCTTATGAGAAAGGATGAGCTGGCCCTTCTTGTCCTCTGCGGACTCGACAAGCACCTCAACCTTGTCCCCGACCTTCAGGTCAGGATTGTAACGGAATTCAGGAGCCTGGATCACGCCCTCGCTCTTGTATCCTATGTTGACGATCACTTCCCTCTTGTTGATTGATGTAACCGTTCCTTCAACGACCTCATTCTCAACCACGTTAGAGAGAGTCTGATCGTAAGCTTCTTCAATTTTCTCTTTGCTTTCGCCTCCATAAATGTCGTCTTGGTTCTCGAAAGAATCCCAATCGAAATTCTCAGGAGCGACTGAAGCGTTGAGCTGTTGTTTTTTAACTTCTTCTGCCATAATTCTGAAAAATAAGTTGTTAAACATTATGTCTTGATGCCCTACCGCGCTACGTTGCCGCACCCCGGTCAAAAGGCCTGCAAAAGTAGAGAAAAATTATTGATTTTCAAACTCTAGCAGCGAAAAATCAGAACATTTTCTTTTTCTTGAAAATGTATATGACGAAAACCACCAGAATGAGCATGAAGATCACTATGGCAAGCCAAGAGAAACGCCACCCCTCGAACGGCAAAGCCACATTCATGCCATAAAAACTGGCCACGAGGGTTGGAGGCATCAGCAGTACGGACACCATGGTGAATATCTTCATGATATTGTTCTGGTCCAAGTTTATGAGACCGACCACAGTGTCTTGCAGATACTCTAGCCTCTCGAAACTGAAATTCGTATGGTTGATCAGAGATGTAATATCCTGCAGGAGAACGCCGAACCGCTTGTTCAGAGCATCAGGGCATTTCTCGCTTTTCAGCAGGTTGGTGATCAACCTCTGTTTATCGACTATGTTCTCGCGCACGATCATCGTGTTTTCCTGCAGCTGGTTAATGTCCAGAAGGAAGTCCTCATTTATGTCTTCCCTCTGGTTGATGCGTTTGCTGAACTGGGAAATTTCCTTGGTCATCAGCTCTATCATGTCCGCATCAAGATCGATGCGCTGATCCATGATGCTGGCAAAGACAGAGTAGCCGCTCACGTAACCTTGCGGCATAGCCATAATCCTTCTCTGAAGCTCCGTGAAGCTACGCAGAGGCACGTCTCTGAGCGTTGTCATGCAGTTATCCACGAAAGTGAAGGACACCGCCTCCATCGTGTAGTCCTCTGGCCCGGGCATAAGAAAGTTGGTGTTTGCGAATATTGCCCTCTCGTTCTCGGAGAAACGGGAAGAGCTCTCGATTTCCTCTGCCTGAGCCCTGCTCTGGATGACTATTCCCAGGAAATCATCCACAGAATGCTTTTCCTCACTGGTAGGGGCGAGGATGTCTATCCAAAGGACATCTTTAGTCGTAAGTTTGGAAAGCTCCGTTTCTGACTGTGACATCAGCAGCTTGCCGCCAAGTCTGTAGAATATTGTTATCATACTCTTCCAGGTTTATTCCGACCATCGCGCCGGAGGGTTCTACATCAGTGACGCTGACATTACGGAGAAGTCAGTCAGCAAAAGTAGGAATATTTTTTCTAAAGTTCCCGCTTTTTCAGGATTTTTCTTCAATTATCCAATCCCAGAAGTTTTTCTATGCATTCTATGAGTATGTGAATCACGATGGAATGGATTTCCTGTATTCTATCGGAATGGGGAGCGCACGGGGCCATGATAGCCACGTCAGACATCAATGCGAGAGGATTCTGATCATCGGCATTTGAAGGGTGCGCAGTGAGGGCTATTACGGTCAGACCAAGGCTGCGCGCGGCTTCAGCCGCCATCAATATGTTCTTTGACTTTCCGCTCGTGCTGATTGCCAGCAGCACATCCCTTTCACTGCCCATTGCTTCGACGTAGCGAGAGAATACCTCATCGAAAGAGAAATCGTTCCCAGTGCAAGTCATATAGGCAGAATCATTGACGGAGATCGCAGGAAGAGGCCTTCTGCCTCCCCTGTATCGACCCGTGAGTTCTTCTGCAAAATGAGAGGCATCGCAGAGGGAGCCTCCATTGCCGCAGCTGATTATCTTTTTCCCATTTCGAATGGCTTCGGCGCAATATTCGGCAGCCTTTTGGAGGGCTTGGACGTTCTTGCTGTCGCACACAAAAGCAGAGACCTCCTGCTCGGCCTCGCTCAGACTGAATTTTATTGTATCTGATATATTCATATTAATGAAATAGCAACTGACAATGCCGCGAAATCACCGATGCTCTCTCCTAGAGCCGCCGCCTTAATTTCGCATATTCCTAAAGCATTCGGAAGAGCTTCTGCTGCCAAACTCTCCCGCATCGAATTTTCCAGAAGTTGTTGGCATCTGGAGAAGACGCCTCCTAGAACTATGACCTCTGGATTAATGGTGTCTATTACCACGGAAAGGCCTTTCCCGAGGAAAGTCCCAGATATTTCGAAAACGCGCCTTGCTAGTTCATCTCCCTGAAATGCGAGATCTGCCACCGTCTTCGCCGTGACGGAATTGATTTCATCCGGCTTGCACCAAGACACTTTTTCTCCTCTCTGGAATTTTTCTTTCAGCATCGACTTTGCCAGCTGGGCTATGCCGCTGCCACTAGCGAAACCTTCGAAAGAGCCGCTCTTGCCATACCCCACAGGTCCGAAATCGGCCATTCTGATGTGGCCAAACTCGCCTGCGTTCCCATTTGAGCCCTCATAGAGCCTTCCGTCCAGAATCATTCCCCCACCAAGACCAGTCCCGAATGTCATGAACACCATGTTCTTCGTACCTTTACCAGCTCCCAAATGCCATTCGGCAAGTGCTCCAGCGTTGGCATCGTTCAACAGCTTTGTTTTAATGCCCGTGCGATTCTTTATCAATTCCACGATAGGAATATCATCCCATCCTGGCAGATTCGGAGGAGACATGATTATCCCCCTGGCGCTATCCAGAGGCCCTCCGCAAGAAACCCCGACAGCCTCTGTGTTCTCTGAGGTCAGAGAGTTCCTTTCCATGATTTGCCCCAAGGATTCGAGAATTTTTCCTATGGTCTTGTCTACGTCGGCAGTCGGGAATTTAATCTTATCCTCAACAGTCAGATTTCCATCATCGTACTTTCCATAGATGACGGCGCACTTCGTGCCGCCGATATCAACGCCCAGTAAGTTTTTCAGCATATCCATTCTTCTTTAAAATATTATTTGCCTTCTCAAGTAATTTTTTATATTCATTGATGTCGTAAGGCGCATTGCCGCATAGATAATGATTCATTAGCTTTTCTTTTCCAACTTCGTACATAATGAGCCACATTCCAGTACCGTCCTTCTCAGGGAGCCTAGCAACTACTCTCTTCCCGTTTGCCGGCACGCTGAAATCAGATGAATACATCTCTCTCCCATCAGCAACGTCAACGACTCTCACCTTGCCTTCCGCAGAGGAACGGGTGTCATTCACGGCCACCAATGGATTGCCGCTGCCATCGGAATCATTTATCAAAAGGCAGACATCTTTCTGCACGTTGCGAATGAAATAATATGCCATCTTCTTCGAGCCGTAATAGTCCACTATGGCATCTGAAATTAGCGGCCAGCCATCCCGCACGTTCCACCAGATTATGCCGTTCTTCTCGCCTTTCCGGGACCTCCAAAGCTCGACAAAATATTTCATTGCCTCCGCCTGAACCGATTGGGATGCGAATATGAAATCGTCCAGATCGCGTGGCACGTCCCCAAAGACCTTTCGGACCTGGTTTATCATGAGGTTGTTTCTATCATTCGTCTGGCCTTGCACAGGGAATCTGCGCACTGACTTTGTGAGCCACTCTTCATTCCACTGAAAATCGCGAGTCCATGGGTAGACGCAGTCCTTCGTCATCATTTTTTTCAAGCTCTCCCTGTTCGGGCAGCCATGATAGCCTATCTCGCTGACGAAAGCACATTTCGGATCGGCGTAGAAAGGGTCTTTATAATATCCCCTAGGCCCCCATAGATGGTTTTCCGGCAGGAATTCATCGGCGCCGCCATGCTTGTAGACTTCTTCACTGTAATATGGAGAACTTGGCAGGTATGGCCTCGTGGGGTCGAATTCGTACAAAACGCCAGGAATCACTTTCCTCGTGATGGCATCTCGATTAGGGTCGAGGTTGAAAGGAGCCATTGACCAGCGCAGAGCGGCATCGTCCTCATTATTTCCAGACCAGAGCGCGAGCGAGGGATGGTTGCGCAGTTTCATCACAACCGAAATGACTTCTTCTTCGATTTTCCTAGCGAAGTCCTCCCGCTGAGGGTAGAACGTGCATCCCATGACGAAATCTTGCCACACGAGAATTCCGTTCTCATCGCATAGGTCAAAGAAATCGTCGTCCTCGTACACATTTCCGCCCCAGCATCGGATTATGTCGCAGTTTAGATCCACTGCCATGCCGATGGTTTCCTCAAGATGAGCCTTGTCTCTGCTATGCAAGGCATCCAGAGGCACCCAGTTAGTTCCATGAGCGAAAATTCTTTCCCCGTTCACGATGAAGCAGAACTTTCCCGGGGCATCGGGCAGGTTTATCTCGTTCCTCTCCAAAGCAATGGTTCTCAAGCCTATTCTCTTCTTGTCCCTGGCAAGCACATTTCCATCCGCATCGACTATTTCAGCCTCTGCATCATAGAGTGCTGGCTCTCCATAACCTCTAGGCCACCAAAGGTCCGCCCCATCCAATTCCATGATGGATCTGAACTGAGGCGATACAATAATGTTCTCATATCTATATTTCTGTTTCCCGCTTTGGCTCAGCGTGTAGACAATCCTGGCCTTGTCGAATTTCTCGAAAGGCATCTTAATCTGAGCATCCACGTACAAAGAGACGTGACGGGAGGCAGCATCCAGCCTCGCGGTCATGTAATTGACATCCTCGAATCGAACTGGCCGCAGCACCTGCAATTCGACTTTCCGCCATAGCCCGGCGCTAACGAGCCTCGGCATTATATCCCACCCGAACATGTGAGGAGCCTTCCGAGCATAAGTACTCTCTTCGGAAGGAAAATTTCCTATGCTGAACGTTCCGAGAATGTGATTTTGTCCTTCGAGCACGGCAGATCGAATTATCACTTGCAGCGTGTTGGAGCCGCCCTGCACGATGGCATCAGTCACGTCATAAGCATGTTCGATTAGCATGTTGTCAGCTGATCCTACGTGCTTGCCATTGAGCCAGATCTCAGCAAAGCAATCAATGCCACCGAAATATAGCCGGAGTCGTTCCCCCCGATTTATCTTCGGAGCCTGAAATGTCTTAGAATAGCACCACTGGAAGCCTTCCCATTTCCTGAAGCCGTTAACGTTGCCGCCTATCGTCGGATCGTCAGCAAGACCAGCCGAGACGAGGTCCAGTTCAACATTTCCAGGAACTGCCGCAGCGATTGTCTTAGCGCCGATGCCATTCATCTGCTCAGGCGAAGTGACCGGCTCCGCAGGCTGCTTCCAATACGAGAGCGTCCAATCATTCCCGTCGAGAGAGAGGGTGCCTTCTGAATGTTCCTTTCCAATTGCCGTCAGGAGCGCTAGGCTGAAAACAGCGCAAATGAGCGCGACCCTTTTCATTATCATTGAATATTTCATATTCATTATTTTTTACTTTATTTTCCTATACTTCAGCAGCTTCGATTCCCTCTTGTTTTTAATGGACAGCTTGAGCTCCCTCTTCAGCGAGGCTCCATCGGCAAAGAATTGCTTCCCCGTATCGCAGTCCGTAAATTGATAGACTGAGGTGTCCTCCAAGCCACCAAGCCTCACGTCGATGCTGTCGTTCTCGGCATTATCTCTTCGGAATGCCACGATAAAACCCGTGCCATCTGATGGCCGGTGAAGCTGATAAGCAAGCCAGATAGTGTCGGGAGTCATGTCTTCGTATTCTGTCAGCGGGTAATAATCCTCATAGAAATAGGGGCGCATTTCGAAAAACTCGGCGAAATCCCTCTGCATGTCAAACAGGCTATTCTCCGGTTCGGTAATTTTCCAGCTGAAAACGACAGACGTGCCCAGACTGGAGCGGAAAGAGAATTTGTCGGGATACGTCGCCCCTGTTCCAGAAAGCGGCAGGTAAAAACTCAAGCCGTAGGTATGCGTCTGGTAGCCGATAGGCTCTCCGTAATCATAATCGGTCCTCCACATCGGTGCGCTGCGCTTGAACGTTTCAAAATCGAGCCTCCTGCCTCCGCTGGCGCAATTATCTATTATTGCCTCTGGCATCCGCTCAAGCATCAGATCCCAGAAACGGTAAAGTCCCTCTATGTATCTTATCTCGCAAATACCTTTTCTTCCAGGTTCGTCATTGTCTGCCCAATATGGCTCAGGCTCCGTATTGAAATCCTGCCTGTAATAATCCACGCCGTTCTCCTTCATGAACTCGCAAATGTAATCAGCGAGCCACTTGACTGCGTCGGGATTCGTCAGGTCGAACAGGTATGCGTCGCAGGAATCTTTCCTATCTAGCATATACCCTCTCATGGTCTTTCCCCATAGGGATTCCTTGATCACTCTTTCGGGCTCGAACCATAACATGAATTTTGCTCCGGCATCATGCACTGCATCCGACACTGGCTTGAGACCGCGAGGGAATCTCTCGGCATCGGTAATCCAGTTGCCCACCGTGTTCGCCCAATTCTTGTTATTGTAATACTCGTCGCATTTCTCGTACCATCCCGCATCCAGCCAGAACACTTCGGGATTCAGCCCGTAATCGCAATACCTCTGTATATAGGCAAGAGCCGTAGTCTCGTTCAGGCAGGAATACTCGTTGCATGGATATGGATCAGACCAATTAAATCCTGTAGAAACAGGGTAAACGGCAGGTTTTCCCTTAACTTTCGGAGCCTGAATCCTCACCATGAAACGCCGGAACTTGTTGTGGCCTGTCATTTTATTATCGCCATTCCAGAATAGCAAGCACGAAGATGGGGTGCGAATCGTTTCGCCTGGCTTTAAATAGAGTTCAAGATTCTTCATGCCGCAAGAAACGCTGAGCGAATGCTGTCTTGGAGAAGAAACATCGGCGAACCAATTGCCTGTCCAGCCTATCGCCGTTATCACTCCGTTGCGACCTGATGGGCTGATGATATCGAAGAAAGGGAAAGCCACGTTTGAGGAACGTCCTCCGACTGGCTCCATATGGTGAGAAACGCCTGGCGACATCAACATGTTCCTCGGCTGGAAATCAGAGCGTGAGACATGGGAGCCATATGAATAGAACAAGTCACAAGATCCTTTTTCTCGATAAGAGTAACTCACGTCTAGCGACTTCACGTCCTTTAGCGTTTCAGAATCGGAATCCGACATATTCATAAAATGAAGCACCCACTCCACGGCATTGTATTCTGGATAACCTTTCACGTCTGCCGTAACCTTCATGCCATTTTTGCTCGTCCAGGAGAATCTGTATGAGACTTCTCCTTCCTGAGAAGGAGACATTGAGGACGAGGAGAATTCCCATCTCTTTATGAAAGCGTCCGAATGCCTGTTTCCAAGGCAGAAAGAGAATGGAGGGATGACAGAAGAATTGAAATTGGACTCTATCCAAGACTTGACATCGAAATTGGCGGCGCTGAATTCCTGCCTGTTGGCGAGAAGCGGCAAGCCGATGAAAATAAATATGATAGCTAAAATATATTTTCTCATTCTTTTCTATTTTATCATGAAGACTGCCGAACTCTTACGCTCGCTCAGTTTTATTTCAAACCCTTCCGACAAAGATTTGCCAGATGCCTTGGCGATGTTTTTATCATTAAATGAATATACCGAATATGTCCTATCGGGCTCAAGTCCGTACAATTTCACTTTAAGCTTTTCTTCAGCTGAGTCGGCATGCCTGAACGCCACGACCACAGCCGTGCCATCGCTAGGCCTAGCCATCTCGTATGCCAGCCACGAAGTCTCGGAGGCCAAGCTGTCCAAATCAGTAAGCGGATAAAAATCTTCGCTGTAATAAGATTTTATCTGCTTGTACATGTCCACATTATCCTGCATGCGGAGAATATTGGAGTTCCTGTTCGTGACTTTCCAATTCAAGACCATGGCTCCGCTCATGCAAGAGCGAAACAGGTATGGGTCGTCCGTACTAGTTCCAGTACCATGGAAAGGCAGGAACAGGCTCAGGCCCACCGTCTGGCCTTGGAAAGCTTCGGGATCACCGATGTGGTAATAGTCGGTCCTCCAAAGCGGGGCGCTCCGGGATATTGTCTCCAAGTCAAGCCTCTTGCCGCCGCTTGCGCAGTTATCTATCAGCAGGTCAGGGAATGTTTCCAGCAAGTCATCCCAGAAAGCATAAAGTCCCTCGATGTGCCGAATCTCTTTCATTCCAATCCTGCCTTCCTCATCATTAGCCGCCCAGTATTTGTCTGGCTCCATATTCATGTCCTGGCGGTAATAATCTATGCCGTTATCTCGGATGAGGCTTTTTATCTGCCCCGTCATCCAAGCCCTTGCCTGTGGGTTTCCGAGGTCGAAAAGCCTGTAATCATTTTCCGAGGCATCGGGCAGAGAAAGCAAGAACTCAGGGTGGGCATCGGCCCACTGCGTGTGAAGCATTACCCTCTCAGGCTCGAACCAAGCCATGAATTTTGCTCCGAGGCGATGCACGGTTTTCGAAACAGGCATCATTCCTTGCGGGAATCTTGATGAATCCACGCTCCAGTTCCCCACCGTGTTCGCCCAGTTCTTCCCATGCTCGTAATCAGATGCTCCGGCATGCCAGCCAGCATCCAACCAGAAAACATCTGGATGAATCCCGAATTGCACATAGCGCTCGGCCATTGCTCTTGCCCATAATTCCGTTATGCCAGAATATTCAGTGAACGGATACGGGTCTCTATAATTGAAAGAACAGGACAGCGGGTATTCTGCGCACCTGCCATTTATCTTCCTGCATATATGGGTTGTAAGAAACCTGCGGAACTTGTTGTTGCCGGCAAACGGCTCGTTCCCCTTCCACCGGAGGAGGCATACGCTAGGGGTCCTGAAACTCTCTCCTGGACGAAGATAGCTGTCGAATCTATTCAGGCCAGTTGAAATATTCACGACTGCTCCATCATCGCATGTGATTTCCGTCTTCCACGTCCCGCTCCATCCCACAGCCAGCACAAAGCCGCTCTCACCTGAATCAATGTTGTAGAATGGGAACTCACCATCGGAAGAACGACCGCCGAATGGCACGAATTTAAGTTTCGTGCCAGCATCAAGCAATGTGTCCTGCGGAAAGAAATCGAATCTGGAAATCCTGCTGCCCCGGATGCGATGCAGCACGCATTCCCGAGAAGAGTCTATCGGTAACGAGGCATCCAGCGTCTTCTGGCAGGAAATCTGGCCGGAGTCATGTTTCCCTATATTCTTGAAAGACAGCACCCATTTTACGGCATCGAAGGCCGGATACACATCAACTTTGCAGTCTACCCTTACCCCCTCTTTCGAGCCTGTCCATGTGAACAAGCATGAGACACGTCCTTTTTCCTCGGAAGGGAGCGTCCTCTTGCTGAATTTCCAGCGCCGGATGAACTTGTCCGAACTGACGCCGTCATAGGAAAATGAAAATGGCGGGACCACGCCCTCAGAGAATGCTTTCTCCGTCCATGCCATGGCATCCTGATCAGATGCATCCACGCAATGAGCGAAAGAGCCATTCGATAAAGTCGCAAACAAAAATATGAATGCCAGAAACACCAATCCCTTCTGTTTCATTTAAGTAAAAATAATATTATGATATACTTCTGTCAACTAGCTTACTCTGATTTCATTTTCTTGAATAACTCATTATAACGCCTCATCAAGCCGAACGCCATATCACCATATTCAGTTCCGGCCTTGAAGCTCCACTCGACATCCCCATCATAGGCATAGTTCCACATGAGGGAGAGTTGAATTTTCTGAGCATATTGTGCAATATAGTGTTTTTTTACCATTGAAGAGTCTCCGCTCGCTGTCTTCGGGCCTGTAAATTCACCAATATAATATACTTTTCCAAGGCTTGCAGCGACTTTCTTCGCATTCATCAGCTGATATGTAAGATTGACGCTTCCCTTGTCGCTGAAAACGCGAGGTTCCTCATAGATATGTTCAGACATCCCATTCATCGGACTCGGAGTGAACACGCCAGTAATTTCTTCGTACTGGTCATAAGAGTCATTTACCCAATTGCCTTGCCTGGCTCTATGCCACTGAGCGTTTCGCATGATGCTATTGCCACTGCAGATTATCCTGCCTTGCTCATCCATATCCCTGACTGTTTTAGCGAACCCTTTATATGCAGTGCTTATGGCATCAGCCGTGATTTCAGGATAACCCTCGCTTGCTATGTCTGCCTGAAGGTTAAATTCATTGCCGAATTCCCATGCAGCAAGGCATTTGTGATTCTTCAGGACATTCACGATCTCCGTCGTATACGAAACCATGAAAACATAGGTCTTGCTGTCAGTCTTTCCCCAAGCCGCAAGATCTTCCCCGAAATATTCAGGAACGCAAGCTGAGTTCCAGAAAATCGACGGCATGAGAAGGATGTGTTTTTCATCACATAGATCTGCCAACCTGGACAAATTGGAGAGATATTTTTCCTTCTGGTCAATGCAAAAATGCATTTGGCTGGAATAGTATGGACTACAGCTGAAGCGAACTATCGGTACTTTCTCATCATAGAGAACCTGGACAGTTTTCTCCATCTTTCCCGTATTCATATTGTCAGACTCATGGCACTGCACGAACAGGTTGTAGCAATTCACGCCGGTAACATAAAGCAGTTCTCCTCCCAAATACATCCTAGTTTCCCCAGCTTTCGAACTGGATGCCGGCAGCTTTCCCAATTGAATGCCAAGCTTTCCCGCATAACCATCCGCCCAATATTTATCCACAGATGAAGTTGCAGTTCCACCAGAATTTTCTGGTTCATCAGGGGCATCCTTTCCGTAGCCACTCCCTCCGCATGAGACGACGAGAGTGATAGCGAGAACAGCAAGAAAAGTCATCATTGTCAACAGTCTTTCTTTCATTTCAAATTTTAGTTATTGCATTTTGACACAACGTACTGGGAGTCCTGTCGCACGGTCATAATTATCTCTAGCATCGTCAATTCCTTTCAGCCTGAAGCCGTTGTCCGGGTTTCCCCAAGACGTGGAGCAAGACCACAAACCGGCGAAACTGTCCTGTCCCCACCATCCGTAGCCACCAGCGTAGATGAACCCAGAAGCAGGGATCTTCAAAGCGCCAGCGTACAAAGTTATGTAGGAGCCTGCATTAGCCTTTCCGGCATCCAATCCAGCTGCGAACGCATTCGTGGCAGGCAGGCAGTAACCGACTGGACAAGGATCGTAAATGGTTTTCAGCGGAGCGTAATCCGGCAGCCCCTCGCTTGAGAAATCTAGTCCCCACAAATGGCGTTGAGGAGCATCAAGCAGCCAGTCGTTGTTACGGCTCGAAGCCCTAAGGTAAACTTCTGGATGCGCTACCGAATAAGCTATCGTATTCTTTACATTCTCATTATCTGACGGACCTCCTTCAACAGGATGATATTTACCCTCTCCATGTCCGTCGTCGAAACCTAATATTGACGAGATAGGATCTTTCCTTCCCCACTGGAAATACAAGCCTTGGTCATCAACGGAACTTGCGCCAAGATTCCTATCCATGAAAGTCCAATTCCCGAGAGTAATGTCAGCAGGAACTGAGGTACTCCAGATGTGCCAGCTCCAGATGATGTTCCCAGAATCGTCTGTAGCGCCTATCAAGGCGTTCCCATCTTTGCCCGAGCAAGCAAAATATATTTTCCCGTCAGCATATGTCACGCCCGTGACTAAGCCGGTCACCTCCTCCCAGATTAGCTTTGCTCCAGAGGGAGAAAGGGTAGGATCTTGATCCTTGAATGTCTCATGCAGGCCTGATTCTCCGTTGCCCTTCACAGTAGCATCGAGATAATACCCTCCGGCTGAATTGACGAGATAGCAATTTGCTCTCTGCGTGCTTGACGCATTGAGATCGGAATATTTGACGAACTGCTGACGAGAGACATTCAGCACGCGGGCCTTAGCAACTTTTCTAGAGCCATCCGCCAAGGCAACGTTAATATTCCCATCTGCCGAATGTGAAGTTATGGTAAATCCATCTGAATATGTCCCATAAGGGAGAAAAATCACGAAATCTTTCGCAACTTTCGTTAGCTGTATGCCAGGATCGCAATTTATAGTCGTAGTAGAAGAACCACTCGTCAGTTCAACAGATTTCACGCCATCCTTTGAAGCTGTGACGACCAAATCGCCATTGATAAGCTCCCCGCCATTAGCCGTAATTACAACCTTCGTTATGACAGCCTCGCCTGTCAGTTTCAAAGAGATTCCACCCAGAGGGCATATGAAAGGAAGTTCGTCAGAATTCTTCCCCGTGATAGCTATCATCGGGCAGACTCCTGCATCAAAATATCCTGCCTCGGAGAAAGTTATCGTAGATGGCATAGTTGTTCTAATCGTTGCCACGCCATCTGCCATTGATGCAGAAGCAGCGCTGTTATATGGGCTGACTGCGATGGTAGCATCTATAGAAGACCCGGACAATTTATCGGTTTGTGCCTTGAATTTACCCTTTCTGGATCTAGCCCCGGAACCCAGGTCGTATCTTATGTTATCAGTAGCCCCCGGGAATACGCTCAGCGAAGCGCCATTCCCCCAGCAATAATAGTTTGAGCCATCCAGGTATTCTTCCGTGATTGTTCCGTGGACCGTATGCTGCCCACCTAAATCACTCTTTGAGCAAGACAAAACACTTGCCGCAAATATTGCAATGATTAGGAATATAAGATATTTTTTCATATTCTCGTTAAATTGAAAGTTCGCAAATCATGTTTCTCTAATATCCAGGATTCTCAACCACATTTGGATTCTTGGCGATTGTCCCGCTTCCAATAGGCATGTAATAATTATTCTCAGGGAACGTAGGAGTGTTCACATTGCTATCTATATTATTCTTGATCTCAAGCCAGAACCGCGGGTTTCCATTCTTATATGACTCCCAGTCAAGCAAGTAATTAATTCCAGTATGCGGCCCATTCAATTCATCCACTGCCGTTCTCCATCTCCGCAAATCCCAATATCGGTGATTTTCAAAGCAAAGCTCGATTTCGCGCTCGTGACGTATCTTGTCCATGTCAATTGAAGAGTATTCCGCAACGCCGGCCCTATCTCTAATCTTATTGATCGCGGACAGAGCTTCTGCCGAATTTCCCAACTCATATTCAGCCTCGGCATAGTTCAGAAGAACTTCAGCGTAACGGAATATCTGATAGTCAGTAGTCGAGTACATGAACCAAGTCATGTTGTCGGCATCTGGATCAAGATATTTTCGAACGCCGAAACCGGTATGCAGGTTTCCTCTATCTCTGAACTCGTTCATCTGGTCTCCATAGCACATCACGCCTTCGTAGGATGGAGTCGTCACATTATGGAAAATACTGCCGTCAGCAAGACGAATCCCATCGTACATGCTGATTGTATTATCGCCAAAAACAGGTTTGCCGATAGCACCCGGCCATGGTGAGCCATTTGTCCATACCCAAGCGCCCAGCCTAGGGTCTCTGCTGCCAATAAACTCATCCATGCTCCAAGAATGGGACGCTAATTCATCTGGAGCGATTTTCCCCGAAGTGCCATCCTTGAACTGGAATTCCTCAACGAAATCATAGTATGGGAGAATATACTGCCCCACAGACCAGGCGTTAGGCTTTGGACAATTACAAATGTCCCATGACCACCTGTACTGAGTTCCGCCTTCGCCCTGATGGCGCTTAACCATAATGGCCTCACAGTTATCCTTGACCAAGAATATGTTACGAAGAACATCTGCATTTGAATCACCTGCCTTGCCTTGATAGAGAGAATAGCCACATTCAGTCATGACTCTCTTGGCCGCATCGGCAGATACCTGGAAATAGTTCTTTGCAGATCCTTGAGGAATTCCATTCAGCCCATCAAGAGCCACGGAACCATATTTCTGGATACTTCCAGCATAAAGAGCGACTCTACTAAGAAGAGTGAGGGCAGCACCCTTCCCAGCCCTTCCAGCTTCAGGTTTTTCTAACATGTTGTCAGCGATGTCCAAGAGTTCGTCCACGATGAAATCGTAGCACTCCTGTTCCGAGGATCGCTTAGGAAGAAGTTCTTCCTGGGATGCGTTGATTGGGGTTTCTTTCGTAATCAGAGGGACGCCCCCGTAACGCTTAACCATTGCGAAATAGTTGAAAGCCCTTATGAAACGAGCCTCAGATTTAAGCTCCAGAGCATTGCTTACAGGAGAATCTTCGATGTTTTCAATGAAATGATTCAACTGGCGATTGAGATAATACCCATTTGCCCACCATCGAAGATATATTCCATCTCTCTGATGCCCGTAATATTTTAAGTCGAGATAGTTGGCTTGAGCTCCGCGACCACTATATTTGCATTCATCGGCAGCCGTGATCGAATGAACAGAACCCTCTCCTTCTGCAGAGACTCCCAGATTAAAATTCCAGTTCGCCGCACTGGAAAACTCTACGTTCACGGGAGAATTTCCATATAGAGCCATAGCGTCATTTATCATGAAGGCAGCCATATCATAAAGATTGGCTAAATGGCTTGTGATAAGGAATTCATCCTGCCATACCTGAGCATCAGTATACCTGTTCGTAGGTTTTTGATCCAATACGTCTGCGCAGGATGTAGCCATAATAGCTACCAGCAATGTCAATGTGCATGTTATCTTATTCATAATATCAAACATTAGTCTTAAAACACGATATTTGCTCCTACACTCAAAGTGTACTGCTGCGGATATGCATATCCGACGGTAGATCCTGCTTCAGGATCGACATGGTATTTGCCAACCGTACTGAGAGTGAATAAGTTCATGCCTCCTACATATATTCTCACCTTCTCTAAGCCTGCGTATCTCACAATTCTGGATGGCAGAGTATATCCTATGGAAGCATTTTTCAGACGAAGATATGCGACATCACGATACATGAAATCTGATGCCCAGCCATTCGTAGGCGCCCCATTAGGCCTGCAAACAATAGCATTAGGATCGGCGTTATGAACCTGATCGTAATAAAGCTTGCAATATGAAGATGTATTAGAATCATAGTTCACATTGAGAGTGTAACCCCATGCTCCTTGAAACAACAATGAAAGATCTATTCCCCTCCACTCAAAATTCGTGTTAAGGCCAGCCATCCAATGTGGCGTGCTACCTTTCCCGATGACGACCTGATCTTTCCAGTTAATGACCCCATCGTCGTTACTATCCACTAGCTTTATATCTCCTGGCGCGAACACAGAATTGTCATTGTTCAGGTCATCGACGCTTACCCCCCAGCTGTCTATCTCTTCCTGAGTAGCAAACAAGCCATCAGTCTTATAACCCAGCTGTCTGTCAGTCCAGTTGCCTTCAACCGTGTAGAGCCGGTTTCTGTCAGGATCGCTTTCTTCAGCCTGATCGAATTTCGTCCATTTCGACCTTGACCAAGAAATGTTAGCGCTTATGTCATAGTTGAAATCCTCGATAGATCCTGAAGTGCCAATCGTGAACTCAAAGCCTCTCGTGCGAATTGAATTCAGATTCTCCTGTGGCAGCGATGCGCCAAAAGTGTCAGGCAAAGAGGCAGACCGATAGCCAGGTATGTCTTTTCTGTCCCTGATGAAGGCGTCTATGTTGCCATAGAGTTTGCGATTGAAGAAAGAATAATCGATGCCTACGTTATAAATGTACATCTTCTCCCATGTAAGTTTCTCGTTCGCAAGTCCGGTTGACGCAAGTCCCATATAAGTTGTTTCCCCGAATGTGTATGGAGAATCATAAGCGTATCCTGTCAGATAGTTGAAATCCGCGACCGCATCATAACCCGAAGATCCAAAGCTGGCGCGCAATTTCAGATTATCCATCCAATCAACAGATTGCATGAAGTTTTCACGCCTTATGTTCCATCCAGCTGAAACACTTGGGAACCATCCCCAGCGATATCCTTTTTTAAACCTGGAAGAAGCGTCTCCTCTTATTGTGGCTTCAATCATATAAGTATCCTTGTAGTTATAATCCACTCTGCCTATGACAGACTCCCGTCCATAGTCGCTGCTCCCAGAACCGTTTACGGCAGTGGAAGCATCCCCTGCGACCATTTCCTCGATGACAGTGGTCTTGAAGCCTTGGACTTTCGTATAGAAAGACTTGTTATGATTCAGCGTGCTCTCAAACATAGCCATTGCACTGATGTTGTGGCCATAAAAATCCTTCTCGTAGTTAAGGGAATATTGCTGCACGAGATTTGTCCCTTGTCCATGGTCTTCTCGCAGAGAGCTAGGCTCTACTGACTGTCCTGCATATGAATATATATCCGAACCTCTGTCATAAGTGTAAAAGGTTCCTCTCTTGTGCATCCATTTCAGGAAATTGCTGTTATAGATGTACATGATGTTTGCCTTTGCCTTAAGTCCATCTATGTATTTTATCTTATACTCTGCAAATCCAGATACTTTCATATTGTTGTTCCAGTTCCTGTAATATCCAGAATTGTCAATATTCACTGCCCATAGAGGAGAGCCATTCTGCATATTGGCATAGGACAGCAAGGTTCGGTCAGGCAGATAAAGCGGATATCGAGGATCTGCAGCGTAGATGATACCCTGCCAGAAATTAACGCCATCCTGATAAAGGTCGCCTCCGCTAGGGTAATCCTTGTCATTCCTCATGTACTGCATGTTCATGCCAACTTCCAACTGATCAGAAACTTTGGTGCTGAAATTAACCTGGAAGTTGTATTTATCATAATGTCCGCTATTGAATTTGAATTGAAGTTCCTGGCGGTTATAGCCGAAATAGCCGAAGTATTTCGTCTTCTCCGTTCCGCCCTGAATCGACACGCCATGATTCTGCTGAGGAGCGAATTCGCGAATTACGGCATCATACCAGTCTGTGTTCATATATTCAGGATTAGTTCCTTTCTTGAAGAGTTCCAATTCTTCGTCCAGGTATGGCTTGCGACTCTCCTCGCCGCCCTTATTCATATAGATGTCATTCTGATACAATGCCCTCTGATAGGAATCTGCAGGACGGGTCGTTACGACATTGCTCTGGAAAGTCCAAGATACGTTAGCAGAGACGCAAGCAGGTTGATTGACGCCGCTTTTGGTCGTCACTAGAACGACTCCGTTTCCGGCTCGCGCTCCGTAGATTGAACCACTTCCATCTTTCAAGATGGAGATACTCTCGATCTGGCCTGGGTCAAGAGTCGCAAGGTCACCCTCTACTCCATCGATGATGACTAGAGGACTGCCATATCCTCGGATGCTGAATCCAGCATTATCTTGTCCGGGAAGGCCAGAGGTTTGCTTCGTGATGAGACCAGGAAGACGGCCTGCCAAAGTCTGGGTCGTGTTAGTGACTGGGACAACGTTAAGCTTATCAGAATTAACCTGAGCCACGCTTCCAGTAATCGTGGCGACACGCTGGGTTCCATATCCGACGACCACAGTCTCATTTAAGTAAACATTGTCCTGAGCCAGAACCACGCGAACACTTGAGGAGGCTGGTATCGTTTGTGAGACGAAACCCATAAAGGATACGGTTAACTCAGAACCTTTACTGACATTAAGGAAGAATTTACCATCAGAATCAGTAGATGTCCCATTGTCAGTACCCTTCTCGACAACGTAGGCACCTACAATAGGGACATTTTCCTCATCGACGACTACTCCATTCACGGAAATAGTTTGTTGCTGCATGCCAGATTCTGCCGTAACTGCTCCATAACTTAGCTGGAGAGAAATTAGCAGAGAAAAGCAGCAGAAAGATTTAAGATACTTTTCAAGAACCATGACAATTATTAGTTTGTGATTATATGATTTATACAACAATAAAACAATGGCCTAATCGATTAACTTAGCATATAAATAAAAAAATTCAGGACTTGTTCCTCAAAAGTGCCTGTCTATCGCCTAATCGATTAACTAATACCATAAAAACCCACATGCTTTCTGCAAATATAAGATAATTTTTCAGGTTTTGCATAATCGATTAACTATTTTGTCAAAAAAAATTTTCGACGTCAAGATTCACGAATGATTGCTTCAAAAACCTTACTCACGACATCTTTTTGTCCATTAATATGGCCGACAAGTAAGTCTACGGCAGCGTAAGCCATTTCTTTTATTGGCTGCTCAACGAACACGAGAGGAAAATCGACGATGGAATAGGCCGCGCTCTTGTCAAATGTAGCTATCTTAATTCCTTTTCTATCATGAATATACTTTATTCCATTCAGAAAGAGCTCATGAGATTGGAAAATCACGGCTTCCACTTTCTTGCTTAAAGAGAGAAGGCGATCGAGGGCTATCTTCAAGTCGCCGGCCTCATCAGAGTATCTAATATTAAGGACAAGATCGCCATCATAAATTTTATGGTCTTTCATGAATTTTTCATACCCCTCCGATCTACCATTGAGTGCAGAAGTCTTATGCTTCACCATTGCAATTCTACGGCATCCTTCGGCATAAAACTTTTCCGTGAGGGCTTCTGACGCCTTATAATTATCCAAGATCACATAGCTGGCGTTCAGCCCGGGAATGAATCTATCAACCTGGACGAAGGGGATTCCTAGCGATATAATTCTACTCGCAATGTCAATGCTAGAATTCGTCGGCACCATTATGATACCGTCCACCTGCCTGTTGATAAGAAGGCGTATAGAATCTAGCATCTTATCTGGAACTTCATCAGAATTAGTGATGATGATATTGTAGCCGAGCGAATTTGCCCTTTTCTGAATATGATAGGAAAGCTCTCCGAAAAATTCATTAGAGATGTCGGCAATGACTACGCCTAGAGTTTTAGTTAATCCCGTGCGCAGGCTCCTTGCCAATTCATTTGGTTCATAATGCATCTCTTTAGCTGTCTGGATGATCCTATCGCAAAGCGCCTCACTGACACGTTTAGCTCTCCCTTTGCCGCTTAATGCAAGAGAAACAGTACACCTTGACACGCCTACCTTATCAGCTATGTCTTGCATAGAAACTTTCTTCATTGCGATTGAGCATTTAGAACGGAAAATAATGCAAGCACCAGAATTCCGGATTACTCGATGCAAATAAAATCATAAAAAAATCAAAAACAAAACCTAATCGAATAACCGATGAATATATCATATCAAAATGCTGATGCCTATTCCAATCAGCACTATGCCGCCGACGATTTCGGCGATTCGGCCGAGGCGCTTTCCTAAAGCCTGCCCACCGTACATTCCTGCGATGACGCTCAGGATGGTTATAACGAAAACGGAGACGAACGAAGATATGAGGTACCGTGCCTCAGGCTGGCTCATCGAGAGACTGATTCCAACGGCCAGGGCATCTACGCTCGTGGCCATCGCACCTAGAATGACATTCTTGAGGCCACAGAGTTCCAAAGGCTTTTCTTCCTTATTGAGAATGGCTTTCAGCAGCATGGAGCCGCCGACATAAAGTAGGAGGAGAAAGCCTATCCATTTAGCGATATGCTCGACAAGGCCTACGAATATGTCGCCGAAAAGCCAGCCTGCGGCTATGAAAGCTGTTTGCACGAAGCCGAATGCAAGTGCTATGGGCGCGACCTTTTTCCATGATATCTCTCTCAGGGTTACGCTGGAGCAGGTAGTGACTGCGAAACAGTCGGCACAGAGCGACAGGGCAAGTAGTATTGATTGTAGAAGCCACATAGTTATTCTGGCTTGAATGGCTGGCGGCCAGTGATGGAACGGCCAAGCGTGAGCGCATCGGCATATTCAAGGTCATCTCCGAAGCCGAGGCCTCTGGCCAAAGAAGACACCCTCACTCCGAATTTCTCAATCTGACGATAAATGTAAAAAGCCGTCGTCTCCCCTTCCACATCCCCTCTGAGAGCCATTATGACTTCTACAGACTCTGAAGCCGAAGAATTCACAAGCCTCCCTATTCTGGAAACCAGCTCAGAAATAGTAAGGTCAGAAGGGCCAACGCCATCAATCGGAGAGATTATGCCTCCCAGCACATGGTAAACCCCATGATACTGACCGGTATTTTCTATGCTCATCACATCCCTGACATTCTCCACGACGCAGATTTCGTTATGGTCACGAGACTTGTCGCAGCAAATCGAGCAGACATCGTCATCAGAAATCATCCAGCACTCCTTGCAATACTTCACGTCGTCGCGCAGATGTATTATTGCGTCTGCAAAATGATGCACGCTCTCGGAGGGCTGGCGAAGAAGGTGCAGGGCGAGCCGCAGAGCGCTCCTCTTCCCCACCCCAGGCAGAGAGCCGATCGCCTCCACGGCATCTTCGAGCAATTTGGACGGATATTGTTCTTTCGGACTCATTTGCCTTTCTCTTTCTGCCAAGCCTCAACCGCAGCCCTTACCTGGCCATATTCCAGCAATAGCTTACGGGCATAGCCATAATCGTCTATCCCAGTCTGCTTCATGATCATCCTAGTGCCGCGATCCACCAACTTATGGTTCGTCAGCTGCATGTCCACCATCATATTCCCCTTCACATGGCCGAGACGAATCATGGCGGTCGTCGAAATCATATTCAGAACAAGTTTCTGCGCCGTTCCAGACTTCAACCTGGTGCTCCCTGTCACGAATTCCGGCCCCACGACAACCTCTATCGGGATTTCTGCCGCCTTTGCTAATTCAGAGCCTCTGTTGCACGTTATGCAGCCGGTCAGCATGCCCTCGGAACGGGCTTTTTTAACGGCGCCCACAACGTAAGGCGTGCCCCCAGAGGCGGCGATTCCAATGACGACGTCATTAACCGTAGGCTTGAACGGATGCATGTCGCGCCATCCGCCCTCGGAATCGTCTTCTGCACCTTCAACGGCATTTCTGATTGCTCCGTCGCCTCCTGCCATAAGCCCGATGAAAACGTCTCGAACCCCGTAAGTCGGAGGTATTTCGGATGCGTCAACTATACCCAGCCGGCCGCTGGTGCCTGCCCCGAGATAGAACACCCTGCCGCCTTTCGGCACCCTTTCCACAATGCCGTCAACAAGGGAGCGTATCTGGGGGATAGTGCCTGCAACCGCCACTGGAACGGTCCTGTCCTCGGCATTCATGGCCTCAAGCAGTTCCTCGGTGGACATTTTGTCCAGATTGCCGTAATTAGATGCCTGTTCAGTAGTTCTGTTTTCCATGACTTAATCTCTAGTTAGATGATATTCCACCAATCCTTCGATCGGAGCAGCTATTATTTTAGATATTTTAATTCCGTAGGACGTTGCGATTTTCATGAATATGGCCCTGTGGGCGTAGCCGAAGCCTCCGACGACGCCGACAGGATATTTATCTATCTCATATTGCTTCAATGCCCTTTCAATGAAATCTTTAAAATTGCCATCGACTATTTCACGAATATACTCGCTGCCCTCGTACCTGTCAAGCAGCCACGGAGCAAAGCCGCCCAGATACTTTGACGGGACTTCTCCGCGATAAACATTCGCCACAATATTCATATAGTCTGCGCCGAACTCTCCATAGAAATCCTTTGAGACTTCCTCAGGCACCAGGCCTTTTATGTAGTCAGAAATGAATATTCTGCCGAGCCTTGCCCCGCCTCCTTCGTCTCCAAGGATGAAGCCGCCGGAACGCACGTTCTTAACTATCCTCCTGCCATCGTAGAAGCAACTGTTCGATCCTGTGCCAAGAATGGCGGCGATTCCAGGCTTGTGACCACAAACGGCGCGAGCCGCATCTAGCAGATCGGAAGCATATTCAATTTCCCCGTCTGGGAATATTTTTCTGAATATGCCATCTAGGCCTTTAGCTGCATCAGGTACCTTCTGTCCTTCTGGCACGATTAGCCCTGCGGCATAAAAATGCACCTGGCAATCGCCAGGGAAAGATATTCCTGCATTCTGGAACTTTTCCAAGGCTTCGTCCACTATGCTCTCGATAGCTTGCTCAGCCATCACAGAGAGGTTCATGCCGGCAGTGCGGACATTCGCTTGCGATTCATCGTCCTTCACGGCACACCAATCTGTCTTGGTTGCCCCACTTTCTATGATAAGGATCATCTTCGTAGAAAAATTTATAAGCCAGCAAATATAATACTTTGGATTGGTATTCCATTTCAAATTCATATTCATTAAATTTGTTTTTGTTCAGATTAAAACTAATATCATGAAAAGGTTATTCTTATTCTTGGCTGCAGCCGTTTTTATTTCTATTAATGTGAATTCTCAAGAAAAGGTCTGGGCAAATTTAGCTCGGTACGGGGACGCTAATCGGCAGGTTCTCGAAGCTCAAGCTAAAGGGGCCAAGAAGCCATTAGGCGTGCTCATGGGCGACTCAATCACAGACGGGTGGTACGGCAGCGACAAAGACTTCTTCACTGATAACAATCTAATAGGTCGCGGAATCAGCGGGCAATGCACTTCCCACATGCTGGCAAGATTCCAAAGGGACGTGGTTGAACTCAATCCTAAATATGTCGCCATCCTCGCAGGAATCAACGATATTGCCCATAATGACAATTACGTGAATGTGGAAGACGCTTTTCTGAATATAGTGTCAATGTGCGACATAGCGGACAGATACGGAATCAAGGTCGTGCTCTGCACCACGACTCCAGGCAACCCTAAATGGAGGCCGCAGCTGACGAACATGCACGAGCAGGCTCTCTGGCTGAACGACCAGATCCGTCAGCTGGCGAAGGATCGTCGCTACAGGCTGGCAGACTATGCCGCCGCTCTACAGGACGAAACAGGAATGACATCGTCGAAATATTCAAAAGACACAGTGCACCCGAACCTAGACGGGTACAAGGTGATGGAAGGCATTCTGCTGAAGCTTCTGAAGAAATAGCTAACCAGCATTCACGTACACACCTTTGCGCTTCCACAGAACGAAGCCAATGACGGAAGCTACCACATAGGCGAAGTAAAGGAGGGCCATCCACCAGCTCTGCTCCAGAATACACATGAAGGTGAGGAGCGTGTCTGCGAGAATCCACAGATACCAGTGATACCTATAGGATTTTGCAAGCCAGACCATTGCCACGATGCTAAGTGCAGTGGAGATGCCATCCAGAACCACATTGCTGCCATTCAGCAATTTCAGGACCCAAATCAGGGCGGCGGAAAGAGCCAAGATTGCCGCCATGCTCCAGAGGAAGGTCTTAAGCGACATTTTGTTGAGATGAATCGTCAATTCGTCCGACTTCCCATTGAGTTTCGCCGAGTCCTTCCTCCATTGATACAGGCCCCAGACGGCCATCACAGTATAGTAGATGTTCAGGCCCATCATTGCCCAGTTGGACTGAACGCCGAACGTGAAAGCACAGGCTATGCCAGTGAAGAAGCCAAAGTACCACATTATGTTTTTCTGCAGCACTTCGAAAATCATGTATGGGATCCCGGTCACGAGAGCCAGGATGGAGATTATCTGAACTATAAAGTCGAACGTAATTTGCATTGTCTTATTTTTTTGATTTTGCAAAAATAGCAAATCCTGCAACTCTTTCAATTTCTTTGGATAACTTTGCGCACAGAATGCGTAAATTCTTCACAATAACGGTCCTCATCCTGGCTATTCCGGCAATGCATCTTGCTGCGCAGGAACTGCCTCCGGCTTTGAAGCTGGCACCTCTCCCATCAGCATCCGGAGATACAATCAGCAGGGAAAAGCTACGCACGGAGACCGGCATCGCAGATGTCATACGCTCATTCTCAGGAGTGCAGATAAAGGATTTCGGCGGGTTAGGCGGACTAAAGACGGTGAATGTGCGAAGCATGGGAAGCGAATACACTGGCGTGTTCATCGACGGCCTGCAGGTCGGCAATGCCCAGAACATGCAAGTGGACCTAGGAAGGTTCTCGACCGACGGGCTGGATGCGGTGATTCTTTACAACGCCCAGAAGGACGGGCGGCTTCAGAGCGCTAAAGAATATGCCTCAGGAGCCGCGGTGTATCTTGTTTCAGCGACGCCTTCATTCGAGGAGGGCAAGGTTAGGAATATGTCGGCTAGGGTTCGTAGCGGAGCTTTTGGCACGTTCGAGCCGACTATTGAATACGAGCGCAAGCTCAGCGATAAAAATTCACTGAGGCTCATCGGAGATTATCTCTACGCCGACGGCCGCTACCATTTCCGTAAATTCGACTCGACAATGGTCCGCCAGAACACAGACCTGCGCAGCTTCAGGGCCGAGGGCAGTTTCTATCATCGTGGATCTTCGTACTGGAACCTGAGAGCGTGGTACTACGATTCCGAGCGGGGCCTCCCTGGGCCTGTCATAAGACGCCTTAAGGTAACGACTGCCGACCGACAGATGGACAAGGACGCATTCTTGCAGGGCAAATGGTCCAAGAGATATGGTGACCTAGGGAATTGGGGCTCAGAAGGCTCCGCCGCTGGAAAATATTCATTCTACTACACTCGGTACAGGACAGACCCATTTAAGGACCCAGGGGCGCTTCCGATTGACAACACTTACAGGCAGCACAATGCCTATGGGACATATTCGCATCTGCTCAGCAATGGAAAATATTCAATCGGACTGGCTCAAGATGCCGAATTTTCTTATCTGGACGCAAACCTTCGCGACTTCGCCTGGCCGAAGCGACTTAGCACTTGGAATGCTGTTTCCTTCGCCGTTGCCGACGAACGCTTCAGCATGTCACTCAATCTGTTGTACACTTTTGCAGCAGACTGGTTTTCCAATAATAAAGGCGGTTTCAAGAAAGAGTCCGAAATCCGCAGCTTCTTTACCCCGTCACTTACATTCGGGTTCTCGCCTGATGCACATTGGACACTCTCAGGGTTCCTCAAGAAAACATGCAGGATGCCTTCTTTCAACGACTTATATTATACTCTGGTCGGGAATTCTTCTCTTGAGCCTGAGAAGGCATGGCAATTCGACCTGGGTGCCGTCA
This sequence comes from Bacteroidales bacterium UBA1680, assembly GCA_002320605.1. Classification (GTDB taxonomy): domain Bacteria; phylum Bacteroidota; class Bacteroidia; order Bacteroidales; family UBA932; genus Cryptobacteroides. Next base: position 7,581 of record DCKG01000026.1, on the reverse strand, counting down.
GGCGAGACAACCTTGGCGAGGTGCTCTCTGAGGGCAAGATTGACGCCTACTTCTACATGGTTTCGGACAAAATAGTGGCCGTGCCTACTTCCAACCAGTTTCGCTGGTCAATGTACAACATCGGCCAGACCAGGATATTCGGAATAGAGCCGACTTGGAAACTGTCCGGCTCTGCTGCAGTAGAGTGGGGTTTCTTGTTTAAGTACACTTTTCAAAGGGCGATGGACTTCACCGACAGAGAAAGCATTACCTGGAAAGGGCAGATTCCTTACATTCCGAAACACGCAGGGACTATTTCCATGAACGTTTCCTGGCGCGGCTGGAGAACCGATGCGGTGTGGATGGTCACAGGGCGACGCTGGAGTTCCTCGGCAAACCTGACCGATTATGAAATCGATGCCTGGAACACCTTAGATTTGAGATTTTCAAAGGCTGTCAGGAATATCACCTTCCGTCTTAACGTGAACAATATCACCAACACGCATTACGAGATCGTAATGAACTACCCTATGCCAGGAGCGAATGTCATCGCAAGCATTGATTATTCGTTCTGATTGCTTAAATTCGCATCCAATAAAGTTCTTTAACATATCGCTTAATGAAAAAGCAGACACTGCTGATTTTCAGCTGCGCCCTTGCACTGGTGGTGCTGGGATGCGACAAGGATGAGACATCATCCTTCACCTCCGAGGACGAGACCCTTGCGGGTGAGACAGTCACTGCAGGTGACAAAGATGCCCGTTACGTGAAATTATTCGTGCTGAACGAAGGCTCATACGGGCAGAACAACTCAACTCTGGATTTCTTCCGTTATTCTGACGGAAAGTATGTCAGAAATTCTTTCTCTCAAATGAATCCGACGATTTCCGCCGGACTGGGTGACGTGGGCAACGACATCGCTATTCGCGGCGACGAAGCCTGGATCGTGGTGAACAACTCCGGGCTGGTTGAAATAGTCAGCGCCAAGAATGAGAAGCACATAGCCACGATTGAAGTACCTACCCCGAGAAATATTGTTTTCGACAATGAATATGCCTACGTGACTTCCTGGGCAGGTGCCTATTATGGTGGCGATGCCAGAAAAGGGGCAGTTTACCGCATCGGGCTGGCTGACAAGACAGTAAAGGATTCCGTGAACGTGGGTTACCAGCCAGAGGGCATCACGCTCAGCGGAGGAAACCTCTATGTGGCCAATTCCGGCGGGGTGAATCCTGGAGGTTACGAGAACACGATTTCCATAATAAGCCAGGCCGGATTCAAGGTAACCGGCGCAATCGCGCTGCCTTCGCAGAAAAATCTCAAAGACGTCGTCGTTTCCGGCGGGAGCCTCTGGGTCAGCAGCCTTGGGGACTACTACAGCGTGCACTCTGGGCTTGCCAGGATAAATCTTGCGACGAAGCAAGTAAATGAATATGACGACGTAAGGGTCGGGACCTGCCTCTGGAACGATGCCGCAAATGACAAAATCTACGTCATCGGCACACAGGACGAGTGGGTGTGGACGCCTGGAGCCAAGAAGACATATTCAATATATATGGCGAACACTGCTTCCGGCGACATTTCAGAGCAAAGCCTGCCCGAAGGCATAACTTATCCTTACTCCATCGCAGTCGACGGCAGTTCCGGCGACATATTCATAGGAGATGCCGCAGACGGCAAGACCCCTGGCAGCATCAGGTGCTACGATGCGACATATTCATTGAAATGGAAGGCCACCGCCGGCCTCTTCCCCGGACACTTCGCTTTCTACGACGCGAGACTCTGATGCGCCAAACACCATCCGCGATGGAAATCGCAACAAAGCCGCATTGTTTCTGATGTTGGCGCGGAGAGGCTTTGCCGGATTCTTACAAAAAATAGCAAGATTTTCGTAATTGCTTTTTTGCGGGCATGAAATACCTTTGCATGACTTTCCGTTAATCTGTCTCCTGATAAGCGCAGGAGACGGATTAAGCATTGGACATGGTTATGCAGAATTTTAACATTCATAATTTGTGCAGCAATTTCCGCCTCGTCAGCACAGCTGATTTCGTCATTAAGAAATTCTCCGGGACAGAGCAGAACCAAGAGGCACACGTGGCCTTTCCGACAATAGTCTTTCTACGCAAGGGCGAGGCAGTAGTATCGTCTTCCAATTTCGGCGATGTCCACATCAGGGACGGAGAGATGTTTTTACTCTCCCATTCCGAGAAATACTCCCTGAACGTACTTCGAGACAGCACCGCCATCAACTGCAATTTTACAAGGAGCTTGTCATTCTGCGACAGATTTTCGTTTCAAAAACTAAGCGGTTTCCTGCCCGAAGGCTATGTCTATGAGGGCAAGACGCTCCCGATACGCAAGCGCATCAAGGATTTCCTCGACCTCCTCCAGGCGAATATCGAAGATGGGCTGCATTGCGCAGACTTCCACGAGATCAAATCCAAAGAACTGTTCATACTTCTTTCCACATATTATGACAAAGCTGAGCTCGCAGAGTTCTTCTGCCCTTTGCTCGGGTCCGACTTGGAATTCAAGGATCTCATTCTGAAGAATTGGCAGAAAGTGGACTCGGTGGAAGAGCTTGCTGTCATCACCAACAAGAGCTACGACACATTTCGCAGGGTCTTCATAGCCTCTTTCGGGGAATCTCCGAAGCAATGGCTCCTGTCGCGAAAGAAAGAGAAGTTATACAGGGAGATACTCATGGGCAATAAGACGTTCACTGAACTGGCTGATGACTATCATTTTTCGTCGCCCGGGTATTTCTCGAATTTCTGCAAGAAGCACTACGGGATGACGGCTCAGGAAATACGGACCTTTGGAGAAAAAGAATTCCTTTGCAATCCTGCCGACGAAGGATGACGGATGCCGATTATTACAAAATTTTGCCAGTTTTTCGTAATAAAGATTCTGAAGAATAGACTCATATTTGCCTTGAACGTTAAACATTTTTAAATGTCCGGCACTTCAGCCGGCGCCTATGAATCATGGAAAGAAAAAAGAAGAAGTACTCCAAGCCTAACCTAGTCAAGGAAACTTTTACCTCGAACGAGTATGTTTCAGTCTGTTCCACCTATACAATCGAGACGATTTCTTCAGTTGCGGGGAATGTCCAGTATGCTCTTGATTTGAATAAGAACTGGCTTTTTGATAGTGAAGAACAGTTAGAAGGAAACACGCATAACATCAATCCCCAAGGGAAAACACTGACTTTCACAGAAAGTGAGTACCAGCGTTACCTGAGGGAGAGAGAGCAGGCCTTTTATGGTCCTAAGCACTCATTCCCTGGGACTTATGATAAAGGTTATTATTTTAATGAGAAGGGAGGCGGCCATGGTGGCGAAGGGATTTACATCGTGAATTCGACGACTGTTCCCGTAAAGAACAGGTCGTAGATTGTCATCGGCAGTCGCCCGCCGGATCATAGAGAACGGCTTCGCAGGCTTCAGTACTAACACACAGATAGTCGCCAAACAGAAGATGCGGAAACATCATTGCCCAGACCAAGAAGCAAAAAGTAGAAGCCGATCATTGCGGCCATGGCATGTCTTTCCAAGTAGGCACATGGCGAATGCAACCGTTTCGTGAATTGGCCGTGGCTCGACAGAGGCAAGCTGGGGCTTACATGTAGGCAGATGGCTGGTGTGCCACAGATGCAGCTGTGGTGGCATATCCATGAATTTGCCTAGCCTCTGCAGAGGGGGCAAATTTGGTCGATAGGCCTCTCATGGCACTGCACCGCACTTTCACCATCTGCCATCCTGCAACGCTGGCCGACTTGGCCTCTTGAGGGCATCAAGAAATTTTGGGGAATCATTGTAAAAAAGCATTATTTCCTATTAACTTCGTGAAGCAAACAAATACGCTATGGAAGACTTTAACAAACCAAGTTCAGTCAGCGACTGCTTTCACATCTATTCAAATGGCAAAAAAGTCATAACCCTATTTCCTGAGAGAGAAGATTGCATATTCATGATGAATATGTTAGCCGTCACTTCATATTACTGCAATGTCCGCATCCTCGTGATGCAGATTATGGAGACCCACTTCCATATTATTGCATCAGGCTCGGTGGATGAATGTTACAGGTTCAAGGGAGACCTTCTGATGAAAATCAGCAAATACCTCAACAGGGATGGCCGCAAAGCCTATTCTGTTGACAAGTTCCAGATTTCAATGGACCCAATCAATGATGCCACCGAGCTGAAAAACAAGTTCATGTATGTTTACAGAAACGGTCTTTCTGCTGGCTTCCACTACGTTCCCTGGCATTATGAATGGGGGTCTGGAGATATTTACTTCGTTAACCATGCCGCGCTTGAGAAGGTCGGAACGCCACTCAGGGCTCTGCCCAACACAGAGCAACGAAGAATTTTTCATTCGAATAAACTGATGCCGCAAGACTGGAGGTTCAACGACGAGGGGATGATAATGCCTCACAGTTACGTGGACTGGAGAAGGGTTGAGAAAGAATTCTTTTCCCCTAAAACGTTCGTCGCTTTTCTCTACCAGAAGAAGGATATCATGATGAATCTCAACTCAGAACTCGCAAGAAAGCAGATCTATGAGTTGTCGGAGCGAGAAGTAAAAATGCTGGCAAAGGAATATTGCATCAATATGTTTTGTCATGGCCTTAAAGAGGCAAGCATAAAAGAACGGCTGGAGGTGGCGAAACGGCTCTGGCTCGAAAGGCGGACATATTCAAAATCAGTAATAGCTCGGGCAACTCTCCTGAAACACGAAGTCGTCAACGCCGTCCTCGCATGATTTTCGCGCATCGCAGGGCAAGCAGATGGCGAATGCAACGCTCGGCAGAGGCAAGCTGGGACTTACAGGCAGACAGAGGCAAGCTAAGGCTTACAATTAGACAGAAGCAAGCTAGCACTTACAATTAGGCAGATGGCGAATATGCCACAGAAGTAGCTGTGGTGGCATATTCATGAATTTGCCCAGCCTCTGCAGAGGGGGCAAATTTGGTCGATAGGCCTCCCATGGCACTACATTGTTCTTTTACCATCTGCCCTCCTTAGCAGACCCCCGACAGCCGCTGGCATGGCTGTCGGTGAAGCTTATTCAGCGAGCCCTGCTATAGGTGAGCGACAGGACTCGTGGAGTTGTTTGAGTTCCCTGACCAGGTTACTAGGGTTTCATGAAGACGAGGTAGACGGCGGCGACCAGGAAAACAAAAGCCAGCGCATGATTCCATTGCAGATGCTGGCCTTGGAATAGAATATTAGCCACCAAAGCAAATACAATCAGAGAGATGCATTCCTGAATCACTTTCAGCTGAACTAGGGAGAATGGGCCACCGTTGCCAGAAAAGCCAATGCGGTTGGCAGGCACCTGGCAGCAATATTCAAAGAAAGCTATTCCCCATGAAAAGGCAATCACCCCTATCAAAGGCCAATGCGACGTGAGTCCAGTCTGCTGGAGGCGCAAATGGCCGTACCAAGCAAGTGTCATGAATATGTTGCTGCAGAACAAAAGCAGCACAGTGTACAATCCTGTCATATCAAAACAAAGGCCGGCTAAAACTGAATTAGCCAGCCTAAAAAAGCATTATCGATCGATATTACTCAGCTTTTCCGTCAGAACCAAGAACGTCAACGATCTTGTGCTCATAGAGCTTCTTCATCTCGTCACGGGCAGGTCCCAAGTATTTACGAGGGTCGAACACATCCGGGTGATCATGGAATACCTTGCGGATCATGGCAGTCATGGCAAGACGAGAATCGGAGTCGATGTTAATCTTGCAGACAGCGCTCTTGGCGGCCTCGCGGAGCTGCTCTTCAGGAATGCCAACTGCATCTGGAAGATTTCCGCCATATTCGTTAATCATGTCAACATATTCCTGAGGAACCGAAGAAGAGCCATGGAGAACGATCGGGAATCCAGGAAGCTTCTTCTCAATCTCATGCAGCACGTCGAAAGCGAGAGGCGGCGGCACAAGGCGGCCTGTCTTAGGATCTCTCTTGCACTGCTCCGGCTTGAATTTGTAAGCGCCATGAGACGTTCCGATGGAGATGGCGAGAGAGTCGCAGCCTGTGCGGGTAGAGAAATCAATCACTTCCTCAGGCTTCGTGTAATGAGACTCCTCGGCAGAAACCTCTTCTTCAACGCCAGCCAGTACGCCCAGCTCAGCCTCAACAGTCACGTCGTACTGGTGAGCATAATCAACGACTTTTCTCGTGAGGGCGATGTTGTCCTCGTAAGGAAGGGAGGAGCCATCGATCATGACTGATGAGAAACCGAAATCAACGCAGCTCTTGCAGAGCTCGAAAGTGTCACCGTGATCCAAGTGAAGCACGATTTGCGGGTGCTCCCATCCAAGCTCTTTAGCATATTCAACCGCTCCCTGTGCCATGTAGCGCAGAAGCGTCTGGTTGGCATAGTTACGAGCTCCCTTGGATACTTGAAGAATCACAGGAGACCTCTTTTCCGCCGCAGCCTGGATGATAGCCTGAAGCTGCTCCATGTTGTTGAAATTGAATGCCGGGATGGCATAGCCACCTTTCACGGCCTTAGCAAACATTTCTCTGGTGTTTACTAGGCCAAGATCTTTGTAAGAAACCATAATTCTATAATGATTTAGAAATTTTTCCGCCCATATCTGGCTTCAAAAGTTATGCAAAAATAGTCTTTTTTAATGAAATACTCTCAAAAATATATGAATATGCAACTCAAAAAAGATCGGTTCCATCTATGGCTAAGGAATTTGAAACATTCAAATAAGAAAAGTATAAATACTTGCTCCGACCAGCTATCTCGGGTACTCAAATCCGTGATCAATTCAAAATGACAAGTAGTCCATTCAACTATCTTTTTAAGGAAAATGTTCAAGATAAGACAATAATGTCTTAGCATTTCCTAAATAATATTTTATATTTGCAATAATAAAACGTTTTTAAACTAACCATTATCATACTATAACACATTATCATTAATCTTTAACTCAAACGCAATGCAAGTTACATTTAACTTTGGAAAGCTAAGAAAGGAATGCCTGGCTCTCATTCTCCTTTTCTCGGCATCTAGCATGTTCGCACAGAACATCACGGTCAGCGGTTCTGTTACTGATGCTTCTGGTGAAACAGTAATCGGAGCCGGAGTCGTTATCGTTAACACAGGTAATGGCGTCATCACTAACAACAACGGCGAGTACACTATAAGGTGCACCGCTAAAGACACGCTTCAATTCTCCTGCATCGGTTACAACACTAAGGTAGTGCCAGTGAATGGCAGGAGAATAATCAACGTGACATTCGATGAAACATCCACAGCTCTGAACGAGGCAGTCGTGACAGCCCTCGGCATGAAACGAGAAACAAAGGCTCTGGGATACGCAGTGACGACGGTCAAGAGCGATGAAATCGAAAGGGCAAATACCATCTCTCCTGTCGCAGCCCTTCAAGGAAAGGCCGCTGGAGTCGAGATCAACCAATCCGATGGTGGTATGTTCGGATCTACCAAGATTCAGATTCGTGGTGCTTCCACGCTTCACGCCAACAACCAGCCTTCTAATGAACTACATTTTACGCAGAGGCCGGCAAGAGCGTAACGTTATGTTTCCTTGCAAGCCTTTCAAGCAATGCTTTCTCC
>DCKG01000015.1:158758-276967 GCA_002320605.1 Bacteroidales bacterium UBA1680 | reverse complement strand
TGAAGACTGACCACCGCATGCAGGATAACTTCCTGAGTGGCAGGGAATCCGCCTCCATCAACGCAATGCTGGCCGCAACTGGCTGGAATCTGAAGAAAATGATGAAGGACCTTGCAAAGAAGAGCGCGAAGACTTTATTTGTCTTGTTGCAAATCCTCTTCGGAGATCCTCAATATAAATTACAAACTGCGCAATAGGCAGTTGTTAAGGATTGACTAATTAGCGAATTAACTACGAGGACAAAAGCATCGTGCAGCTAAATGCTTAGAAAACTCCGGAGCCAAGCATTTCGTAGTCCTGGGAAGTCAAGGTGAGACTGTCCAGCGAGGTTGGGAGAGCGCCTTCTCCTGGGATGGCACCTGCGGCTGAGATGGCGCTGGTCGTAATGGATGCTGAGGCGTACCATGCGGCGAACTGGCCGTCGGAGAGGCCACGCTGAGGCATGTCGAATATTATGAATATGCCGCCGGGGCGTTTCACGAGCCATGCATCCTGCAACGGCTGGCGGTAGCGGATGCGGACCTTGTAGCGGCGGACTTCTCCATTGCGCATTCCGAGATCGGTGCGGATCCAGTGAATATTTTCCGTAGCAATGCGTATGCAGCTGCGAGACAATCCTTTGTGCCGATGACCTTCCCCGACGTAAATTATGTTGCGCCCTATGTCTGTCGCTATCACGAATAGCGAGTCCTTGTGCCCGCCGATGTTCAGTCCCTTTCTCTGCCCGATGGTATAAAACTGCGCCCCATCGTGCCTGCCGACGATCCTTCCCCATGGATTGTCCACATACCGGGTTTTCTTCACGTGATGCTTTCCGCTGCGATAGGTTTCTGTCTCGAAAGTCAGGGAATCGTAACTGATCGGCTGCGAAAGCCGCATCAATGTTTCATCGGAAAGCATAGCAATCTTTTCGGCGGAATATTCATTTGCCCTGCCCCTTACGTCCAAACGCACATTGTTGAAAGCGGCCCCGCCAGAATCCTCGGAAGAATATTCAGTTGTCATGAGTGGTTCTCCAGGCTCGGCAAGCAACGATGCCAGAGTGTCGTGGCTGAACTTATACTGCTCATTATCAGAGTAGAAAGAATCGTAGACCTCCACTACATCTCCCTCGCGAGGCAGGAGCTTCTGCTTCAGGAACGTAGGCAGATCCACTTTGCCGACAAAACATATTCCCTGAGAGTCTTTCTTGTCTGCTGACGGCAGGTCGGCTTCGTGCGCCATACGTCGAACCTCTGGCTTCGTCAGGCCTCCGATAGGGAAAAGCGCAGTCGAAAGCTGTTCTTGGCCGAGCTGGCAGAGAAAATAGCTCTGATCCTTGTTCGGGTCAACTCCTTCGAGCAACCTGGATTGTGGGATGCCATCAATGACGACAGGCCTGCCCGAAGCATTCAGCAGTGGAATCTTGCGGCAATAGTGTCCCGTCGCAACCATGTCAGCACCCATCTTGCGAGCAGTCTCCCAGAAAGCATCGAACTTGATTTCCCTGTTGCAAAGCACGTCAGGGTTAGGAGTGCGGCCGGCGTTATATTCATTGAACATATACTCCACCACCTTTGCCATATATTCCTTGGAAAGGTCCACGAAATAGAAAGGAATGCCGATTTTCCGTGCCACCAGCTCTGCCACGTATCTGTCCTCCTCCCATTCGCAGTCCCCGTGCAGAGTGGCGTCCGCATCGTGCCAGTTCTGCATGAACATGGCGAATACGTCGTACCCTTGCTGCTTCAGCAACAGGGCGGCAACGCTGGAGTCCACGCCTCCTGACAGTCCTACGCATATTCTCATGATGCGGCAAAGTTAGTCAATTGCCAAATTTTGTACAATTTTTGCTATCTTGCATTTCACTTTTATCAAATAATTGAATATGAAGACACTCAATCTGGAGATAAATTACACTGAATATTCTTCATTAGACGAAATGTCAGTGGAAGACCAGGAACTGGTACATGCTGCAATCGAGGCTCAGAAAACATCATACGCACCATATTCAAAATTCAATGTTGGAGCTGCCGTACGTCTCGATGACGGCACAATCGTGAAAGGCTCAAATCAAGAAAATTCCGCTTATCCCTCCGGCCTCTGTGCCGAGCGTACTGCAATGTTTTCTGCGAACGCGACTTATCCTGGAAGAGCGATGGTCGGGATTGCCATAGCAGGAGGCTTTGAAGGCGGCATAGACAATGCCCCTTGCACGCCTTGTGGGGCATGCCGGCAGGTAATGGCAGAGTATCAGACCCTTGGGAAAAAGAATATGGCGGTGATCATGGTCGGAGCCTCTAAGATTTGGAAATTCGAGAAAGTTGAAGATATCCTTCCTTTCAGATTCGACAGCTTCAACGAGAAGCAGTGAGCCATCTCCGGCAAGGGACGACTTTCCGGAAAACTTGGCATAATTTCATGGATAGTTGGCAGAATGACATAAAAAGACTATATTTGCAGTGGGGAAAGTCGTACACGACCAGCTCCCTCTGAATCCCCCCAGGGCCGGAAGGCAGCAAGGGTAGGAGGTTGTAGCGGTGCGATGTGCTAAGCTTTCCCTTTTTTAGTGTCCATTGCTGGATATTTTGCATTGTGGAACCGTACGCTTCGCCACATTTTGCATATTTCGCCACAAATATCCTTTCTTAGCAAATGCCAGTTGGCTTTTCATTGTCTGGGCCAGCGTATAATTTATAAATTTGCCTTCACAAAAATTTAATCTGCTTTTTTAATGAAAGATTTTAAAGAAATTTTCGAAAGCCATTACACTTGGATCGAAGGATTCATGCGCAATGTAAGGCGGTATGGCGAGAGAAATGCAATGATCGACCCAGACCAAGGCAAGACATGGACTTACGAAGAACTTAACAGTGACTGCAACAGGCTTTGCAATGCTCTGCTTCATGACGGAGTTACGAAAGGTGATGTTGTGATGACCCAGCTTATGAACTGCCCCGAGTTCGTATTCGCCTATGTCGCATGCCATAAAATTCATGCGGTAGGCAGTCCCGTTAGTTACAGGCTCAGCCCTGGAGAACTTGCCCAGAACCTATTGGATGCGCATCCGAAGGTGTTGATCTTCGATGCTGGAAAGAAAGACGATGTGCTTGAAGCAATGAAAATTGCGAATTTCAAGCCTTCCAGATTAATAATAGTCGGGGGCGAGGGCGAAGGAGACATAGTCTCTTATAATGAATATGTCAGAACGTTCCCAAGGGAGGAGCCTCCGTTCACGTGCGAGTACAATATCTATGACGAGACAACGCGGCTTTATACTTCCGGCACTACTGGACGACCTAAAGGTGTGCCGCTAACCAGCATAAATGAGGTTCTTTCCAGCCACGATGTGATGATTCATTTCCCGATGAGTTACAGGGATGTCACCATGAACACTACGCCATGGTTCCATAGGGGAGGTTTGCATTGCGCCGGTCCTTGCCCTACTTTCTATGCCGGAGCCTCTCTCATCGTCATGAGAAAATTCGACCCTGAAATCACGCTGAAATACACAGCCAAATACAAGATTACATTCTTGATAGGAGTTCCTACCGTTCTTGAAAATCTAGCGGACGAGCAGGAGAAGAAGGGTTACGACCTGAGCACCCTGAAAGGAATCGTTACCATGGGAAGTCCGCTTGAGCGTTCTGCTTGCATTCGCTATCAGCAAGTGCTGACTCCTAACATATTCAATGGGTATGGCACTACCGAGACCTTCTGGAACACTTTCCTGAGGCCGTTCGACCTTCCCGAAAATGCCGGAACAGCCGGCGCTTCTTGCATTGATGATGATGTGAGAGTTGTGAAGGTGTACGAAGACAGATGCGCCGAACCGGATGATATGGCTCGTCATGATGGGATGGAAGTCGGTGAGGTCATCATTTCTTCGCCTGCTAAATCCTCTTACCAATACAGCAATAATCCTGTTGAGACAGCAAGTAAATATTACAAGGATTTCATTTACACAGGCGACTTGGCTACCTGGGACGATAAATCCTTCATAACCATCATCGGCAGAAAGGATGACATGATCATCTCCTCTGGGGAGAATATCTATCCTACTCAGATAGAGGAGATTCTCAATGGATTTCCTAAGGTGAAGGACTGCATAGTGACTGCCGTGCCAGACAAGATGCGTGGCCAGGTTGTCACTGCGTACGTAGTCAAGGCAGACGAGTCTCTGACGATCGAAGAATTGGATAAGGATTTCAAGGACAGTCCTTACATAGCTAATTTCAAGCGCCCTCGTTACTACAGGTTCGTCTCTCAGCTGCCTTACACCGCTACAGGAAAGAAGCTTCACGTGAAGATGAAGGAGATAGCGGAAGATGATCTGAGGAACGGCCTGCTGCTCGTTGTCTGAGATTCGGAATTTTCCTGCCAAGAAGGCGGGATGTTCATATTACAGCCGAGGCCAGCCCCCTCGGCTGTTTCATGTCTAGGCACCAGCCCTGTCACGCTCCACTGTGTCATTGAATGTAATCCTAGGAAATTTGCTAACTTTGATGACGGAAATTCGATTCGCGATATGATTCACAAGAATGTTCAGATGATGGATGCCGGGTGTGTCTTGTTTCAGACGGAGAAGCCTTACGGAATTGTCCTTGGAGGTGTCAAGCGTGAGATGGAGAAGTACGGCAAGGTTATGAGGAAAACGGAATTTAATCCAGAAGACTTGCCAGAGACCACTGGCGACTGCGATTTGTTCTTGGATTGGTCTGCCTGGCATCGTCTGCGCTGCATTGCATGTAAGGTTGAAGAGGCCGGAATAGTGAGCAAGACAGATGAAGGGGAGGAAATCTACCGTTATGCAGCCACATTCAAAGAAGGCAATGCTAACGCTCCGATCCGTAAAATATTCGCATGGGGACTTGCCGTTCTGCTGCTCCTCGTTAGCATATTCATAAAATTCCCAATTCCAAGGTCCTTCGCCATAATTATCGCCATAGTCCTTGGCATCGGCACAGTCATCCTGCTCCTTCGCCCCAGCCAAAAAGCCCAGAGCGCGATTCGGTCCCTCAGCAGCATCATAGCACAAGCCAAGTGACCACGTCGCCCCTCGGCCTACTTCATATCCACCCTCCGAAACGCCGGACAGTCGCTTCGTCTAAACCTATCAGCCTGCATACCTGTTTCACATTCGAGCCATAAGCATTCCTCAGTATCGGCACGAATATTCTTTTCATGGTATCGTCCATGTCATTGAAACCAGAAACACTATATTCCTTAAACTTTGGTTGAAGTTTTTCAAGCAATACAGTATCTTCGTACATGGCTTTGTCGACTGGCCCTCTATCCTGTTCTATTGATCTTTTCTCGGATGCCCATTCAAGCTGGGCCGCTTTCTGTTCGCTTTTCCAATCTTTCAGATAATAGAAAAGATCTAGAGCAGATCCGAACAAATGCTCAACGGTAGCTATTTGCACATAAGATTCGGGCCGGATTATTCCATTCGCAATTAGGTAGTCATCAGGGAGTCGCACCCTAGTCGACAATATATTCCGGATTTCCCAGCCGTTCATGTCTCTTATTCTTCTGAAAGTGAACTTATTGATGCAATGTTTGAAATATATCCCTCCGGTGCTCCAAGGATAATTATAAGGATCATTCATCTTTGCGGCAACGCAGTTCCTCAAAATATATGCGACTTCATTTCTGAACATTTGTTCGTCCGTGACTTCTATCAGCTTGAAGTTTAATCCTTTCAGTGGCGACTGAATTCTATGCTTTTTCGACAAGTGAGCAGCAAGGCGTCTTTTGAATTTCGTAAAGAATTCTGTTGCTGCGTCGATCGTGCCACTTATCAGAAGATGCACATGATTATTCATTAGGATGAAGCAGTAGATGCGGATATCTGTTCCTTGCAGTGCGATAGGGATGCTATTCATGCCGAACTTATAGTCATCCAACGTTTTGAAAATAATTTTGTTAGGAAGCTCCTGAGAGCATAAGTGCCAAAAGTCTTTCATAGTTAGCGTGTTTAATGTTGTGTCTAAGTTATTGAAAATGTTTTTTGCATGCAATAAAAATTTTACGGTTTTTTCAGGTTCTCTCGGGGTAACTGGGGAGTCTGCGATGGTAGCTGTCTACGAGCGTGCAGTCGTGGCTCCTGTGACGTTGATAATGAATATATTACAGAGGGTCGCTTCACGCTCGTATCGTCAGGCAGTGGAGCGTGCGGTCGTGGCTCCTGTGACGTTGATAATGAATATATTATTGAGTGTCGCCTCACGCTCGTCCGAGAATGATTCGAAAAATCCCCGGCCAGGGTAGGCCGAGGATCATTACGTCATCCGTATGGGCATCTGCTGATGTTTACGAGAAGTTATCGTAGAGAATGCTCTCTGGTGGAACTCCCAAGCTGTCAAGCAGATTATTCACCGAGGCAACCATCATAGGAGGACCGCACATGAAGTATTTGATGTCTTCAGGAGCTTCATGGTTCTTGAGATAGGTCTCGTACATGACATTGTGCACGAAACCTGCCGTGTATTTGACGCCGGCAGCATCCGCTGCTGGATCAGGACGGTCAAGAGCCAGATGGAAGTGGAAGTTAGGATACTCCTTCTCGATCTCAGCATAGTCCTCGAGGTAGAATGCCTCGACAAGGCTACGAGCGCCATAGAAGAAGTTCACAGTCCTCTTGGTGTGCAAAGTCTTGAACAGATGCATGATGTGGCTGCGGAGAGGAGCCATGCCTGCGCCACCGCCCACGAAGATATATTCCATGTCTTCAGGATCATTCTTAGGCAGCAGGAATTCTCCGAACGGACCGGAGATCCACACCTTGTCGCCAGGCTTGCGCGTGAACACGTATGATGAAGCAACTCCCGGAGGAACCGGCAGCATCTTGAACACGCCTTTAGGTTGGCTCCTGTCGAACGGAGGAGTAGCGATGCGGACATTCAGCTTTATGATGTCGCCCTCAGCAGGATAAGAGGCCATTGAATATGCCCTGACGGTTGGTACGGTGTTCTTAGCTTTGATGCCAAAGAATCCGTATTTCTCCCAGTCCTTCCTGTAAGTGTCATCTACGTCAATGTCCTTGAAGTCGATGTCGTAAGCCGGTATGTCAATCTGGATGTACTCACCGGACTTGAAATCCAGGTGCTCTCCAGCAGGAAGTTTTACGGTGAACTCCTTGATGAAAGTCGCCACGTTCTTGTTGGAAATCACCTCGCATTCGAGTTTCTTTACGCTGAGCGTTGACTCAGGAACCTGTATTTTAAGGTTGTCTTTGATTTTAACCTGGCAGCCCAGGCGATAGCCGGATTTGATTTGCTTGCGGTTGAAGAATCCTACCTCGGTCGGAAGAATGGTTCCGCCACCCTCAAGCACTTGTATCTTACATTGCCCGCAGTTGGCCTTGCCGCCGCATGCGGAAGGCAGGAAGATTTTCTGGCTTGCCAGAGTGTGCATTATGTCCCCGCCCTGAGGCACATCCAAGACCTTCTTGCCATCATTGATGTCTATTTTCACCGTGCCTTCTGGCGTCAGCTTCGCTTTAACGAATAGGAGCAGGATTACCAGAATCAACGTCACCAGCGTGATAGTGATGATTGATGAAATTAATGTTGAAAACATAGTTCTGCCTCCTGTTTAAAGTGAAATGCCCATGAAGGTCATGAATGCCATGGCCATCAGACCTACCGTTATGAACGCTATACCGATGCCCTTAAGCGCCGGAGGGACGTTCGAATATTGCATCTTCTCTCTGATCGCAGCCAGCGTGACGATTGCGAGGAACCAGCCTATTCCGGATCCAAGCGCGTAGACGGCCGACTCTCCGACATTGACGAAGTCTTTGTTCTGCATGAACAGAGAACCACCCAGGATGGCGCAGTTCACTGCTATCAGAGGAAGATATATTCCCAGGGATGCATACAGCGCAGGAGCGAATTTCTCAACGACCATCTCAACCAGCTGAGTTATGGCAGCGATGACTGCTATGAATATTATGAAGCTCAGGAAGCTGAGATCCACGTCCTTGAAGCTGTCGCCCAGCCAGGAAAGAGCCCCTGGCAGCAGGACGTATTTATTCAGCAGGTAGTTTATAGGCAAGGTCACGAAAAGCACGAAAATAACGGCCAGACCGAGACCGGACGCTGTCTTCACATTTTTGGATACCGCCAGGTATGAGCACATACCCAGGAAGTAGGCAAAAATCATGTTGTCAACGAAGATTGACTTTATGAATAAGTTTAAATATTCCATATTCGGTTTCTGTCTTTAGTTATTTCTCTTGGAGATCCTTTTGTATGCCTCTCTGTATCCAGATGATGCAGCCAATAAGAATCAGCGCCATAGGAGGGAGGATGACAAGTCCGTTGTTCATGTAGCCGGCAGCGTAGAAAGACTCAGGGATTATCCTGATGCCGAGCAGTGTGCCAGATCCGAAAAGCTCACGGAAGAAAGACATGACGACGAGTATAAGGCCGTAGCCGACTCCGTTAGCCAGACCGTCAAGCAGTGAAGGAATCGGCTTGTTTCCAAGCGCAAAAGCTTCAATGCGCCCCATGACGATACAGTTCGTGATTATAAGTCCGATGTATACGGACAGTTGTTTATCTATGCCGTAAGCATAGGCTTTGAGTATCTGATCCACGAGAATGACCATGAGGGCCACGACAACCAGCTGAACGATGATTCTCACGCGGTTTGGAATCGTATTCCTTAGGATAGAAAGCACGAAGCTCGAAAGCCCGGTCACTATGGTAACTGACAGAGCCATGACGAGGGCTCCCTTCATTTCAACCGTTACGGCGAGGGACGAGCATATTCCGAGCACGAGCACGGTAATAGGATTCCCCTTGAGAATAGGATTCAGAATAGTTTCTTTAAGATTTGCATTCATATTTCCGTCTCCTCTATTTGTTTAATGTTGTATCTGCTGGCGCAGCCGCTGCATCAGCAGGCGAAGTCGTTTCAGCAGGATTTGCTGTTGCGGCTCCATTGGTTGAAAGATAAGGCTTATATGCAGCAAGCCAAGTGTCTATTGCCGCAGAGAGACCCTTGGAAGTCATAGTGGCGCCTGTAATTGCGTCTATGGCATTCTGCTGATCCTTAGGCGCACCGCCCTTCACTATCGAGAATATAGGACTGGCGTTGTAATCTGCGGCCTTTCCCACGAATTCAGCCCTGAAACTAGGATCGTCCTTGATCTTCGCTCCAAGTCCAGGAGTCTCGCTCGCATGGTCGAAATAGGCGCCAACGAAAGTCTTGTCGTCCTGGCTGAATGCGAGATAGCCCCAAATCGGCCCCCAGAGGCCTGCTCCGTAGCAAGGCACTACGGTTACGTCTTTCCCGTCTTTCGTGAATATGTAGACAGGGAGCTCAACGTCCTTCTTTCCACGGATATTCTTGTCTTGAGCCTTTAGGTTGTCGATCAATTCTATCTTATTGATGTCTGTGCTGAGGTCGCGGATTTTCTGGCCTTGCGCATTGATGGCGAAAGCAGATTTTATATTCTTTGAATATGCTTCCAGAACCTTGTCGTTTCCCATCGAAGAGCACTCTTCCTTGGAGTAGAATTGGGCGGCGGTAAGCATCTGGCTGATGGTCTCTGCCTTGGCATTCGCATCCTGCTTAGGCTTCAGCGCCAAAGATGCGTAAGCCAGTATCGCAGCCACCAGCACCACGATGATCGTCGAATATATTACTGTATATGCGTTTCCGTTCGTATTCATATTCATCAATTTTTAAGCGAGTTTAGCCTTTTTTGCTCTTCTGCTGATAGCTGCGCTAGTCACGCAATAGTCGATGAGAGGAGCGAACGTGTTCATGAGAAGGATGCTGAGCATCATGCCTTCTGCGTAACCAGGGTTAAACAGCCTCACGGTCACGCAGAGAGCGCCTACGAGGAATCCGAAGATCCACTTGCCAGTCTCGGTCTGGGCGGATGTCACAGGGTCGGTGGCCATGAAGACGGTTCCGAAGAGGAAGCCGCCCATGATGAGCTGAGTCCATGCAGGCACGGCGGTGGCACCGCTAACGTTGCCAAGCCAGCCAACGAAGAAGGCGCCAATGACAGATGAAAGCATGATTTTCCAGCTTCCTATGCCGGTCCAGAGCAGAATCACGGCACCGATCAGTATAGCGATGACAGAGGTCTCGCCAACGGAGCCCGGGATGGTTCCCAAGAACATATCCATGTAAGAGAAGTGATCCGTGAGAGGGGTGACGACATCCTTGCATTCACCCAGGAATGAGAGCGGAGTCGCTCCAGACACAGCGTCAGGAAGCGCTTCTCCATGCCTGAGGGCAATCCAGCACATTGAACCTGACATCTTGCTCGGGTAAGAGAAGAACAGGAAAGCACGTGCCAGCAAGGCCGGATTCAGGAAATTCATTCCGGTGCCTCCGAAGACCTCCTTGCCAAATATGACTGCGAATGCGACTGCGATCGCGAGCATCCAGAGAGGAACGTCCACGGGAACGATGAGAGGAATCAGCATTCCGCTCACCAGATAACCCTCGCTGACTTCTTCGCCGCGGATTTGGGCGAACATGAATTCTATTGCCAGGCCGACGATGTAAGAAACTAGGTAGAGTGGGAGCACTTTCAGGAAACCGAAGCCGAACTGACGCCAGAAGCCCCAGTCGGTTCCCATAACCAGATTATGCTCATGTCCTACATTCCACATGCCGAACAATGCGCAAGGGACGAGGGCAATCACTACTATGATTAATATTCTTTTCAGGTCGATAGAGTCTCTCACGTGAGAGCCTGTCTTTGTCACAGTGCCAGGTACCCTGAGGAAAGTGTCAAAGGCATCCACTGTAGAATGCAGCCATCCCAATTTTCCGCCTTTCTCGAAAAGGCTCGGCTGCTTAGTATTGTTTTCTTCCATAATGAGTTCCTTTTAAGCCATTTCCTTTATCATGAGGTCGATGCCTTTGCTGATGATCTCTTGTATGTCGTTCTTCGAAGGGTCGACGAACTCGCACAGTGCAAGATCTTCCGGCAGAACCTCGTATATTCCGAATTTCTCCATTTTGTCGATGTCGCCGGCTAAGCAGGCTTTTATCAGATAGATTGGAAAGATGTCCATCGGAAGCACTTTCTCGTAGACATCCGACATCAGGAAGGCGCGTACGCCTCCATGAGTGTTTGTATCCATCGAATATTTCTTCTTCGGAGACAGCCAGGAGAAGTATGACTTCGTGGAGCTGTACTGACTGAATCTGAAAGGCTTCGCCCATCCGAGAACCTCTCTCTCCCTGCCTTCGCCCAGGAACGTTACCTGGGTGTCGAAGAAGCCGGTGTAGCCATCCTCGCCAACATTCTCTCCCGTGAGAGGGTCCCCGCTCACGAAGCGGATTTCCTTTTTGGAAGCATCGTAGAAGTCGGCAAGAGCCTTAATAGGCATTCCTGGCAGGGCTTCAACGTACGCCGGATTGATGGCTGCAGGCCCGGTGACGGCGATTTTTCTGCGCAAGTCAAGCTTGCCAGTCCTCAACAACTTTCCGAACGCTGCGAGAAGCACAGGGGCAACAGTCCACACGGTCTCTCCTTTCTGAATAGGAGAGATGTGGCTAATCTGCACTCCTACATTGCCAGCAGGGTGCTTGTTGCCTTTCACGGTCCAAATCGTAGCATCTTTCA
Organism: Bacteroidales bacterium UBA1680; assembly: GCA_002320605.1. Classification (GTDB taxonomy): domain Bacteria; phylum Bacteroidota; class Bacteroidia; order Bacteroidales; family UBA932; genus Cryptobacteroides. The sequence continues at coordinate 265,383 of DCKG01000015.1, read as the reverse complement.
GCTTAGCGAAAGCGGAATCAGCAGAATTCACGCAGATGTTCACCTTCGCGATCTTCGATAGGGCCGTCACGGCAGCCTGGATGTCTTCGGCTTCGCCTTTCAGAATGAATTCTGTGTCGGCACACAAAGGGGCGGTGTTGAAAGCGGAAACGAAAATAGCCTTAGGAGTAACAGCCGGATTAGCAATCACGCCGTAAGGCCTTTGAATCAGCGAAAGCCAGAGACCGCTCTTCAGGAGGGTTTCCTTGACCCCTTCCGCATTCTGCGCTGAAGGATCCTTCACGCCGAAGTCAATGGAGTCGTTGGAACCATCCGATTTGATGAGAACGGCAAGAAGTTTTCTCTTGTCACCTCTAACGATCTGCTGGACTGTCCCGCTGAGCGGAGAAGTGAGAAGAATATTCAGATTCTTCTTGTCTTCTAGCAGTGGAGAGCCCACGGAGACTTTGTCGCCTTCCTTGACCAGAAGTCTAGGAGAGAAGCCCTTGAAGTCGGTAGGCTTGACTGCCGCAACGTCTTGCGCGATCGTTTTCTTTGTCTCAAGGGCAGCCGTTCCTGCGATAGGAATGTTCAGGCCCTTTTTCAAATCGATGTTGTTTGACATTATGTTTTAATTAGTTAAAAAGTATTTCCGAAATCCGGTGCGAAGGTACACATTTTTTGCTAATTTTGCGGCATATTATGGATAAAGAAAACGCGATTTTTGAGGGGCTGAACGCGGAGCAGAGAGATGCGGTCAGCAGCATTGACGGACCGGTGCTGATTGTTGCTGGCGCAGGATCCGGAAAAACTAGGGTTTTGACCAGCCGGATCGCATTGATCTTGGGCAGGGGAGTGGATCCTTCCAGAATCATGGCGCTGACTTTCACGAAGAAAGCCGCGAACGAGATGAAAGAGAGGATTGCCATGATGGTTGGGAAAAGAAATGCATGGAAGCTCTGCATGGGCACATTCCATTCCATATTCATAAGATTTCTAAGAGAATATTCTTCGTTTCTGGGCTATCCTGCGAATTTCACCATTTACGACACATCTGACTCCATCAGCGCAATAAAAGCCTGTCTAAAGGCATTGGGACTGGATGATAAAGTCTACAAGCCTAGGGATGTCCTCTCACGAATATCCCTTGCCAAGAACAATTTATTCACTGCTGCATCATACAGTGCCAACACAAAGGCTTTGGAAGAGGATGCCAGGTCCAGGAAGCCAAGAATATGCGACATTTATAATATGTATGCAGAGAAGTGCAAACTCTCAGGAGTCATGGACTTCGATGACATATTATTGAATATGAATATATTGCTTCGGCATAGTGCAGAAGCGAAGGAGTCCATTTCCTCCAGGTTCGACTACATCCTTGTCGATGAGTATCAGGACACGAACTTCGCCCAATACCTCATCTTGAAGCAACTGACCGAGAAGCATAAAAATATCTGCGTCGTGGGGGATGACTCTCAGTCCATTTACGCATTCCGAGGCGCTAAGATCGAGAATATATTGAATTTCAAGAAGGACTATCCGGAGTGCAAGATTTTCCGCCTGGAAAAGAATTATCGTTCTACGGCGAATATTGTAAATGCCGCTAATTCATTGATAGCCAAGAATGAGAATAGGATTCCGAAAAACTGCGTCTCCGTTGGCGACGCCGGGGATAAGATTAGCATACTGGACAATTTCTCCGAGCAAGAAGAAGCCCTGAGCATAGCCTCTGAGATTATCTCGCGGATGGAAACCGAGCATGCGGCCTATCAAGACTTCGCAATATTATATAGGACTAATTCCCAGTCACGAGCCCTTGAGGAGGCCCTTCGCAGGCGTAACCTCCCTTATATGATATATTCAGGAAACTCTTTCTACGACAGGGCAGAGGTGAAGGACATGATGGCCTACTTCAAGCTGGTGATGAACGTTCATGACAATGAATCTTTCAAAAGGGCCGTGAACATGCCGGCGAGGGGAATTGGAGAGACTTCCATAGCTAACTTGGAGAATATGTCTAGGGCACTTGGGGTTTCGATGTTTAAGGCTGCATATTCTGAAAATTTCGCCGAATACGGCTTGAAGGCACCTGCAGTGTCCAGGATTCGCTCTTTCTGCGAGATGATCAATAAATATGCTTCCGTGGCAGAAAAAACTAACGCTGATGAAGTTGCGTCGGGACTCTCGAAAGATAGCGGCCTTTATGCATTTTATAAGAGCGACCAAAGCGTGGAAGGGCAGTCGAGGGCAGGCAACATCGAAGAACTGCTGAACAGCGTCACCCAGTTCATAGAGGAAAGACAGAATGAATATCTCGAAGAACTTGCTGTTGACAGTGATTCGGTAAACCCTGATGCAGTGCAGTACCCGGTAGTTACGCTTGGAGAATATCTGGAGAACGTCTCATTGCTTACGGGCGTAGATTCTTCCGATGAAGAGGATTCGCATAATAAGATAGCTTTGATGACGGTTCATTCGGCAAAAGGACTTGAATTCCCTTACGTATTCGTAGCTGGCCTTGAGGAAAATTTGTTCCCGTCTGGTGGCATGCTGGCTTCGCCACGAGATATTGAAGAAGAACGAAGGCTCTTTTACGTGGCGATTACCAGGGCGAAAAAGAAAGTCTGGCTTTCATTCGCTCAGACCAGAATGCGTAATGGCCGTCACGAATCCAATTCTCCTAGCCGTTTCATAGGTGAGATAGACCCACAATATATTTATAATCCTTTGAGTGAAAATGATTTCCGTGAGCCAGAAGAGGATGATTTCCCGAAGTTCAGAGGATTCGGTTCCTGGGGCGGTTCCTCAGGGGGATATGTCAGGCGTTCGTCATCAGGAAGTTATGGTAAACCTTTCGGACGTCCATCTTCGGGGAGTTACGGGCAGTCCGGACCAGTGGAATATATTCATTCGCCTAAGCCGAGGGCATCCGCACCTGCATCTCCGAGCCCTTTCGTAAGGAAGGCTCCGTTGCCGCCGAAGGCTGATGACCAGCTATTCAAGGCGCTGACTCCAGAGGAACTGATGTCCCGCATCAAGGTTGGACAGTACATCGAGCATAATCGTTTCGGAAAAGGTAAGGTTCTGGAAGTGTTTGGAAGTTATCCAGACATGAAAACCAAGATCTCTTTCGACAAGTACGGAGACAAAATTCTGCTTTTGAAGTATGCGAAGATGAAAATTCTGTCGTGATTCTTCTCATAAAAACAGAAATTTTCGCAAAGAATTTGTTTTATTAAAATAAAAATGTAACTTTGATACGAAGTTTTTCATAGTTTAAGTTTAGGTTAAGTGGCGGGGAGAACGCAGCGATGCGATCTCCTCGTTTTTTTATGTGCCCTGTGGCTCCCTCTGAGAGCATATTCATTTATAAAAACAGAAATTTTTATTTCTTTATATCAATTTTCTGTTTTTAGAAATCATTTTCATGCCTAATACATAGTTTTGCTGTCGGTTGGCACGGTGCCACCAGTAAAATTTATCCTCTATGAAAAACACGAGATTTTTAGAGAAATGCCTATTACTTCTTGGCATTCTGTTTTTTACTTTAATCACATTTTCCTGTAACAAGTCTCCCCTCGAGAAAAGCAAAGGCAGGCTTGAATGGAATTTCGCTCAGACAGTCGGAACCAGGGCAGTCTTGGCGCTCCCTGACACAGATGATTTCATTCTTGAAGTTACTGATGCGAAGGGTAATAGCTTGTATAAAGGCAAATATGGGGATTCTCCTTCTTCCATGACGGTCGATCCTGGAAGCTACACCTTGAAAGTCAAATCTATTGAATTCTCCAAGCCTGAATTTGACGCACCTCAGTTTGGGGATGAACAGGTAGCCGTGGTGAATGCCGGAGCTGTAACTAATGTTAAGCTAAATTGCACACAGCAGAATTCTGGTCTTAAGCTGCTATTCAGTGCAGATGTGCCGGAAAAATATTCAGGAGGTGCGGTCTCCCTAGCCTCGTCAGATGGCACCCTGAATTATGAATATACCGAGAAACGCACGGCATTCTTTAAGCCAGGCTCAGTGTCGGCAGTTCTTAAATACGGCTCCAGCACAGTTCCTCTCATGACCAGGAATCTGGAGGCTGCTGAAATGCTGACTGTAAGCATCTCATGCCCGTCAGGCGGCGGCGAGAATCCAGGAAAATCGGGGGCTGACATTTCAATCAGCATAGACACCAGTCGCATTTGGGGCTCCGAGGACCTTGTGATAGGCGATGGCGATTCTGGCGCAGGATCTTCGGCGGCAACTGCTTACGGCGTCTCGCAGGCCAAGAACCACATCGGCGAGAAAGATGTTTGGGTAACAGGCTACATTGTAGGTGGAGACCTTTCGTCGAAGGATGATGGCATTTCCTTCGAAGCGCCATTCGAGTCGAAGACGAACATAGCCATAGCATCCCGATCTTCAGTGAGGGCCAAGAATTCGTGCCTCTCGGTTCAGCTTAGCAAGGCAAAGATTCGCGAAGAACTCAATCTGGTTGATAACCCAAGCCTTCTAGGAAAGAAAATATGCTTAAAAGGGAATATCGTGGAGGCCTATTTTGGAATATGTGGCATCCAGTCTGTGTCTGAATATGTTATCAAATAATAAAGTATGAAAAACAAATTCATTTTAACGCTAATATCTCTTCTGCTTCTTCCAATCTGGGGATATTCGCAAGAGGGAAAATCAGAGTGGGAAATAGGGGCGGGCGGCTCCTTGATTAACATGGCTAGGACCATGGTCTCCGATTTCCATCAGACTAAAGGTGGGGACTATGTCTTCAACCTCGAAGACAAGCACCTGTACGGCGGCACTGAAGTCTATGTGGCCAAAAGCTTGTCGCAGCGATGGTATCTGGACCTTCAAGGCACGCTTGGATTTGCTAAGTTTTTCGATGGCGGAGAGAAAAAACAGGGCTATTCTTTCATGGCCGGACCTGGAATTCAATTTCGACCACTCGTCAAAAGCCAGTGGATAGTCCCTTACGTCAGGGCTGGAATGAATGCCTATCACAAGACATTCAAGACGAAATATTTCGGCACTTTCTACCAAGACGTGACCGGAGAGGGCCAGTGGCGTTCCGAGGATGCTTGGAATAAGGGTTACACGGTCGATCACGACACGTTCTTCCCGGTTTCGCTCGGAGTTGGAATAATAGGTTGGCTTGGAAATAGGGTAGGAGTAAGGATTCAGGGGCAATTTCTGAAGCCGTTAATAAAGGATGGGCCAAATTTCATCGAGCTTACTGCAGGCCTGCAATTCCGCATTGGCGGCAACGACAAGAAGAAAGCATCTGCCGATGCTTACGTGGCCTCGCATCTTTCAGATTACGATGATCTCTATAGATCAAGATTCCCGAAAGAAATAGTAGAGAAAGAAGTGGTTAAGGAAGTACCTGTGGAAAAGGAAGTAATCAAATACGTTAAATCAGAAGACAGGTTGTTGAAGCTGATTGATAATCTTCATTTCGATTTCGACAAATATTCATTGACACCTGGATCAGAGGCTGTCTTGGACGAGATTGCTGAAATCCTCAATGGAGAACAATATTCTAAGTTCTTGGTCTCTGGCTACACCGATGCGAAAGGATCCCAGGCTTACAATGAGAGGCTGTCGCTTGACAGGGCGAAGACTGTCCGCGATGGCCTTGTGAAAAGGGGCGTTCCTGAAGACAGGCTGATCGTGAAAGGTTTTGGAAAGCGCATAGCGATAACCTCGGTATCGTCTTCGGATGAAGAAAGAAGAATGGATAGAAAAGTATTGATAGAAAGAATATATTAACCTATGAGACAATTAATCAAAACATTCATTGTTATTCTCGGCGCAGTCGCAATGATTGCCTGCACCGACGTTGAAATGCAGCTGCCGAAGGGCCCGCAGGGCGAAAGAGGCGCTGAAGGACTTTCTGCTTACGAGGTCTGGGTGAAGGCCGTGAAGGACGGCACCATTAAGGACTGGACTGGGTCTACAGAGATCAATGACTATTTCATCTACCTGAAAGGGAAAGATGGGAAGGACGGAGCCGATGGCAAAGACGGGGCAGATGGAAAGTCTGCTTACGAGGTCTGGGTGGAAATGGTCAAGAACCATGAACTTGAAGACCCGAAGAATCCAGGCACGTTATGGCCGGACGATAAGACTTCTAAACGAGATTTCTACGACTTCTTGACTGGTCGTGATGGCGATGACGGTAACACGCCTTACATTGGTGAGAACGGCAACTGGTGGATTGTGGTAGATGGGGTTCCTACAGACCTGAATGTGCCAGCGAGAGGGAAAGATGGAGTTAATGGCAAAGACGGGAAAGACGGAGTCAACGGCAAAGACGGGAAAGATGGAACAGAGGGTAAAGATGGCGCCGATGGAAGCATTCCTTACATTGGAGATAACGGTAACTGGTGGATTGTCGTGGATGGGACTCTAAAGGATTTGGGCGTTCCTGCGAAAGGCCAGGATGGCAAAGACGGCATCAATGGAAAAGATGGTAAAGATGGTGTCGATGGAAAAGATGGCAAGGACGGCAAGAATGGCAAGTCTGCTTACGAGCTGTGGAAAGACGAGGTGCTGTCTGCTGAAGGACTTGAAGATCCGAAGAATCCTGGCAATAAATGGGATAAGACAAAGACTTCGCTTCAAGATTTCTGGGAATATCTCAGAGGCTCCGATGGCAAGGACGGGAAAGATGGACTGATCAAGACCGAATTCATTTATGTAAACTATGATAAGGCTAAGTACAATGTGGTGCCAGTCAAATCATTGAAGAGAATCAATGGACGCGATACCACCTATGAGTATGTCAATCCGCTCTCTGGCGGTGTCGCATATCTGGTGAGCGGGCCAGGACCAGTAATAATACCAAACGCCGATGTAAAAGCAGTGGATGAAAAAGGCGATTCTTACGAGTGGAAGTCTGACGGGAGCGGCTATATTTATGTAAACAAGGATGAACTTCCGGAGTGGACTGACGATGGCCGTCATGGAGGCAGGCAGCTTTACATAAAATCCCTGTCTTTCGGAGAACAAGTCGTTGACGATGCTTCTCTAATCGCAGATAACACTTTCATCCCTTATCGAGTTTCTTTGATTGCGAAAATGTCAGCTCCCACCATGAGTGAATATGTTGACGTGAAAATTAATTGGGTGACGAAGCGAATTTACGAAGGCATACAAGAGGAATGGCCAGCGCGGAACTGCTATTATTATTTAAGCAAGAGCGATATTGATGGGCTGACTCCTAAGAACGTCAGTCTTTACCCACCAGCTCCATTAGGTTATGCTGTCTGGTCAGACGACATAAACATGACTTCTACAAGCATCAGCACTAACTCTTTAGTTGGAAGGAAAAAAAGCTGTTATAAAGATGGCTATCCCTCTCATCCTCTGTACGCATATGTTTTGGTAGGCGACGGAAAGAATCCTTCAACGGTCAAAATGCATGAGAATATATTCCAGGAAGCAGGTTCTTATATCAACCCTTATATGGAGATAAAATACAAAGCCGATTATGGTTGCCAGACATCCACGTTCGATAATGGGCGGGACTTGACAGTCGTACCGGAAATCTGCGAGTTTGGCCAGATAGACACGACGCATTCTCGGTACGTAGTTAAGATTGGCGAAACGAATATGTTCTTGATGTTCGATACGAAGACTTTTGGCCAGATTTATTCCACCGAGGTCTATGAAGTCCCAGAGGCAGAGCGACAGAGAAACGATCTGGGAGCGCTTTATGCTTTCCGTAGGTACGAAGGAATCGCAGACATGACCGAGAATATCAATTCGAAATTGAATGTTAGAGGACACATTATGGTCACGGGCAATCTCAACGGCGTTTCGATTGATAATTTGTCTATTTATGGGCTTCAGAACTTCAATGAATCGAAAGATAGCGTTCAATTCGAGATCAAGAATGTCTATGATAAATTCTCGATATGGTATTCCAATCTATACAATTGTGCTGACTACGGGAAATTCGTATTTTCGCTGTATGATTCCGCTGATGGAAAATTCAACTACAATATGGGTGATAGCACCGCCACCATTTCAATCGAGAAAAGGAATTATGTCATTCCTGCGGAAATTCAGAAATATTAGCTAAGCTGATCTACATAAATTTGACATGGTCTTCAAAATATTATATCTTTGAATAATTAATACCACGGAAGACCATGTCATTCATCAATCAGGATTTTTTGCTTTCAAATGATTTTGCGAAACGGCTTTACCATGATTCCGCTGAAAGACAGCCAATCATCGACTATCACTGCCATCTGGTACCCGGGATGATTGCCCAGGACTATAAGTTCAAGGACATCACTGAGCTGTGGCTGGGCGGCGACCATTATAAATGGAGGGCTATGAGGGCTAATGGAGTGGGCGAGGATTACATCACCGGAGAACGTTCCTCTTGGGAAAAATTCGAGAAATGGGCCGAAACTGTTCCTGCGTTGATGGGAAACCCTCTTTATGTTTGGACTCATCTAGAGCTTGCCAGGGTTTTTGGAATATATAAAATTCTGAAACCTGAAACTGCGAAAGAAATTTTTGATGAGTGTAACGAAAAATTGCAGTCTCCTGAATATTCTGGCCAGAATCTTATCAAGAAATTCAATGTCGAGGTGGTTTGCACGACAGATGACCCAGCAGATACACTTGAATGGCACAGATATATCTCCGAGCATCCTTTCGGCGTAAAGGTGCTTCCTGCTTGGAGGCCGGACAAGGCTATGGGAATTGATAATCCTGATGCTTTCAACGACTATCTGAGAAAGCTCGGAGAAGCTGCAGACATAGATATCCATTCATATCCGACTCTCTTGGAGGCGCTGAAGAAACGCCACGATTTCTTTGCTTCCATGGGCTGCCGTCTGTCAGATCACGGGCTCACGGAATTCTACGCCGATGACTGCACGCCTGAAAATGCTGATACAATATTAAAGAAAGTGCTTGTCGGGATGTATCCAAATGAAGTAGAAGTCAGGAAGTTCCGTAGCGCTCTCCTCTATGCTCTTGGGGTAATGGACGCAGAGTCTGGCTGGGTGCAGCAGTTCCACGTAGGAGCCATTCGTAATAATAACACCAAGATGTTCCTGAGTCTCGGGCCAGATACTGGCTATGATTCCGTGCATGACCATGAAATCGCCGAAAGCGGGAATCGTTTCCTGGATAAGCTTGCTTCTTCCGGAAAACTTGCGAAAACGATTCTATATTGCCTAAACCCTAAAGATAATGAAGTTATGACAACCATGGCATATAACTTCAACGATGGCCGCTGCCCTGGGAAGATGCAGTTTGGCGCGGCGTGGTGGTTCCTCGATAATGAGCCAGGCATGAGAACGCAGATTGAGACCTTGGCTAACTTGGGGCTCTTAAGCCGTTTCGTAGGCATGCTCACTGATTCAAGGAGCTTCATCAGCTATCCAAGGCATGAATATTTTCGCAGGATTCTCTGCAGTTACGTTGGTGATCAGGTTCAGACGGGAAGACTGCCTGAAAGTGAGATGGAGGCGATTGGAAAAATTGTTTCCGACATCTGTTATGGCAATGCCAAAGAATATTTCAAATTCTAATACATGGGAAATAATAAGATGACTAATTTCCGCTGGGTAATTTGTGCTATGCTGTTCCTGGCGACGACTGTGAATTATCTGGACAGGCAGGTACTCTCTTTAACTTGGGACGAATTCATCAAGCCCGAATTTCATTGGGACGAGGTTGATTACGGTAACATAACCGGAGTTTTCGCTATCGTGTATGCCTTTGCCCAGCTCTTTGCGGGTGGAATCGTCGATAAGCTAGGCACAAAGAAAGGATATGCAGTGTCGATTGGCGTTTGGTCTCTGGGCGCATGCCTGCATGCATTATGCGGTGTCCTGACTGAATCTTACGTTGGAGCCTCTTCTAGATTGGAATTAGTGCAGGCCACTGGCGACATGGCCGTCATGATATCTACGTTCAGCGTTTGGATGTTCATAGTCGCGCGATGTGTCTTGGCGCTAGGCGAAGGTGGTAACTTCCCATCGGCAATTAAGGCTACTGCTGAATATTTCCCTAAGAAAGACAGGGCTTTCGCAACGTCCATATTCAATTCAGGTTCATCTATCGGGGCTCTTGTGGCACCGCTGACCGTGCCTGTTCTGGCAGCAAAATTCGGCTGGGAAATGGCTTTCCTGATCATTGGTGCGTTAGGCTTCATCTGGATGGGATTCTGGATATTCCTCTATAAAAAGCCTTCGGAGAATAAGCATGTAAACGCTGAAGAACTCGCTTATATAGAACAGGATAAAGAGGCTGATGCCAAATTCGTGAAGGTGAGCGCTGAAGGACCTGTGAAAAAAATGTCCATCTGGGAGTGCTTCAAGTACAAGCAGACATGGGCATTTGCACTCGCCAGGTTCCTGACTGATGGCGTTTGGTGGTTCTTCTTATTCTGGACCCCTTCTTATCTGAATACTCAGTTCGGAATCAAGACATCAGACCCATTGGGTATGGCGCTGATTTTTACATTGTACCTCATCACGATGCTATCTATTTTTGGCGGCAAGCTCCCGACCATCATCATGAACAAGACGGGGAAAGACCCATATGCCAGCCGCACACGTGCTATGCTGATATTCGCTGTCATTCCTCTCGTAGTGCTTCTGGCTCAGCCGCTAGGCAAAATTTCCCCTTGGCTTCCTGTCCTCTGCATCGGACTGGGCTGCGCAGCCCATCAGTCTTGGTCTGCTAATCTCTACACTGTCGGAACGGACATGTTCCCGAAGAGAGCATCTGCGACGATTACAGGAATATGCGGAATGGCTGCTGGAATAAGCTCTTTCATCTTTCAGCAGGTTGCCGGAAGGCTTTTCGTTTACGCGGGCGAAACGAACATGCAGTTTATGGGTTTCACGGGCAAGCCAGCAGGATATTTCATAATATTCTGCGTCTGCGCCGTAGCTTATTTGGTTGGCTGGGGTGTCATGAAATCCCTGGCACCGAGATATGAGCCTATAAGCGAATGATGAATCCTACATAATATAATCAAGGTGGTCTGCAAGGCCACCTTGATTCGTTTAGATTGTCTAAAGATGCTCGTCGAAATATTCAGTTACCTTATCCATCAGATGAACCCTCCATCTCCCTGCTACGTTATGTTCCGAGCAGGGGTAAGGAAAATAGTCCAACTGCACGTTCTTCTCGATGCACTCCTGGACGAAGCTCAGGCTGTGCTCCCATACCACGGTGTTGTCAATTGCCCCCTGGCAAATTAGCAGTTTGCCTTTCAGATTAGCAGCCTTATTGATCAGGCTGACTTTCTTGAATCCTTCAGGGTTCAGGGCTTCTGTGTCCATGTAGCGCTCGCCGTACATGACCTCGTACCATTTCCAGTCTATGACAGGTCCTCCGGCGACTCCAACCTTGAATGTCTGCGGGAAATTCGTCATCAGAGATATTGTCATGTAGCCTCCGTAGCTCCAACCATGAACGCCTATTCTGTTGGAATCCACGAACGGGAGGCTTTTGAGCATATTGATTCCGACCATCTGGTCGGCCATTTCGCACTGGCCTAATTGGTCATGAGTGGCCTTCTCGAATTCTGAACCGCGGTTTTCTGTGCCTCGGTTATCCTGAACATAGACGATGTAGCCTTTCTGAGCCATAAGCATCTCCCACATGCGCACATTCCCTAGCCATGCGTCTGTAACCATCTGGGAATGAGGGCCTCCGTAAACGTAAAGTACCACAGGGTATTTCTTCGAAGCATCGAAGTCCGCGGGCAGGAACAGCCTGTACCAGTTGTCGTACTTACCATCGGCGCTCTTCACTGTCCCGAGCATTGCTTCGCCTGTGCGGTAATCTTTTAGTGGATCTTCAGCAGTCAGGATGTTCCTGACCAGTTTCCCATCCGCCTTGCATAGATTCACCACTCTTGGCACGTTGAAACTGGAATACGAGTCAATATATTCAGAATATTCATCATTGAAGGAAATAGAGTGCCAGCCTTCCTGGGTGGTAAGGCGCACCGGCTTCGAAATCTTAGCGCCGCTTACGGCCTTAGCACCTTTCCCAAGCCTCAAGTCAACCCTGAACAGGTGCTGCTCGACAGGGGAAACCTCCGCAGAAGTGTACCAGACAGACTTACCGTTGTTTCCGGCATATTTCACGTCTGCATCCACGGAAGTCAACCTGTGCACGCTCCCAAGAGTGTCGCAGAGGTAGAGATTGCGATAACCATCGCGGTTGTCGGTCCTATAAATGAATGAATATGTTCCCTTGACGAACCAGATGGGATCCAGCGGCTCGGTGTAGCGGTCGTTGTCCTCGGTGAGAATCGTGCGGACGAACGAGCCATCGGATGCCCTGTACATATTGAGCTTGCAGTGGCTCTGGGTGCGGTCCAGAACCTGAATGAATATGTATTTGTCATCTGGAGACCAGCTGATGTTCGTCAGGTATCTGTCGTATCCGAAGTCGGTGACGCTGCAGTAAACCGTCTTCTGTGACTTGGTGTCATATATCCCTAAAGTTATTTCCTCGCTCTCCATTCCATTCATTGGGTATTTTATGTTCCTCAGTTCTCCTGTCCTGGTCTTGATGTCCAGAAGAGGGAAATCCGTCACCCTGCTTTCGTCTTTCCGGTAAAAAGCCAGCTTGGAACCACTTGGAGACCAGAAAATTCCGCCATTGATGCCAAACTCGTTTCGGCTCACCGACTGGCCGTAAGTGATCTCTTCGTTCTCGCTTTCCGCTACAGCTACCTGCTCGCCACTAAAAATGAACAGACTCTTTCCGACAGTGTAGGCGAAGGTCTTCTTCTGCGGACTCTCTGTAATATTCCTCGCCTCTTTTGGAAAGCCGTCCGGAAGCGCCTCGGCTTCAAACTCGCTGGTAGCACCCGTGGCAGGGTCCATTTTTTTCCATGCCCCGTCTGAAAACACCCGAATGGAATTGTCATCATCCCATCTTGCGTAATTGTTAAGAGGATAAACATTCCGGCTTATGGTAACGTCTTCCATCGTGAAATCCTTACCCTGCGGATTCGCAGGATGCCTGGCGACGACACCTGTCTGGGCAAACAAGAATTGAGGCGCTAACAAGAGTGCCACAAGAGAGTATTTAGCTTTCATACTACTGAGTTGGTTCTGAAACAGAAATTACTTTATCTACTATGTGCTTCTGCATGCCCCTCCAAGGCAATGCCCCAAGATATTCCTTATAATGGAGCTCTACCATTTTCCCAGAGCACTGCATCAGGTCTTCAGCCACTACTTTATCGGTTACCGAGAAATCGAATATGTAGGATTCCACCGATGCGCCCATGGTGCCTTTCTGCGCTCCTCGGAAGCCTGCCTGAATCAGCTTGCCTTCATAAGTCTTGAAAACATAACCTTTGTAAGTGAATTGATTCAGCTCGCCAGCTTTCACCCCGTCACCGAAAACAAAATAGAAGCGGATGTAAAAGAATATGGCAAACGCTATCACAAGGAATAGGATTATGCCAGAAATGACTTTCGTTGATGTTTTCATGGTATGATCATTTTATCTTGTTTTCAGAAATCTCCCATCCCGTGATGGTGGAAATATATGGGATTAATGAATATGCTATCTTAGTGTGCCCGAAGCCATTCGGATGCCCGTCAGCACCCATGTCGCCATCGTTGTCATGAATGTCCGGACCTAACTGCAAGATATGAACATTCTTCATTCCGCAGTCGTTCAGCACCGAGTAAATATATTCATACATCATCTTATCGTGCTTCGGCACCATCATCAGGATAGGGTAGTCCTCTCCGTAGTTGGTCTTTATCTCTTTCAGCAGAGCAATATAGTTTTGTTTGAAACTCCTTTGGCTAGGCTGCATACCTGTAGAAAAGTCATTCGTGCAAAGGTAGACGACTGTAATGTCAGGCTTGATTGCTGATTCGCCGGCATTCCATTTGGGTTCTTTTTCCTGGTCGAAAGTCTGCAGGTATCGCCTGACCATGTCGTCCCCTGTGAGGTTTCCGTTGTAATTCCTGACTATTCCCATCCCTGAATGAGCTATTACGACCTGGTCTGCCCCGAAATACCTTGCAACTTTGCAGGCGTACGTCAGGTTCTGATTTTCAGTCTGCGGAGAGAATCTTTCCTTGTTGGATGCTTCTGTGCCATATCCGCAGGTATATGAGTCGCCGACATATTCGATTATCCTATCCTTCGGCTCCTCAGCCTGCAAAAATTCCCCATCGCACGTGAACTCCGAAATAGTGGTCTTGCCTTGCTCGCCTTCTGTCCTTTTCTGCACTGTGATTGCATGCGTGGCGGCTTTCTTCCCTTTCGGCAGGCTACATATTACTATAGTCGTGTCCTTTCCCGTGACGGTTATCACCTCGCTTGGCTTCTCGCTCATAGGAGCATCCACCCAGACATTGTAATAATTCTTTTTCGTATCGGAAACCTTCATCGAAAGCATGTTACCTTTAATTCTCACTCGAAAATATGTCCCCGTCCAGTCGAAAGAGACCCTGCCGTCTTCTACGAGGGTCCTGCCAACATAAGTTATTCTGCTGTCGGACGCAGGCACTGTCGTGGCCTTCGAAGCATCTTTTGCGAAAGAAGGAATGAAGAATAGCAGCGCAGCGGCCGCTAGAAAGAACTTTTTCATCGTAAAATCAATTTGGTCTTAAAGATACTCAAGATTTATGAATATAAAAAAGACGACAGCCATTGGACTGTCGCCTCTATTCATTTGGCGCCGTTTCCGGTCGCCGTAGTAGTGGGTAGGAGAATCGAACTCCTATTGCGAGATTGAGAATCTCGAGTACTAACCGTTATACGAACCCACCGTAGTCGGAAAGGATTGCAAATATAGGCAAAAATCCTTTCCCTGCAAATTTTTTGAACCTTATGCTTTCTTGCGGTCCTTGTATCTCTGGTAGAATTTATCAACGCGACCGGCAGTGTCAACGAGCTTGACTTTGCCTGTGTAGAATGGGTGAGATGTGTTAGAAATCTCGACCTTCACAACCGGATATTCAACGCCGTCCACTTCCAGAGTCTCTTTTGTCTGGGCGCAGGAGCGAGTGATGAAAACCGTGTCGTTTGACATATCCTTGAAAGCTACAAGGCGGTAGGTTTCGGGATGAAGTCCTTTTTTCATTTCTCTAAAATTTAATTAAAAAGATTCTTGCTGAAAATTTCAGCGTGCAAATATAGCCTTTTTCCGTTTATATTCAAATCTTCTGCATAAAAAAATACTTGCATCTTTGGATAACTATGTCAAATTCTTGATTTTTGATGTCAAAGATTATATATTTGCATAATATCAAAGTGTAAAGCACTAGCACGTTATGCAAAAAAAGCTAGCCAAACTAATTATTTTATTATCAGGGGCGTTAATCCTGGCATCCTGCTCGTCGAAGACATATAGGAACATCAATTATTTGCAGGATGTGACATCTGATTCAACCTGGAAGATGACCGAAAACGCAGGCGTCGTGATTCAGCCGAAGGACCAGCTCTCAATCGTGGTCTCCTCCAAGGACCCAGAGCTGGCGGCCTCGTTCAATCTCCCAGTGGCATCTTATCAGGCGGGTTCGGAGATTACTGCTACGAGCTATGGCAATCAGAGACTTCTGGGCTATGTCGTAGACAACGACGGAGACATCGATTTCCCGATTTTGGGGACTATCCACGTCGCCGGACTGAATCGTTGGGAGCTGTCACGCCTAATCAAGGAAGAACTGGAGGAAAGGGAACTGCTGAAAGGAGCCGTAGTGACGGTCGAATTCATGAACTTCAGGATTTCCGTCCTCGGGGAGGTGAACAGCCCTGGCTCTTACTCGGTATCGGGCGACAAGATCACCATTCTGCAGGCGCTCAGCCTCGCCAAGGACCTGACCATTTACGGCAAGCGAGACAACATAACCGTCATCAGGGAGCAGAACGGCAAGCGAGAGTCGTACAAGATAGACCTCCGCTCCAAGAACCTTTTCGACTCGCCGGCATATTATCTTCAGCAAAACGACGTGGTTTACGTCGAGCCGAACAAGGTCCGCGCTCGCCAGTCCACCCTGAACGAGAACAACGTCAGGTCGGTAGGCTTCTGGACGTCGATAGGCTCGTTCCTGACTTCGGTCGCCAATCTCATCATCATTTCGACCAGATAAACAAAATAGCGTAAAATGGCAGGGGAAAGCACTAATCAACAGCAATATATTCCTGAATCTGACAGGAATTCCAGCAACGACGGCTCTTTGCAGCTGTCCGACATATGGGCACTGATAATAGAGAATAAGGTTTGGTTCGCAATATGCATCATTGCTTGCCTCATGATCGCCGCATTCTATAAATACAAGACCGCCAGTGTCTATCAGCAGAACGCCAAGATCATCATAGACGAAAGCGCCTCGAACAGCGCCATGCGCGATTTGTCCAATCTTAGCGAAGCGTTTTCAGGCGTGAAGAGCAGCGGCGGAATCAATGTCAATAATGAGATTGAATATATTTCATCCCCTGACTTGATGCAGGTAGTGGTGGAGAGACTAGGGCTTCAGACCAGATATTACAGCCATCAGCCTTTAAGGATTAGGGAACTTTACAACCAGTCGCCGTTTGCTGTGTCGCTGTCCAACCCGGACAAGCATTCATACGTGACGTTCAAGATCACGGGCGCGAGGGACAGCATGTTCGTGATTACAGACCTGTGCGTGACGAGCGGAGGAAAAATCGCAAAGGTCCCGGGGTTTACTAGGGCAGAAGGCCATTTCGGTGACACTTTGTCAACGCCGGTTGCTAATATTATGGTTGTCCCGACCGTCAATTACGAGGGCTGGAAGAGCGGTGATGTCACTGTTACTTGGACCACGTCCGCTCACGAAGCTTCCATCCTGGGAAAGAATCTGAATGTTTCACTATCTGACGCTAAGTCTTCAGTAGTGAATATATCCATGAAAGACAACTTCCCTTCTAGGGCATCTGCCGTAATTTCTTCATTGATAGACGCGTACAACGAAGCCTGCATAGACAATCAGAACCGTTCCGCCAGGAACACCACCCAGTTCATAAATGACAGGCTCGTCGTCATCGAGAAGGAGCTCGGAGGGGTTGAGAACGAGCTGAAGAGCTATAAGGAAGAACACAAGATTACCGACATCAGCGCAGTGTCGCAATCTTATCTGACTGCATCTTCAAGCTATCAGGATAAGTCCTTCGAAGTGAACAACCAGCTGTCCATAGCACGGTACATAAAGGAATATCTTACCTCTCCCGCTAATTCTCGCTCCCTGATTCCGGCAAACTCCGGACTGACCAACGAGAGCATTAATAGCCAGATAAAGGAATATAACGACCTCTTGCTCAAAAGAGACAGACTGCTTGGCAGCAGCAGCGTCAAGAACCCTGTGGTCTCTGACATTAACCAGTCCCTTGACGCCATGAAAGCCGCAATCAATCACTCAGTAGACAATCTGATTGCTACTCTTCAAATGCAGGTCGACAAGCTGAACTCTCAGGAAAGCCTCATCATGTCGAGGATCGCGAACACTTCCGGACAAGAGCTTCAGCTTCTGTCCATCGAAAGACAACAGAAAGTCAAGGAAGAGTTGTACGTCTATCTTCTTCAGAAACGTGAGGAGAACGAGATCGCAAGCCTCGTGAACGTTGGCAATACGAGAATCATCATGACCCCTAACGGCTCCGCCTCGCCGGTTTTCCCTAAGAACATGAACCTTCTTCTTGTTGCCCTATTAGCTGGCTTCTTGATTCCTCTCGGAGTTCTGCTGGCAATCAACCTTCTGAACACGAAAGTTCATTCCCAGAGCGATTTGTCTTCGCTCCAAGCCCCGTTCTTAGCATCGATTCCTCTGGTAGGCCAGCCTAATTCATTGCTTAAGAAAATGAGGTCGCGCAAGAACGTCCATGCTCCTGCGCACATATTGGTGAAGCAGGGATCCAGGGACTCGCTCAACGAGGCGTTCAGGGTCCTGAGAACCAATGTGGACATGATGCTGGGTGCACGGAAGTCAGTAATAATGGTGACTTCCTACAACCCTAATGCGGGCAAGTCATTCATCTCGCTGAATACCGCTGCGGTGATGGCTCTGAAAGGGAAGAAAGTCTTGCTGATGGATGCTGACCTGCGGAAAGCCACGCTAGGAAAATCACTAAGGTCCAACGAGAACGGCTACGTCAGTTATCTGAACGGGCGTAAGGGCAGCTTCGCCGAATCCGTTCGCAGCCTGGCGGATAACCTGTATTTCCTGCCTGTTGGAGTCCTTCCTCCAAACCCATCGGAATTGCTGCTCGGCGATAAGTTCAAGGGCATGCTCGCGGAACTGAAGAGGGAGTTTGACTACATCATAATGGACTGCCCTCCAATCGACATAGTGGCCGATGCCTCAATCCTTTCGCCAGAGACAGATTTCACGATTTTCGTGATTCGCGCCGGGCTGTTTGACAAGCGGGACGTTTGCATGCTGAATGACATGTACAATAGGAAGAGATTCAATGAAATGGCTATCATTCTGAACGGCGTCGATTTCAGCACCGTTTATCATTCTTACGGACACTATGGTTATGGCCATTATGGTTATGGCAACTACAGCTACGGTTATGGCAATGAGGGATCGGGAAATCCTGGAGTCCAGGAGGACGGCAAAGCCTGATGTTCAAGTTCTTCAATAGGCAGAAATCGCTTCTGGAAAGTGGAATCCTCAAGGGTTCGCACGACATGCATTCCCACATCCTATTCGGAGTTGATGATGGCATACGGACGAGCGAAGAATCTCTGGCCACTATAGCGTTCATGGAAAAGTGCGGAGTCTCCGTCTTGTGGCTGACCCCTCATATCATGGAGGATGTTCCCAATGAAACATATTCATTGAAAGAACGTTATGCGGAGCTTAGAAATTTGTATTCAGGCTCGGTGGAGCTTCATCTTTCTGCCGAGAACATGCTGGACAACGTCTATCGAGAGAGGTTGGCAGACAGGGATCTTCTTTTGCACGGGGAGGGCAAGATCCTAGTGGAGACTTCCACCTTTGCGCCGCCATTGGATTTCGACTCCGTAATAGAAGCCACCATGAAGGCAGGCTTCAGGCCAATCCTGGCGCATCCGGAACGGTATATTTACATGAATGACGATGATTACGAAAGCCTGCATGAAAGGGGAGTGCTGTTCCAGCTGAACATCCCCTCCATCATTGGCGGCTATGGTGAAGTGGCCCAAGCGAAGGCCCAACACCTGCTGGACAGAGGCTACTACTCCATGGCGGGCTCCGACTGCCACCGCCTCCATTTCATCATGAAGCAATATGACGCCAAGGTGCTTAGGACGAAAACACTCAGCCAGCTGGAAGCAGTCCTTCATCCATAAGGTCAAGAATCTAGTACGCCAAAGAACTGAGGAACATTCTTTTTTTACTAATAGAAATTGCGTTTCGTGTAAAAAAAATATCAAAAATAGGTGAATGTCTAGTGAATACGCAAAAATATTTTGCGTATTAATAAGTTTATTGATAAATTTGCTTGGTGAAAATAAAAAAACTAGACAATGCTGACAATCGAGAAAATCATCCTGTCTGGATTCAGGAACCTTGGCCGCAACGAAATCACCCTTCACGATGTGACATCGCTGGTGGCTCCCAACAACTATGGAAAGTCAAATCTGTTAGACGCAATTCTGTTCGGAGCTAATTTCATCAGGGCCTCTTCCGAGAAGAAAAACTCTCAGATGAGAAGCCGCAACGTCATTCCAATAAACACGCAGCTGGAAGGAGCCCCATTCAGTTACGAACTGCAAGGCATTGTCAAGAGAGATGAGAACCTTGCAAATTTCATCTATGGATATTCATTTAAGTGGGAGAGGAATAATAGCGAAGATAGGGGAGCCTGCATATTCGAAGAGCACCTGAGGATAAAATCGGACGAAGATCCCAAATATCGAAATTACATAGTAAGAGAAGAAAAAGATGCAGCATATTACCTTGCTTCCCCTACAGGCAGATGCTCAAAGAAATTGTCGGTAGGAGGGAATGTTCTCGCCATCAATAAACTAAGCAATTTCGATGATCTTTTTTATCTTGACATCGTAACAGCGATAAACCAGATTTCTGTTAAGTTCGTCAGCACGATGAGAAATCCGAATGAACTGTTTTCAACCATTTCTCCGAATAATGACGTGAACTCACTCACGCTGCAATATCCGAGAACAGGCGAAATAGGATTCTATATCAATTCTCTGAAGGAACTCGACCATGACAAATATGATCTGCTCCACAATACGATCATGGATCTTCTCCCTGAGATTGAAGATTTCAAACCTGTAAAGGTTATCCTAAAGCACACTGAAGGACAAGAGGAGAAGAATCTGCCTTTCCTGATCCCGGACGCATTCTACGACATTCAGGTTAAGGAACGTTATAACAATCAGTATTCCAGTATCAATAACCTCTCTGCCGGATGTAAGCGCCTCCTGTACATATTTACTATGGTGATTGCGTCGCAAATCAACAATGTCCAGCTCGTAATGCTCGAGGAACTGGAAAACTCTGTGCACCCAAAGCTCCTTCAGGATGTCCTTGTTGTGATAAGCCAGCTGGCAGGAGATACGAAAATTCTTTTGACGAGCCACTCACCATATTTGGTTAATTATCTTGATGTCAGGAAGATTCAATTCGGCCTTCCTGCGAAATGTGGCATTGCGACTTTCAAGGAAGTGAAGGCATCGAAAGTGTCAAGGCTAGAAAAGCAAGCCTCTGCCGAAGAAATGTCGTTGGGGGAATATGTCTTCGGCCTTATGCAAGATTTGGAGAATGATGATGAATATATAAAAACATATTTCGATACAAGAGATGGCAGGTAGGGCAAATCAGTCGTTTGTGGTTGTTTTCGTGGAGGGAGAGACTGACTTCCAATTCTTTACAAAGCTACTTAAATATTATGAGCAGAATAGTTCTTCATCAATCAGGCGATATAAGATTATCCAGATGAAGGGCGTTTCTCATTTCACATCCAGAGTGAAAGGGAAACTGAAAGGAGAGATCATTCCAAACGCAAAAAAGAAAGGTTTGAAAGTAGTGGCCGTTTGCTGCTGCTACGACACGGATGTGTTTGAGTTCTCAGAACGCCCACCAGTTGACTGGAAATCCGTCAAAGCTATTGTGACAAGCCTTGGAATAAATTATTTTGTGGAAGTAAAGGTTGACCAGATGATTGAAGATTGGTTGCTTGACGACCTAGAAGGTCTCTGCAAGTATCTGGGTCTTGAAACTAATAAATCTTGTTCGAGCGATCTGCCTGGCAAGAATGGCTACGAAAAGATGCAAAATCTCTTCCGCCGTGCCCACAAAGTCTATCTGAAAGGCAACGCTGCCAAGCGAACCTTGGACAACCTCGACTTCGCCAAAATCAGAAGCAAGAGGAGAATGCGCCTAGAAGCTCTAGAAAGAATATTGAATGTAAAAATACAATATTGAATGAAGCAATATGACGCCAAGGTGCTTAGGACGAAAACACTCAGCCAGCTGGAAGCGATTCTTCATCCATAAGGCTTCATAATTTAAGTTTCGCAAGTGACTTATGCAGCCAAATGTCGTGCGACCTTCATATTGACGACCGTTGAAGATGGAGTACGACAGTGGATATCCATCCTCTAATCTGTATATCACTTTTTTACAAGCTAAAACGCAAGCTGTAGAACAAGGAGCCTAAAAAACGAAATTAGTCCTTTAGGCAGCCTATCGGAATGACAAGCACCCCATCTTCGGCTCGGCGATATGGATACTCTCCGATGCCGGTTAAAACCATCAGGAAGGATGGCGCCTTCATTTTTTCTGTGTCAATCTTTCCCGCCAACTTGGTAAGGGTAGCTACGCCTTCTTTTATCAGTGTCTCGCCTCCCAACTTAATCTCTACTAATCCGTAGGATCCGTTTCTTAAATGAACGACCGCATCACATTCCAATCCTTCCTTGTCTCGGAAATGATAAACATCTCCACCCAAGGAATCTGCATATACACGCAAATCTCTAATGGCCATCGTTTCGAATAAGAGTCCAAAAGTATTCGGATCATTTAATAAATCCTCTGGACCAACACCCAGAGCTGCCACAGCAATGGATGAATCCGTGTAATATCGAGTGTCCGACGTTCGAATTGCCGTTTTGCTCCGAAGATTGGGATTCCAGGCTTTCATGTCTTCGATAACGAATATCTTCTTCAAAGCTTTAACATAAGATGCGATGGTCTCATCACTGATACCACTCTGTTCGTTTGAGGAAATATCGGCCAGGATGGTTGGAATGGTAGCCTGGGAACCCTGTTGCCGAGCATAGGAGCGCATGATGCGTTTTGCCCTCTCTTCGTCACGGGAGACTCCGTCTGCACGGGAAATGTCAGTTCTCGTGATGGCTTCATAGTATTCGGTAGCAATGGTCAAAGCCGCTTTGCGTGTTTTCTTCTTTGTTGCGCTTGGCCATCCTCCGCGGCAAGTCAAATAGGCGAGATCCTCAATAGAGAGAGAAGATCTTCCATCAAGGGTATTGGCCCCACGGAAAAGTTGACCAAGCGAGACGCTTCCGGAAGATTCTCCCGATTCCCAAAGGGACATCGTGCGCATTGTTAGGAAGCCATATCTTGCAGCTCCTGAGTGAAAGATCTTTTCACTATCGGCCGGGACAGCGGATCCTGTCAAAATGAATTGTCCGTCTTCGTCCCGATGGTCCACCTCGTGACGAATGGCATCCCAAAACTTGGGCGCTATCTGCCATTCATCAATCAGTCTCGGTGTTTCCCCGGCCAAAAGGAGTTTAATATTGGTATCAACCAACTGCAGATAGGTGTCCATTTTATCTGGATTATCCATATATAGCACGCTGCCTGCTATTTGTTCTGCCGTCGTAGTCTTGCCGCAAGCTTTTGGGCCTTCAATAAGGATCGCGCCCATTGCGTCCAATTTGTCACGGAGTATGCTGTCTGCGATTCGTTTTTTGTATTCCATATAAAGTTTCTATCTACCGGGCAAAGATATGAATTGGAAATGAAACAAGCAAGACAATTTGGTTGTTTGGTGAAAATTTGTTTGGTTATTTGGCGAGATTTTATTTGGTTGTTTGGCGATGGATTGCCTCACAAACTTCGGTTGGTTTCGCAAGTGACTTATGCAGCCAAATGTCGTGCGTCGAATGCCCTTTTGCAAAGTCGTATCCGTTTTTTTGCTACTTGCGAAACTTAAATAAAGAAAAAAGACAAGAAGAATTTCGGAAACGTCGAATCGGCATTTCTTAAAGATAATACCGATGTGTATGATGTGACTTTCCAGACAGAGAAATCAATAAAGATAAAGATTGAAGTGGATACTTGTCCACCATTGAACTTCAAGACAGAACAGAAACTATTGCTTCAGCCATACTCATTTATGACTCGTTGTTTTACACTTCCCGATCTGTTTGCCGGTAAGATGCACGCACTGGTCTATCGTGTGTGGAAGAATAGAGTTAAAGGCCGTGATTGGTATGACTTTGAATGGTATGTACGCCATAATGTTCCTCTGGATTTTACTCATTTGGCAGAACGATGCAATCAGTTAAACAATGAGACCATTACTCCAGAGTCATTTAAGGAGAAACTCATTGAGCGTCTCTCTTCTGCTGATATAAAACAAGTGAAAGAAGATGTATTGCCTTTCGTCCGCAATCCAAATGAACTTGACATTTGGTCAAATGATTATTTCGTGCAGTTGGCCGAGATGATAAGAATGGATTAATAAGATAGTCGCTAAAATTACAAGATTAGGAATTTCGTCCAGGCGACCAGCAAAACACTCTTGCAAATCACTCGGGAGGCGAAGTGCCTCTGAGTGTCCTGCCTTGGAGCTCATCTGACTTTCGGCTGCCAGTTGAAGCCGGCAAAAATCGGTCATCACCCACCACATCGACATGTAAGCCACAGTCACTTCCGAGTGAGCTGCAAGGACCAAGGGTTGCCCAAGATACCAGTCAGGAAGCTTGCCCTGTTTTCCGCACTTGTTCAGACCTTTAACCAAAATTAGCCCTACGGTCACATGAGCGGCTGACTTCTCAATAAACTTTTTCTTCCAGCGACTTATGATTACCGGTGACATTTCATGCTTTGATGTGAGTTCATTCAGCGTCTCGCACTCCTTCAACGCCTCGATGGCCATTTTTACATCCCTAATAAATAGCTATTTGCTGATTTTGTATTTGTGTTTCGTAATTTTTATACGATAATTGTATTTAAAATTTGTTGCGTGAGATTTTGTTTGTAACTTTACGCCGTAAAATAGATAAAATTAACGATTATGATAGCAGAGTTTACCATTGAGAATTTTTTCTCAATTAAATCGGTTCAGAAAATCAGTTTTGAACCATCGGCAGATACTTTTATGTCTGATGAATATTCGTATGAAGTTAAAGAAGGGGTAAGATTGCTGAAACTTGGCATCATCTATGGTGCCAACGCTTCCGGTAAAACGAATATATTAAATGCCATTGAATTTTTCAAGATGCTGGTTTTGAGAATGCCTAAAGACCGGACCGAGAAAACCGGGGTTGTCCCTTTCATGTTGGATGACACCTCAAGGAACGAGAAGACAAAGATGTCAATGGTGTTCTATATCAACCAGTCGAAGTATATACTCAGTTTTGAATTGGATGCAAAGCATATTTATTCCGAGACATTGATTGTTTATGATTCCATTCGCCCTACTAAACTTTACAACCGAAGTTATGATGCCGCGACAGATTCCGCGACCATCGATTTTGGTGTAAATCTGAAAATGACGAAAAAAAGCCAAGATGTGATTTCCGGCAACACTATCAATAATTGCAGCGTGCTTGCCGCATTTGGCAAAAGCAACGTGGAACGTACCAAGCTGAATGATGTGTACGATTATTTTGCCAAACACGTAAAAGATGTACTGGCTCCCGGTATGCTGCTTTCGGGATATGTCAAATCACGATTGGATAAAGACGAAACAGGAGATTTGAAGAGGTTTATATTAAACTTCCTAAAAGCGTCTGATTTCAACATAGAAGATGTGGTATTACACGAAGAGGAAGAACTTATTACCCCTGAATTGGAACAATTAATTCAGAATGCCCCTATTGATAAAGATGCAAAGGCAGAAATGCTAAGAAAGGGAAAAATTACAAATACGGAACTGACCTTCAAGCACAAGGTAGGCGATAAGGTATATGATTTATCGGAAGGATACGAGTCCAATGGCACCATGAGATTCTTGGGAATGGCTGTGATACTGAATTTTCTGTTAAAGACCAATCGGTTTGTGTCTATCGATGAAGTGGAAACAAGTATTCATTATGAACTGTTAGCTTATTTCCTGAAAGTCTTTTTGGCGAACAGTAACGGAACATCCCAAATGCTCCTGACAACGCACGACATCAATCTTCTCAATGAGGATTTTATTCGTCGTGATACGATATGGTTCACAGATAAAGATGAACTTGGCGAAACTAAAATTGTGCGTCTTTCTTCTCTTGGACTCCATAAAAATCTTTCCCCATATAATGCCTACAAGCAGGGAAAGTTGGTAAAGTTGCCGTTCTTGGGTAGCCAGTATATCAACCTGAATGACTAACGATATGGGGCGGACAGTAACAAAAAGTATTGCCATCATAGGCGAGGGAGAAACAGAATGGTTCTATTTCGATTCTCTGAGGATTGCGTGCCATTATCCTTTTAAGGTCGCTCCGGATTTTCCGCAGCACAGCGACATCAATCATATACTGAAACTGGTAGAATCTTATTTGAACAAGCAATATGATTATATCGTCTGCCTGTTTGATATGGATAGGCTGTTTCAATTTCCATATGAAATGCAATTGTATCAGCGAGCAAAGAAGAAATATGCTGCAAAGAAATATGCCGGAAAGGTTATGTTCGTAGAAACGAATCCTTGCACGGAATTTTGGTTTTTGCTTCACTTCTTGCCTAATGTGGTTTGTCGGCGATATGAAAGTTACGACCAAATGCTTCCCGAATTGCAGAAATATATGCCGGGGTATGAAAAGACAAAACGATATTTCATACGCACCAACCTCTATAAATACCTGACAGAGAATGGAGATTTAGAACGGGCGATCTCAAATTCCGAAAAGCTGTGCCAACTCTGTAAGGAATCACCAGAGGATTTGAAGGCGTACTCGGAGATTCATAAGATTATAGAACTGCTTAAAAAAAATTAAATCATTTCAATCGGAAAATTTTCCACAGGACACTAATGTTCGGAAGCAATAGTTGATAAAAATATGTGGTCAGATAAAGAAACAACACAGGACCTTTTAGGATATGCCGTTCACGCGTCGTTATTGAAACACGTTGTGACAAATGATAAGAATCTTCCGATCACTGTAGGACTCTATGGGAACTGGGGGTCTGGTAAATCCAGCATCCTTAAGATTCTTGAAGAGCAGCTTAAAAAGGATGACGACACCGTTGTGGTGTACTTTGATGGCTGGTCTTTTGAAAGTTTCGACGATGCCAAAATGGCATTGATACAAGGCATAGTGGATGCCCTGGAGAGTGAAGAACGCTTCTTCGCCAAAGTTGGTGATAAGGTCTCTGATGACTACCAAGCCCTAAAGAAGGCATTTAAGAGATTGAAGGAATCTATAAACTGGATGCGAGTGCTGAAATTCTCTGTTAAAACCGTTGTGCCAATTGCGTCTGCAGCGGCCACGGGAGGGGCATCTCTAATTATTCCAGCATTACTGGACGCATTCAAAGACCACAAAGGGGATTTGGTTAATATGTTGACAGGCGACAAGGCAGAACAGTTCTTAAAGGATGCAATTAAAGTAGAAGACGAAGAGAAAAAATATGAAGCCGTTCGCGAATTCAGGAAGGATTTTGAAGACCTAATCAAGAAAAGTAAGCAGGGAAAGATAGTCGTTCTTATTGACGACCTTGACCGCTGCTTGCCATGACATATCATAGAGAACCTGGAGGCCATCAAATTGTTCTTAGA
The DNA here is from genome assembly GCA_002320605.1 of Bacteroidales bacterium UBA1680. Taxonomy (GTDB): domain Bacteria; phylum Bacteroidota; class Bacteroidia; order Bacteroidales; family UBA932; genus Cryptobacteroides. The sequence continues at coordinate 238,451 of DCKG01000015.1, read as the reverse complement.
TGTGCCCAAGACAGCGTTTGTGATAGCGGCAGATAGTTTTATCGTTTCTAACGCCATCAAGAGCGAGTATAAGGACATTATTGCCGCTGCGGGGGAAGAAGGCAAGAATATTGGTGATGCCTATATGGAGAAGTTCATCCAACTGCCTTATAAAATACCAGCAATGAGTCCTAAAGAAGTAGCGACATACGTGACATTACTTTTCTGCCAATCATTCTTGGATAAGAAAGTATTTGAGAAGGTACAGGTAGATTTTGCAAACTTCACGATGGAAAACAAGTTTGATATTTACGGATGGGACAATATAACTAATGCATTAAAGGAGTTCTCCATTCCAGAAAATCTTGGCAAAACGGTTGGTTTCGTTACGCATTTCTCAAAAATCATTGGTGATGCACTGAAATGGAATCCGAGGCTGATAAAACGTTTCCTGAATGCATATGAGATACGTTCCAGCCTTTTGGCACAATCGAAGATAACGGATTCAAAATCACGTTTCGCTTTGCTTAAACTAATGTTAATAGAACAGAAACACCTTGACCAGTTCAAACAACTTAACGCTTGGGTAATGGGTAATCAAGGTGTTCCGAAAGAACTACTTGAGATAGAGGCTTATGCGGAAGGCCAAAAAAAGGACATCAGTAATTATCAGGATTGGAACAGTCAGGATTTGTTGAAGCTCATATCAACTGATCCAAAGTTTAGCGAAGTGGATATGAAGGAATTGTTCTGGGTGTCAAGAGATAATTTGGTTGATGAAATGAGCGGCCTATCGCTGATTTCAACACGAGTAAAATCCTTATTCAATAATGCCTATTATGCATCTTCTGACACTATTAGAGAAGATGTATGTAAGAAAGAAATAAAGGGACTTGCATCTAATGAGTTGGAAGAAGTTTACGACCTCCTTGATTCCAAGCTTCTTATGACGGCAGAGGACAGAAACGCATTTAGCGTATATTATTTCTGCATAATGAATGATGTGGAAAGGGCATATCAACGATTATTGGAAATATTGTCAAGAATCAGCGTTTCGTCCATACCATTTTCTCTAGGAAATAAGTTCAAAGAAATATTGGAAAAGTTTGGTAATGACAAAAAATTAAAGGAACTGCTGAAACCAAATGGCAGGCTGATACGCACTATAGAAGGCAATAATGGGAAACAAAAGCAATAAAGTATGGGAACATCTCATAGACATACGCCAACTGTAGTTGGTGAGCCTAATTGGGGGAATGCCTCGGCCTCAGTGACAAGTATAGCCAGTGCAGAAGAGAAATTGGACAAACTGGACAAGGAATTGGCTGGGGAAGAGGAAACTAACGATAACTCTGATGATAACGAGAATGACGAAGATCAGAGAGAATCCAAATCAGCAACTCCTGAACGGATTACTAAAAGACAACGTCAATTAGACAGTCAGATTAGGAGAAACTACCATCATGTCGTCAGAAATCTAGTCAGAGCTGCTGGCGGTATAGGAAAGGTTAGTAGTGGAGGTTCTAGAGCTATTGGTCACGCAGGAGTAGTTTTAGCCGGGAACTTGGTTTCAGCCATCAGTGATATTGTCAAGAACGGTCTCTCTGATTGGTTGAGCAGAAAAGGCGTTCATACGTTGGAAGGAAAGAGTTGCCAAGATGTTCTTGATTTGATAAGAGAGTACATTGAAGCAGGAGTGGCAGGATTGGATAACACAGCTGCAAATGAAGCTTTGGAATGCGTGATGGACGAACTTGGAAAAACGATAGGAGAAGATATAGACGCTTTCGACGCAGCTATGGCAGACATCTTAGCTTCGGATGGCGTGAAAGACTTACTTGACAAATTCTTTGGAATGTATATCTTCAGTCACCTTTCACAAAACTTCCAAGAGAAACTGGAGTATGAAAGAGGCTCAAAAATCATGAATGAAACGATGAATGAGATTAAGGAGCTCATTTTGGATGATATTAAGAGGAGCCGAGGAGGATGGGATGCCTCTGCTATTGACTGGAGCACGAGAGAAGGCAAGGCTTTTATACAGCAGGAGTTTAACAGAATCATTTATATTTTGTCTGGAAATGAAGATTAAGGTTGGTACATATCGAACAAGGCGCATGGACAAGCACGACTCAAGGCTTACTATCCCCATTACTATAGAGGATACAAAAGGTGGTGTTTTCCAAACTGCTGCTGTAGTACAGATGACTCCGATATCGTATTTCAATGGGAAAGTGCTACCAGTTACGTATAGTCTTCTGTATTTGTCTTCAATTGTCTATGCCATAGACAGGGGTATTGACAGGCATCGTTATTCTATTGACGGATGGTCTCGTGAGCTAGACGTAGATATTAACTTGCCCGAATTCGAATTGTTTCAACTTGTTGAGGGACAGATAGATGCCATGTTGTCTTTCTTGACGGGAGACTATTGGAATTGCCATTTTGTTGGAACAGCGCAGGTGAGATATGGTAGATATGAGCAAACAAACTATTTTGACGGTATCACGCAGGTGAACTTGTTTTCTGGTGGGATGGACTCGCTGATAGGAGCTATTGATTATATGACAAATAACCCCAATGGAAAGCTGTTCTTAGCATCTCATTATGATAGTGTAATGCGCGGGCCTCTTTCTGATCAGGATAGGTTAAAAAAGATGCTCAAGAAGAAATATAGTGGGACGTTCGCAGAGATGACCGCAGTGATGATTACACCAGAGTTGTCAGCAGAACTATCCTGTAGATCAAGGTCGCTGATGTTCCTCTCCATTGCACTTATTGTGGCCTCTTATGCAAATTGTAAGATAGTGGTGCCAGAGAACGGTTCTGTATCGCTGAACTTTCCCTTGTCTCCATCAAGACGCGCTTCTTGCAGTACCAGGACAACTCACCCTATCTTCTTGAAACAATACAGAGAAGTGTTAAGAGCGCTGGGGTTGACAACGCAAGTTGAGAACCCATATGAAAAGATGACAAAAGGTGAAATGGTACAGCACTGCTCGGATAAAGACTATCTCATGGGCATAGCCGAGCATTCCAATTCCTGTGGAAAGAGAGGTATGCATCAGCATATGTATGACAATACCCATGCAACTCATTGCGGGCATTGCATGCCTTGTATGTATCGAAAGGCCGCAATGATAAGAGAACGTGACTTGACCACATATGGCAATCGATTTGTGACATTGTTTGGCAAGAAAGGAGAAAAGGTAGCTGAAGATTTCTTTGCAATGCTGAATTTCCTAAAGACTAATCTGACGAGGGAACAAATAAGAAAGGAATTGAAGATAGCAGGAATGACTGGCTTTGATGACTTGGATGAATATGTGGACCTGGTTGTCAGAACAAGAGCCGAATTGGCGGCGATGATACATGCAGACAATAATAGAACTATTCTCAGATATATGGGCTGGTTATGATAGATACTCATTGTCACTTTGATATGATGCCCAAGCCTGAGGCATATATCAGAGAGAAAGAACAAATAGGAGATATTGTGATAGGGATGACGAACTTGCCCAGTCACTTCAGGTTAGGTATTCCTTTCGTCAAGGCTTTTAAGCATATAAGATTGGCACTAGGACTGCATCCTTTGCTGGCTGCGGATAATATCATTGAGACCAATCTATTTAGGGAGTATATTGACCAAACTTCATATATTGGAGAAATCGGATTAGATTTCTCCAAAGCTAGTGTTGGAAACAAAGATTTGCAGATTTCGGTTTTTAGGGATGTGCTTGCAACGCTAAAAGGAAAGAGAAAAATTGTGAGTGTTCATTCCCGCAAAGCAGAGAAGGAACTTTTTGCATTACTTTGTGAATATGATATTAAAAACGTGGTTTTTCACTGGTATTCTGGGCCGACGGACTTAATATCTGAGATTCTTTCAAAAGGGTATTATTTCTCTATCAATGAATCGATGACATTATCAATGCATGGTCGTTCAATTATAGATATGATTCCTCGAAATAGAATTCTTACAGAATCAGATGCCCCGTATAATGAAAAGTCAGATATCAAAAAGACTATGGCGAGTATTCAAATAACAGAAGCGGAAGTGTTTCGTAATTTCAGTGAGTTGTTGTCAAGAATCAGATAGGGTACACATTAGTGAACTCAGCTAATTGGTATCACGAATCAGACTTTAAAATCTGGACTCCAAGAAAGGCAAGACTGTTCAACGAAGGAGGCTATCTTTCGGTTGTCCTGGACTACCTTCGTTCTTCTAATCTGATTTCCTATGAGCGTGATTAGCTGTTTTAAGCTCACTTGTCACGGAACACCTGCGAAAGGTCTTCAGTCACCCTTTTTTGCTGCTAAATACATTTATTACCTGCTCATGGCCACAAGCGGGTTGAAACCAATTCCAACATTGTAGTCTAATTCAACAAATTCTACAAAATATTTACTAACTTTGGAAGAAGTTGTTAGGGTGGCGAGGTGCTGTGGCAAGGTGCTATGTCGCCCTAAAATTATATATGTGATGTATTCAGGCTTGGGCAATGTCCCATTCTTTCAGGGATACCCTTATAACTGCTTGGCTTTAAGCTTTTTATGTGCCAGTGCAGGACTAGGAGGATTTGTTTTGTTGAACTCTATATTGAGGCATCTTTATCTGAATTTGAAGAATGGTATCCATATCCCGATGCTGCAAAGAGATTAGACAATTATATTAACCAGATGTAGATGAATCAAAAAAAATGATAGGGAATAATTAGAATTTATCACATTGTTTGACGATCGACGGCTGTAAGGGGGTGCCAGCTACGGCAATTGATATTGACAATGTAGTACTAGACTGTTAGAAGATAATCTTTGATTGCTTTTTCATTGTCTAAGTAAACCTTTTGTTTCCGATAGGAAAACCTAATAAGTTTTAATAAACTATAATATATTAATATTCAAATGAATTACGCAGTTTTACTAAGTGGAGGGGTCGGTTCAAGAGTCGGTGAAGACAGACCCAAACAATATATTGAGATTTCAGGAAGGCCTCTTTTTATGTTTGCCTTAGAATCTATCTTTCCATAAAGATAATAGATAAAATTATTATCTGTCTATCTGATGAATGGAAAGAATATGTCAAATCATTCACTAACCCTTTGAATGATAAAAGGATATTGTTTTCCAATGCGGGCACTTCCAGAGAAGAATCAGTTTTTAACTCTTTGAATACAATCAAAGACACACTAAATCCTACAGATAATGATATAGTTGTGATAACTGAATCTGCAAGACCTTTGGCATCTAGTGCGCTGATTAAATCCGTAACACTATCCGTAAATGGTTACGATGGCGCCCTACCGATAATTCCAATCAAGGACACTGTTTATGAAAGCCCCGATAAAATCAATATCGATTCAGTACCAGAACGTGACTTCCTTTTTTAGGGCAAAGCCCAGAAGCATTTGTTTTCCATAAATTTTATGATATTCACTTGGGAATGACATCAGAAGCCTTAGCAAATTGCCATGGTAGCACGCAACTTGCTTTTGATAATGGGTTTAAAATTCACTTGATTCCGGGAGAAGAATGTAACAGGAAAATTACAACAGCAGTTGACCTTGAATATTTTAAGTTTATAGTTCAAAATAGACAGCTGATTAAATAAGTTTGGCAATGAATAAATTAGATACAAATACCGTAAAAGAGATCCAGATGGATATACTCTCGAGCGTTGACACTTTTTGCAAGGAAAACAACATAAGATATTTTATCGGTGGTGGTACCCTTATTGGGGCAGTGCGTCATAAAGGATATATTCCATGGGATGATGACATTGATATCATGATGTTGCGCAAGGATTATAATAAGTTTGTCCATGATTTTGGCACAAAGGGGAAATATTGTGTGCTTGCACCTGAGTTAAACATGCATTACCCCTTCCCTTTTGCTAAAGTTGAAGACACTTCCACTGTCCTTATCGAGAACATGACAACACCTTGGAAAATGGGAATTAATATTGATGTGTTTCCTATTGAGACTATTCCCGAAAACCAAAAAGATCGAGATAAACTTTTCATGAAAGCCAAGAGAATCTACAAATTATACTCATTCAAAAAGTCTAATTTCCCACGTCATGGCTGGCTTATCCGACTTTCTGCTAAGGTGCTTCATGCATTTCTCAAATTATTTTCTATTAGCACACTTAACAGATGGACCATTAATAATGCGACAAAATATCAAGGGACAAGTTCATCGCTATGTGGATGCGTTGTTTGGGGTTACGGCAAGAAGGAAGTACACCCTGTCAGCGACTTAGCTTCATCAATTGATATGCCTTTCGAAAATAGAATTTTTCAAGGCCCAATTGGGTATGACTCATATTTGCGTGCTCTCTATGGGGATTACATGCAATTACCTCCTAAAGAAAAACAGGTAACTCACCATGACTATATGGCATTTTCTAAGTAATTATTTAGCACTGCTGTCCGGAGAAATTTTACCATAACGTAAGTTGCTCGACAGAGCCCGCCTCCGGAACAATTACGGGACCTATCGGCTGATTATAAAGTTCACGGATGTCAGCCCTCTGAAAGAGGACCTGTCCGATTGAGTTAGAGATAGAATGAAGACTTGGAACCAGACCATACCGCTTCTTCGCAATGATGAGCAGAAGATAGTCGCAAACGGCTATCCAGATCTGCGTGTAGACCGCGTTCTTGGTGGTTCCATAGAAGGTCTTGATGTGCAGATGCTGCTTTATCCACTTGAAGAACAGTTCGATCTGCCAGCGCTCGCGGTACAGTTCCGCGATGGTCAGCGGGTCTTCAATCGCAAAGTTGTTGGTCAGAAAGCGATAGACCTTCCCGGTCTCAAAGTCCTCATACACAACAAGTCTCAGCGTATCGGGATACTTTCTGGTCGAGTAATATCCGGTAAGTCTGATGGTCTCGTCGGAAAGAACGCCAGAACCTTTGTCAACCGGCCTGGACTCAAGGACTTCATAGGACATATTGTCTTTGGCCCGCGTAACGAAGTGCGCTCCCTTCTGCTGGAAGTACTTGTAAAGCTTCTCGAAGGCGACGTATCCCTTGTCCATCAAGTAGAAAGCACCCGATTCGACAGGGATCTTATTCATCACCTTGGCATCATTAACCTTACCCGGCGTGAGCAGAACAAAGGTAGGAATCGAGCCTCTCAGGTCCATCAGCGCATGCATCTTGAAAGCTCCCTTGCCATGGTGGAACTCAGCCCAGGGACACAACTTCAGACACAGTTCAATGGTACTGCTGTCGAACGCATATATCATCTCATCAAGACCAATCCGCAGCTTTTCATCTTTGTAAAGCGCCGTGGCTTCCTTCACCAGAGTCATCGCAAAGTCTTGATAGATACGCCAGTCCTTCTTCTCGTTGGCCTCCGCAAGCGTGGATCGGGGCATTACCTTGAGCCCAGAACGATAGAGGTCTCCGCAGAGGTTAAGTGTAGTCTCAATATCTCTCAGACCAGCTCTGTCGGTGAACTGAGCAAAGCTCATCACCATGAACTGGTCACGGCAATTGAACTTGATAGCGTGCCGGTCACCCTTGTAGCGGTCGACACACTTCTTGAACTCGTATTCGTTGAAGAGAGACATAATCTGAGCGAAGATTGTTTTTCCTTTGTTCATGGCTTGCGGATGGCGTCTTGATGCCTACCGCAAAGTTACCGAAGTTCTAATCGAAAAATTTTCTGAGCCTTGTAAGTTATTGAAGTTAAACAGTTAAAACCTTATCGGAGAAATTTTCTCCGGACACTAGTGTATTTAGTTTAACCTATGAGAACTCATTACGATGTGGTTTTTATCACGCCCAAGGCAGCATTCTATAAAATACGTCTGTTTAATCAAATAGCGAAGGTTCAAAAGATTTTAGTTCTTTATTCCGACATGGTTAATTCAGGGAATACCTTCCGAACAGCTGATTTTTTTGATGTCAATCAAAATTTTGATAATGCCATAATAGGGGGAAACCCAGTTACTCAAACAATAAATATTATTCGGAAACTCTCGTTAATAAAATTTGATAGGCTCTGTCTCTCTGGCTGGGACACTTTATCAGTAATACTTTTGGCTTTTTTCAATAGAAAACGGAAGAATTCTTGCATCGTGGAGAGCAGTATATTTGAATCGAAGACCACAGGCTGGAAAGCTGTCATCAAAAGATTAGTTCTAAGTCGAGTTTCTTTGGTATATGTACCTGGAAAATCTAACGAGGAACTTGTAAGAGCACTTGGATATAAAGGTGAATGCATAAGGACGGGAGGTTGCGGACTCCTAAACTATCTTCCACAACCTGAATATAAATTGCGTCAGAAGGTAAAGAATTTTCTTTACGTTGGCAGATTGATTGATGTAAAGAATGTCGAATTACTCGTATCTGTCTTCTGCGAACTACCTTACCTTCATCTCTCGATTGCAGGTTCTGGACCCCTTGAGGCTAAGTTGAAGACGGTAGCCAAAAGCAATATTACTTTTTTAGGACAGATTAAAAATCGAGAACTTTACAAATTTTATAGAGATGCTGATGTATTTATCCTCCCGAGTAAAAGTGAGACCTGGGGACTTGTAGTAGAGGAGGCTCTAAACAATGGCACTCCAGTAATTGTAAGTGATAAAGTTGGATGCACCAATGATTTAGTTACAAAAGACACTGGCTTAATTTTTCGAAGTGGCGATGGTGACGACCTGAGGGCAAAAGTTCTGAGAATGTGTGAAGTCACTTACTATAATACCCTTCGAAAGAATATTTCCACTCTTGATTTTGAAGCAAGAGCGAAGAAACAGATCCAATGTTTTCTAACAGATTAATATGCTTAACACCAGACGATTATACTTATCTACTCTTCTTGGTCATCTGCTTCCCGAAACAAGGGGGTATTCGTTAAAACGTAAGCTATACAGATGGAGTGGCGTGAAAGTAGGAGAAAATGTACGGATTTGTTCATCAGTTAAAAATATTAGGCAATGCTAACCTCGCCATCGGTGACAATGTCCCTGCACTTTCATCATGTGCTCGCAAAATGCGAAAGTTTCAATAGAAAAAAATTACAACATTTCTCCTCAAGTTGAAATCGTTACAGGGAAACATAAGGTCGATTCATATGGCGTAAATATTGTTGGATAAGGATTATAATATAGATATTGCTCTTGAGGATGGGTTTTATACTCGTTCAACTGTGACTTTAGGAAAGCAAGGTAGAATATCAGAAGGAATTTTTGCAATTTCTTCTGGAGTTTGATGATACAGGAATTTTTACGACTATTTAGAATTAACTGGTTAGTATAATCCACTAATGAGCATTTAAAAAGCGCGAGGCAATATTATAGTTGGAAGTCATACATATATTGTGTTGTATTCAGTTCGAATAATATGAAAAACTCTTTTTACATAACATTAAGCATGATGGTAACACTTATTATCATGCTTTTTACTGGTAGCGTTAATTTGTCGTATGATATCTTATTCTTTTGCAATCTTACTCTGGTTCTATATTTCCTTTTCTGCTATCATTCATATGAAGCAGTTACTCTTCAGAAAGTAGTTAATCTTTTCATTTTTATTTTTTTTATCATTGCGATAAGTGTACAATTTAAGAATGATTCAATCGTTTCATCTCTTTTTGTACGATTCACAGATAAAGATTACACTTTATTCCAGGTTCTCCTTTTTTTTATAATAATTATATATAATGGAACATATTCTATTCTTTATACTTCTATAAAAGATAGAACCTTTACAGATAAGAAATACGTTTCACGTGAAACGAGGATGATACTCTTTTCCATATTATCATTCCTGCTGTATTATTATTCAGTGGGGTTTGATTTTCGGGGTTTATTATTTCGGGGTCTAGTTGGTGAAAATATAGATAATCTTGCTACTGGCTCTTCGATGCAACTAATAATGGGGCATTTCATTAGGCCAATTCCAAACGCTTGTCTTATTGCAGCAATCATTACGAATGCAAAAAAGCCATGTTCGATAATTCTCCTCATTATTTCATTAATTGCAGTGTTTCCTACCAGCTTATCTAGGAATGCAGTTGTCATGTTCTGGTTACCTGTAGGTCTGCTGATATTATGGAAATTTTTTAGGATGAAAAATATTTTTCTTCTTGTTATGCTTGTCGGATATTTTGTGATTTTCCCGTTTCTGGACAATTTTAGGTATTTCAATGGCAAAATAAGTTTTAATTTCAGTCTTGATTACCTTAATACAATGAATTTTGATGCTGGACAAAACTTTTTATATGTTATTAAAAATGATATTGTGACGAATGGTAGACAACTTCTGGGGGCGTTACTTTTTTTTATTCCTAGATCGATTTGGCCCAATAAACCCCTAGGAAGCGGCGCATTTGTCGCTGGTTTTTCACCTGGATCTTTTTCTAATATTGCAATGCCTTATTTTGGTGAAGGGTATGTGAATTTCGGGTATTTTGGAATCTTATTTTTTACATTAGTGATTTCTTATATTTCCGCAAAGATGGACAAGTCTTTTTGGAATAAAACAAAGAGCGAATTTGTCCTTAATGATGGATACTTTCTAATTATGGTTGGATCTTTTACTTTCATACTCCGTGGTGACTTGATGAGTAGTATTGCATATACTTCTGGCTTCCTTTTAACCTATCTTGTTATATCGAAACTTTGCGTCAAAGTAATTAGGTAATATTCGAACTTGTTGATTCTTAACGGATATGTTTTTAACCTAAGACTCACAGTTGTTTCTTCTTTAATAGATAGAAGAAAAGAAGCACCATAAAATAAGAAAATGAATAGAAAACTGCTATTTGAGCGTTATATAGTGCCCCTTTTTCTGGGTCATGTGTGGAAAGAACAACATACATTGTGATAATAATGAGTGTGTCACGAATGAATCTTATAGAGAATAAGGCCCAAGTCTCTCCCTTTGAAATCAGTTCTGATTGAAATACTGTTGCGCAACACTGGAATATGGTAGAGAATATCAAAACCGTAATTACGATTGGCATAGCTTGGAATGTTGGACCGTAAAATGATGCGATAAGCTTTCTAAAGGCAAAAACGAGTAAAAATGGGATAAGAGTAGAAAGAAAATTAACTAGTAACATGCCCTTAAGAGTTTTTGTATGTTTCCCAAGGTCATTGATAGATTCACTAAGATGAGATAAAACTACATTTGACAATAACCCAGGTATAATTACGATTATCGCATTCCATTGCTGACATGCTGAATAAATGCCCAACTGCCCTAGTGAGGAATACTTTACAACGATTGCAGAACTTAGAAGTGAAGCTACAGTGTATGAAAATTCCTGCATTGCCAAAGGAATAGAAAACGTCAGTAGTCGCTTGACATAATTCAAACCATGTGCTATGGGGAAAGAACGCCTTGCTTTAATAACCTTAAATGAATTAAATGTCGCATTAGCGAATTGAGAAAGAGAGAGTGAGAGTAATGAGCCTACAAGTCCGAAATAAATTGTAAGAGGAACACACAGTGCTAGCATTACGATTCCCGAGATAATATTGTTCTGAGCAATTATCTTAAAGTTCCCTAATCCGGCCAGAATGCCCTGCAAAGTCGTTGATATAGCTTTAAAAATAATTATAATCCCAAGATATCTAAGAGGCTTGAAAAGTTGAGGCTCTCCCAGATATTTAGCTATTGGTACAGCGAATACCACTAATGCGACCGCTAGAATAAAACTTGATGCCACAGTTATTTTAATGGCACCATCGATAATACTTCTCAATTGGGTCGAATCTTCGTTCTTATATTGAGCTACGAATTTAGTGGATGTATAACCAAGCCCAAACGTTGAAAAAGCAGCAATCTGGAACATCGTGGTCTTAACAAGCCCATATTCTCCATACAGATCTTTACCAAGGAAGCGAGCGATAATTATGCCTGCCAGAAGCAGTAATCCATAGCCAATCCCATTTGCGAAAACTGCCCAGAAGGAGTCTTTAAATAGTCTGCTAGCTCCAATCCTTGAAATTATTTCCCTTAAAGAAATTGCCATTCTGATGAATTATTCGATATGTATCTACCTGATAGGTACAATACAAATATAAGCAAAATACATCTGTCTTTCTGTATATTTGCATATTGAAAAGTTATTTATTATGGTAATAATAAGCCTTTGTGTTTAATAGGATATGAAATTATTGCAGATAAACATTACTGCTAATAGAGCCTCTACTGGGCGATTGCCGACTGAAAAGTTCGCCTCATTCTAGTTCTGTGATTTTCTTATGATTTTCTTATCATTCTCTACAAGGTTTCTAGACATAAAGGTACGGAACTCTGCAGACAATAATAAGAAATTTTATATTTATTAATCGATTGTCAATTTATTAAATGATTTTTAAGGAGCGGCTATTTGTTTTTTTTAGTTTTAACGAAGTGTTTAATAAAATATTATGATTCAAAACTATAGTCCAAAAGTTTCACGCCATTTGTCATCAATGAGTCCATTAGAGTCGATTTTAACAATTTTAGCGGGTACTCCAGCTACAACGCAATTATTGGGAACATCTTTTGTGAGAACAGCATTAGCCGAGATAATAACGTTGTTCCCAATCTTTATTCTTCCTATGACCCTAGCTCCGGGGAAGATAATTACATTGTTTCCAATAATCGGGCAACCAGCTCTAGTTCCTCCAAATGAACGGCCAATAGTAATATCATGATTCAGAGTGCAGTTTTCTCCAATAATTGAATCATAGGCTACAACAAGCCCAGGGAAATGTTTTATTGATAATCCCCCTCCTACTTTTGTGCCGATTGGTAATTCAACCCCATTCCAATGACAAATGAGATAGTATACTATTTTTACTGGTATGAAAAGAAATATTAACAGTGGATTCCGTTTTGACTTAAAGTAACTGCCGACTCTGAACCAGAAAGTAACCGAAAAAGAAGGGTGGTAAAAAATGCCCAAAATAAGGAAAAGTATAGTGCCCGGAATTCCTCGTTTTGGTAAACGGGAATAATCCTTTCTAATTAGATTACATAATTCCCGTATACCCATTTTCTACCAAAAATTTGAAATATAGCATATCTTTCATTGTCGTAATCTTTATGTTGAATTCATTGCCAGGAACAAGTTTTATTGACATCCCGTTACCATAGGCTATTTCAGTACCTCCATGGCAATTCATTAACTCATCATCAGATAGCTTTTCATTTGCTTCATAAAATTTGTCGAATTTGAATACTTCGGGTACTTGTCCTATGAACAATTTATCTCTTTGAGGTATTGATTCAATTGTAAGATCAGCAGAACATGTATAGGTGGCTTCTTTGATTGGTACCACAGGAAGTACAGCATCAAAATAGTTACATTCTTCAATGCAAGTTTCTATTAACTTTTTAGACGTAAGGGGACGTGCGGCTTCTTGAACAAGAACAATATCTCCTTTTCCCATTCCTAGTTCTTTTAACTTTCTCAATGCATTTATTGTGGTATGTTGTCTTGATAATCCAGCATTCGCGAAAAATATTTTAGTTTTAGATTCATCGCAGAATTGAGATTCTATATAATCTTTCCATTCCGAAGAGCATCCTATCACGATTATATCAATGTGGCGTATTGACATTAGTGTACTAATACAGAATGAGATTATCGGTTTACCATTAACTTCAACATATTGTTTTGGCCTCTTGAGATGAACTCTGGATCCGATTCCGCCGCTTAAAATAATAGCACCCACCATAGATTATCTTGACAGTTTATATTTTACAATGTATCACCTCCGTTAGTATAAACGTGCGTAATGTTACATACAAATTTACACAAAAAAGTCGATTATTATGTATATTCGTAACATGTAAAGAATCTGTTGACGATAATAATTGTGCGAAATTGTTTAAGATGAAATTATTGCAGATAAACATTACTGCTAATAGTGGCTCTACTGGGCGTATTGCGGAGCAGATTGGGAAGCTGGCGATTGCAGATGGCTGGGAGAGCTACATTGCCTATGGGCGAGAGGCGGGGGAGAGCGAATCGAAATTGATCCACATTGGGAACATGTGGGATGAGAGATGGCATGGGCTTGAAACAAGGCTTTTCGACAGGCATGGACTTGCATCAAAGTGTGCGACAAAAAAGCTCGTGGAGAAGATCAATGCTATCCATCCTGATATTATTCATCTTCATAATATCCATGGCTATTACCTTAACTACCCGATCCTATTTGATTTCTTGTCTGAATATGGCAAGCCGCTTGTCTGGACCCTTCATGACTGTTGGTCATTTACGGGACATTGTGCTCACTTCGATGCGATCGGCTGTGAGAAATGGAAAACACATTGTGGAAACTGCCCGCTAAAGAGAAGCTATCCTTCCTCATTCTTAATTGATGGATCTTCACGGAACTTTGAACTTAAGAGAAAATACTTCAATCTGCCTAAGAAACTTACGCTTGTTCCGGTTTCTCATTGGCTTGAAAAACTCCTTCGGCAGTCATTTCTAGAAGGTTATTCTATCAGAATGATTCATAATGGGATAGATCTTACGAACTTCCATCCATACCATGCAACCAAGATTCATTCTGCATTTGGTAAGACCGTAGTCCTTGGAGTCGCTTCTGTTTGGGAAGAGAGAAAAGGCCTTTCTGATCTCATAAAATTGAGCAAGCATGATGATCTGCAAGTCGTGCTGATTGGTCTCAACGATAGCCAATTGAAGAATCTTCCTAGCAACGTCGTAGGACTGAAGAGAACCTCTGACCAACAAGAACTTGCTGAATATTATTCTTCTGCTGATGTCTTTGTCAATCCAACATATCAGGATACTTTTCCTACAGTAAATCTGGAAGCTATGGCGTGCGGAACGCCCGTGGTGACTTACAACACAGGCGGCAGTCCTGAATCGCTGACAGAAGAAACGGGGATAGTTGTGCCTAGAGGAGATGTTGAGGGATTGTATTCCGCAATTAAGTCAATCATAGGCAAACCTCCAGCTGAGAAAGAAGAACAGAGACGGCTGTGCGTTGAAAGAGCAAAAGAGTTCGATGCGAAGGTGAGGTATCAGGAGTATATTCATTTATACGAAAAATTACTTTCTCTCTAGAATAATACGTATTATTGCACTAGGAATTAATTAAAAATTAAAATATTAATCATGTCAGTATTCAAGGATAAGGTTTTATTGATAACAGGAGGCACGGGGAGCTTTGGGAACGCTGTCCTTCGTCGTTTCCTAGACAGCGACATCCGGGAGATTAGGATCTTCTCTCGCGACGAGAAGAAGCAGGACGACATGCGGCACATGCTCCAGAGCCCAAAGGTCAAGTTCTACATCGGCAACGTTCGCGACAAGCAGTCGGTGGACATAGCCATGGGCGGAGTCGACTACGTGTTCTCCGCTGCGGCATTGAAACAGGTACCTTCCTGCGAGTTCTTTCCAGTGGAGGCAGTTCGGACGAATATCCTTGGAACGAATAATGTCTTGCTATCGGCGATCGAGCACGGCGTGAGCAATGTGGTCGTGCTTTCGACGGATAAGGCTGCATATCCAATCAATGCCATGGGCATGAGCAAGGCTCTGATGGAGAAGGTGGCGATAGCGAAGGGCCGCGAGCTGGGAGACGATGCCAAGACTACCATCTGCTGCACCCGTTACGGCAACGTGATGGCGTCGAGGGGCAGTGTCATTCCTCTGTGGGTTGAGCAGATGATAGAGGGGAAGCCGATCACGATAACCGACCCAAATATGACACGATTCATGATGACACTTGACCAGGCTGTGGATCTTGTCGTCTACGCCTTCACGCATGGAAAGAATGGAGACCTGTTCGTTCAGAAGGCGCCAGCGGCGACGCTTGACACGCTAGCACACGCATTGATCGACATCTACTGCCATCGTCCCGTTGAGGGGGCAGGCAAGCCGTTCATAGAAAAGGAGCCTGAGATTAAAGTCATTGGCACTCGTCATGGCGAGAAGCTCTACGAAACGCTTGTTACGAGGGAGGAGATGGCACGTGCCGTGGACATGGGGAACTATTACCGCATCCCATGCGATACACGCGATCTGAACTACGACAAATTCTTCACAAACGGAAATCTAGACATGGCAAAAATAGAGGACTATACGTCGCACAATACCAGAAGACTGGATTTGCAGGGAATGGAAGATCTGCTGATGCAGTTGCGTTTCGTGCGCCAAGACATGGGTCTGATGCCCGCCGCTCGTGCCAAGGACATAAGAAGCGAGTAATATGGACATTCTTGTTACTGGTGCAAAAGGGTTCGTGGGAAAGAACCTGTGTGCTTCGCTGAAGAACATCCGCGACGGAAAGGACCGCACTCATCCGGGGCTACACATAGAAGGAATCTATGAATATGACATTGACTCACCTCACGGACTACTCGAAGAAGCCTGTGGGAAGGCCGATTTTGTCTTCAATCTTGCTGGGGTCAATCGCCCGAAAGATCCCGAAGAATTCATGAAAGGGAACTTCGGATTTGCATCCACTTTGCTTGATACACTGAAGACCCACGACAACACCTGCCCGATAATGATTTCTTCATCCATTCAGGCGACACTTCAGGGCCGGTTCGAAGGCAGCGAGTATGGTAAGAGCAAGAAAGCTGGTGAAGAGCTCATGTTTGCCTACGGAGCGCAGACCGGAGCGAAAGTTCTGGTCTATCGTTTTTCGAATCTTTTCGGGAAGTGGTGTCGGCCGAACTACAACAGCGTCGTGGCTACATTCTGTAACAACATCGCAAACGACCTTCCGATACAGGTCAACGACCCAAAAACAGAACTGGATCTTGTCTACATTGATGACCTTGTCGCGGAAATGCTTGCAGCCTTGGAAGGCAAGGAACATCGCTGCGAATTCGAGGGTATGGAGCCTAGGCCTGCGGACGATGGAAAATACTGCTTTGTCCCAGTCTCGCATCATGTCACTTTGGGCGAGATAGCCGACCTTCTGCATCAGTTCCGCAGCCAAAGCGAGACCCTCGAAGTTCCTGCTACAAAATCGGGCACTTTCGGGAAGAAGCTCTATTCCACTTTCTTGAGCTACCTCCCGAAAGACAAGGCAGCCTATTCCCTCAAAGCAAACATCGACCAGAGGGGCAGTTTCACTGAATTGTTCCACTTTTCAGAAGGCGGACAGGTAAGCTTGAACATTAGTAAGCCAGGCATCACAAAAGGTCAGCATTGGCATAACACCAAGGTCGAAGCCTTCGTGGTAGTAAAAGGTCATGGACTCATAGAACAGCGCAAACTGGGTACAGATGAGATCCTGACGTACGAAGTCTCTGGTGACAGGCCTGAAGCCGTATTGACTCTCCCAGGCTACACTCACAACCTCATCAACCTCTCTGACACAGAAGATATGGTGACAGTCATTTGGTGCAATGAAGTCTTCGACTCGGAGAAGCCCGACACCTTTGGCGAAAAAGTCTGACAAAAAAAGAAACATGAACACAGATTATTCAAATATCCATTTCGCAGACAACGGCAAGCTTAAGCTGCTCATCATCGTGGGTACCAGGCCTGAGATCATCCGTCTAGCCGCTGTCATCAACAAATGCCGGAAATACTTCGATGTCCTGCTTGCCCACACGGGCCAGAACTACGACTACAACCTGAATGGAATCTTTTTCCGTGACCTAAAACTTACCGATCCAGAAGTTTATATGGATGCGGTAGGTGAAGATCTTGGTGCCACCATGGGCAACATCATAGATTGCAGCTACAAGCTGATGGTTGAGACGAAACCCGATGCCGTTCTGGTGCTGGGCGACACAAATTCGTGCCTGAGCGTCATCGGGGCCAAGAGGCTCCATATTCCCATCTTTCACATGGAAGCCGGTAACCGTTGCAAGGACGAATGCCTTCCTGAAGAGACCAACCGCCGCATCGTGGACATTATTTCTGACGTGAATATGGCGTATAGCGAACATGCTCGCCGCTATTTAGCAGATACCGGTCTTCCGAAGGAACGCACATTTGTCACGGGCTCTCCGATGGCTGAGGTCCTGCACGAGAACCTCGCAGAGATTGAGGCTTCCGATGTCCATAATCGCCTTGGTCTGGAAAAAGGCCACTACATCCTGCTCAGCGCACACCGCGAGGAGAACATAGACACTGAAAAGAATTTCACTTCTCTTTTCAGTGCAATAAATAAGATGGCAGAGAAATACGACATGCCTGTCCTGTACTCGTGCCATCCACGTTCAAGGAAGCGTCTTGAGCAAAGCGGCTTCAAGCTCGATCCGAGAGTCATCCAGCACGAACCTTTAGGATTCCATGACTACAACTGCCTTCAGATGAACGCTTTTGCAGTTGTGTCTGATTCGGGAACTCTTCCAGAGGAGAGTAGCTTCTTCACCTCAGTAGGTCATTCATTTCCTGCTGTCTGCATACGCACTAGCACTGAACGTCCAGAAGCTCTTGACAAAGGATGCTTCATTATAGCGGGAATCAACGAAAAGAGTCTTCTCCAGGCGGTTGACACAGCGGTTGAGATGAACCGCAACGGTGATTACGGTATCCCGGTTCCCGATTACGTTGAGGAGAACGTCAGCACGAAAGTCGTGAAGATTATCCAATCCTACACTGGCATCGTAAATAAGATGGTCTGGAGGAAATACTAGCATTCTAAAGTGAAAATTCTTGTAGTAACGCAATACTTTCAGCCAGAGAACTTCAAAAGCAATGACATCGCTTTTGAACTATCGAGGCGTGGACATGACGTTACGGTGCTGACTGGCATTCCAAATTATCCACAGGGGAAATTCTATAAAGGATACGGCATATTAAAGAAAAGGCACGAGAGGATAAATGGAGTGTCAATTTACAGGGCTTTCTTGATTCCTCGTGGCAAAGGTGGCGGAATGATGCTCGCATTGAATTATTTAAGCTGGGCGCTTATCGCTTCAATCTGGGCTTTCTTAATGGCTCTGTTCCGTAAGTACGATGCCGTCTTCGTGCATGAGACATCACCAATCACTCAGGGTTATCCTGCATTGGTAGTCAGGGCAATGTGCCATTGTCCGATGTATTTCTGGGTCTTGGATTTGTGGCCTGAAAGTCTTCAGGCTGCAGGAGGAATAAACAATAAACATATTCTTGGAATTTTCACTCGCATGACGAGGCAAATGTACAGGGAATCTGAGAAGATATTAATCAGTTCTAACGGGTTCAGAGAGTCGATTCTTGCAAAGGGTGATTATGAGGATAAGATTGAATATTTTCCTAATTGGGCTGAATCTGTATTCGAGAACCCTTCTGAGGTCAGACTGGACAGGAATCTTCCTCGTCTGCCAGATGGATTCCGCGTCATGTTCACAGGAAATGTCGGGGAAGCTCAAGATTTCGAGCAAGTCATTAAGGCGGCTGAGTTGTTAAAGGATTACAAAAATATTAAGTTTTTGATTGTTGGAGATGGAAGGAAGCGTCAATGGGTTACTGATGCCATAAAGGACAAAGATCTAGAGGAGACTGTTTTCTGGCTTGGAAGGTACCCGCTTGATTATATTCCTGCAATCAGTAATGATGCTGATGTACTCTTCCTCTCTTTGAAAAGTGATTTGATTTTTAGGCTGACAGTGCCTGCCAAACTTCAATCTTACATGGCTACAGGGAAGCCCATCGCTGCTATGATTGACGGGGAGGCGCAGAACATAGTGAAAGAGTCTGGGTGCGGACTCTGCGCGGACGCTGGTGATGCCAAGGCGTTTGCTGACAATATTTTGAAAATGAGCAAATTCCCAAAAGAAAAGTTGGCTGCTATGGGAAAGGCTGGATTGGAATATTACGATAAATATTTCCGTAAGGCTGTTTGTTTTGATAGGCTGTATAATCTGATAGAGAAATAATTATGTTGATAGACGATAAATTACTGGATAGCATTCGGGTGTTGGCGAAGGGGTCGCCGAGGTTGAGGATGAATTACGACTTGCGGAATTCGGAGGCTGATGGGTCTCAGCGGATGCTGAATGCGCTTGAAATGGGGACTGTGATTCCGATTCACAGGCATCATGATACTTCGGAGACGCAGATTCTGCTTCGTGGGGTGATTGATGTTCTGATTTATGACGATGAGGGCAGGGAGGTGAAGAGGATTCGGCTAGACCATAAAGAGGGTGCGTATGGCGTGCAGGTCGAGAAGAACGAGTGGCACAGCCTGGAGGTCATCGAGCCGGCGGTGATCTTCGAGGCGAAAGACGGTTGGTATAACCCCAACGCAGACAAGGATTTCCTGAAGAAGTAGGTTGGATTTCGGATTGTATCGAGCAATCGGGAATTGGATTCGGACAGGGCAATCGTTTAGTATTTCATAACCTCCGTTTGCTCAGAACGAAAAATGAGCATCGTTCCCTGATAATTGGGCAGATGGTGAATATGCGTTGGTGCAGCGTGCAGTGGCGATGGGCCGAATTTGCCCCCTAAGCAAACCGTGGGTAAATTCACTCCATAGCCAGCAGGAACCTCTCAAATGCACAATTGCCGAATGTGCAGATTTTCTGCATGGGCAGCGAAACACGTCAGGACAGCAGCACCCCTTAAATGGCATGGAAACTCAATTCAATGATTTTCATATTCGGATCTCCTGATGGAATTCAGAATTCGGCTGATTGGCAGACATGGCGGTCGTGTTCCTAGAGTAGGGAAGCGGCAGCCATATTCTTCAGTTCTTGCAGGTGCTGCATGAAAGCCTTATCCTTGCGCTTACTTCCCATGTTATAGTTTGCCTGGAGCTTTAGCCAGATGTGGGCATCAATGCCCCACAGGGCTTCGAGCATGAGAGCCAGTTCAGTAGATACTGGTCTCTTCCCATTTAGAACTTCGTTGAACACGGTGTATGATATTCCTAGCTTATTCGCCAGGTCTTTTTGTGTCATCCCTCGTGCTTCTAACTCGTCTTTTATCATTTCTCCTGGGTGTATCAAAATAGCAGGAGTGATTTCATCAGCAGTTTTTTTGTTCTTAGCCATAATTGAATCCTTTTTTAATCGTAATGATTGGTGAGCTCAAAAATATTGCAGATTGTTACTTTGTCGTCTCCAAACTCTGTTGAATGAGCAGTAAATTCAATTCTATATTTGCCGTTTGCTCTAACTGAGCATAGACCTTCTTTTTTTCCAAGTAAAGCCTCAAAGTTCAGAGAGCGTATGGGATAAAGCGATTCAAGCTGTGGTGCCGTTTTTAATAAATTGATCGCTTTGATGTATCCTCTAATCACTTATGGCTGAAAACGATGATGCTTGTCATTAGACTTCCCGTGTTCATACAAGTCCAGTAAATATTCCTTCTCAAACTCCACAATCATAGTACAAATATATATCAATTTGCCGAAATTCGCAAAATGTCGAATTGCGTTTTCTCTGGGCGTGGATCAAGGGATGGCAATTGGGAATATTCCTGGGGCCGGGTACCGGGGCGTTGCAATTGGGCAGATGGTGAATATGCCGTGGGGGGTGTTTCAGGATGAGGGGGTGGTGTCTTCGAGGTCTTCGAGGGCGTGGATTTCGTAGTTGCCGAGGAGGGCGGATTCTTCGGGGGTCTTGGTGACGATGAAGTTGCTCTCGAGGCACATGCCGTAATGGGCAGGGTTCATGATTGCAAACTGGTTGCCGGCAATGTCGTGAGCCATGTGGTTCTTCACCTCGTATGCCTTCATCCTGCGAGAGAGCATCCTGTGCGCCAGCGTCCATGCAAAGATGTCTATCAGAAGAATCCATGTGATGTTAAGATAGAATGCCAGGGCATAATTCAGTGCCATGAAGAATATGTCGAAGATAATGATGCTGACCATGACCTCCATTTTCCGCATGCCAGCCCTGTTCAACCTGTGGTGTATGTGGTTCTTGTCTGGAAGGAAAGGGTTCCGCCTGTTCAGCACCCTGAAGCCGGCTACCCTGAGCGCATCGAATACGGGCACTATGAGCGTGGAGGCTGCTAGAACCATATCTTCATAGCAGAGAGGATTCTTCTGCGAGCCGACGTTCTGATTCAGCTTAATCAGCAGAAAGCTCAGCATGAACCCGAGAGAGAGGCTTCCGGAATCGCCCATGAATATTTTCTTGCCTTTGGTGCTGTCGCCGAAGGTGTTGTATAACCAGAATATTGCAAGAGTGCCAAGTAATGCGGCGCAACATTCGGAATAGTATAGCAGCCCGCCTTTAGTGAATACTAACATGAAGGCGAGGAGAGAGATGATGGCAAGCCCCGACGCAAGCCCGTCCACTCCATCTATGAGGTTGATGGCATTGGTTAGGAATATGATAACTAAGAAAGACAGTCCTATGCCTAGCCATGTCGGAATGGAATATAGTCCCCAAAAGCCGCAGAAGTCGGTGAGCCTAACGCCTGCCGTCATTATGAGAATGCAGCTGACTATCTGGAAAATGAATTTTATCCTGTAGCGAACCCCGACCAGGTCGTCTGCAAGCCCGACCAGGAAAAGAATGGACATGCTGGCGCACATGAGCAAGAATTCGATGTAAAAGAAGGTGGTATCTGTGCGTGTGGGAATGCTAATCATCCCGTCTTGGGAGAGCCAGAATGTGAGCGCGAGAGTTATGCTGAGCGTGATGAGCAAGTTAGGGAAAAAACTTACGCCTCCGAGCCTGGAAATCTTGCCGTTGTGGATTTTCCTAACGTTAGTTGAATCGTATAAATTCTTCTTTTCTGAGATAATCATTATCCTCGGAATGAGTACTATTCCGAGCAACGTAGATATTGCTAATGCGAAGATGATTACTAAAAATTGCATAAAAATAATTCGCGGTTAGTTTTATTGCGTTCATTTTATTCGGTATGGGGTGTCATCGTAGAGAGAGTATCGCTTGGCTTTCCGGATCCATTTCTGCTCCTCGACTTTGACGTGCTCCCGAAGCTCCTGGAACGAGATGGCACCATGAAGATATTCCATCATCCCGGGATCGGATAGCTTTGCCTCGAATTCGTCGAACAGCTCGAACTGAGGATATCTTTCTAGGAAATATCTTATCAGCTGGAGAGTGTGGAGCAGAGAATGATATTCCGCTCCAGGCTGGAGCATTATCTGGTAGCCATAGCATTTCTGGCAAGCATAGCGGCCTGCCGCAGGGGTGAACGAGCATGGACGCATCAGGACCCCCGCCGGCGCAGGAAGGACATCGAGTACGGAGTGGCGGATGAAAGGCGCCCCGAAATATTCATATGGCCTTGCCGTGCCTATTCCGGGAGTGATGCTGGTGTTATTCCAAAGGCCTCCGCCGGAGTACATGTAGCAAGTGAACATTCCTGGAATGTCCGATGCTGGTGCGATGGTCCAAGGGAGAATTTGCCGGGTTGCGTCGTTCGCTAGAGCTGATATGACGTGGAGGGCGAATTTCCCGCCGAGCTCGGAATAGTAGATGTTGCAAAGCTCGCCTAGGGTGAGGCCGTGGCGGTGAGCTACTTTAGGAATATGCTGTTCCGATTTCCCGTCAGGCATAGAGCCTTCGACTATTCTACCGGCTGGGTTGATGTGGTCTACGATGTAGAGAGCTGGAGGGGTCTCCATTGAAGACAGCGTTCCCATCAATGTGAAAACGTCTTTAGTGTAATTGAAATATCTTGCACCTACGTCTTGGATTTCAACGACCACTGCGTCTAGACCGTCAAGATCGTTGACGCTGAATATTATGTGGTTGGTTTCAGGGGTCAGTTCCGCATCACGCGGAGTGAAGAGGGCTTTCAGGTTCCCACGTCCCTGGAACAGTTCGTACATGTATTTATGGCTGGCTGTATCCCAGCAGTTCTGGGTGCAGAAGCAGCCTACCTTGCCGTCTAGCAGGGCTCTGTCGAGCTGGTTTTCCAGGGATGTGGTTCTGAATGAGAACATTGTTGCTTTGATTAGGTTCTGACTTTCGTCAGGATGACGGTAAAAGGAAGAATCTTGATGAGGATTAAATGACAAGAGAAAGACAGGAATCTATCCTTTGTCGATAATGCCTTTTGCGATTCCAATGACCTGCTGCGCAAGGGCTTCGGCATCGGCCTGGGCAGGGGCCTCGGCGTAGATCCTGATGATAGGCTCGGTGTTTGAACGACGCAGGTGAACCCACTTGCGCTCCTTTTCGAAGCTGATTTTCACCCCGTCGATTGTCGAAAGCTCCTCAGAGGAGAAAACATCTTTCATCCTGTCCAGAATCTTATCTATGAGAGCCTTGTCGCTAAGCTCTATCTTGTTCTTCACGATGTGATATTCAGGATAGGTCTTCTTCAGCTCGCTTGCCTTCATCCTCTTGTGAGCCAGATTAGACAAGAATAATGCCACGCCCACCATGGCGTCTCGGCCATAATGAGACGCAGGGTAGATGACGCCTCCGTTGCCCTCGCCGCCAATCAATGCTTTCATCTCGTGCATCTTAGTAGTGACGTTCACTTCTCCGACGGCGGCTGCGTAATATTTCCCGCCAAATCTCTCAGTAACGTCGCGCAGCGCACGGCTGGAAGAAAGATTGGAGCAGGAGACCGGAGCGTATGGAGCAGTGACCTCAGCGAGCGTCTTCCCCTCGCATTTGGCGATGTCTGCCGCTCTTTCGAATAAATACGAAGCAACGCTTACGAGGGTATATTCTTCCACGAACGGCTCTCCGTTCTCGCAAATGAATGCAAGTCTGTCAACGTCAGGGTCAACAGAAATGCCTAGGTCTGCCTGCTGGGCGATGACTGTCTCGCTCAAAGCGGTCAGGTTTGATGGCAGGGGTTCTGGATTATGAGCGAAGTTGCCAGTAGGCTCGCAATTGAGCCTTATGCACTCGACCCCAAGTCTTTCCAGCAGGCGAGGCATGATAATGCCGCCGACTGAGTTTATCGCATCCACGACAACTTTGAAATGAGCATCTTTAATCGCATCAACGTCAACGGCTTCGAGTTCCAGAACAGCGTCCAGGTGATCGTCCGTGAAATCGTAGTCGCAGACTTTTCCCAGGTCGTCAACGCCGGCGAAATCAAAGTCCTCTTTCTCTGCAAGATCCAGAATCTGTTGACCCTCGGCTGCGGTCAGGAATTCTCCCTTGTCGTTAAGGAGTTTAAGTGCGTTCCACTGGCGAGGATTGTGCGAGGCAGTCAAGATTATTCCGCCGTCGGCATGGGCGAACTTCACAGCCATTTCCGTTGTCGGGGTGGAGGCAAGGCCTGCACGGACCACATCGACTCCGCAGGAAAGCAGGGTACCAACAACGAGCTGCTCGACCATGGTGCCGGACAGGCGGGCGTCCTTCCCCACGACCACTTTGTAGCGGTCGCCGTTCGGGGCGGATTTCCTAGAAGGCAGAGTAGCGCAGTAAGCGTAGGTAAATTTAACTATATCAATAGGGGAGAGGCCCTCACCGGGCCTTCCCCCTATCGTTCCACGAATGCCTGATATTGATTTGATCAGAGCCATATATTCATCAATGCTTTACATTGCCATGATGGCTCCGACAAGACCAAGGATTGCGTAGAATTCAGGAAGGGCTGCGTAGATGAGGGTGTTCACGAAAACGTTGTGTCCCTGGCTTACGCCCACGATGCCATTGGCGCAGACCATGCCCTGACGAATGGCTGAGATCAGGCAGACCAAGCCTACCGAGATTCCGATGCCGAACATCATTGCGCCGCTGGCTTCTCCAATCTTGCCGAGCCACATGAAGAATGCTACGAATCCATATATACCCTGCGTGGCAGGAAGAGCCGAAAGCACCATGTAGTTTCCGGATTTTTCAGGATTTACTTTGAGAGCGCCTTCAGCGGCGTTGCCGGCAATCGTCGTTCCAATCGAGGAGCCGATTCCGGCGAGGGCTAACATTAGGCCGAGTCCGATGTAACCAAGAATTAAGTTCATGATGATTAGATGTTTATTTGTTCATATTAAATATTTTCTGCTTTTTCGCCAAGCGGACGGTAAGCCCTGCCGGTTCCTTCGTAACCGCTGTTCTTGAAGAACTCCAGGAAATTGAGCCTGAGCGGATGCACGAATGCTCCGAGGCAGCACATCGCCAAATTGAGCACGTGACCGAACACAAGGATTAACACTCCGAAAAATATGCCCAGTGCTCCTCCTCCCATCACGCTCATTCCCAAAGAGTTGAAAGCGCTGCCAAGCATCCCTCCCGCAAGCCCGAGAGCATAAAGGCGAAGGTAGCTGAGCACGTCTCCCAGCAGTCCGGTGGCGGTGTTGTAAGTCTCGTACAGCCCCATGCCCACATTTGCTAGCGGATTGCGGTGCAGGTCGTTCAGAAGGAATATTCCAATGGCTGAAACAATGCCCAGCACGATGAGTATAGTCTTGGTGGTGCTGGTGTCAATCACGTTCAGCAGTGCGAAGCCTCCGACTATGACGCTGCCCACGATGAGAAGCGTCCATCCCACAGTGCCGAGTGAATTGAAGAAGCCATTCCTTTTAACAGTATATACTGTCTTCAGCACAAAGGCGATGCTTAAGTGCACTATGCCTATGAGTATGGAGAATAGCATCTGGGCGTCATATCCGAACACGGTGCCGGTTATCATGCATTTCTTCAGCCATCCCGGAACCCAGCCAGCCTGGCTAATGTCCATGCCAAAAAATGTATGCAAGACTATCCCCATTACGAACGTGGCGGCGCCGAGAGTCGTCACGAGCTTACCGATGGAAGATGTGCCGCTCTGCTTCCCAAGAGCCAGTCCTATCAGGACCAGCAATATTCCGTAACCAGCATCCCCCATGCACATCGCGAAGAAGAGCATGAAGAAAATCGAGAGGAAAGAGGTAGGGTCGAATTCGTCATAGACCGGGCGTCCGTACATGTCCGTCAGGACCGTGAACATGTTCGTGAATTTGTTGCTTTTGAACTTGATTGGAGGATTGTCCGCCTTAGTCGCGGCCTCCTTCAAGTAGAGCACGTCCATGTCGTCGAATGCTTTGCAAAGAGCCGCGTCTTTCTCCACGGGAGCGAAACCCTCGAATGTGGTGATTCTGTCTTCGGCAGCTTTGCCGCAGCCTTTGTCCGCAAGATAGAGCTGCAGCGAGGAGGATGCCTCGGCAAGATCTTCTTTAAGGTTAGGAATATATTGCCTTAGCGTGAGCAGAGTGCCTTTGCAGGCTATTGCTCTCTCCTGAATATCCAATATCCTTTCCTTCGCTTCCGCCTCGTCCCCCTCCGGCGCTGCTATTTCGTCGATTGGGAATGAATATTCCGGATCGTCCGAAGCGGTCACGAACCAGACCGCATCCTTGCTCCGCGAGATGACCTGGAGCGGGAATTGCTCCTCCCAAGCTGGGTTGAAATGCTTAATGGAAGTCTTGTAAAAGCGGATTTTAACCCCTCTTTCGCCGAGGGCCTCCAGCTTTTCCTTGTCGAAGCTGCCCCACGCCTTTCTGTTTTCAAGCTCGCGGCACGCCTCAGACAGCTCCGACCGGAGCGAAGACAGGTCGGCCTCGTTCAGCTTGAATGTTTCCAGAGGATTTTCTATCTCGGAGATCGCTGCATTTGAGAATTTCTCGTAATCAGGATCCTTGCTGAAATCGGTTTTCCCGAGCTTCTCGATGGCAGACTTTAGCTCCGCGATTTTGGAAACGAGGGCGGAAGACCTGTCGTCCACTGGCTTTGATGAGCGGGTGATGTCAACGAGGCCCAGAGCCTCTATCTGCCTGAGAAATTCTGCCTCGCCGCCGCTTAGGAGCACGAAGGAATATTTTGTCATTCTATCTATCATATTCCTGCCTCCTCCATTTCTTCTTCCTCTGCATGGCGCTCCTTCACTATTTTTGAAGAAGCCTTGCTGAGGTTGTCTTCGTCTTCCATGTACCTCTTTATCTTCCTGATGGCCTCCTGATAGCCAGGAATCTGGACTTTTTCATAAAGATTAACCTTCTGCGTAGTCTTCCTCCTCTGCCAGTCCAGTATTTCGCGCTTCTTAAGGTAGACCTCGGACTCGATTCCCAGCTTGGAAAGCTCTTTCAGAATTCTCACTCCGTCGATGTACCAGGCCGGTTTCACGAAGGCGTTGAACGGACGTATCTCGTAGTGTATGTCCTTCAGCTCGGGGCATTTTACGCCTGCTACCTTCACCGTAACTAAATCCACGTCGGTGATTGCGATGAGTCCAGGGTCGAATTCGTTCCAGAGCGCTGCCAGGTAATCGTATTTCTTCATTGCGGCATCGAGTTCCTCTATCAGCTTTTCGCTCCTGTCCTTTGCCTTGCGCACCTCCAGCCTCAGGGCGCTCTCCTTGTTCTGAAGCGTAGGCAGGGCGTTCTGACGCATCTTGAGCTGCTTGTTCAAGTTGTTCAGGGACGTTTTGTTGTATTGAAACTTAATAGCCATTATTCTTTACCTTTCCAGTATTTGTCTATGAAGCTCTGCTTGATGCCGGTCTCAGCTTTGGTGAAATATTTGCCGAAGAGCTCCCATGCTGTGTCTAGCATCTCTTCAATAGAGATGTTGACATCGATGGAGAGCAGCCTGGTAGCATATTCCTTGGCATAGGCAAGGCATCGGTGATCGTAGTCCGAAAGGTCGAAGCCATTCTCCAGCTTGGTCTTGGCATTCTGGGCGTCGGCATATAGCCGGACGCCGGCATTCATGACTTGGCTGTGATCCTCGCGCGTCTTCTTGTTCTGGACTCTCTGTTTCAGACGTGACAGGGAGCGGAACGGGTCGATTATGACTTTTCCGGAATCAGCGTCGGCACGCAAGTACAGCTGGCCTTCGGTGATGTAACCTGTGTTATCAGGAATGGCGTGGGTGATGTCTCCGTCGTTCAGCGTGGTGACGGCAATAATCGTGATGGAACCGCCGGTTGGCAGCTGTACGGCTTTTTCGTAAATCTTCGCTAAGTCGGAGTACAGAGAGCCTGGCATGGAATCCTTGGAAGGAATCTGATCCATGCGGTTCGAAACTATCGATAGAGCATCTGCGTACAGAGTCATGTCGGTGAGCAGCACCAGCACTTTCTCGTTCTTGTCCACTGCGAAATATTCAGCGGCGGTCAGAGCCATGTCTGGCACCAGAAGCCTTTCCACCGGAGGGTTCTCGGTCGTGTTGATGAAACATATTATCTTGTCCATCACGCCAGCGTTCTCGAAAGAGTGGCGAAAGAACAGGTAGTCGTCGTTGGAGAGCCCCATTCCAGCAAGGATGATCTTGTCCACGTCCGCCCTCAGCGCAACGTCCGCCATTACTTGGTTGTACGGCTGGTCAGGGTCGGCGAAGAACGGGATTTTCTGTCCCGAGACTATGGTGTTGTTCAGGTCGATTCCAGCGATTCCGGTAGGAATCAGCTCCGATGGCTCGCGCCTCTTGTAAGGATTCACGGAAGGACCTCCGATTTGCCTCTTCTCTCCCTCGATTTCAGGGCCTCCGTCAATAGGGTGGCCGTAGGCGTCGAAGAACCTGCCTGAGAGCTGTTCGCCGACAGTCAGGGTAGGGGGCTCGCCGAGAAATGTGACTTCAGCGTTGGTCGGAATGCCCTCGGTGCCTGCGAAAACCTGAAGGGTGACCGAGTCGTTCTTGGTTTTCACGACCTGTCCCAAGCGGTCGCCGACGTAGGCGAGCTCATCGTTTGACGCTCCGCTTGCCTTTAGCGTCACCGTAGCTTTGGTGATCGCGTCCAGCTTGGTGTATATTCTTTGATATGCTTTATTTGCCATTGTCTTCCGCTAGTTTAGAGATTCTGTCTTCATATTCCTTGAACTCCTTGCTCTGGAACTTCGTATAGTTCATCTGGCGAAGGTCGTTTATTAATTCCTTGAAGAAATCGCGGCACTTCTCGAAATCATCGAAATCGAAATCCTTGTCGCAGATGTCCAGAAGCAGGTCAAGCATGAATTTCTGCCTTTCCAGCGGGCAGAGTGCGTCCACCTCGTCGAAGGCATCCTGCTGCAGGAAAGCGAAATCGATGAGCTCCGATTTCCAGTAGCTCACGTGATAGCTCACAGGCACGCCGTCATCGCCGAGGATGTTTATCTGTTCGTAAGATTCGCGGCCTCTGCGGACGATGTTTTTCGCCTCCTGAACCTTGCCTGCCCAGCCTTTTTCCACATGTTCGTCGAGGTAGGCGGCGATTTCAGGATATTCGAGATATTTTGAATAAGAGTCTATCGGGTTCACGGCAGGGTAGCGCTTCTGGTCTGCCCTGTTCTGTTCCAGGCTGTAGAAGCACCTGGCCGCCTTCTGGGTGGATTCCGTGACAGGTTCCTTGAGATTTCCACCGGCAGGGGAGACCGTACCTATGAATGTCACGGCTCCTGTCTGCCCATTGTTCAGCACGACCATTCCTGCCCTGGCGTAGAAGTTCGAAATGATTGACGACAAATCGACAGGGAATGCATCTGCCCCCGGAAGTTCCTCCATTCTGTTGGACATTTCCCTGAGCGCCTGAGCCCATCTGGAAGTCGAGTCTGCAAGCAGCAAGCATTTCAGCCCCATGGCTCTGTAATATTCGCAGATAGTCATTGCGGTGTAGACGGAGGCTTCGCGAGCGGCTACCGGCATGTTGGAGGTGTTGCAGATGATAGTGGTTCTCTCCATCAGGTGCCTGCCTGTGTGCGGGTCTATGAGCTCAGGGAATTCACTGAATATCTCGACGACCTCATTGGCTCGCTCTCCGCAGGCAGCCATGACTATCACGTCGGCGTCTCCCTGCTTCGCGATGGCATGCTGGAGCACCGTCTTTCCGCATCCGAAAGGCCCAGGGATGAATCCCGTGCCGCCTTCCGCTATAGGATTGAACGTGTCTATGCAACGCACGCCTGTCTCCATGATTTTCTGCGGCCTAGGCTTCTCTCTGTAGGCTTTAATGGCAACCTTCACAGGCCATTTCTGAGCCATGGTGACATTTACGTCATCGCCTTGCTCGTTTGTCAGCACTGCTACGACATTATCTATGGTGTACTGGCCTTCAGGGACTACGGACTTGACAGTATATTCTCCTTTGAATGTGAACGGCACCATGATTTTGTGAGGCAGCCACCCCTCTTTTACTTCTCCCAGCCAGTCTGCGGCAACAACTTTGTCGCCCGTGTTGGCGAGCGGGGTGAAATCCCAGAGCTTCTCGTGATCGAGAGGGTCGGTATATTCTCCTCTCTTCAGGAATACGCCCTCCATTGTCTCCAGATTGTTCTGGAGCCCGTCATACACGCTTGAAAGAAGCCCCGGCCCGAGGGTTGCTTCCAGCATCCTGCCCTCGAATTCCACGGAATCTCCATTCTTCAGGCCTCTGGTGCTTTCGAAAACCTGCACCGAGGCTCTGTCACCATTCACCTTGATGACCTCTGCCATCAGCGGAGTGCCGTCGAGAGTGATGTAGCAGAGCTCGTTCTCCGCCACTGGTCCATCCACCTGCACCGTGACGAGGTTTGATACTATGCCTGTTACCTTACCTGTTGTCTTCATATTCTATTATCTTCTATTTTTCTTGGGTCATATTCTACTCCTTTGAAAGTGCCGCGCACCTCGCTCACTAGCTTGGAGAACATCTGCCTGCCGGTCTGCTCGTCGAGTGACAGCCACCTGTCGATGATGTGCAACT
Organism: Bacteroidales bacterium UBA1680; assembly: GCA_002320605.1. Lineage (GTDB taxonomy): Bacteria > Bacteroidota > Bacteroidia > Bacteroidales > UBA932 > Cryptobacteroides. The sequence continues at coordinate 207,011 of DCKG01000015.1, read as the reverse complement.
TCGCGATGAATCCAAGGACGGCATCTATGTCGAAATAGTCGAATGTGGTGATTTCGGAAATCTTATTCCACATGAGGTCGTCCAACGCCTTCTCTCTGCCCAGCAGATCTGTCTGCGCCAGGGCTGCCTCAAGCTTAGACGCCTCTGTGAACTCTATGCCTGTTTCCAAGCTGATGGTGTCTTGATTCTCTTTCCTTCCGAAAGCCTTGTTCAGGAACCTGGCTTTGCAATTCCTCACCTGCAGGTCGAATGCGAAATATTCCTTGAGGAATTTGTCTTTGCAGGAGAGCATTTTGCCATAGAATTCCTCATTCAGGTTCTTGTCTTCGTAGCCGCTCAGCAGGGCATCTATTGCCTTACGATCGGATGCGTCCGCCAAGGCTTTGATTTCTTCGATGTAGCTCGAAAAATTCCTGTCTTGCGGAAACTTCCAATCCTGCGATAGGGCGGGGAGGCTTGCTATGATGTATTCGTAGTTCTTCATCTATCCGAACAGAAGCTTCTTTGTAGCTGGTTTCAGATACTCTCCGATGAGGCTCTTGAACGTCTCGTCGGTCAGGCTGATGAAATATGAGCCATCTTTAGGCCCGATGGTGAAGCCTCCGCAGATTTTCTTGGAGAATTGCACTGTGATGCCTTTGCCGATGGCCTTGGACAGTTCCCCTGTGACAAAAGGTTCCAGCTGGGACTTCAGCGATTCAGGCAACACGACGTTCAGGTCGGCAGATTCCTGGGTGCTGAACTTCTCGGCAACGCTTTTTAGAATGCCTTTCACGAAATCAGCGGATGAAAGCACGTCTGAGACTGGTGCGTCAACGATTTTTGCTACGATCAGATTCTCAATGTCCTGCTTTACCGTCTGAACGCTCTTAGAGCCCGCCATGCTGACGTCGCTCTGGACGTTGGACTTGTAGTCCTCGGCTTCTTTGCGTGCCTTTTCGATTATGGCCGCAGCCTCTTCCTTGGCGTTGCTGATTATCATCTCGGCCTGCTCGTTAGCTTTGGCGAGGAGGGCTTCCCCTTCTTCCTTGCCCTTGGAGAGGCCCTCGTTGTAGAGTTTATCCGTTAATTCCTGAAGTTTATTTGCCATTTGCTTAGATTTTATCAGATTTTAGCAAAAGTACTGAAAGATATTCATAAAACAATATTTTTTACGGTGTCAGATATATTAAAATATTGTTGCAAAAGGCGCAAAAAAGCCCGAGCTTCAAGAGCCCGGGCTTTTTTGCGTTGATGAACCATTGTTTTTAATATGTCTCCTTAACGAACGGTGCGTTAAGCAGATAGTCTGCGCATTTCTTCATGCCGTTTCTCCAGTTGCCATCGGTGAAGGCTTCCAGCTCGACGATGAAATTCTGCATTCCAGCGGTCTCAGCGTTATTGAATATGGCATCGAAGCCAACCATTCCGCTTTCGCCAAGCTCGAAGTGATCCTTGATGTGGAGCATCTTGAAGCGGCCAGGATATTTTCTGAACAGCTCGACAGGATAGGCCTGTCCCATAACGGCCCAGTATACGTCCATCTCGAAGAATACGTACTGAGGGTCTGTGTTCTCAAGCATGTAAGTGTAAACGACCTGGTCCTCTACCTTCTTGAACTCGTGAGAGTGGTTGTGATAGCCGTAGGAAATGCCGCTTTCTGCGCATTTCTTGCCGATGGCGTTGAAGTAGTCGCAGTAGGTCTTCAGATCCTTCAGGTTGTCAGGAACCGGGAAGTAAGGCGTAACGATGTATTTGCATCCTGCAGCTTTGTGGTCTGCGATAGCCTTGTCCCACCATTTCATGGCTTCCGTGAAGTCACCGCTCTTAAGCTCTTCAGGAGAAAGAGGGTGCCCAATGTGGGTAGACATTGATTTCAGCCCGACGGATTCCAGTTTAGCCTTGTAGTCTTCCGGCTTCTGACCGTAAAGGGTTCCTTCCTTGTCGCTGTAGCCGGCTGCCTCCACGTAGGTGTAGCCCATGCCAGCAAGTTCCTTGATCACGGTGTCGAAGCCTTCGTCTCTGATAGCATCCCTGACGCTGTAGAGCTGGACTCCTATTTCTTTCTTAGGAGTTGCCTGTGCCTGGCTTTCCTGCTTAGGAGCGCAGGAAGGCAGGGCCAGTAGAACGCATGATAATGCTAATAGAAAAGACTTTTTCATGGCGTTATTTCAATTCTTTAACTCTGATGTTCCTGTACCACACATCATTTCCATGGTCTTGGATGCCGATGTAGCCTTCATGATTCTCGCCACCGCAGTTGTTCAGCAGTTCGAAAGCGAGAGGCCAAGCCTTCTCGGAGAATTTTGAAGCCTGCAGCATGTCGGTCCACTGCTGGGTCCACAGATGATATTCGAGAACTTTCTCGTCGTTCTGGTAATGAACCACGGTTCCCTGATAAACGAGGATTTTCGCCTTGTTCCATTCCCCGAAAGGTTTCTGGTTCTGAGGCACGGCAGGAATCATGTCGTACAGAGATGCGCTCTGACGGTTGCCATCTTTTCCAAGCTTTGCATCAGGATGGTTGGCATTATCGAGAACCTGATATTCAGGAGCGGAGATGTAGATAGGCTCCCAGCGAAGGTTGCCGTCCTTATCTTTTGTCTCGATTTCCTGAGCGAGGTAGAATATTCCTGAATTGCCTCCCTCGGATATCTTCCACTCGAGATCCAGCTCGAAATCCTTGAACTTGTGAGCGAAAAGCAGGTCTCCGCCTTCTGACGTCTGGCCCTCGCCTGTGTTGCTTCCGGAGAATTTGATTGCCCCGTCTTCAACAGTCCATCTGGCGGTCACTGTGTCGCGGCCATAAGTACGCCATCCGGCTAAATCCTTGCCATTGAATATCATGTAATATCCGTCCGCATCCTGAGGGACGGAGGATAAATCCACCTGAGGCTTGTTGACCGCGATGTATGCAGGAGCGCCCTCGTTGTTGACTTCCTGGGTAGTTTCCTCAGTAGAAAGATATTTGATTTCCGTTGGCGCAGGTTCTGCTTCCGTGGAAGCAGCTTCCTTCGCTTTCTTGCCACTATTCTTGCAAGAAGCAAGTGATAGAATCATAGCAGCGCTTGCTGCGATATATACAATCTTTTTCATATTATTAATATGTTATATTCATTGAAGATTAGACATCAGTAGGCATTGCTGGAAGAGAGTAGCCATTCTGGTATTCCCTCTTCAGCAGGTGAGCTGCGAATTCCCTGGCATTCACAGGATCGGTGTATTTGTTCTGGAATGTCGGGTGTCCGTCATGGATGGAGAATCCGTCTTTCTCTAGAATCTTGATGGTGGCGTTGGCAGGAATATTCGTGAATTCCATCTTCTCGCTATCATAGTCAAGAATCTGATTCAGGGTTTGAAGCCTAACGGCAGCGACTCCTACGTCTACCATTTCTACGAATGGGCCTGACTCGCTGAAGTCTGAGTTGCTAGGAATTCTGGAATCCGGGTCTTCCTTGCAGGCGCGGATCCAGTCCTGCTGGTGCGACAGGGTGACTTCCCTAAGAATGTGAGGAACTTCCGGGTTCCTTCCTGAAACGAGGATAGGGTCTGTTCCGTAGGTGCCTACCACCATGATGTCCTTCGTGCCGTAGAAAATGCTGCAGCCGCCGTTGATGTTCAGGTTGAAACCAGCAGGTAATCCCTCTGGCCTTTCTGGCATGAAGCCTCCGTCGTACCAGCGAACCTCTACCTCCGGCAGAGACATCTTAGGCATGTTGTCCCTAGCCTTCACTTTGTATCTGATTTTTTCTGCGCTTGGGCAGCAGTCGGTAAGCAGGGAAGTAGAGCAAGCCTCCACGTGTGCAGGTGCTCCAAGATTCAGTCCTTTATAAGGAACGTGCATGATGTGGCAAGCCATGTCGCCGAGGGCTCCGGTTCCGAAATCCCACCAGCCGCGGAAGTTCCAAGGTGTGTAGATGGAGTTGTAAGGCCTCATAGGGGCAGGGCCGATGAAGCTTTCCCAGTTGAGAGTAGAAGGAATATCTTCCACTTTCTCTGGTCTTTCAAGTCCCTGTGGCCAGATAGGACGGTCGGTGAAGCAGTCTACTCTTCGCACGTCGCCGATCTCGCCATTCCAGAGCCACTCCAGAGCTTTTCTAGTGCCCTTGCTGGAAGCACCTTGGTTACCCATCTGGGTAGCTACGCGCATTTTCTTCGCCAGCTTGGTGAGGAGCCTTGCCTCGTAAACAGTGAGGGTCATTGGCTTCTCTACATAGACATGCTTTCCTGCAGCGAGAGCTGCGGCAGCGATCACTGCGTGAGTGTGGTCAGCCGTAGCAACCATGACGGCATCAGCCTTGTCCAGCATCTCATCGAACATCACGCGGTAGTCGTTGTATTTTTTGGCCTGCGGATACTTGTTGAAAACGTGATCAGCGTATTTCCAGTCGACGTCGCAAAGCCCGATGAAGTTTTCTGTCTCCATCTCTGCGAGGTCGGCTGCTCCTCGACCACCTATGCCAACTCCCAATATGTTCAGCTTATCGCTAGGAGCAAGCTTTTTTTTCTTGTCTTTCCTGGGAGTTTTTTCTCCAGCGATGATGATGTTCGGTGCCATAGCTAGACCTACGGCTGCAGCAGTCCCTGTTTTCAGGAATGCTCGTCTAGAAATTTCTTTGCTCATATATAAAGTTATTAGTGAAGTTTCTTAATCGTCGATTAGAGTTCTTCAAATTTAACGTTAGTGAAGTCTTTACCTTCTTGTTGCTGCGGCTTATCGGACGGTCGCTCGCCTGTCTCTTCAGTCATTTGTGCCTCAGAAGCATCCTCCTCCGTATCTTTCAGAAGATTCTTCCTCATGTAATCTACAGCCTGTGCCAGGCCTTCCTGAAATTTAGCGAAATCTTCCTTGTACAGGAAAATTTTGTGCTTGTCGTAAGTGAAACTGCCATCCTGTTCCTGTCTGCGTTTGCTTTCAGTGATGGTAAGGTAGTAATCATTATTGCCCTTGGTGGTTTTGACATCGAAGAAGTAAGTCCGCTTCCCAGCTCGCACTGGAATCGAAAAAACGTCTTCTGAATTGCGGTCAGCGTAATTCGGCCGCTCTTGATCGTCTTTAAACATATTGCGCTGAGTTTTCATTTAGCAAACAAATTTAATAAAAATCTAAAAATAGTATGTTATATTTGCGTAAAATTTATTAAGAATATGCTTAACCGGCGCATTTTGCGAATAAAGGCTTTCAAGGTGCTGTACAGCTATGCCGAGGACCAGTCCATGACGCTTGAAGAAGCAGAAAGTCAGCTAAAAGAATCTCTGGAAGCGACTAGAACTCTATATCTTTTCATGCTTGACCTTATTCCAGCCCTGACCAAAGAAGCCAGGAGAAGGATTAAGGAAACTTCTGCCAAGTTCAACCCTACCGAGGAAGAAAAGCATCCGAACATGAAATTCGGTGAGAACCAGGTCGCCCCTCTGCTCTCGGAGGATCCTGATTTTCAGAAGATCATCTCAAAAAGGGGCCTCTCCTGGGAGCAACATGATGCTTTCCTGAGGAGGCTCTATGACACTGTCAGAACAAGGGAATATTTCAATGAGTACATGAATGCGCCGGAGAGGTCTTTGAAGGAGGACGCTGCCCTGTTCACGAAAATCTTCGAGGATGAACTTGTGGACGACGAGGAACTAGAGAGGATCCTTGAAGACATGTCCCTGTGGTGGAATGACGATCTGGCATATTCATTGACTTGGTGTTGCAACGCCATGAAAGATTTCGCCGCTGGCGAGAGATGGACTCTGCCGGAACTTTATAAGAGCGACATGGTGAAGGCAGGCCATGGCAATCAGAAGCAGAAGGTGGGCAGCGATAAAGATTTCGTGTTCAAGCTGTTGCGCACGTCCTATGTCAATTATGGCAAATACCTCAAGCGTATAGCGGAAATGGTGCCTGACTGGGACGACAATCGCCTCTTCGTCACCGACATAGAGCTCATCGTGATGGGTCTCTCGGAGGCAAAGGCTTTTCCGGACATGCCTTTGCGCGTGACCATCAATGAATATGTCGAAATCTCCAAGTTCTACAGCACTCCGAAGAGCCGCCAGTTCGTGAACGGACTTCTGGACAAGCTCATAAAGAAGCTCATTGAGGAAGGGGAGATAGTGAAAACCGTCGAAAATTAATTAAATTTGTACAAAATTATTAGGATATGAAAATGCTTACGATTTTACTTCAAGCCTCTTCGGCTCCTGCTTCCGGCAGTGCTGCGCAAGGTGGCGCAGGAACCAGCAGCGCAATGTTCTGGATCATGATAATTGCTATGTTCGTGATCCTGTGGCTTTTCATGATCAGGCCTCAGCGCAAGCAGCAGAAAGAATTGGAAAACTTCCGTAAATCCCTGAAGAAAGGGGATAAAGTCGTCACCGTCGGGGGCATCTATGGAGTGATAGAGGAAATAAACGAGAAGTCAGCGCTCATCAAGGTTGATGGCGACGTGAAGCTTAGAGTCGATAAGAATTCACTCGTGAAGGATTATTCCGACACTCAGCCTAAGTAGGGAGGAACAAATGTGGAAGGAACGTCTCCATGCCTTCTTGCAGAAGACCCATCTCAACGGCAGGGACTCAGTAATATTCATACTCTCTGCCCTGCTCGCTTTCACTATATGGCTCATTCATAATCTGTCGCTGAATTATTCCAGCACTATGAGCGTGCCGGTGGTGGCTGTCTGCAACATCGAGGGGCATTCCAACGTTTCTTCTAATTCTAGCCTCATCGTGGCCCGGTGCCGCACTTCCGGCTTCAGCCTGGTGCGGAATTCTTCTATGTCAAAGCGGAACGCCATCAGGATAATGTTTGACCCGAAAGACATGCACCATAAGGACGGGGAAATCTTCTACATTACTTCCGCTGAGCTGAGCAATTATGTGAACGAGATTTTTGGGGAAGGGGTGAGGCTGGAGTCTTTCGTGTCAGACACTTTCCAGTTCCGTTTTCCGTACGAGAATAATAAAAAGGTGCCAGTGCAGGCGGAGGCCATCCTGTCGTTCAGGCCCCAGTACACTGCCATGGACGGCATGAAAGTCACGCCGGATTCCATAACGATTTACGGTGAGCCGTTCCACCTGGAGCACGTGGACAGGGTGTTCACGAAGACTATCGAGCTCTCGAACATTCGTTCCAGCAGCCACGGCACAGTTAAGCTGGAACCTATAAATGGGGTGCGGATGTCGGTCTCCGAGGTGAACTATTCATTGGATGTAACGCGTTTCGTCGAGATAAAAGACGACGTAGCCATCATTGCCAGGAACGTTCCAGTGGGAAAGGAATTGAAAATATTCCCATCCACCGCGAAAGTGACTTACAAATGCACTTTCCCTCTTTCTGAAGATCCATCCGACGTGGTTAGCTTCTACATCGATTACTCCGACTTTGAAAAGTCCCTTGGCGGGAAATGCATAGCGAAGGCTCGGAACATTCCTAAAGGGGTGATTGAATATACTCTGGATCCAGAGGTGTTCGATTGCGTAGAGGAGGATAGAAAATGATAACATTCGCTGTCACAGGGGGCATAGGAAGCGGAAAATCCGCAGTTTGCGGGATCATAGCCGCGGAGGGCATTCCGGTCTATGATTCAGACTCTGCGGCAAAACGTCTTTACCAGACAGATGATTCCTTGCTGGATGCCATCGAGGAGGCTTTCGGCTGCAGCATCAGAAAGGCTGACGGGAAGTTCGACAAGGCGAAGCTGACCGAACTGGCTTTCTTGTCGAGAGATAATTTGGCTAAGCTGGACGGTATCGTTCATCCGGCTGTGCTGAGGGACTTCATTAGGTGGAAGTCCATGAATGAGGCAAATGGGGAGAAAGCGGCTGCCATGGAGTCGGCAATCGTAATGGACCTGCCGGAGTTCATGAAGCACTTGGACAAGATAATTCTGGTGGATGCTCCTCTGGAATTAAGATTGGAAAGGGCGGCGGCAAGAGATAACGTTCCAAAATCGAGCATCATCCAGCGAATCGCAGCACAGAGATTCGACATCTCGAAGGCCGATGCCATCATAAGGAACGGTGGCACGATTGATGACCTTAAGAAAGAAACAGATAGCGCATTGAAAATTTTAAAAATTAAATGAATATGAAAACTGATTTGACAAAAATTATTTCTGTATCTGGCCAGCACGGCCTTTACAAGTACCTGGCTCAGGCTCGCAACGGTGCTATCGTGGAGTCCCTGAGCGATAAGACTAGGACTGTGTTCGGGTTGAAGAACAGAATCACGACTCTTGCCGATATATCCGTATACACCAAGACCGGAGAGGTTTCCCTGAAAGACGTGCTTACGAAGCTGAAGGACGTGCTTGACGGGAAGGAGGTAACTTCAAAAGACAGTCCAGATGAGTTGAAGGCACTTTTCGAAAAGGCCGTGCCTGACTATGACGCAGACCGCTTCTACGTGTCTCACATGAAGAAAATCATCGACTGGTACAACGAGATTGCAAAATATGCATCCTTCGACTTCGAGGAGGAGAAGAAGGATGAGGCTCCTGCTGAGGAAGAGGCTCAGGCCTCTGAAGATAAAGCTAACGAATAAGGAATATGCCGAATAATAGAAGGAAATCCATACAGGTGATCACCCTAGGGTGCTCGAAGAACACTGTGGACACTCAGCACATTCTTTCCCAGGTCGAGAAAGATTACGAAGTGGTGCCGGAGGGGGATAATCGTGCCGTGGATTACCTTTTAATCAACACTTGCGGTTTCATCGGAGATGCCAAGGAAGAGTCTGTGCAGGCCATCTTTGACGGCGCTTTGCGAAAGAAAGCTGGGAATGCGAAGAAGTTATTCGTTTTAGGCTGCCTCTCGCAGCGTTACATGGGGCAGCTTCCTGGCCTGATTCCTGAAGTCGATAAATGGTTCGGCGCCAGGGATTTCGCCCCTGTAGTGAAGGCTTTGGGCGTGGATCCTGGCAGCTTGCACGAGCGGATGCGATATCTTACCGAGAAGCATCGCTCCTATACTTACCTGAAGATTTCCGAAGGCTGCGACCGCAGGTGCTCTTATTGCGCTATTCCTTTCATACGTGGCGCTCACAAGAGCGTGCCTATCGAGATGCTCGTGAAAGAGGCGGCCGAGCTTGCCGGCGAAGGCGTGAAAGAGCTGCTTCTAATAGCGCAGGACACGACATATTACGGGCTGGATCTCTATGGAAAACGTTCTCTGGCTAAACTGATCCAGGAACTTTCTAAAATCAAGGGAATTGAATGGATAAGGATCCACTATTCCTATCCTGCTGATTTCCCTGAGGATGTCCTGAAAGAGATGGCTGATAATCCGAAGGTCTGCAAGTACCTTGACATTCCTCTTCAGCATATTTCAGATAAAGTCCTGAATAAGATGCACAGGGGCGTTGATGGCGAGTGGACGAGGAATCTTATCGCGAAGCTACGCTCGCAGGTGCCAGGTGTGGTGCTGAGGACTACGATGATTGTCGGGCATCCGGGCGAGGGCAAACGGGAGTTCCAGGAACTTCTGGACTTCGTCACCGAGGCTAAGTTCGAGCGGCTTGGTGCTTTTAAATATTCAGAGGAAGAGGGAACTTTCGATGCTACTAATTTCAGGGATCGCATCACTAAAAAGGAAAAACAGCGCAGGCTGTCCGAGCTCATGGAGCTTCAGAGCGGTATTTCACTCGCATTCAACCAGTCTAGGGTTGGGAAGGTAGAAAAAGTGCTCGTAGATGACTATGCCGACGGGGTTTTCATCTGCAGGAGCCAGTGCGAGAGCCCGGAAGTGGATGGCGAGATTATTGTAACTTATTCGCCGGACAAATTCCCTGGGATTAAAGATCCGGAGGAACTCTGCGGGATATTCATGAATGTTAAAATAACTGGCGCGGATGAGTATGATCTGACTGCCGAGCCAATAGGAGATTAAAATTATGAAAAAGACTTCTGTCATTCTGCTCTCTGGCATATTCATGCTGGCGGCATGCGCTCCTCAGGCGCTGCTGGTGGAATCTGAGATGAGGGGACCGTCCGCTTCGGGGCTGAACCTCTCTCGCAAGACCATGGGCATCGTTTATCTGTATGGCTCCGATTCAAGGGATTCTTCTTTCAACAGGGCTTTTTCTTCTGGCTTTGCGTCTGCCTTGGAGCATGATTATTTCAATGGTTCGCAGGTAATCGACCTGTATAGCATTGAATATGAAAAAGGCTCTGACTACACTCAGAAGGATTCAATGGTGAATCTGGCTATGGATGTTGATAAGGATGTCGTTTTTCTTGTGGATAAGCCATCTTTCGGAAATGTCTCTTTTGGCTCACCAATAAAAAATACTTCGGCGGGCATTCATTCTGCCGATTCATCGTACATCTCGGCTGCGAAGCTCCCTTTCAACGTCAAAGTTTACGTCTACGACACCCAGAATAAGGAAGATAAGGTTTTCGGCTTCGCTGGCGACAGGGACCTTGCCGTAGATGTGTACAGCAATGGGAAGGCTACTGCTGAGGAAATGAATCGCAGGCTTTGGAACAGCACAGAGAGCGCTGCCCAGGGCGCGGGTCAGGTGGCGGCAAAGTCTTTCGTGTCCACATGGCATCAGGATCAGTTCTTCGTAATATATTACGATGGAGCGGAAAGTGCTTGGACCAATGGTGCGGAGCATGCCAACTCATTCAAATGGAAAGAAGCTATCGACGACTGGCTCCCTCTCACTAAGAATAAAAATAAGGAAAAGAGGGCTTGCGCAGCTTATAACATCGGCCTTGCATGCTTCATGCTCGGGCAGCCAGAGCTGGCTATAGAGTGGCTTGACAGGTCGGACAGCGAAGAGCCTGTGAGCTTGAGCGCGAGCCTGAGAAAGCAGATTGAGAGTTATACGGGAGTAAAATGAAACAGGAATTTGACGTAATAATCCTCGGCGGCGGCATCACGGGCGCCGGAACCGCAAGGGACTGTTCCCTTAGGGGCTTGAAAGTCCTTTTGATAGAAAGAAACGACATTGCGACCGGAGCGACTGGGCGTAATCATGGTTTGCTGCACAGCGGAGCGCGCTATGCTGTCACTGATAAAGAATCCGCTTCGGAATGTATAAAAGAGAACATGATTCTGAAGAAAATCGCCCGACATTGCGTGGATGATACTTCAGGGTTTTTCATTACTCTGCCTGAAGATGACCTAGGCTATCAGGCAACGTTCGTCAAAGCCTGCACAGAGGCTGGAATAAATGCGGAAATCATCGACCCTCAGGAGGCTAAGAGGCTAGAACCATCTGTGAATCCGTCCATCATAGGTGCCGTGCGCATTCCTGATGGCTCGGTGGACCCGTTCAGGCTTTGCGCGTCGAACGTTTATGACGCTAAACTCCACGGTGCCGTGGTGCTGACGTACACAGAGGTCACGGAAATCATTAAGAACCAGGATATGCTGACCGGAGTAAAGGTGCAGAATCGAAGGACCGGAGAGTGTGGCGAGTACCATGCGCCAGTGGTAATAAATGCGTGTGGAATCTGGGGGCATCATATTGCAGAGATGGCTGGGGCAAAGATTGGCATGTACCCTGCGAAGGGCGCTTTGCTGATTTTCGCTCACAGGGTCAACGGAATCGTGCTGAATCGTTGCCGCAAGCCTGCAAATGCGGACATCCTTGTTCCTGGAGATACAGTGTGCGTGATTGGCACTACTTCCACTAAGGTGCCATATGAGGAGTGCGATCATCTGCAGGTGATGCCGGACGAAGTGAATCTGCTTCTCTCAGAGGGTGCGAAACTCTCGCCTGTGCTTGCTCGGACCAGGATTTTGCGGGCTTACGCTGGAGTGCGTCCACTTGTTTCTGCGGACAATGATCCTACCGGCAGGAATATCAGCCGTGGCATAGTCTGCCTGGATCACGAGACTCGCGACGGAATTAAAGGTTTCATAACGATAACTGGTGGTAAGCTGATGACTTACAGGCTGATGGCTGAGCAGGCTACCGACATGGCTTGCAAGAAGCTGGGTCTGGATGTTCCTTGCACGACTGCAACTACCCCTCTTCCTGGCTCTGAGGAAGGAGGCATAGAGAAGATATTCAAGAATATTTGGACCATGCCTACTACGGCGCAGAAGGCGACCGTTGGCAGGGCTGGGGCGAATGTCTCTAGCATTCCGCTTTCCGATGAATATGAGGGGAGCGTCGTTTGCGAGTGTGAAGAGGTGCCTGTGTCTGAGATAGATTCTGCCATCAGGAATATGGACGTTCACAATCTCGTGGATCTTCGCAGGCGCACTCGAATGGGCATGGGAACGTGCCAGGGAGAGCTTTGCGGGTGCAGGGCTGCCTGCATTCTGGCTAAGGATCATGGCGATGTCGTTGCTGTGCGCAATGATTTGAAGCAGTTCATGAATGAGCGGTGGAAAGGAATGTATCCTGTGGCTTGGGGAGAGACCTTACGGGAATGCGCATATACGCAGTGGGTATATGCGGAAGTGCTGGGATTGAATGAATCTTAGCTTTTGTGAAGGATAAGTTTTGAATAAGGATTAAGAATGAAATTTGATGCTATCATAATTGGAGGAGGGCTTTCCTCCCTTGTCTGCGGCATTCGCTTGCAAGAGGCAGGAAAGCAGTGTCTCATCGTTTCTGCCGGGCAAAATGCCTTGCACTTTTCTACTGGCACTTTCGGCTTGCTTGGGAGGCTTCCGGACGGAACAGCGGTTGAAGAGCCGCTTCTGGATATTCCTAAATTACCGGAGAATCACCCATATTCAAAGATAGGGATTGAGAGGATAAAGGAATATGCTGTCGGCGTGATTCCTTTCTTCGGAAAGTATGGCATCAAGCTTTGCGGTTTCAATGGTGCAAACGGCTGGCGTTTCACTCCGATGGGGACTTTCAAGCCGGCCTGGCTGGCTTTGGAGGAAATCCCGTTTTTTAAATCTCCCGATGAGGTCATAGGACATAAGGCATTGATTGTCAATTATGCCGGCTTCATGGATTTCAATAGTGTCTTCATTGCTGAAGGGCTTGAGAAGAAGGGACTTTCTTGCAGGATAGAGTCGGTGAAACTGAAGGTCGTGGAGAATCTTCGTGCCAATCCAACTGAGATGCGTTCTATCAATATAGCTCGTGTAATGGAGCAGGAGGAATGCTGGAAAGAGTTTGGCCGGACAGTTCATTCGCTTTTGAAAGATGAAGATGTCGTGGTGGTTCCAGAGGTGTTCGGTTTGAATAACCCTCTCGTGTGTGACTGGGTTAGGGAGATGATAAAGGCCAATGTGCTGTTCGTTGGAACTATGCCGCCTTCCGTTGCAGGCATCCGCACTCAGAAACTATTGAAAAAGGCTTTCGAGAACATCGGGGGAACGTTCCTGATGGGGGATGAGGCTCTTGGTTCTTCGATTTCCGATGGCGCTGTAACGAGCATTAAGACTAGAAACCTTGATGGGACTCTGCTGGAGGCTGATGATTTCGTGCTGGCCAGCGGACATCTGTTCGCTCATGGTTTGGTCGCATCGACAGGCAAGATTGAGGAGCCCGTGTTCGGGCTGGACGTGGATTTCGTTCCTGACAGGAATGGGTGGTACGATAAAAATTTCTTCGAAAAGCAGAATTATCTTGGCTTTGGAGTCGTGACCGATTCTCGTTTCAGGGCATTCAGGAATGGTTCTTTGGTCGATAATCTTTATGTTATTGGTTCTGAGGTCGGTGGGTGTAATTCGCTGAACGAGGGGAGCGGCGCTGGCGTGGCCATAATGACCGCTCTTCGGGTCGCTGATGAAATCATTGGAGGATAGGATATGGAGAAGAAAGAAGTTAGTTTCAATAATTTCGAGCAGTGCATCAAGTGCACGGTTTGCACGGCGTACTGCCCTGTGGTGCCAGTGAATCCTCGCTTCCCTGGTCCTAAGCAGGCCGGCCCTGATGAGGAGAGGCTTCGCCTGAAGAACAAGATGTTCTTCGACGAGAACCTGAAATATTGCTTGAACTGCAAACGCTGCGAGGTTTCTTGCCCATCTGGCGTGAATATAGCGGATTTGATTCAGTCTGCCAGGCGTCGCTACAGCGCTGCTACGCCGACTCTCCGTGATACCATGCTTGCTAATACGGACGTAATGGGGCGTCTGGCTCGTCCGTTCGCTCCCATAGTAAATTCTATGGTGGCTACGAAGCCTGTGAAAGCTGTGATGGACGTGGTGCTGGATATTGATAAGAATCGCACTTTTCCAAATTACAAGGCTCACGGCTTCGTTGGATGGTTTAATCGAGAGGCACGGTCGAAGCAGGCGGCATATTCAAAGAAAGTGGCCTTCTTCCATGGTTGTTCTACTGAGTTTCAGCACCCTGAGGTGGGGAAGGCTTTCGTGGAAGTGATGAATGCCGTTGGTTATGGAGTGGAACTTATGAATGAAGAGTGCTGCGGGGTGGCTATGATTGCCAATGGGCTTTGGAACCAGGCTAGCAGGCATGCTAAGCACAATGTCGCCGTATTCGAGAAGATGGTAGGCGAAGGGCTTCCTATCGTTGCCACTGCTTCCACTTGCACATTCACCATGAGGGATGAATATCCTCACGTGCTGGATATTGACAATTCCAAAGTTCGGGACAGCATTACTCTGGTGGAGAAGTTTTTGTTCGATTTGATTGATGCAGGTAAAGTCACACTGGTATTCAAGAAAGATTACGCTGCTCGCATAGCCTATCATATTCCGTGTCACATGGAAAAGTTAGGATGGAGCATATTCACGAAGCGGCTCATGCAGATGATTCCTGGGGTGTCTTTCACTGTGCTGGATAGCGGCTGCTGCGGCATTGCCGGCACCTACGGCTTCAAGAAAGAGAATTATGAATATTCACAAGAAATAGGACGGCCTGTGTTTGAGCAGATCCGCGCCCTTGCGCCAGACTTCGTCTGCAGTGAGTGTGATACCTGCAAGTGGCAGATTGAAATGTCCACCGGCTACAAAGTCCTAAACCCGATCGTCATCCTCGCCGAAGCCCTCGACCTCCCAGCCACCACCGCAGCCAACCGCCGATGAGAGGCAGCCGCCAGAGACTGCAAGAAAACCCTAGGCAACCGCTGGGGCAAGGGCAACGGCGACGCAGGGTGCTCTGATACGCTACTGTAATATATTTATTTTCAATATTTTGCATTTGCTTCTAAAAGTATCCTGTCAAAAATTCGCAGGGTACTTCTCAAATGTTCATTCTGGGCGCTTCTGTGCATGCTTACGAAAGTATCGTGGATCAAGTCCTTCTGGGTCATAATTGTTATGTGCTGGGGCTTGGATTGTGCACAGGGTCTCGGCCATGACGAATCGCGAAATGGAAAACGGACTGGAAAAGCAATGAAAATCATGTCCGAAAAACGTAAAAAGAAAAAAGGCGGGGTCGTAAGCCGGTTTCTGTTTTAGTCTGTCATTTATCTTCGCGACCTACCCCCTGGCATCGGGCGGGCAGCCCTCATCTGCCAGTATATTTGGTTTTGCAGGCCCTGGTGCCGTACCCATGCGACGTCACCGCCACACGTCGTGAGCTCTTGCCTCACGTTTTCACCCTTGCCCGGAGCCAGTCATTCATAGCCCGAAGGCCGAGAATTTGATGGCTTTAAAGGCGGTAATTTTCTGTTACGACATCCATAAGATTGCTCCCATCTGGGCTTTCCCCAGCAGGGCGCCCTATCCTGTCCGGACTTTCCTCACCCTTGGGCCGAAACCCTCGCAGCGCGACAAACCGCCCCACCTTTTCATTCGTACAAGCTTACATAAAATCTGAAGATTCTACGCCCGTTAAATAAAAATCAAGACCACATGCTACTACTATTATTACTGGCTCAGCGGACGTCGCCTTTCAGCGCGCCGCAAAATACTTATTAACGGGCTTGGTGTCCCAAAATTTTTATGCCTATAAGTATAGTATGCGGTCTTGACATCAGCAAAGATAATATGTCCGTCTGAAATTTCAATGAGATTAAAAGAAAAAAACTTGCCCAACGGCTGAAACTGCCGCTGCACCATCGTCAAGGTGCCCAAAGGCAAAACTTCGGGGCAGGTGCAAAACCCAGTGTTTAAAATATAAACATGAATACGTTAGTGCCTTTGGATGAACGCATCCCCGGATGCGCCACGTGCCCGGAACAAACAGCTGAAGACATGTAGGTGGGTTACAAAATAACTGACCCGTCATTCTGACGAAAGTCAGGAACCCAGATGACCCAGACGACACAGATATCCTAGATGTCGTAGTCCAGAACGGAGTTCGTGGATACAGATTTATTGTTCCGCTCATGCTTTTTTGCGAAAAATGGCGATATCGGTTTCGGAAATTAATTTTATTGGCTAACTTTGTAATCCAGTAAAGAAAGAACGTTATGCACACAAAGTATGTTTTCGTTACTGGCGGGGTAGCATCATCCCTGGGAAAAGGAATAATAGCCGCTTCTCTGGCAAAGCTTCTTCAGGCCAGGGGTCTCAGAGTCACAATTCAGAAGTTTGATCCTTACATCAATGTGGATCCGGGAACATTGAATCCGTACGAACATGGCGAGTGCTATGTCACGGACGATGGTGCGGAGACCGATTTGGACCTTGGCCATTACGAGAGGTTTCTTGGCGTGCATTTGTCTCAGGCCAATAACGTCACTACTGGCAGGATTTATTGGACCGTAATCACTAAGGAACGCGAAGGCGCTTTCCTTGGCAAGACAGTGCAGATCGTGCCTCACATCACTGACGAGATTAAGCGCAGAATGCTTCTTTTAGGCAAATCCGGAAAATATGACGTGATTGTCACAGAAGTTGGTGGAACCGTGGGAGACATGGAGTCCCAGCCTTTCCTCGAGGCCATCAGGCAGCTTCAGTGGGAGATGCCAGATGAGGATTTGCTAAGCATACACCTGACCTTGGTGCCTTACCTCAAGGCCGCTAAGGAGTTGAAGACGAAACCAACCCAGCACTCCGTGCAGATGCTTCAGCAGGCAGGAGTTCATCCGGACATAATTGTGTGCAGAACCGAGAAGGATCTTTCCCCTGAACTTAGGCGCAAAGTAGCCTTGTTCTGCAACGTGAAACCTGGCCACGTCATTCAGTCAATTGATGCTCCTTCAATATATCAGGTGCCTCTGAACATGGAAGACGAGAAGCTGGATCAGCTTG
This sequence comes from Bacteroidales bacterium UBA1680, assembly GCA_002320605.1. GTDB lineage: Bacteria > Bacteroidota > Bacteroidia > Bacteroidales > UBA932 > Cryptobacteroides. The sequence continues at coordinate 189,962 of DCKG01000015.1, read as the reverse complement.
TGCTGGAGCATTTCGGCTGGAACGACTTGCCCGTCCCGGATCTGACGAAGCTGAAGGCCTTCCTGAATAAACTGTACAATCCGAAATCGGAAATAAACATCGCCTTGGTCGGGAAATATGTCGAACTGCAAGACGCGTATAAATCCATTCTGGAGTCTTTCGTGCACGCAGGTGCGGCGAACGAGTGCAAAGTAAACGTGCATTATGTTCACAGCGAATTTCTTGACGAGAAGAACCTAAAGGAAAAGATAGGGAATATGGACGGCATCCTGGTTGCCCCAGGCTTCGGAGAAAGAGGCCTTGAAGGCAAGGTGCTTGCCATTAGATATGCCAGAGAAAATAAAGTTCCGTTCTTCGGAATATGCCTCGGGATGCAGATGGCCGTGGTAGAGTTCGCCCGTGACGTGATTGGCATCAAAGATGCCTGCTCTGCCGAAGTAGTCCCTAACGCCGAAAACCCTGTGATTGACCTCATGGAAGAGCAGAAGAGCACGACCATAAAAGGTGGCACAATGAGGCTCGGAGCTTACGATTGCAAGCTGGAAAAAGACTCGCTTGCCTATAGGATTTATGGCACTGACATGATTTCGGAGAGGCATCGTCATCGTTACGAGTTCAATAATGCTTACCTTGAGAAGTTCGAAGCCGCCGGAATGAAGGCGACCGGAAAGAACCCAGAGACTGGCCTCGTGGAAATCGTTGAACTGCCGACTCATCCGTTCTTCATAGGCGTTCAGTTTCATCCAGAGCTCAAGAGCACGCCAGAGAACCCACAGCCGATTTTCGTCAATTTCGTGAAGGCGGCGATGGAATATAAGACGGAACGTAAGGCAGGCGAGTAGGAACAAAGGTAATATGCTGAAGCAAGCCAAAATATTTATTTGCTGTATTATAGCGATGTTCTCCTTTACCTTCTGCGCAGGTTCGAAGGTGCATCAATATAAGGTTCAGGTAGTAAAGGAATATCCTCACGATCCTGCTTCCTATACTCAGGGCCTGTTTTTCTACAATGGGGCGATGTACGAGACCACCGGCCAGTACGGGGAATCCACGCTGAGGAAGGTGGACATCGCCACGGGAAAGGCACTGAAGCAGTTCAATTTCGACAGGAAATATTTCCTCGAAGGCTCAGTAGTGCTGAATGGCAACTTGTACATCCTCACTTGGACCAACAAAGTGGCCTTCGTCTACGATGCTGCGACGCTGCAATACAAGGCAACATATTCCTACCCTCGTGAGGGATGGGGGCTGACTACCGATGGGAAGAGCCTCATAGCCAGCGACGGCTCTTCAAGAATATATTTCCTTGATGAGAATTTCAAGCAGCAGAAAGTGCTGACCGTCAAAATGAACGGTCGCAGCCTGAGCATGCTGAATGAACTTGAATATATCGACGGCAAGATCTGGGCGAACGTCTATATGACCGACATGATCGTCATTATCAACCCATCATCTGGCATCGTAGAAGGGGCAATCGACTGTACCGGCCTGTTGCCGCAGAGTCTTAGGGATGACAGGACGGACGTGCTTAACGGCATCGCTTGCAATCCTGCCGACGGCAAGATTTACTTAACTGGCAAATACTGGAAGCGTCTGTACGAGGTGAAGCTGGCAGACAAGAAATAATTCGCCGAGAAGCGGAAATTATATTATATTTGTGGAAAATTAGCGGGGGTGAGGAAATGGTTGCCATTTCCCCTGAGATCATACCCAATGAACCTGATGCGGTTAATACCGCCGTAGGGAAGCGTAATCTCAAACATGTCACATTAGTGGCGCCCCCTTGCATTAATATTAACACATTATGCGAGGTTTTATTTTTTATGCAGCGTCTATGCTGCTCATGACGGCTCCGGCGGCCGCATTCGCCGGAAATGATTCAAAATCCGCTGGCGAAGAGTCAGATAAGGTGGAGCATCTGGACAGCGTGGTCGTGTCTGCCTCCAGGGCAGGAAAATCCACTCCGGTAACCTACACGATGGTTGGCAGGCAGGAGATTCGAAGCGCCAACCCGATAAATTCTGTTCCGATGATTCTTAATCTTCAGCCTTCGGTAGTGACTTACAACGAGGGTGGCACGGGCCTTGGCAACTCGAACATGACGATCCGCGGCTCCAAAGGTTCCCAGATCAATGTAACCCTGAATGGGGTGACGCTCAACGATGCTGAGTCACAGGAAGTGTTCTGGGTGAACATTCCTTCACTAGCCAGCATCCTCTCTTCCGTGCAGGTTCAAAGGGGATTGGGAACGACTGCCAATGGAGCAGGAGCATTTGGAGCTTCCGTGAATATGTCGACGGCTTCCGTACAGGCGGATCCTTCCGCAGTGGTTGACGTCAGCGCAGGCTCATGGAACACTTTCGAGACTACTGTGGCCGCAGGCACTGGACTCTCTAAGTCGGGCTTCTACGCCAATGCGGCATATTCAAGAGGCTATACCGATGGTTATATTCGTAATGCGAAAGTTAAATCGCAGTCGGCATTCGTGGTGCTAGGCTGGATGAACGAGCGCAACTCCCTCAGGATGACTTGGCTGATGGGTCACCAGAGGAGCGGCATAACATGGAATGGCATCGACATCGAGCAATATCACAAAGACCGGAAATATAATGACGCAGGGCAGTATTATGATGAATATGGCAACGTGCACTATTACGACAATGCCATTGACGCATACGATCAGAACCATATTCAGTTGAATTATACTCACAGCTTCTCCGATGCGCTCACTTGGAGCACGACTCTGAATTATACTCGCGGCGATGGTTATGATGAATATTATAAAGAGGACAAGAAGCTGCCGAAATATGGTTTTGCCTCGACTTTCGGAAAGAGCGATATCATTTATCGAAAGCTCATGGGAAACGATTTCTACGTAGTGAATTCGGACTTAAAATACGCTTCCGACTTGCTTCGCCTAACTGGCGGGCTGAGCGTCTCCAAGTACGATGGTGACCATTGGGGAAGGGTTCTCTGGGCTGCAGTGCCAGGAGATTCTTTCGATTATTCTTCCTTGAAGCAAGGCAATAGGGAGGACAATCCTTGGTACTGGAATAACGGTACGAAGTACGACGTGTCTGCTCATGCCCGCGCGGAATATCTCGTAGGAGACTGGGTTACGCTTTTCGGCGATCTCCAGTATCGTTATGTGGATCTTGACATGAAAGGCGTGGACGATGACGCAGCCAGGGTCGATTATGGCGACAGCTGGAATTTCCTGAATCCTCGCGCAGGCGTGAACTTCGACTTTTCAGAGGCTCACAGAGCCTATTTCTCGGTGGCTCTCGGACATCGCGAGCCTGGCAGGGGGGACATCAAGGAGAACATAAAGGGTGACATCAGTCCTTTGAAACCTGAGAAAATGTTGGACTTCGAGCTTGGGTATAATTATTCCGGAGCGAAATTCTCCGGTTCCGCTAACGTCTACCTGATGGAATATAAAGACATGCTTCTGGAGACGGGGCGGCTCAGTTCCTCCGGCTATGCCATCAAGGAGAACGTGTCCAGGGGGTGGAGAAGGGGAGTGGAGCTGTCCGCTGCCTGGGCCCCTGCCCTCTGGTTCCGCCTCGATGCCAATGCTACGCTAAGCGTGAGCCAGATAAAGGAATATGTCGACTATGCTTCCGTAAGCGACGGTGCAGAATTTGAGACCAAGGCTTTTGATTATGGCAGGTCAACCATGCTCATGTCACCGTCCTTCATTGGCATGGCAAAGCTCTCCGTCACCCCATGGAAGGATTCCGGCAGGGGATCGTTGAAAACGACAACATTCTCCATTGACGGCAAATACATCGGGAAACAATATCTGGACAATACGGAACGTTCTGACATGAAAATTCCAGGCTATTTCGTGAGCAATTTTTCCGTGGCTCATGAATTCAAGGTGAACGGGGGTTTCCTCGGCCTGACCGGTTACGTGAATAACTTGTTCAACAACAAGTACTATGCATCAGGCTGGCGATGGGAATCCTATTCAAAAGCCGATCAGAAGCTCACTACCGGCATCGGCGTCTATCCTCAGGCTCCTGTCAATTTCATGTTCAAGGTCTCCTACAGATTCTAGAAATATTTTCTAGTTTTGTCCCTTGTGATGAATACAAAGGCTAAAGGTTATTTGCTTGGCTCGATAGCGGCGGCGACATTTTTTGTCGTTTGGATTGATTATTGTGCCGTTAATGGGTAAAATAAGCCTGTTCGTTGAAAAATAATTTCAGAGAAAGATATATTTTTATATATTTGTAAAGAAAGTTCAATGAACTTTCAATATTTGTTTGGTCAGTGTTTTTAGAATAAAGTTGTTTGTTTGAAGGCAGTCGGGTGCGATACCTCACTGCCTTTTCTTTTTTATCATTATTTCATATATTAGCGACTGTTTTGTCGCAAAAAATGTGAGGAGAAATGGATCGTGCCAAGGAAATAACTTTCGTCACCCTTGTAGGTTCCGTCGTTAACCTGATTCTGACTGTATTCAAGATCATTGCAGGCATAGTGGGCAAGTCAACCGCAATGCTGGCCGACGGCATACATTCTTTGAGTGACCTGGTCACAGACGTGATAGTGATAGTCTTCGTGAGAATTTCTGGCAAAGGCAGGGACAAGGATCACGATTACGGCCACGGCAAATTCGAGACATTCGCGACATTCATAATCGCCTTGATGCTGGCCATCGTGGCTTTCAACCTGATGGACGTGGGAATCAAGAAAATAAAAGATATTCTTGCAGGACAGCCTGTGCCAGCACCTAAAATGATAGCCGTCTGGGCTGCTGCTCTGTCCATTGTGGCGAAAGAGGCCCTGTATCAATATACGGCGATAAAAGGCAAGAAACTGGAAAGCCCCATGATGGTGGCAAACGCCTGGCACCACAGGTCGGATGCCTTGTCCTCGATTGGCTCGTTGTTAGGAATAGCCGGAGCCATATTCCTAGGGAATAAATTCGCAATACTTGACCCTCTGGCAGGCTGTGTCATCAGCATATTCATATTCGTGATTGCTTTCAAGATGTCTATCCCTGCGATAAAGGAGCTGTTGGATGTCTCTCTGCCGGACGATATGGAAGAAAAAATAGTCAATACGGCGGTCTCGGTGCCTGGAGTCATCGATTTCCATAATCTGAAGACTCGCAAGGAGGGACCTTACATCATAATTGAAGGGCATCTGGTGGTGCCATCGGGCATGTCGCTGAAAGAGGCTCATGATATTTCCAAGGAAGTGGAGGAAGAGATATGGAAGGAATTCGGAAAAGAAACCCAGATTTCGCTTCACATCGAGCCGGAAGACGATGCAGATTAATGAATATGCCACATTTAATAACACAAGCTGATAAATGAATACGAAGAAGAAATTTCATCTTGGGCTGCTGCCCAGAATCTTGATAGCCATACTGCTTGGCATAGTTCTAGGGCTTTTCATGCCGCTGCCGATGGTGAGATTCTTCGCGACATTCAACGGCATATTCAGTAATTTCCTGCAATTCCTGATTCCTCTGATAATCATAGGGTTGGTGGTCCCTGCCATAGCGGACATCGGCCAAGGAGCAGGGAAGTTGCTGCTGATCACGGCTCTCATCGCATATTGCGACACTGTGTTCGCAGGGCTTTTTTCCTATGGCACCAGCGCTGCCATCTTCCCTAAAATAATCGTCGGAGGCGGGGGAGTGGAGGCAGTTAATGAATATGAGAACATAGAGCCTTTCTTCACGATTCAGATTCCTCCTATGGTGGACGTGATGTCTTCGCTGGTATTTGCCTTTACCCTGGGCCTTGGAATGGCATTTTTCGGCTCGACGAACTTGAAGAACATAGCAGGTGAGTTCAAGGATATAATAGTGAAGACCATCGAGGTAGTGATTCTGCCGCTGCTGCCCATCTACATATTCGGAATATTCCTGGGCATGACCTACACAGGACAGGCTGTCCACGTGATCAAGGTCTTCATCGGGATTATCGGCGTTATATTCATAATGCACATCCTATTGCTGGTATTCCAATATTGCGTCGCTGGTGCCATCGCTGGCAGAAACCCTTTCAAGACTCTTGGGAAGATGATGCCGGCCTATTTCACCGCTTTAGGCACTTCTTCTTCGGCGGCGACTATTCCCGTGACGCTGGAATGCGTCAAGAAGAATAGAGTCAGTGATGAAATCGCCGGATTCGTCGTGCCTCTCTGTGCTACGATTCATCTTTCTGGAAGCTGCTTGAAAATCACGGCTTGCGCAGTCGCCTTGATGCTCATGAATGGCATGCCGTTCGACTTCCCGATGTTCCTGGGCTTCATACTGATGCTTGGGGTGATGATGGTGGCAGCCCCTGGAGTGCCAGGCGGTGCCATAATGGCGGCGCTGGCCGTGCTGAGCTCGATGCTGGGCTTCGGGGAGCAGGAGCAGGCCTTGATGATAGCTCTCTACATCACGATGGATAATTTCGGCACGGCATGCAACGTGACCGGCGACGGTGCCATCGCCCTGGTCATAGACAAGTTCTTTCGCAAAAAAGCCCCGGAAATGACTTCCGAGGCTTGTTAAAACTGCGTGGGTCAGGCGTCATGAGAGCTTGTCCAGCTCGTCCATCCAGAGCTTTACTTTGGCATCCGACGGCATGCGCCAGTCCGCCCTTGGCGAGAGGCTGACCATGCTTATTTTCGGGCCGTCAGGCAGGCAGGAGCGCTTGAACTGCTGGCTGAAGAATCTCCAGAAGAACTTCTTGAGCCATTTCAGAATTTCTGCATCGTTGTATGCTCCGTTGAATGCCCGTTTTGCGAAGAAATATATTTTTTTAGGGGCCCAGCCGTAGCGGTGGAAATTATACAGGAAGAAATCGTGCAGCTCGTAAGGCCCGATGAGGTCTTCGGTCTTCTGCTTGATGTTTCCGTCCGAGTCCGCAGGCTTTAGTTCAGGGCTGATTGGCGTGTCTATCACGTCCAGGAGTATCTCTTTGGCGGAACGACGGCCTTTCTCGGCCTTCTCGTCGAATACGTTTTCCGCAGCCCAGCGCACCAGATGCTTGATGAGCGTTTTGGGCACGGAGGAGTTCACAGCGTACATGGACATGTGGTCGCCATTGTAGGTGCACCAGCCTAAAGCCAGCTCTGAAAGGTCTCCGGTGCCGATTACTATCCCTCCTTCCTGATTAGCGATGTCCATGAGGATCTGGGTCCTTTCGCGTGCCTGGGCGTTCTCGTAGGTGGAATCCATGACATCTGGGTCGTGTCCGATGTCCTTGAAATGCTGGTTCACGGCAGGGACTACGGAAATCTCCTTTGAGGTGATGCCGAGGGCAGCCATCAAATCCGTTGCATTGGATTTCGTGCGTTGCGTCGTCCCTAAGCCCGGCATGGTGATGCCATAAATGCCTTTGCGCGGGAGGCCAAGCCTGTCGAAAGCCATGGCGGTGACAAGCAGGGCGAGAGTGCTGTCCAGCCCGCCGGATATGCCGATCACTGCTGTTTTGCAACCGATATGCTCCAGCCTTGACACGAGTCCGATGGTCTGGATGGAGAGGATTTCCCTGGATTTGCCGGCTATTTCGAGCGGATTGCCTTCTGGCAGGAAAGGATGAGGTTCTACTGCTCTGTGCAGGGATTTTTCAAAATCCGTCGGGGCGGCAGGTCCAAGGTCGTAGCGGGAATAGAACACTGAATATTCTGAAGCGGAAGTCCCGTCGGGAGCCATCCCTCGGAAAGAATTCTTCTTCTGCCTCAGTATGTCAAGCGCCTGGATGTCAATATCTGCGAATATCATGGAGTCCTCTATCTGGAAGCGCTCGTTCTCTGCCAGCAGGCTGCCGTTCTCGCAGATAATCGATGACCCTGCGTACACGGTGTCCTGAGTGGATTCTCCGTAGCCGGCAGAGCAATAGATGTAGCCGGAGACGGTGCGACCGGACTGATTGGAGATGAGCATCTTGCGCTCGGCGTACTTCGTCATTACCTCGTTCGAGGCTGACAAGTTCACGATGATCTGAGCACCTGAAGGGGCCAGGAATGAGGAAGGGGGCACCGGAGCCCAGAAATCCTCGCAGATTTCGATTCCGAAAGTGGCATTTCCTATCGTGAACAGCTGGTTCGGAGAAATGTTGCACTGCTGCCCGGCGAAACGAATTTCTGAATCGAATCCCTCACGGCAGAACCTCTTCCCGTCATTGACGAAATGGCCGCTGGCGACATTGTGCTGTGACAGGAAGTCCGATCCTGGAGCGAACCAGCGGGCCTCGTAGAATTCGCCGTAGGTGGGCAGGTATATTTTGGGGACAAGTCCTTTCAGCCCCCCATTCCGAATCACGGCGGCGCAGTTGTAGAGCTTGCCGCAGAATTGCACTGGCACGCCGACGATGACGGTTATGAACTTGCCCCTGGTGAATGCCATGATTTTCGCCACGGCATCTTCCGCCTTGCGTAAAAGCAGGTCCTGGCTGAACAAATCACCGCAGGTGTAGCCCGTGACAGATAATTCAGGGAATACCACGAGCGAAGCGCCTTCGGTCTCAGCCTTGTCTATCTGGCCTACGATTGCCTTCATATTGTGGTCTATGTCGGCAACCTTCACGCGAGGAACAGCTGCGGCAACCCTGAACAAACCGTAATCTTCCATATTCCTAAGAATTTGCAGGGTCGTTTCCCTCATCTATCTTCTCGCGATGGGCATAGACAGCGGTGACTATGCAGCGGTACAGGAAATATATTCCTATTACTATAATTAAAATATTGATCCAGAGCTTTCCCTGGCCATTAATCATGTTGGCTATGCCGAAATAGAGGATGAAGGCAGAGAACACGAAATAGACTATTGCTAGTATTGTTTTATTCATTTCTATAGGCTTTCAATTAATGCTTCGAATATTGCGCACATCCTGCCCGCGGCTGCGTCTGCTGCCTTTACGACAGCATCGCCATCGTTCTTATAATCAGGGGCATAGTCGTCATGGGCTTCATTCGTGATCACCGACATCCCAAACACTGGAATATCCGAATGGCGGGCTACGATGACCTCAGGAATGGTTGACATTCCGGTCGCGTCGCCACCAATCGTGCGGATGTATTTGTATTCCGACGGGGTTTCGTATGTAGGGCCGGTGCCTCCGTAATACACGCCTTTATGGACCTTGATGCCCAGAGAGGCGGCAATTTCCTCTGCTTTCGCAATCAGTCCTAAGTCATATGGCCTTGTCATGTCTGGGAAGCGAGGCCCGAAATCGTCCAGATTAGGCCCGATGAGCGGATTCGGGAGCTGGTTGATGTGATCCTTGATGATCATCAGGTCGCCGATTTTGTAGCCGTAATTCACTCCGCCTGCGGCATTGGAAACGAACAGATACTTGATTCCGATTACCTTCATCACCCTGATTGGGAGAGTCACCATGTCCATCGGGTAGCCCTCGTAGTAGTGGATTCTGCCTTGCATGGCAATTACGGTTTTTCCGCCGAGAGTGCCGACTATGAAGTTGCCCTTGTGGCCGATCGCTGTAGAAACAGGAAAGCCAGGTATGGTCTTGTAAGGAATGGTGAGCGGGTCTGCGATTATATTTGCCAGATTGCCCAGGCCGCTGCCCAGAACTATTCCTATCACTGGTTTCAGGGAGCCAAGCTGCGATTTCACGTAGTCGGCTGCTTTGTAGATTCTTTCTGCTCTTGGATCCATATTCATTTATTTTAATATGATTTCATTCAGTACGGTGCGGGCTCCTTTCAGGATTTCTTTCTCGCCCACGACATTGCGGCCCCTCATGACGAATTTTCCGCCTGATATCAACGATGACACTGAGTCACTGTGCGCTGAATATATGAAATTCGCAAGGAAAGGAGCAGGGGAAAGGAAGAATGAGTTGTCGGTGTCAATGATTTGGATGTCAGCATCATAGCCTTCTTCAATCAGTCCGGTCTTAAGCCCGAATGCCTTAGCCCCATTTATGGTGGCCATTTCCAGCAGTTTCGGCAGAGGCATCTCGGAAGGGTCTTTGCGCCAAGCTTTCTGGAACAGGGCAGCCGTCTTCATGGCTTCGAGAATGTCCAGATTGTTCGAGGATGCGCACCCGTCGGTGCCGATGCAGACATTTGCGCCAGCGTCCGAGAGTTCTTTCCACTTGAATTTGTAGCCAGAGGATAGCTTAGTGTTGGAATTAATATTATGCACGCAATTCACGTGGCGTTTCCCTAGGATTTCTATATCCTTTTCTGATATCCACAGCGTGTGCGCGGCAATCACGTCAGGCCCCAGAACCCCCAGGGAATCAAGATATTCGACAGGGGAGAGACCTCCGTGCGCCGCTTTGCAGTCGAGATCTTCCTTCTCTGATTCTCCTACGTGGATATGTATTTTCAGGCCATGCTTGCGGGCATATTCAGTCGCCCAGAGGATGATCTCCTCTGAATTCGTGTAGACGGCGTGGATGCCTATCGTGAATATGCTCCTTGCATCCCAGCCTTTCACGGTCTCGTGCATCTGGATGCATTGCTCTTTCTGCCTTTGCGCCTCTTCCGGCTTGAAATGGTCCAGGAAGACGTAGGACACGGCATCTCGCACGCCCATTTCGGAAGCGGCCAGATGAGCAGATGGAGAGAACCAGTACTGGTCATTGAACGTCGTCGTGCCGGTTTTTATCATTTCCAGGCAGGCTACTTTCGTGCCCCAGTATATGAACGGAGCATCCAGCTTCGCTTCTATTGCCCAGATATGATCCAGCCACTCTTCCAGCCTCATGTCTTCGCCGACGCCCCTCATCAGGGTCATGGCAGCGTGAGTGTGCATATTGATAAAACCTGGAACAGCGACTTTCCTATTGCAGTCCACGACCTCTTCTCCAGCCTCTGGAGTCAAGTCTTTGCCGCAAGGTGCAATCTTCTTTATTTTTCCGTCAGCGATGCGAATGTTTGCCTTCGAACCATCGATCAGGCCAATATTTTTGAGAAATATGTTATTCATTTTAGCATAATTTCATCAAAAATAGCAAAATTTCTGATTATTTGATGGTTCGAAGACTCTCTATCTTACGGTTGGCTTTTCTTTCAGCGAACCACCTTCGTTATAGGTCTGGTTATTTGGAAGCCCCTTTCGGTTCACCCCCTCTTTCATCAGGCCCTTCAGTTCGTCCAGATGATAGTAATATATCTGGCGAGGACTTGCTCCATGTTTCTTGCAGAGTGAAGCGGCCATGCCAACGACTTCTCCCATCATTCCTGTAGTCCTCATGACGCGGGTCGTTCCTAGCGCAACGTGGGTGACGCTGATGTCTCTTCCTGCCATGAACAGATTGCTTATGTTGCGTGAATACAGACACCTGTACGGCACTGCGTAAGGATAAATAAGAATATGAGTCGTCACGGCTTTGAATTCCTTCCCAGGGAAATCCGCCGCATTCTTCGGGTCGGGCCTGTGCAGGTCGATGCTCCACGTGGTTATGAAAGACGCATCTTCATGGTTTACGTTCTTCACTATATCGTCTTCGCTCAGGATGTAGTCTCCCATCAGGCGCCTAGACTCCCTCTTTCCTGCTAGATAAGCCACCCAGCCGAGTTCTCTGTTCCTGTATTCTGCATTGTCCTTCAAATGGTTTTTCAGGTAACTCCAATTGGAATAGACTACCAGCAGACCATAATCGCGAACCTTCTCGAAGTTATGAATCTGGTCATCGAACATGCCTGTCTCCCACGTCCATTCGCCCATCTTTACCGTCTCGCAGTTATCGTCGCTGAATGTAATTCCATAGTTGAATTCCGGAAATTCCACCGGTTTGCCAGCATCCACGGAATACCACTGGACGGATGCGCCGAGAGTCATGCTATCTGGTTTTTCCGGTGCTATGCTCTCTCCGAATTCGTCGCGCCCTTCTCGCCCTATCCTGTAATCTGCTCCAGCAAGGTATCCGAGCGTTCCGTCCCCGGTGCAGTCGGAGAATAGGGGAGCTTTCAAGCTTATTTCTTTGCCCGATTCTATGTGCTTAATGATGACAGAAGCAATTTCGTTCCCCTCTTTCCGAACGCCTACGAGCCTGTAATTCAAGTAGAGTGTCACGTTCTTCTCCGCCCTCATCCAGTCCATCTTCTTCTGGTCTTCGTAGTTCTCGGCTGGCTGAGCGTTACCTCCGCGTTCCGGACCGAACTCTTTCTGCAATCCGCCGAGTTCCTTGTATGGCTCCATCTCTATCTTTCCGCCAAGGTGCACTCGGATTTCGGAGCTGTTGTTGCCTCCGATTACCGAGCGGTCATTGACTAATGCCACTTTGCAACCCAGCTTGGATGCAGCTCCGGCGGCACTCATTCCCGCAATGCCGGCACCAACCACTACTAAGTCATATTCACCAGCCAACGGCGCTTCGCCTGGCAGGTTCAATGCCTTGCGACGAAATGCCTCCAGGCCAGCTGCATCAGATGGTGGCAGCTGCCCTTCTACGGTAGTGAAATAAATCGCGTCGCAGCGGCCATCGAAGCCTGTGAGGTCATGAAGCCGAACGCTGCCTTTCAGGTCTTTTATGAATATATTGCCTGCGGCTTGCCATTCCCATGCGTTGCCATTGGCTCCGAGGGTCTGCTTCATTTTTTTGCCATTCACGTAGATGTTGAATTTTCCGGGACCCTCCCCATCTTTCCAAGGGGAAGTCCAGTTGAAAGTGCGCACATAAACGTAATAGCGGCCTTTTTCAGGGAAATTCACCGTCGAGGAAGCGTCCGTGACGGGTTTCCCTAATCCATGTGCAATCAGATACGGGGATCCCATCGCGTCCATGAACTGCTGGTCTACCTGCCACCCGCCTTTCTCCTCGAAACTCTCACATTCAACAAGCACGTCAGCGGCCCGAAGATTCATGACACCCAAGGCCAGCACCAGCATTGTCAAAAATATTTTCTTGAAAATATTCATATTGTTTTATCTATATTCCAGCCATGTAGTAATATTTGCGTCTCGGCTCGACGTAAATCTTATCCATCTAGCCTGGAACGCATCAGGGAAAACGTGGACTGTGGATTTTCCAGCCTTCAAATTGAATGCCGCATAATCCATCCAATCCCCGTTTCCAGTAGGGTCGGCTTGAACAGTGACTGTGACATCTGCCGCCCCATTGTTCGTAAGCGTGAGGCTCTTCTGGTCGTAGAATCCAATCAGATAAGGATCGGAAATCTCGCCAGCTTTCACGTCAGCCTTCACCCACGGGCCACCATGGCCTACGGGCTTTCCGAGAACCCACAGATCGTCTATCACTCCAGCCCATACGGCTGCATGTCCATCCTTGGATACTATCACATGATCGTTCCCTTTGCCTTCTTCTGGAGAAACGCCTGTCATCAAGAGCATCCCTCTGTACGAAGCGTAGTCATTTATCCTGAAATTATGCGAACTGATAGGGCGAATCTTCGCATAACCATCGGCATTCTCTGCAGGAAGTTCGTAGAAAGTGCCTTCGCAAGAGAACAAGTCTCTCTCGGTGGCAACCTCCCTGCATATTCGCAGCACGCCGCCATCTGTTAGGTTCTTGTAGACATCACCCCCAAGAGGCAGCCTCCAGCGGCGGTTGTCATTGTCCACGATCAGGACAGACCCATCATCTACCGTTACGACGTTTCTAGGAATTGCAAATTTATCGCGAATATGCGAGGCCAGGCTGTCGTCCTGCTTTAGTTCGAGATTAAGCTTGGAATCTAACTCGTAATATCCTTGCTCTGTGGAGGTTGTGTCATCTAGCCTGCTTGCTAGAAGGCCTAATGCTCTACGATTATTTCCAAGGCCGAACATGAAGCCACCGATCGATTGAGCGCTCTCCGCATTGGTGAGACCTTTGAATATGTCGTCAGGAGTTGTCGTGCGATTGTCTGCCGTGGTATAGTTGAAGCTCACTGTAAGTTCAGAGGCTTCATCGGCCTTTACCCTTATCCATTCGCCTTTGTCTCCATCAGAGAAAGGCAGCATCATGGATTCGTCTCCAGTCAGCTCAACTGTTTTTAGCTCTTTCCAAGAGTCGCGGCCATTCTCATCAACTTCGAAAGTCAGCCTTACATGATTCTTGCCGATGTTCTTTATCCAGCAGCAACGCTCGTTCCATCCACTGAAAAGGAATGGATCCGACACTTCTCCAGCTTTCACTTTTTCTTTTTCCCAGACGGCTCCTTCAGCTGTTGCAGGACCAAGCTCGTCCGGCCTCGAAATGGAAGTGAACCAGAGATTTGAATTGGACTGGCCAGTGCCTCCGATGTCCCCTTTTGCGTTTCTTTTGTTGAGGAATTCGCTCTTGGCTGAATCGTCGCATCCGAACACGAGCCTATTGTTCCATCTGGCGAAATCGCCGATGACTTTCAAGTATGCGGAACGGGGGCGGATGCCTGCAGAATTGGCTGTGCAGAACGTTCCTGGAAAATTCCAGAACATGCCATGCATCGTCATCATGTAGTCAGGCTCGGATTCTGTGCCAATGTTCCTGATTCTAGGCCATTCGGTATTCCAACCATGCGCCCCATCGTAGCTGTGGCTTGCCTTCGGAAGGCGGTAGAAAGACCAGCCTTGTTCAGGATTCCTTACGCCGAGGATAAGTGACTTATAGTCCCAGCCGATTGCCCATATCGGGTCGTTGGCTGGATTGCTGTTGCCATATATTCCTCCCGGACCAGTTATGTCCGTGAACTGATTCCTGCGAACCACTTTCCAGTCTTTCCCGTCCCATTCTGCCAGCACTCCGGCTGTCACGTCGAACTTCTTCAGCGCTTCCTGCGTTCCTTCTCCGTTGTTGGAGTAGTATACGTGTCCTTGGCCGGAATACATTCCTTTGCCATGCACTCCTGGAAGCATGTCATTTACTGGCCCGGTGTCAGTGTCTTTCTTCTTGGCGGCTATTTTGTTGCCATCTATTGCGAGCTCTTTCACGTCCAAAGTATTCACGTCCACATCGTAGAAACCTTCTTCCATGGTTCCGTAATAGACTTTGTGGGCAGGATCCGTGAGATGCCTGGCATTTCCAGTCAGCCTGCCGTACATCCGGCTGTAAGGAATCACTCGGACGTTGCGGCTGGAATCTATCAGGTAAGGCCCTATCAGCAGCTGGTTGCTCTCACGGTGTATCATCCTGTTCGCAGGAGTGCCTCCGATGCTCTCTTCTCGTACTATTTCCTTGAATTCTGGCGTGATTTCGTACAGTTTATCTGAAGAGCCATTCGGCAGGTGCGGGCCGTATGTTATCACCCACAGTCTGTCGGCCCATGGAACGACGGCGCCTGTCCCACATTCGCCTTCGTTGTTGTAATAGGCTAGTTCTGGGTATATGCCAGAAACTGATCGTGGTTCGTCATGGCTTTTAGTCTGGACTGAGCAGCCACATAAGATAAGCGATGAGAATATGAAGAATATTAATATGTTATTTTTCATTGCTTACACGAAAGTAATGTGGCAGGGGATAGGCTCCCTGCCACGAATATTATCATTACCAATTCGGATTCTGCGTCAGGTTCTTGTTGATGAGAATGTCACCGGCAGGAATAGGCCATAAATAATCGCGATTTTTGTCGAATTTACGCTCAGTCGCCACTACAATGTAGCCCTTATCTACCATGGAACTCAGATCTGCGATTCCATCTTCATCGATAGGTGGGATGCCTCCGATAGGGTAGTTGCCGTCTTTCCAGTTCTGGATCAGAGTCTTGTAAGCATCCGAGACGACAGATTCGTCTCCATTCCAGGACGTGGAGCCAGACCAAGCCCTGTTCAGGAAATATACTGGGCGGTTGTAAACCTTCTCCGCTATTCTCCACCTTATGAGGTCATTGTACCGGTGCCCTTCCCATGCAAGTTCGATGAACCGCTCGGTCCTGAGGACTGTCCTCATTTCCTGCTGCGTGCCAAGCATTACTCTCGGATAATCCATTCCAGTGCCATAATATGCCCTCTCGCGCAATTTGTTGATGGTTTCGTCCAGGACTTCCTGAGTGCATTGGTTCTGCTCTATCATGGCCTCTGCGTACATTAGCAGAACATCGCCGTAGCGCATGACGGGGTAAGTGATGGGCGCTCCCTGCCTGCTGTTCTCGGTGAACTTCTCGTCAATGAACTTCTTGAACAGCAATCCGGTGTAAGACGCATGCTCGGCGCATGCTTTGGAATCGTTGTTTCGAACTTGCACGCCGTCAGAAGCCCTCATGACGGTAGCCCTGATAGGGGATGGGGAATATTCATAGCCTAGCCAAACGTACTTGATTGGGTCATAATTCCCAGCCAGCACGTCTTTGCTGTACGCTGTTGCGAAAGGAACTATTGTCATTGCCATTCTTGGGTCTCTGTTCTCGAAGATGTCTTTCGGATTGTACAGCGGCGATTCGTCAATAGGCTTCCCATCAGCGCAAGGATAAGCGCAGACTAATTCGTAGGAAGGGGCTTTCTGTCCGCCCCAGCCTCCTGCGAGCCTGGAAATGCAGTTAGCAACGTCGCCTCCAGCCCAATAGTATTGTTTCAGAGTTACGTCTCCTTGGAAGAAAAATATCCACTCATCGGACCAACTGGCAGTGAACAGATCACGATAGTTTTCGTGCAATTTATACACGCCAAGATCCATGCATGCTTTGGCCGCAGTGGCTGTGACGGAATAGTCGCCGTTGTAAAGGGCAATCCTGGCCTTGAATGCCAGAGCAGCGCCTTTCGTGGCACGCTGTATTCCAGAATAGCTTGTAGGCAGCATTTCGGCGGCCTTGTCAAAGCACTCGTAGCTGTAGGCCAGCACATCCGCTTTTGGTGACCTTGAAGCCTCATAAGCTTCCGCCACTGTCATGCCTGTCTTGTCCAAGACAACGTCTCCCCACCGGAATGCCAGCATGCCATATGCGTAGCCGATGTAGAAATACGCTTCGCCTTCGTATTTGCTTATTTCTGCCTGAGTTATTCCCAGAGAGCTGGCCCTGTCCATATTCTTAATGATTCTCAGGGCTCTGGCTATTCCTTTGTAGTAATTTTCCCAGAGCGTACCTATGGTTCCATTCTCGGCTGTGAGAGTCCCATTCTGAACAGCAGACGTGGTGTTTCTGGCGGTGACGTCATCGCTCCATGTCATAGCATCGATTGGGAAAAATGCCGTTCGGTAGAAATCGTTCAGTGACATCTCTATCTCCTGCTTCGTAGAGTACCAGTTCTCGCTGGAACCCTCCGAAAGCGGGTTAAGATCCAGATTCACGCAGGAAGTGAATGCTAACAATGCAAAGAAGCATATAAAATATTTAATATTTTTCATGGCTGTTAAATTTTAGAAGTTGATCCTTGCTCCAAACGTGTATGAAGTGGAAATGAAATCTGACCACGAACCCACTTCAGGATCCCATCCCTTCGGATAATTGCTAATTGCCGGCAGATCGGTTACGGTAAAGTACACCCTCAGGCCTTTCACGAAAACCTTGTGAAGAAGATTTTCTGGAAGGGTGTAGCCGAGAGTTATGTTCTTGATTCTGAAATATCCGCCATTGAATAGCCAGAAGTCGGAGCCTGTGTAAGTGTTTGTCGTATTCGTGTATGTCAGACGAGGATACTTTGATTTCCTATTCTGTGCCTCGGTATTATTCTGGCTCCAGTAGTTGCCGAGCAGAAGAGAAGGAACGGCGCCCCACTGCTCTTTCAAAGGCTGAATCCAGTCCGAGCTGTACAGAACCTTACGATGTCCGACTCCTTGGAAGGATACCGACAAGTCAAAAGCCTTCCATCCTGCGTAGATGTTGCCGCCGAAGATATATTCAGGCTGAGAGTTTCCAAGTTTCACCTTATCGTCCGCATTTATCACGCCATCCTCTTTGACATCAACGTATTTGATGTTACCAGCTTTGTCGTTGCGAGTAAGCGTTGGGTACTTGTTGCCGTCGGTATCGTACAAGTCTGCGTCAGTAATGAACAATCCATCAGTCTTGTACATGTACCATTCATTATAGTACGATCCTTTTTCCAGGAGGTAATTCCCGTTCACTGTCTTCTTGTCGCCGAGATAGCCCATCTTCGAGCGGTAGTCGGAGAGATTGAAGCTTGCGCCGTATGACACTTCGCCAATCTGGTCGTGCCAGCCGATCTCAATTTCCCACCCTTTCGTATGCATGTCGCCGGCATTCTGAGTAGGCGCAGAGAATCCTACGTAGGAAGGGAATCCGAGAGTGAGAAGCATGTCGGATGTCTTCTTGTAATAGAGGTCGCCAGTGAAGTTCAGCCTGCTGCCTAGCATATTCATGTCCAAGCCAACACCATAAGTCTTGGTCGTTTCCCATGTTATGTCGTCGAACGCATAGTAAACTTGGGCTGCATTCTGTACTGCAACAACCGAATTCTTGGACTTGTCGTACATATAGCTGTTCCCAAAAGTCATCAAGGCCTGATAAGGGAATTCGGAGCTGCTTATTCTTTCATTTCCGAGAGTTCCGAGTGAGGCTCTAAGCTTCAGGAAATCAATTTTCCATGTGCTTGGGAACCAAGGCTCCGCAGAAGCCACCCAGCCTGCCGAGACGGAAGGGAAGGCGCCCCAGCGATATTTTGAAGAGAATCGCGAGGAACCGTCGCCGCGGATGTTCGCCTGCAGGATGTAACGCTCTTTAAATGAATATATCACCCGGCCAAACACTGATTCGTATGCGTTGTGACCTGCATTGCCGGAATTATATTGATAATCCTCAGGCCCTATATTCAGGTAAGGGTATGTGTCTAGAGTGTAGTTGTTTCTCCAAGCGCCTTCGTTTTCCCATTTGTACGTGAACCCTTCGTATCCAGCCATGGCGCTTACAGAGTGATCGCCCCAGCTGCCCTTATAGTTGGCGTAGAACTGATAGGTACGGCTGTTCGTGTCATTCCTGCTTTCCGTAAGGCTAGTAGCCTTACAGAATTGAGTAGTGATTGATGAGCCGTTTTCATAATAGACGTTGACGGCCTTCTGGAAATTTTTCCCTTTGTAGAATGTGAACTCTGGAGCGAAAACTGCTGAGAGGGTTAGACCTTTGAAAGGAGTGACGTCCAGCTGAAGCTTTCCGCCGAATTTGTAGTATTTCCCGCTGTTCGTGCCTCCGTCTTTCAACGCGGCAAGATAGTTTGCGCCATCCTTCACGTCTGCATATCTTCCGTCCTCCCAGTAAGGGTTATAATATGACGTTACTAGGTAGGCCCCATAAATAGGGTTGACCGTGGAAGGAGAAATGCTTTCGGAAGTGGAGAAATGCACGTCCAGGGCTGCATGTAGCCATGGAGTGATGTTGAAATCGTTATTCATGCGACCAGCGTATCTATCATAGGACTTGTGCTCGTAGTAGCCGTTGCCAGTCTGGTACGTGAATGAGAATTTGGATCTCAGTTTGTCCGTTCCGCCAATCACGTTCAGGTTGTGCTGCTGGTGAGATGTCGTCTTTTTCAGAAGCAGATCAACCCAGTCCGTGTTCGGATAATGGTAAGGATCCTTGGCGTTGTTTTCCATCCAAGAGTTAATCGTCTCTTGGGAATATTGTGAATATGGGTTAGATGCCCCGTCGTTCCATTTCACCTCGTTCTGGACGTTCATCCAGTCTATCACGTCGCCATTGGAAGGTCTTGTCGTAGGCTTGTCGATGGAATATTCATAGGAATAGTCAATGTTGAACTTATCTTTCGCCGCTCTCTTCGTGGTAATCACGATTACGCCTGCTGCGGCTCTGGAACCATAGATAGATGCAGAAGCGGCATCCTTGAATACGCTCATCGTTTCAACATCGGAAGCGATGACGTCGTTCAAGCTCCCAGGCACTCCGTCGATAATAACGAGAGGATCGTTGTTCGACATTGTAGTTACGCCGCGAACCCTGATTGTCGCTCCGCTTCCAGGTCCGCCGGATGAGCGAGTGACTTGCACGCCTGACAGCTGCCCTTGCATGGCTGTAGACAGCATCTGGGTTGAGCGTTCGGTGAGGCTTTCTCCTTTCACGCTAGAGATAGGGCCGGTGAGGTCGCCTTTCCTTGCAGAACCGTATCCTATGACGACTACTTCATCAAGAAGTTCTTTGTCTTCAGCGAGCACGATGTTTATGTTGCTCTTCCCATCCAAGGCAATCTTCTGAGTAACATAGCCTATGCATGAGACTGTCAATTCATCGCTTGGCTTCGCTTCGAGAGTGAAGTTTCCATTCTCGTCTGTCACAGCTCCAGTCGTCGTTCCTGTTATGGTAACTCCAGCGCCTATGACGGGAGCTCCATTTTTGTCGACAATGGAACCTGAAAGTTTATTCGCTTTATCTTGCTGTGTGGTGCTAAGCTTCTGTTTCGAAAGAATGACGTTGATGCCTTCAATCTGGTAAGAGATGCCGGTACCTTTGAAAATATTGTCTAAAACATTCAGAAGCAGCTCGTTTCTTACGTTGATTGACACAGGAAGTCTCAAGTCCACATCCTTCGAATTCGATACGAACAAGACTCCGGTCTGGCTCTCTATGTCTTTCAGGACTGTTTCCAGCGATGCATTCTGCTTGTTCATCGTAACCCTAGCCTTGTCAGGATTTACCTGAGAGGCTGAGGCAAGAGGGGAGAAAACTAGCAGTAAACATGTCACTACTGTGAGCAGACTGCTAAGTTTCGTCATCAATGGGTTCGCAGGAATCGCGATCCCTTTTGCTTTGGATCTTTTCATTGACATTTTAGCGTTTATTAATGTGAATATTGTGAGTTATCTATTGGTTATCTGATAGTTATCGTATCTCCGTCTTCATTTATCTCGTACTTGAAAGGGAAATCTTTTTGAAGGACTTTCAAGGCATGCTCGATTCCATCTGTAATTCTCAGCTTCCCGTCATAGCTGAGACTGTTCACGGCATCGTTCTCAATAATTATTTTCACGCCGAAAAACTTCTCGAATGCGGACATGATTTCGCCGAACGACTTGTCACCTAGATAGATGAGTCCATCTTTCCACATGTAGTCCTCTGTGCCTACAGTGGAAGTCACTACGAGAGAGCCATTCTTGCTCTCGGCAGTCTGGCCTGGGCTCAGGAATACCGCCTTGTCGTCTTCTGGCTTGTAAATTTTGACTGTCCCTTCGTACAGGTTAGTCACGAATCTGTCTGAATTGCTGTAAGCTTCGACATCGAAAACTGTTCCTAGGACTTCTACATTGTATTTGGAAGTCTTCACTATGAAAGGCTTGTTCGATTTTACAACCTCGAAATAGCCTTCTCCGCTCAATGTAATTTCCCTCTTTGCCCCTGTGAATGAGGATGGGTAGGATAGGGAAGTGTTGGAGCTGAGCCATACGCTAGTGCCGTCAGGGAGAGTGACATTAGTCCTGTTCCCGCTAGGAACGGCAATTTTCTGAAGCTGCTGCCCTTGCTGCCTGAGTGAGTAGTTGTCTCTTGCTATGAATATGAAGAATATGATCATTGCGGCAGCTGCCGCAATCGACAGGAGACGACGGAATTTATGAATATGTTCTCTGCTTTTTCCGGTGCTTTTGTCAGACAGAGCTCCCGCATTGGTTCCGCCGCCAAGCAGGACTCCCGCATCAAAGAGAGCACGTTCGCGAACGAACATATTCCAATTCTCGGAACTGCTTTCTGCCCATTCCTGGATCGCATCTTTCTCCTTGTCGGTAGATTTTCCTTGGAAATATCGGGTTAATGACTTGTGGTTGATTTTCATTCCATATTGCTTTAATGCAATAAAAGAACAACAAGACTCCCAAAAAACCAAAAAGAAAAATTGACTTTTCCCCTAATTTGGCTTTACCCCTTATCCCCTCAGTTTTTCCCTCATGCCATCTTCTCCCTACCGTCATCCGGGCTTGACCCGGAATCTATGCTCGCTTCTCCTTCGTCATCAGGATGAGAGTGGTGGAATTTCGCAAAGTGCTGTCGGAGTATGTCCTTCTGGAGGCTCTGCAAAGGTGTGTCGGTCGACAACGTGGCTCTAGGGAGGCCTCGATGTCGAGACATGCCCTTCCCTAGGCACTTCTGTGCAGCCTGCCTCGACAGCGTTATGCGAGACACTTCTTCCTGAGGGTTTGAATATCCGTACGCGATTCTTTATTAGCATCGTCGACAAGGTTTTGTGAAACCTTGAAGATAGATTTCGATTATTCACAATCGTAGGCAATGGTGATATTCATTATAAGCGCCGAGGACACGTATCCCCATTGCCAACCCTGGTTCTGGAAACCGGGTGGGCGATGCAGTTCTTCATTACAAGCCAGCCGGTGGCACTATACTGTCGCCCATAAATTCTCGTCCTTCTAAGCGAGGACATGGATAATACTTTGCAACCACATCGACCACAGCCTCGCCGACAGCCCCACATTTCACGTTGACGGGAGAAAATGTCCATCCTTCAGTCATCCGGGCTTGACCAGGAATCTAGGCTCGTTTATCCCCGTCATCCGGACTCGATCCGGTATCTAGGCTTGCGAAGAACAGATCCTGAATCAAGTTCAGGATGACGGAGTGAGTCGAATAGATCATTTCCAGTTCTGGATAACGGGACCGTACGGGCATTGTAAAAATGCCTATTCACAATTAATAAGTTACGAAAGGCTTGCGTACGGTCTGCATGATGGAATGGGGACCGTGCTATAACCACTTACAAACAATTTGGTACCCAATTGTTTACGAAACGCCATCCGTACGGTCCCAATCCCTAGCATCTCAAAACACGGTTATCTTGATGCAAGTCAGGAAATGAAAAAAACTAAGACAGGGAAATATTCTTTTAATTGAGCCATAAGCATCTTCAAGCTCTTGTTCACATGGTAGTCGACTGCCTGCACAGATACATTTAGCTGTCGAGCGATTTCTTTTCGGCTTTTGTTCTGCAGACGGTTCATTCTGAATATGTTCCTGGTGGTTTCAGGAAGTTTATCAAGCGTCTTTTCTATTATTCCGACAATCTCACCAGAGAAGATTTTGCTGTAGGTGGCATCTTCCAAGATCTGAATCCTGGATGTTATTTCCCATTCGTACTGTCTATTGCTACTTTTGTCGAATTCCTGTATGACTTTAAGGTGTTTCAAATAGTTCAGGCATTTGTTCTTGACTACAGTGAGCATCCAGCCCAGGGCATCTGAGTCAGTTTTTAGAGAATCTTTTTTCACCCAGTACTCAAGAATCGCATTACTTGCTATATCTTCGGCAGTGGCGGTGTCTCTTACATAATAAAAGGCATAATGGACGAATCTGGGATAGAAATTATTGTAGAAATCACCGAAGTCTTTGCCAGACCTGATGTCAGGAGGAGATATTTTTGTTCTTAACTCATCCATATATTCCTGCTTTCGCCGCCGTGCCATTTGGGTTAATACTTCTGCCGTTTTGCTCGTTACAAAAATAGAAAATAAGGTAGGAAATTCAAATCTTGCATCTAAGCAAGAAACTATCGCTTTGTCATCCTGTCGCTCGCTGTTGCCGTCGGCCTGGTGGTCAGGCAACGCACTTGGTGAGGACTTCGGCGAAGTCTTTCACTGGGACGGTGGAGCGTTCGCTGAAGGTCTTCAGACAGAGTGGGCAGGCAGTGACTATCGTCTCAGGCGAAGCTACGGTGAGGTCTTTGATGGCTGCGTCCGTGATTTTCCGGCGGTCATTCTGGCTAAGGGTCAGGCTGCCGAGGCTGCCTCCGCAGCAGATGCTCTCGTCGTACTCATGGCCGGCCTTCACCAGGTTCCCGACTTGCCTCAGCACGGTTCGAGGCTCTTCATACACATTGCATCCTCGCCCAAGCTCACAAGGGTCGTGGTAGACTATTCTTTCTTGCGACTTGACGACATTCAATTTTCCTGCTTCGATAAGCTCTTTGAAATATTGCGTGTAGTGCACTACTCTGATGCCTACTAGGTTATATTCCTCTTTGAAGACTTTGTAGCATATCGGGCAGGAAAGCACCAGCGTCTTGCATCCTGATGCCTTGATCATGCTCTTGTTTGCGTCCATCGTCTTTGCCGCGGCTTCCTTCTTTCCAGCCAGCAGAAGGGGTCTGCCGCAGCATATTCCTCCTTCGCGATCTGCGAAAACATATTCGATGCCAGCTTTTTTGAATATGTCTTCGACGGCTTTTATTATTCTCGGTGTCAGATGGCTCATGCATCCGGCGAAGTAGAGGACTTTTGAGGAATTAGATCCTGCATCACGTTCAAGATGACGTGGGGTGGCTGGTTCATACAATTTCACCGGAACTGTAGCGAGGTAGGAATAGTCGTAAGGCAGGTGGTCGTTGGTGGTCTGCCTCTGGGCGCGGCGCAGGGCTGGTGCGTCCACGCTCACCGGACACAGCGCATGGCATTTGTCGCACATCAGACACTTGTCGGCGATTTCGGCAATCTTGCGCTCGTTATGCCTGCGGAGAAACCTTATGAAATACACCGATGAATATTTCAAATTCTTCTTCTGCACGTTCATCGGGCAGGCATCCAGGCAGAGTCCGCAGCTGGAGCAGGCGTAAATCTCCGCTTCCGCCACGCCTTTGCGAGGATGAGAAGGCTTCAAGCCGGCGTTCCTGAACAATATCCACAGCACCTCGGTCAAGATGTGCATGTATCTGGAGAACGGCATGGCCGCGAAAAAGGTGCCCAGGCAAATTGAATATGCCCACCAGAAAGGCTGAAAATAGAGCTTGTCGCCGAACAGGAAGTGCAGCAGGTGGTTCATCCCCATAGTGAGGAAACTGCCACCGCTGAGGTCAGCAGTAAAGCTTTCCGCCAGAAGCCTCAGAGGGAATATCATCCAGAGGCTGTACAGGGCAACCCGGTCTGCGAGCGACGGCTTGGTGGTGTGACGCATTCCAAGCACTATGGACCTGAACCGCTTGAACATTGCCAGGCCTATGCCAGTAAGCACGTACAGTAGGAAGAAATCCATCAGAAAGAAGAAGAAAGCTCCGCGCAGGCTCTCATGCCCTGGCCTTATCCACACGAAGTACCTGTAAAAAATAGGGTAAAAGAGTCCTCCTTCCCCGTAGCTTAGATGCTTAGGCACGAAAAGCGCCACTTCGATATGCCCCAGCACTATCAGCATGAACCAGCCGAAGGCTATGGCAGAATGCATATAGCCCAGCAGAGGCTTCCGCTGCCAAATTTTGGTATGGAATAGGCAGTCGCAGAACAGGTCTCTTATGTTCTTGCCGGCGGTGATTGGATTCAGCAAGGAAGTCCAGAATTTCACCCTCTCCTCATGGCTCAGCTGAGTGATCACCCTGATGAAACCCACGAATATCCAGACCAGGAAAAACGTGATGCCGGCGACGAAAGGAATGACGAAGTGGCTGAACGAAGATGGTATGCGGTCTATTACTTCAGGCGATGCTTGAGCAGCCAGGATTGGGAAAATATTGGCAGGCATCATTTTTTCTTTGAATATATTTTAGCAATCGACAGAATAAGGTGCCTGGTGTTTATGCCGCGTGGGCAGACCATTGTGCATTTCCCGCACAGCTGGCAGCCTTTCAACATATTCATAGCAACCTCGTCCCGTCCATTCTGCAATTCTTCTATAGCGGCTCTCAGGCTCGTCGGCGTGAACTTCCCGGCCGTGCAGACGGCGGTGCAGCTGCCGCAGGCGATGCATTTCCGCACGTCTGGCTCCTCCGCAGCCAGAGAGTCGAATTTCCCCTTGTCGAAAAGATCCAGATTGATCCTTGAGCTTGCGAGCAGCCCGTAACCGAAATCTACCATGCCGTCTTGATCAATTGTTTGAGGTCTTTTGCTTTAGGAAATATGTCGCTGAGGTATTTGTCTATCTGGGTAGCGGCTCCTCTGGCATCGGCGAGCGTATCCGGTATGGTTTTAGGCCCTGTGGCAGCACCGGCAAGGAAAATCCCTGGGATCGAGCTGCGCTGCTGCGCCGTGATTTCGCTCAGCACCTCGAAGTAGCCATCCTTCTCGTTCTGCATGCCCAGCAGGCTGCCTATTCTTTGACCGGAAACCGACGGTCTCATGCCAGCCATCAGCACCAACAGGTCGAGGGAAACCTTCAGGGGCTTGCTAGAAACTGTGTCCTCAGCCTTGACGGAAAGGCTTCCGTCAATGTTTTCGGACACTTCTGCCACCCTGCCGCGAATGAAGCGGATGCCGTAGTCCCTCTGCGCCTCCAGATACATGTCCTCGTAATGCCTTCCGAACATGCGCAGATCCATGTAGAAGCAATATATTTGTGCATCAGGAAAGGCTGCCTTCATCTCGCAGGCCTGCTTCACTGCAGTTGCGCAGCAAACCTTGGAGCAAGAGCGGCACCCTGACTTCTCGTCCCTCGAACCCACGCAATGCACGAAGCCGATTTTCCTTGGAGCGTTGATCCTTGTGTCCAGGCCGGTCTTGAAATATAGCTCCAAATCCGCGTTCGTAATCACGTGGTCATATATTCCGTAACCATATTCCTCTTTCTTCTCGGCCTGAAACAGGTCGAAACCAGTCGCCACCAGCACTGCGTCCGCCAGCACCGTGATGCCGTTGGAGAGAATGACATTGTAGGATTTGCCCAGCCTGTTTATGGACTGTATCTCGGTGTCGGTGAAGCATTTGACTCCATCCATGCTGCCCAGCAGCTTGTCCAAGGCTGCGGATGCCGGAGTTCCGCCGGGGAAAAGCCTGTCCCATTTGCCCAGGTGCCCCCCAAGCGTGTTGGAATGCTCCACCAGCAGCACATTGTATCCCAGCCTTTGCAAATTCGCTCCTGCCTCGAGCCCGGCAGGCCCTCCGCCTATTATCAGTACGTTATTTCTCATACTCCTTTCGTATTGTCAGAATTACCTGATGCAGGATGGACATGCAGGTCTCCCAATATCTTTTCCCTTTGCTCCGAGATATTTCCTCTCCGGGTCGTATTGAATGCCCATTTTATCCAGCAGCGGCTCCGCTCCTACCTGGTGCGTCTGAAGCCCCAGGTCCCAAGGGTCGTAGCCCAGCACAAGCCCCATCATCTCCTCGTAGGTCAGCACCGGAATGCCGTGACTGCCTTCGCCGTAGGTCTTTCCCGTCTCCTCGGCTATCACGTACTGCCATCTGTCCATGAAATATGGGCATCCAGGGCAGTTGGTGACAATGAAGTCGGGATGGTATGGCTCCATGCTTTCGAATTTCTTATAAGTATTGGATAATGAATATCCTCTGTTCGCCTTTATGAAGTATTGCCTGAACCCGAAGCCACAGCAGTGCCGCCTCTCAGGGTAGTCCACCACCGTGCCTCCGCATGCCTCCACCATTCCTGCTAGTACGTAGGGATATTCCGCTCCGCCCACGCCCTTGGATGGGAACATCTTAGAATAGTGGCAGCCTATGTGCTCCACGACTCTCAGCGGCTCGCCGGTGTGCACGTTGATGAGCTTGTGCTTTGCGAGGGCGGCTATCTGGTTCCTGTAATGGTAGATGAGGTCGCTGGCATGCACGATGTATTTGGGCTTGGCGAAATCCAGACGACACGTCTTCCATAAAGTCTCGGCGATTTTTTTCTGGAGCTCAGGGAACTCTCTCCAAGTCTCCAGGGTCTCGCAATAGAGTCCGAAAGAAGTAATGCAGGAGCAGACGTAGTTCTCGTAGCCATATTTCGCCATGAGGGCAAACTGGCGGGCTATTATCGTCATCACCGTCTCCTGTGGGATAGCGTCCGAATGGTAGGCGATCCCTCCACAGGTGGTGTGATGCTCTGTCTCGAATATGTCTTTTCCAAGCTTCTTCCTGGTGATGTCCAGGAATGCCGCCTCGGAAGCAGGGAAGAAGCTCTGCCTGATGCAGCTGCGGACATAAAAATAATGATCGTCTGGGATTTCTTTCTGATATTCCGACCAAATCTTTTGCTTTCCTTCGTAAATCATCTTGTCTGTCTCAATGGTTATAGTGCTGCGGCCCTGTTTCAGAATAAACCTGCCTGCTGAACTCTTCCATGCTTAGCCCTAGCTCCGCCGCTTTCTTCTCTGCGGCCTTCCGCACATTCTCCATCCGAGCGGTAGCCCCGGTCTCGTCGAATATTCTTTTAAGCTCGTCCAAATCCTCCTTCGGAATCTTCCTCATCGCCCCGGGGCCGCTCCCGTCCAGGTTGGCGCCGAGCCTTTCGAACACGTCATCCAGATGCTTCTCCTCCCACTCCCACACCCTTCCTGCCTCAGGATGCCCTGCATAGTCGAACAGTCTCGGATAGACGCAGTAGCCGTAATTCAATACATTGCTGCACAAATCCTTGGTAAGCAAGAACTGCTGCCTCCCTTTTTCGGAATCGATGAAATAGCCTAGGTCTATCGACAGGCTGCGCAATGCCATCACAATCATCCCGGGAGCGTTCTTCCGCGGGCATCTGGTGACGCAGCTCATGCATTCCCCGCAATACCAGATGGTGTCGCTTCTGAGAAGCTTCTCGATTTCCTCTTCATCCTTGCTCTGGACAATGTCCACTATCCGCCTTGGGTCGTAACGATAGAATTCGGCGGCAGGACACACCGCAGTACAAGTGCCGCAATTGATGCAGGCGTTCAACCCCTCCTTAAGACGGTAATCCCGCATCAGCAAATCATATAGCTTCCCCATCTTTCTTATTGGTAGGATATTTTTTAGCGAGCGAGAGAAGGTCGCTCTTCGGATACATATTCTTTTCCAGCTTCGCCAGAATGCCGATGAAAGTTTCAAGATCTTCTTCCGAAATTCCTTTTATTATGGATTCCACCGACTTGAAAGCGCATTCATTCACCTTCTGCCGTATCTTCAATGAATATGGCGTCACTTTGATTAGGTTCTGTCTCCTGTCGTTGGGATTGCTGACCCTCTTAACCAGCTTGCGGTTCTCCAGACCATCAATCAGCTTTACGATAGAGTTTTTGTCTCTCATCGTGATGTTCGCTATCTGCTGCTGGGTGAGTACCCCTTCGTCCCAGAGGGTGTCCATGACCAGGAACTGCTCGGGAGTTAGATTGAATCCTTCTTTCTTGAAGTCGTCTGTCATGGTCTGTTTTATCCCGATGTGGACGATGTTCGTGAAAAGGACGATTTGCTTGCTTAGTATCATAATATATTGTAAGATATTTTACAATTCAATGCAAATATAAGTAAACTTAGCAAATGCGCAAGCGCTCTGGGCCAGATAAGGCTATAATATGAAGATTCCTTTGTCCTTCGTCAGGACTTTCATAATCGTCGCAAATTTACTAATTTCGCCTCTGCGAGCCTTGGCACTGAAAACTATGCAGAAAATCTAAGGTTTGCCTAATAAAAAGGAAGAATGATATGAAAAAGACATTTGTTTATGTGGTCGCCCTTGCAATGACCATTTTATCAATATATTCTTGCAGCAATATCGAGATCACTACTTACGAAAACTGCTACAAGGAGACGGCAAAGATTTCCGAAAACTGCTATGTGTCCGTTGCCGACACTATCCAATATTACGAGAAATTCGGCAGGAAAGCCGTAATGAACAAACTTAACGACGAAATCGTGAAGTTCTGCTTCGGAGAGCAATTCGCTGGCAAGACGGTTGAGGAAAGCCACAAAGCGTTGTCCGACTCGCTCAGGAATGACTGGAACACGAACGCAATTTCCCTGATAAACTCTGACGCATTCAGTGAGGAAACCGCATTTTTCTACATCTATGAATTCATGAACGTGGGATCGTTCGACACTCCTTTCAAAGATTTGCAGTCTTACAAAGTGTTCAAATATTCCTACATGGGCGGGGCTCATGGCTTTGGCGCCACATATTACATGGTTCTTGACATGAAGTCCGGGGCAAGGGTGCATGAATATGAGATGTTCAAAGAAGGCTACAAGGCTCCTGTGAGCGAACTGATTTACAATGCCTTGCTGAAAAATTATCCTGACATGGAGGAAGAGTTCGAGACCTTCAACGATTTTTCACAGGTTAAGGATAAAGAGGACAACCCTTACATTAACGGCAACTGCAAAGTCTCGGATGCGGGAATATCTTGGAACTTCACTCCTTACGAGATAGCCTCGTACGCAGCCGGTCATTTCGAAGTCACGATTCCATGGAGTGACCTCAAGCCATACCTAAGCGACACGATCTCCAAAAACATCTGATCCATGCGGTTTTGCCATGCCGAGCACCGGCTTGCACATATGGATCAATGAGATAAGTGCCAGCATCCTAAACGACAACCCCGTCACCCTAAGCCACTCACGCTCCACATCCTGAACTGCCCACCCCGTCATCCTGAACTTGATTCAGGATCTAGTTTCTGCAGGCCTAGATTCCGGATCAAGTCCGGAATGACGGAGGGAAATAATGAACACGACTCCCTACACATCACCCTAAACTGCCCACCACGTCATCCTGAACTTGATTCAGGATCTGCTTTTTGCGGACCAAGTCCAAAAACCTGTGTTTAAGAATATAATTGTGAATATGCACCAGCCCTTTCCTGACCCTCCTGAAGCTGGATAGTGTTGGTAATCTTTAGATTATGGTTTGAGGGGATTGCGGTCGGATTTGGAAACCTACTTGTCGCCATAATGTCCATACGCTGACAATATCACTACCTCTTTTTCCTGAATCTCATAAACAAGACGATGTTTTGCATTGATATGTCGGGACCAGGTTGTCACGCTTGTCCCCTTCAATTGTTCGGGGTGACCTGTTCCTCTTTCGGGATGCACCTTCAGTTCATCCACTAGCTTTTCCAGTTTCCTGAGCGATCCTGCATCTGATTTTCTCAGTTTAGCAACATCAATCACAGATGACTTGGTGAACTTGATTTCGAACATTTATTTCTATTCCGTTTTGGAATCATAGTCCACCTTATCCTCTGCTATGAGTCTGTCAACAAAGTCAGTGAGGTTTTCTCCTGCTTTCATTGATATGGTTTCAGCGTTCCTGGCCTCCTTTATGGAGCGCTCAACTTTGTCAAAAAACTCTTTTTTGCTGACAATAGTGTCATCAGCAGTCACCTTTACAATCTTAAAAGCCTCGTTCTTCCTTGTAATCAACAGTTCTGTGCCATTTGCAACTTGGTCAAGATACGTTTTCTGGTTTGACCTGAATTCCCTGGAGCTAACCGTAATCATATTTGTGCGCATTAATTTCTGAGCAAATTTAAGAATAATTTTTCGTGTACAAAAATGGTACGCACAAACTATCTAAATTCAACACGTTATTGCCGATTAAGTCCAAAACCCTGTGTTAAAGAATATACACTGTGTTTAAGAATACACCACGTCATCCTAAGCCACTCACACTCCACATCCTAAACGACCCACCACGTCATCCTGAACTTGATTCAGGATCTGCTGTCCGCAAAGCTAGATTCCGGATCGGGTCCGGAATGACGGAGGGAAATAATGAACACGAC
>DCKG01000015.1:51574-158644 GCA_002320605.1 Bacteroidales bacterium UBA1680 | reverse complement strand
TCCGCAAGCCTAGATTCCGGATCAAGTCCGGAATGGGGGAGAAGGCGCAGGGTGACGGGTGGGTAGTGAACGATTTACTCCAGTCATCCTGTAGACAATGCGTGGAGTTCAGTCCGAATGCTTTTGACGCGCGAACCGATACTACGTACAAGACTCTCCAGTGAGGTTTACCATACGAACCCCCTACATGACATCGTGGGGGTTTTCATACCCATATTAACTACAGCCACCCTAGGGCCACACTACCTCGTACTGCAAAAGCACGACGAGCCAAATAGCACATCCCTTCCATAGACGGCTGCCCTCTTGCGCTGAGGACATCCCTGAACCGCAGTAACGGTGTGCGATTCGGGCTTTCTGCACACCGCGAGGCCCGAAACCCCGTCACGGTGTGCAATTCGACCTTTTTGCACACCGCAAGGCCCGAAACCCCGTCACGGTGTGCAATTCGACCTTTTTGCACACCGCAAGGATAGTCGCCCGACGATGACAGGGCATCCGAACGGAAGTTCGGACTGAGCGGCATTTTCCAGCCGCTCAGGATAACTTCCGGAGGATGCAAGAGCGTGGTGTGCGATTCGGGCTTTCTGCACACCGCGTGGTTCCGAACCGCAGTAACGGTGTGCGATCGAGGCTTTTGCACACCGCGAGGCCGCGGACCACAGGCTCCTAACTGGAACTTGGCATGCGGAAAAAGAGCTGTTGCTTGAGCATAGAGGAAATAACAAAATATTTGCTATATTAGTCTTGATGAAAATTGCACTTGCTTTAATAACCTTTTTGACTATGGGTATCAGTTTCATAGGGGATAAGGATAAAGTTCGCCCTGAGGCCGTGGCGGGGCAATTCTATCCTGGCGACAAGACCAGCTTGCATGCCATGGTTAAGTCTTGCTTCAGCCAGGCTGCTGATGTAAGACCGGAGAATGACGCAGTGGCTCTCATAGTGCCGCACGCCGGATATGTTTTCTCAGGGCCGATGGCTGCCAGGGCATATTCATCAATTCCCGCAGACAAAGAATATGAAAGAATATTCCTAATAGGCCCTAGCCACCATGTCTGGTTCGACGGAGCATCAGTGAATAAGGAATATGACTTTTACCGCACCCCGATGGGGAATGTGCCTGTGGATAATGAGTTTTGCAAGAAGCTTGTGAATGAATATGATGTCTTCACTTGCAGGCATGATGCACATGATAAGGAGCATTGCCTTGAGGTTCAACTGCCTTTCCTGCAATATCATTTAAAGAATATGGCGCCGATAGTCCCAATAATCATCGGGACCGAAAGCTTTGAAGTGATTAAGTCCGTGGCAACTGCATTGAAGCCGTATCTGAACGGGAAAAATTTATTCGTAATCAGCAGCGATTTTTCTCACTATCCTTCTTTTGACGATGCGAACGTAGCAGATCGCAGGACTGCGGAGGCTATCTCTACCGGAGATGCGGCGACATTCGTCGAGGCTATTCAGAAGAATGCGAAGTCTGGATTCAAGAACTTGGCTACCAGCGCATGCGGGCAGAGTGCGATACTTGCATTGATGCTCATGACAGGAGGGAACAAGTCATTTTCTTACAGGCATTTAGGCTATACTAATTCAGGTGCTTCCAAATATGGTGGCAAAGACGAGGTGGTTGGGTATAACTCTTTCGTGATTGTCAAGGCTGAGAGTGCGGGAAAATCGGTAGCCGAGACGTTTTCGCTGTCCGATTCCGAGAAAGAAACCCTTCTGAGAATTGCTCGAGGCAGCATAATGGGCGCATTCGCAAAGAGAAGTGAGGGTGATTCGTGGGCGGCGGAGGATTTGACTGAAACTTTGAAACAGAAATGCGGGGCTTTTGTGACGCTGAACGAGAATGGGAGACTGAGGGGCTGCATCGGGCATTTTGGCGAGAATATTCCTTTGTACAGGGTCGTGGCTGCCATGGCAAGGGCTGCAGCATTCGAGGATTTCCGTTTCCAGCAGGTGCGGAAGGAGGAAATGCAGGACATAGAGATAGAAATCTCTGTGCTCACTCCTCTGAAGCATATTCAGAGTGCCGATGAATTCGATTACGGAAGGGAAGGAATATATATGGTGAAGGATGGGCGGTCGGGTACTTTTTTGCCGCAGGT
Source organism: Bacteroidales bacterium UBA1680 (assembly GCA_002320605.1). Classification (GTDB taxonomy): domain Bacteria; phylum Bacteroidota; class Bacteroidia; order Bacteroidales; family UBA932; genus Cryptobacteroides. The sequence goes on along the minus strand of DCKG01000015.1, from coordinate 156,530 downwards.
TGCAGACGAGGTGAATTGGTCAAAGGAGGAGTTCCTTGGCCATTGCGCCCAGGATAAGGCTGGAATAGGTTGGGATGGATGGAAGAGTGCTGATTTGTATACTTATGAGGCTATTATTTTCAAAGAATAGATTGACATCGGTATGCACGAAGCGAAATATTACATGAAAACCGAGACGGGGGTGCAGTGCACGCTCTGCCCGCATGGCTGCCGCATGGAAGAAGGGCGTAGAGGAATATGCGGTGGACGAATCAACAAGAAAGGGAAACTGTACTCAGAAGTCTATGCCCGTCCATGCGCCCTGGAAGTGGATCCGGTGGAGAAAAAGCCCCTGCTGCATTTCCACCCGGGCATGAGCGTATTCTCACTGGCTTGCGTCGGCTGCAATTTCCGCTGCCTGAACTGCCAGAATTACGAAATCTCTCAGGCAAAGCCGGAGAACATACCGACGAAAGTCATAGAGCCCTGGGAGATAGTCGAGCTGTGCAGGCATTACGATTGCAAATCAATAGCCTACACATACACCGAGCCTCTTACTTACGCTGAATATGTCTATGACATCTCCGCCCTTGCCCATAAAGAGGGATTGCTGAATATTCTGGTTTCAGACGGCTACGTGAACCCAGAGCCTCTGGACGACCTCTGCTCCGTGCTGGATGCTGCTAACATAGACCTTAAGTCTTTCAGCGACGAGATTTACAAAAAGCTCAATGGAGGCACCCTCCAGCCGGTGCTGGACACTCTGCTGAAATTGAAGGAGAGGGGAGTGTGGCTAGAAATCACGAATCTGGTGATTCCTGGCTACACAGACGACATGAATATGATACGGGAAATGTGCAAGTGGCTGAGTGGCAATGGCTTCGAGAACTATCCGCTGCATTTCAGCCGTTTCTTTCCTGCCTATAAGCTAAGGAACGTGCAACTAACCCCTCTGAATACCCTTCTGAAGGCGAAGGAAATAGCCGTCAATGAAGGGATGAAATATGTCTATGTGGGCAATGCTCCAGATTACGATGGGGAGAATACCATCTGCCCTTCGTGCGGCAAGCCTCTGGTGCAGAGGAAAGGCTTCGACATCATCGAAAACCATGTTTCGGAAGATGGAAAGTGCGAGTACTGCGGTCAGGATATCCCTGGCTATTGGGAAAATATTCAATAATATATGCATAAATGGAACAGACAAAGGCAAAATTCTCTAAGCTGGCCCCCGTGATGCTCTGCTTCTTCGTGATGGGCTTCGTCGATCTGGTGGGCATAGCCTCGAACTTTGTGAAGGCAGACCTGAATCTGAGCGATTCCACGGCCAACTTCCTGCCCTCGCTCGTATTCTTCTGGTTCTTGATTTTCTCGGTTCCTACCGGGATGCTGATGAATAAGATAGGCAGGCGCAAGACTGTGCTGCTGAGCCTAGCCATCACTGCATTCTCGTTAGTGCTTCCAATTCTTGGAGACAGCTATCCGATCATGCTCTGCGCATTCTCCCTGCTAGGAATCGGCAACGCATTGATGCAGACATCCCTGAATCCGCTGCTCAGCAATGTGGTTTCTGGAGACAAGCTGGCGAGCAACATGACTTTCGGCCAGTTCATCAAGGCGATAGCCTCGTTCCTGGCACCTTACATCGCAACATGGGGCGCAGCCCAGGCAATACCTTCGTTCGGCCTTGGCTGGAGGGTGCTTTTCCCGATTTATCTGATAGTCTCGCTGATCTCGCTCCTGCTCTTAGGCATCACCCACATAGATGAGGAGGCACCCGACAAGGCATCCAGTTTCATCGGCTGTGTCAGGCTCCTTTGCAAGCCTTTCATCCTGCTGTCGTTCCTAGGCATATTGTGCCATGTGGGAATAGACGTGGGCACGAACACCACTGCGCCAAAAATCCTCATGGAGCAGCTTGGAATAAGCCTGACAGAAGCAGGGCTGGCGACTAGCTTTTACTTCATCCTGAGGACCATCGGCTGCCTCTCAGGCTCTTTCCTTCTAAAGGTGGTGAAGCCAAAGCCTTTCTTCCTGGTGAGCGTTCTGTTCTTGCTCGCCGCCATGATGGGTCTGTCTGTATTCCATACCAAGACCATGATATATGCCTGCATAGCTCTGATAGGCTTGGGAAACTCCAATGTGTTCTCCATAATATTCTCGCAAGCGCTTTTCGCTGAGCCGGAAAAGAAGAATGAGGTTTCCGGCCTCATGATAATGGGCTTGTTCGGAGGGACCATATTCCCTTTGCTGATGGGATTCGCCAGTGACAGCGTCGGCCAGATCGGGGCCATCGCCGTGATGTCCATCGGGGTTGTTTATCTTCTGTTTTATGCATTTAAAATCAGATATTGAAATGGAAAGGAGTTGTTGTAGGAATGGGGGAGGCATTGTGGGACATGCTCCCCGAAGGCAAGAAATTGGGCGGGGCTCCTGCCAATTTCGCATACCATGTGTCTCAGCTGGGTTTGAACGGCTGTGGATGTCTCTGCATACGTCTGCACGCAGAACGGAGCCATGCCTGAACTTCCTGCAGATTACAGAAAATAATCAGAACCCGTAAAAATCTTTCGGAATCATGCGGTCCGGGAATCGGATTTTCCAGACCGCTGAATTTGCCACCGACACGAAGCCAAGCCCGCCGGAAACATTCTGCGGGAATATCACCGGCTCGAAATGCCAGAAGTCAGAGCTTTCGATAGCTTTGATGTACCTGTAAGTCTCGGGGGAGATTGAACTGACGATGACTGTTACGCTTGCTCCGCCCTTATCGTACCCATGTATGTAATTCTCCTTATCGTAATAGTACCCCCAGAGACAATCGTACGGATAAATCCCCACGTTGAGCACGTAGCTGTTGTCGGCAAAAGACTTGTCTGTGAAAAGATGATATTTATTCTTCACATAATCGTCGAAGAAAGTCTTGTTGTCGTCGTTGCCTGAAGAATATTCTTTCAGCAAAGGCTCGTTGTCGGTGAATAACGTCACGTTGCGACTGCGCGTCGTATCCCTCATGTTCCACCCTTTGTACACTTCCGCATTGACATTGAAGCTGTAATAGTTTTCATCATGAGGGACGTCTTGCAATCTGGTCCGGAGAAAGGTGACGCTTGAAAGCATATTCGAGGAATTCTCGAAGTAAGCAGTGTCGACATCAAGTATCTTAGGGCTTTGCGGAACAGTTACCTCCGCCGAAAGACCCTCTTCGATGGTCAGCTTCACTTTGTCCCCGGCTTTGAAATCGGCATTGAACACGTACGCTTTGCAGAAATAGAGGTCGTAATATGATTTAGCTTTCGCTGTTGCTGCAAGCTGCCCGTTGACATAGCACTGAAGCTCACCTTTTGTGGCGTAAGGCCTGAAATCGTCGCCTTGCCCATGGCTCAGGTAAACGATGTGGACGTCGTCGTTCACGTTCATGAGGGCATTCATCATTATCTCGTCTTCGCCGGATACCTTTATCGTGTCGATGGTGTTCTCGCAGCTGCCCAAGCCTGTCAAGATGACTGCAGAAGACAATATATTTATTAACTTTCTCATCTTCCTAGAATTTGAATGTGTAGCTTATCGATGGCATGAAAGGCAGGAGAGTGATTTTCTTGATTTTGATGGAATTGGTCGTCGCTTTTCCACTTTCGTCCACATTGTAGTCGGTGTCAGAGTACACCAGATTAGGGTTCATGGCATTGTAGACATTGTAGATGCTGAAATTCCAGATACTCTCCCCGTGTCGCTTCTGCTTGTGCAGATTCACTCCTAGGTTCAGCCGATGGCTGCAAGGCAGGCGATAATTGTTCTTGTACGGCACGTAATCATCGTAAGTGCTGGTGCCGTCTGGGGTTATCGCGACTATCTGCCTTGTAGGCACGGTAGTGGTACCTCCTGTAGTGAACACGTAATTCGCTGCCACGTCAACCCTGTCGCTGAATTTATGGAAAACAGAGACTACCAGATTGTGCCTCCTGTCGTATTTGTAAGGGTACCAGCGACCGTTGTTCACCATCCCGTCGCGGAAAATCCTGTCGCTCTTCGAAAGAGTGTAAGAGGCGAATCCAGTGGTCTTTCCGAGCGTCTTCTGAACGAAAATTTCAGCTCCGTAGGATCTGCCTTCTCCCATCGAGACCTTGTCGTACCAATTAGCCGACGTTCCCATAACTGTGGCGCCGTCCTGGTACTCGACAATATTCTTTGTCTTCTTGTAATATCCCTCAAGCGAAAATTCCCAGCCTTTCAGCCCGCTGTAATATGCGCCGATGCTGTAATGATCGCCTATTACCGGCTTTATGTTCTTGGTAATCGGCACCCAGAGGTCGGTGGGCAGGGATATGTCAGTGGAAGTCAGCAGATGGACGTATTGCACCATCCTTGAATATGCCGCCTTCACCGCATAGCCCTTTCCAAGGTCCATCCTTGCCGAGAGCCTTGGCTGAAGGGAATTGTAGAACTTACCGTCGGTATAGAAGGTCGTGTAGTGCAGGCCTGGATTGAAGCTCAGCCTCTCTCCAATGAATATGTCATCTTCAATGAAGACGGAGGCCTCGTGCCCTCGCATCTTGCGTCCGTCCAGCTCGTTGTACGTCGAGTCTGACTGCACGGTGCCGTCTGCTACGGCCTTGTTGGTGAATGAACTCGTCTCCGGCTTGAATGTGTGGAAGGTGTACTCGCCTCCGAAGCGCACGGAGTTGCTTGAATTCGGAGTCCACTCGAAATCCATCCTGGCGCTTCCGTCAGTTATCCCGGATTTGTATTTGTACTTGTAATCACTCATGTACTGTTTTCCGTAAGAGGTGTTGTACTTGTTCTCGATGCTCATCCTGTAATTGTTGAAAGCAACCGTCGTGTTGGAGAACAGGGTGCTGCTGAAAATGTGGTTCAGCCGCATGGCCGCGATGGTATTGCCCCAGCCGATCCGGTATTTGTCGGCTGATTTGCTGAACGTGCCTTCAGATCTGTTGCCATCGTCGTCTAGGTCATCCACGGTAAGCTTGTCCCAGCCATTGTAAATTCCTAGATACAGCCTGTTCTTGTCGTCGAATTTATGCGAGAGCTTCGCATTGGCATCGTAGAAATAGAAGTTTGCCTTGGCCTCGTCTTTCATCGCTAAGTTTATGAAAGGCTGGTAGAGCAGAGTGTGCATCCCTCTGAAACTCAGAGAGAAAGATGTCTTATCCTGTTTCAGCGGCCCCTCTACGTGAACCCTGCTGGTTAGCATTCCTACGCTCACCACTCCGTGGGTATCTTTCAGATTGCCGTCGTTCGTCCTCACGTCCACGATGGATGAAATCCTGCCACCGTACCTGGCCGGGAAGGCTCCTTTGTAGAAAGTGACCTTTTTGACGGCCTCGGGGGTGAAGACGGAGAATATGCCCAGCACGTGGTCGATGTTGTAGATAGGAATTCCATCCAGCATGACCAGGTTTTCGTCCTGGCTGCCTCCTCGAACATGAATGCCGGTCGTGCCTTCCATGCCGCCCTGTACGCCAGGAAGCATCTGCAGGAACTTGATTATGTCGCTTTCGCCGAACAGGGTCGGGGATTTGATGACCTGGCTGATGGGCACGTCGAGCACGCTCATGTTTGTGGATCTGATTCCTGCGTTGTTCCTTGCCACTACGACTGCCTCACTGAGGGTTGTGGAAGGGGAGAGGGCTACGTTTATCACCGTGTCTTTGTTCAGCTCTAAGGCAATCGTTCTTGGCTCGTAGCCTACGTAATGGTACTCTATCGTCGTCCGACCTTCGCGCAGGCTGACGTTGTACCAGCCGAATTCGTTGGTGGAGACTCCCGTCTTGGCCTCGCCGCCAGAGAGCACACCAGCCCCGATCAGGCTCTCGCCGCTTTCGATGTCTGTCACATAACCGCTTACGGTGAATTTCCTACTGCTCTGCCCTGCTGCTACGAGGCTGAACATGAATATGTTAATAAGTATGGTCAAGTGTAATGCTTTCAGTCTCATCTATGCTATTTTCTGAATTCAGGAAGCAAATTTAACATATTAATGGATAATTTTCTAACAAATAATTCTTTAAATTAGCCGCCCCCGCCTGAGGCGCAGGCCTATCTGATGGGACTTTCTGCCGCTTTGTACCTCGGCCAGTTTGCCTCTCCGCTGATCGTCCTTCCGCTTGGCAGGTTTTTCTTCGGCTCCGGCGATGTGCAGGCTCCGTGGTTGGGATCATATTCCTGATGCAAGTCTTTTCCACGCACCACTTACAAAGCCTCCCGCCGGAGAAAAAGAAGTCTTGATTTGCTGCTAAATTTGCGGCGATGAGGAGAACCTTTTTCATATTCATTATGCTGATCGGCTCGTGACCCACAGCATGGGGCCGGCATTCGGAGAGGGGATAGCACGATGCCTGCTGGACAAGGCCTGGACATGGAATTCCTGCTTTTCCCCTGATCTCGTAGGCGATATGCTTGAAGTCTTCAAGAGAGGAAAAACCTTCCTGGACTATGTCAACCGGGCGATTGATTTCTGTCGTGAGGATCAGAAGGAATACTTCACGAGCATTGATTTTTGACTAGCGATCTGGTCAGCCCCCTCTCCAGAATCGCAACATATTGGTATTGACAGTCCATATGATACTTACGACCTTTGTATCTGGAAAACAAATGACGCTCAATATGGAAAAGAAAACACGCATCATCTTCTTCTGGCTTCTCATCATTGCCGGATTCATTACTCATTCACTTACCGACGCCCTTCCCGCTTTCTGGGGAGATAGCATTGCTGCCGAACAGGGCCCAGCGCCCGTTGGAATGATGATTTTCATGGTCACGTTCATCTACCTGATTCCGGTTATCGGCATCCTGTTAATGGTCTATGGCAAATCCAAGGTGACGAAAGTCATCAACGCCGTTCTTGCATGTGTCATGGGTGCCTTCGGAATCTGCCACATGGCAGAACTCATCGACGGCACCAATCCTGCCCAATTCCCGGTGATGCCAACCATGGCCGTCATCGGCGTTCTCCTCGCCATTGATTCTGTTAAAATCTGCAAGAAATAACATGGGACTTCTCAGCAAAATCTTCAGCAACACCCGCAAGCCGGAAGGCTTATGGGGTAAAATGATGGTAGCGGGCATGAACGGTGGCTCCCACGCTGAAATGGCCTCCTGGGGACTTAGCTTCGGCAATGTACCTTCCGAGGGAGAAATCCTTGACATTGGCTGCGGTGGCGGTGCCAATCTGCAGCGCCTGATGCAGCGCAGTCTCAGGGGCAAAGTAACCGGAGTGGATTATTCTCTCATTTCGGTGCAGAAGTCGGTCAAGGTGAACGCAGATGCCATCAAAGAGGGACGCTGCCAAGTACTTTTGGCCAACGTAGCCCAGTTGCCTTTCGCCGATAATACATTCACGATGGCTACAGCCTTTGAGACCATCTACTTCTGGCCGGATATCGAGAGATCTTTTGCCGAAGTGCGGCGTGTTCTGGTTCCCTGTGGTAAGTTCCTTATCGTCAACGAAGATGACGGCCTTTCCGGCAACAACGAAAAGTGGGAAAAGATCATTGAAGGTATGCATACCTACACGCCTGCCGAAGTCAAAACTCACCTCACTGCCGCCGGGTTTGAAAGCATAACCATCCACCGGAATGAGCCAAAACACTGGCTCGCCGTAACTGCCTTAAAGTAATGGAAAAGCCAAACTACGGGAACTGGGTTCCCACCAAATTGTTGATTTTGCTTGCCTGCGGCTCTGCTGCAATGCTGGCGCTGCTTATTCTGACCCTCTGCTTTCATCTGAGCTGGATATGGGTCATCCTCTCGGCACTGGTCCTGGTCATCACTCTCGGGATGTTCACCTATATGTTTTCTTTCCACAAAAAGTTATCCTTTGAGAAGGGAGGACTCATGGGAAAGGTCCATGCCTTTGTGGCCGACCATCTGCCCTGGGATGGAAAGGGAAAACTCCTGGACGTGGGTTGTGGAGCGGGTGCGTTAACTACCAGAGCTGCGAAAAGATTCCCCGAGGCGCAATGCCACGGCATTGATTACTGGGGCGCAGGCTGGGATTACAGCCTCCAGATGTGTGAGCGCAACGCAAAAGCCGAAGGCGTAGCCGACCGCTGTCATTTCCAGAAAGGCGATGCCAACCATCTTGATTTTCCCGACGAGACTTTCGATGCAGTAGTAAGCAACTTCGTCTATCACGAGGTGCGCAACAATCCCGATAAGGAGGCTCTTATCTGCGAGACGCTCCGCGTCCTGAAGAAAGGCGGAAGTTTTGCCCTGCAGGATCTTTTCGGCCAGAAATCCATCTACAGGGACTTCGACGTTACTGTCGCCCGTCTCAAGGCCGATGGCATTGTCTCCGAGATTCACTATGTAAAGAATTCTGAGAAAGAAATCGGTCTCCCAGAGTGGATGGCCATCCCCGGCATGCTTGCCGATATCGGTCTGATCTACGGAAAGAAGTAATGGCTAAGAACCTGTAAGAAATGTCCTATACACTGCTATAAACCCGATATGCGAGAGAAAATTCAGGAAGTGATGCGTTATTCAGGTCCCCGGATGCTATTCCTATATCCGATTGAGACTCTCATGCATTATTTGCATATCTGAAAAATAGGCCCAACGCTGTTCCATCTCGTCATCCGGGCTTGACTCGTAATCTAGCGTCGCGAAGGGCAGATCCTGAATCAAGTTTATGATGACGGGGGTGGGGCGTTCTGGATGGTGGGCGAGGCCTAGAAGAGGGACGGATGGCCTCCCGGGTGAATGTCGCAACAAGAAAACCTCATTCTGTGCGTTCTGTGCGTCGCAACTTCGGGCGGGCCAGAAAAAGATGACCGCAGAATGGCCTTAAATTCTAGCCAAGTTAGCATAAAATCGTTAACCTCGCCACAATCCGCCAGCGTGCAATACTAAGATGCATGAATATGACCTAAAATATCGCTAACTTCATGGCATGAAAAAGTTTATCCTTGCACTATTCTTTTCTTTCTGCTGCAGCCTGGGGGTGCCAGCCCAGAACGATCGCTACGATATCCTTCCAGTCCATGAAGGAGGCATGATATTCCTTGGAGACTCGATAACTGATGACTGTGAATGGAATGAATTGTTCGGCTCGCAGGACATTCTGAACCGAGGAATTGACGGAAACACTTCTGTGTCAGTTCTTCATAGAATCAAGGAGATTTCCCGCCATCAACCTGCGAAGGTGTTCTTTGCCATCGGGACCAACGACTTTCCCTCCAGGACGCCTGACCAGGTGCTGGACAATGTGAGAAAATGTTGTGATTCCATCGCTGCCGACAGTCCGGACACCAAGATATTCATTGAGTCTGTGCTGCCGGTGGGGCCGAACCAGATGTTCTTCATCGACGGACATGAGGCAAAGAATGAGTGGATAGTTGAATTGAACCGGAAATATGGAAGTTTCTGCGCTGAGCGCGGCTATGCCTTCATCGACACACATCCGGCATTCCTGGACAAGGATGGGAAGACCATGGCAAAGGACCATACGAGCGACAATCTGCACCTCAATGGCAATGGCTACCGCGTGCTGGCGGATATTCTCAGGCCTTACGTAGGCACCGAGGCAGTGCCTTTAGGAATATGCGCCCTGCCTGATGTGGAAGTCGATCCGGGCGTCACTGATACCGATGCTTTGATTTCCAAGGCCGTGCTGGCAGGGAAGGTGCGCAGGGCGATGATCTTCCAGATTATGCCTGCCCACAAGGGAAGCATCCTCTTCGCTGGAGGGTCGATCATGGAGGACTGTGAGTGGAAAGAGATATTCAATGATTCAAGAATATACAATCGGGGCATTGATGGCGCTTCCGTCGAGGAATTCATCGCGCAAGTTCCGGAATTGAGTCGGCACGACGCAGAGAAGATATTCATAGAAATTGGTTCTGACGAGGCTGTCTCTGAACCTGGCAACGGGCTTGAAGGCACTCGTAAGGCAGTCCTCGCGTTGAAGGCTGCGAGTCCGGAGACATCGCTCTATCTCCTAGGCGTCCTCCCAGGGGAAAATGAGAGAGCCATCAAGGAATATAATGTCGGCCTTGCAGAGATTTGCCGTGAGGCAGGTGCCATATTCATTGATCTCTATGATTCTTTCACCCTTGCGGATGGCAGTCTTAATCCTAAGTATGGCAGGGACAACAGAAAACTGTCTGCCGAGGGCTATTCCCATCTGGCAGACAGTCTTAGAAAATATTTGTAAATCAAACTATTGCTTCAGGTCTTTCAGGAAGCCTTTGGCATTGAGAAATTCCCAGATGCGGTCAAGATAAGTGTAACTGCCCGTGCCAGGGGAAGCCGTTCTCTGGAAGCAGTGAGGTCTGAGGGCTAACGTGTGGAGTTCGCTCTGGATGCCCATGCTCCTCATCTTCTCCCATGCCTTGACAGAGTTCATCGAAGCCCATCCGTCGGCATCTCCGTGGACAAATAGCATAGGGGCAGTGTCAAGGTCGAACGAGAATTCAGGAACGAGGACAGCACTGTCATCGTTGCCGCCTGTCACATTGTACTTGTCAATGCCGTCCGTGAGGGCGTAAGCAGGGTATATTCCGATGCCCCATTGCACGTTAGGAGCAATCTTGTCGAGGTCGTCGATAGGAAGATATGCCTGATGCCTGGAGGAAGTGACTCCCATGAGCGTGAGGTGTCCACCGGCAGAACTTCCCATTATCCCGATTCTGTCAGGATCAAGGCCCTTCGCGGCAGCCTCGCTTCGAACCATCCTGATTGCGCGTTGCAGATCTTCCCATGCGGTTGTGTGCTTCGCCAGCCCTTTAGGGCGTGGGGTGCGGTACTGCATGGTGACGACTGTCATCCCCTTTTCATTGAGGTAGCGTCTTGCCGGAGCAACCTCGAAGCTGTTCGGGGAATTGCCAGTGTATGAGCCTCCGGAGTAGATGATTTGGATTGCCGTTGTCTTGAGCACCTTAGGAATATGCCATTCGATATATGGCGTGCACTGATCCTCCCTGAAGTCAGGGGCCTTTCCCTCCGGCCAGATATTCTCCATGCTGTAGAACCCTCTGGCATCATCACTAGAGAACCTGCTCTCGATGGCGACCTCGTCTTCAAGCTTGCCGAGGAATCCCATCTGCCTGAGAAACTCGATTCCGCGCTCCAGGCCGAAGGCTCCATGCCCCTTGTCAGGGTAGAGATGAAGCTCTGCAGGAATATGCCTTCGCCGCAGCTGTCTGTAGATCAGGGTTGATCCGTTCGGTGAATATGGGTCGTTCCCTCCATGGTGAAGGCTGAGCGGGCAAGTCTTCTCATCGAACTTGAATACGCTGCTAAGCGACACGTCAGCGCCGTAGCCCTGACGAATGGCAGGGGTTCCGGTCTCTCCGTCGGTGGTGACATAGGCAGGAGCATTCAGGATTCCGAAATTGATGTTGCAAGGTATGTCATCGATGGCGTCAACCCGCTTGTAGGCAGGAGTCTGCGAACTTGTGGCGAGCAGAAGGGCGAGGTGCGAGCCTGCGGACATAGAGATGACGCCGATTCTGTCAGGATCGAAACCTCTCTTCCCTGCTTCGCTTCTGACCATCCTGACTGCCCTCTGGCCGTCTTCCCATGCGCTTTGGTATATAGGAAGGCCTTCCGGACGCGGTGTCCTGTAAACGAAGTTCACGCACTGCACTCCGACATTGGTCAATTCTTTGTGCCATAGGTCAATGAGGCCTACGTCGCAGCATGTGAAGTAACCACCTCCGGAGATGAGGATGATGCATGTTCTGTTGCGGACGCTCTCATCTGGTGCGTCAAACCATTCCAGATAGGCTGTCCTGTGCTTTTCAGCCTTGAATTTAGGATTACTCGTCTCGTTTGTCATTGCAGCGATTTGCTGCTCCTGAGCATCCGGCATCTTACCTTTTGGCCAGATCAGCTCACGTTCCTGCCCAAAAACACCGACGGTGCAGAGGATTCCGAGCAGGCCAATTTCCAGTCTCTTCATTGTGCTATTATTTATTTAGTGCCACAATTTACTGAAATATTCATTAAATTTGAAACCATGAAGACGCTTTTATCCTTTGCCCTTGGCAGGAATAATCGCTATTTTTGTATCTACAATGCATCACTTCGAGAACTACATATTCGGCTTAATTCTGGCGGCGTGCCTGTGCTCGTGCTTCCACACTAGCAATGCGGGCAAGGTGCTGGACCGGGCGGAAATGTATCTGACTACTGCACCCGACAGTGCGTTCGTGGCGCTGGATTCGCTGGACAGGAGCCTGCTGAACACCAAGGAGCTGCAGGCTCGGCACGCCCTGCTGTACTCGCAGGCGCTGGAAAAGGTGGGCATTGAGGTATATAACGACAGCATCATCCATATCGCCCTGGACTATTATTTTTCCGTTGGTGACGGCGAGAATACACAGAAAGCCCAGAAATGCCTTGATAAGATCAACGAGAATGCCAGTTTGCTGGCTCCATCCGATACGCTCAAGATCCAGAATGCCCGCATCATTGAGGAGCGCTATTTGGACAAGATGACGCTCATCGAGAAGGAGAAACGCATCCGTGAGATCATCATCCTCTCCTTGATTCTACTGGCTATCCTGGTGCTGATCATCCGTCATGTCATGAAGAAGGTGAAGTCCCGTCCGGACGAGAAGGCGATGGCGGTTATCCGGCAGCGGCTCGCCGTCCTGGACAAGGTGATTGCCTCCCGCATTTCCTCTGATGACAAGTTCTACCGCAGTTCGGAAGAAGAGATTGACGTACTGATGGCCGACCGGGAAGATTTCCTCCGTTCCACCAAGATTGTCTTCGAGGAGAGCCATCCCAAGTTCATCGCATACCTGCAGGGCAAGGGACTTACGGACTGGGAAATCGGTTATTGCTGCCTCTATACCCTGGGCCTGAAGGGCAAGGACATCGGCGAGTATATTCAGAAGAAAAGGCATTACATCATCAGCCACGAAATCCGTCAGAAGCTCGGTCTGGACGAGCACGATACCAACATCAGCATCTATCTGAGGGACCTTCTTCTGGAGCTGGAACGCTGATGTAAAACTTTTCAAAGTCTTACGGGACGAAAAATTTGCATCCATCATTGAGTATCAGCCACATACTGGCTGATATTTTTGCTTTATGCCGTGTTATGTAAAACTTTCCCCGGGTAATTTTGTCTTCGATAAATACGCAGAAAAGCAATGAAAGCAAAAACAATTATTATTACTGCCTCTGCCCTGATCATAGGCCTTACCGCAAATGCTCAGGAGCCTCAAACGGCCCAGCCGGATTCCCTGTGTGCCACTCAAAAAATAAAAGAAGCCACGGTAGTAGCCCGTCAGAAGCTGATAAAAACCGATGCAGACAAACTCACCTATAACGTGCAGGCCGACCCGCAAGCGGAAGGCGGCAACCTTATCGACATTCTCCGCAATGTGCCGATGCTCAGCATTAATGGAGAAGACAAGGTACTGCTGAACGGTTCCTCGGACTACAAGGTACTTGTGAACGGGAAGCCCACGGGGATGCTGGCTCGAAACTTCGACCAACTCATCAAGACCGTCCCAGCTTCATCCATAAAGGAAATCCAGGTCATAACCAATCCGCCAGTCAAGTACGATGCGGAAGGCATCGGAGGAATCATCAATATCGTTATGGCAAAGCATCTGAAATCCGGTTATAGCGGCTCCTTGGGCGCACAAGGCGGTACATTGGGGTCAGCAGGAGGGAGCGGATATATCAATGCGCAGCTGGGCAAGTTCACCTTGAGTGCCAATGCCAGTGGAACCTATTTCCCGAATCCTTTGGCACATGGGATAACAGACATCGAGAATTACTCCAGCGAAGATTACCGTTATCAGCGACTCGATTTTGACAGCAACAACACTTTCTCTTCAGGTGCATTCTCCTTGGAAGCCAGTTACGAGCCGGACTCGCTCAATCTCATCACACTCTCGGGATGGGCCAACTTCCAGAAGATGCACAATGAATATGACATAAAGGAAACATTATGGAATACCAGCCGTGCCAAGACCATAGAAATAAAGGAGCCCACGGTTCGCATAAACTACTACAATACTTTCTCTGGGGAAATAGCTTACCAGAAGATATTCCGGAACGACGGAGGCATCCTCACCTTCAGCTACGCCATCGACGGAAATCCCAACAGCACCGACAACGATGTCATCGTCGTGCCAGTCCTGAATTCTCAGGATTACCATCGTCATTCGTTCAATACAGAGCACACTATTCAGCAGATTGGGCAGATCGACTACTTCGCCACCTTGGGGAAGAAGCACCAGATTGAGGCCGGCACCAAGTACACGCTGCGCTTACACGTGGCCGATTCGCAGGATGAACTATGGGACTTTGCTGCGAAGCAGTGGAACATCGACAATTCCAACGTCAACGACTTGGACTACAAACAGCACATCTTTGCCGCCTACGCCAGCTACGGCTACAAGTTCGCAAAACTTACCCTGAAAGTCGGCACACGCTTAGAATTTACGCTGAACCGTGGAATTTCCAAGAGCGCATCAGCGGACCTGACCTTTGATAATAGCAATTTCAACGTGGTGCCCTATCTGAATATCGCCTGGCAGATTAATCCTAAAAATGCGCTTTCATTGTCCTATACCCGTCGTCTGGGGCGGCCTAGCGTGGATTATCTCAATCCTTACATCTTTGAGGAATCGCCCTACAGTCGGATGCACGGCAACCCAGACCTGAGGACAGTTGTATCCGATGCCGTGACAGTCACATACCGTTCAAGCGGTGAAGCCTGGGGCCTTACAGCACGGAGCTATGGCAGTCTCTGCGACAACAAGATTGAATATCTCTCCAAGGTCTATCCGGACGGGGTCAAGGTCTCCACCTATGAGAACGCCGTCACCTACGATCATATCGACCAGATGGTGAGTTTCAACTGGAATCCGGGCCAGCGGTTCAGCCTCCAGACTTCGGCCCAGGTGGGGTACAATTACTTCTTTGCGCCGTCGCTGGACCAGAAGAATGACGGTGTGGAATGGGCCTTCGACCTCAGTACCAACGTCGTTCTTTGGCAAGGGGCGACGGCCTTTGCCTCCGGCAGCATGTCCGGAGGGGAAACCACCCTTCAGCGCACCTACCACGGCGTTGACTATGTGTACTCCCTAGGTCTCCGGCAAGGGTTCCTCAAGAACAGGCTCATCCTGTCGGCCACGGCTGTCATGCCCTTCCAGAATCGCTACTATGGCCCGACGCGGGATACATTCGCCGAGAACTACTACCAACACAACGAATCCTGGTACAGCCCCCGCCAGTTCCGTTTGGGTCTGACCTGGCGCTTCGGAAAGACCAGCATCAACTACAAGCATGCCAGGAAGACAGAGATAAGTGATAAGATATGATTGATTAAACCTAATCACACCCGATGAAATGTTATTTGGCAAATATCTGCTTGCCCAATGCAAAAAGTTGAAGTTGAAATAAAACAATGCAAAGCTCAATATGTAAGAAAGAGTACTCCACATCCTCGCTATTATCTCGGCCTCTTTGGAAGAGCCCAATACCGGATTCTGACTTCATTGGATTCTTATTTGGCAAAGACACTCGATTTATAGAGAATAGTACGACTAAGCATTGCTGCAGGACCGCTCCGGGCAATAAAGGTGGAAGTCTGGCATCAGACCTCCGAATGGAAAAGTATGAATATTCTTTGAGAAACGCAGACGTCCGTTGTTGAAGTGGCGAGTGTGCATGTCGCAGGAATTGTGTAAATTCGCTTCAATAAATCGTATTTTTACTATTTCTCTGAATATATTAATATGGCCAAAGAAGAATGCATCATCTGCAAAGCGCCGCTCGAGTATCTGCAAACGGATGAGCTCATGGAGTGTGCAATTTGCCACAAGAAGGAATATAGCAAGACGCGCTGCGTGAACGGGCACTATGTCTGCAATGAGTGCCATACGGCTGGCATGGATGTTATCATCGGCCTGTGCCTTAAGGAAACATCTAGGAATCCTGTCGAAATAATCAACAAGATGATGGAACAGCCATTTTGCCATATGCATGGGCCGGAGCATCATATTATGGTGGGTTCTGCTCTTCTGACCGCTTACAAGAATGCAGGGGGAGGCATTGACTTGAAAGCCACCATTGTTGAGATGATGCATCGCGGAAAATCAGTCCCCGGCGGAGCCTGTGGGTTTTGGGGTGCCTGTGGTGCGGCCATCAGTTCCGGGATGTTCATCTCCATAATCACCAAATCCACGCCTCTTGCCAAGGAACCATGGGGCCTCTCCAACTTAATGACGTCAAAGTCTCTAGGGGCAATAGGAAAGATTGGCGGTCCACGCTGTTGCAAGCGGGATTCTTACCTTTCGTTGCTCTCTGCCATCGATTTTGCCAAGGAACATTTCGGAGTTGAAATGGAGCGTCCGGAGATTATCTGCCATTTTTCAGCTCGGAACAATCAATGCATAGGCAAGCGCTGCCCATTCTCTGTTGCAAACCATTGACGGAAGTGCAGTTCCTTTTCTGTCCCGTTAGAGTCAGGTGAGGTTGCTTGAAGGGGAGTGGGATATGAATATTAAGCACTCTATATCGGCTATATTCGGCACAGATGGACTTGGAGCAAATGGCAAAACAAGTTAAGGATCAACAACGGCCAATTAAGCGCATAGAATAGTCTAAATTATTAAATATTAATATATTAAAAGGTTGAAAATATGGATACTAAGAACAATAGCGACATTGACAATTTGCTATCAGCAGTGAGTGCTGAAGACTTGAGAAAGTTTGTAAGGTCCTATTCTCTGTTGAATCCTTCTTTCCTGGAGTCTTTGGAAGAATACTTTGAAGGCATAGCAAAGATGCCAGCAACATTTGATTATAAAAATGCTATAGAGCAATGTTTCAGTCATTACTACAAGGCCCCGGTATGGGAACACGATTGGAGCCACCATCCTCAATATCTGGATTGGGACATCGTAGGGAAAGATTTGAAAAAAGTAATCAGAAAAGCATATTCAGCAATTGATGCAGGACATCCGGAACTTGCTGTCGAGACGGCGTTTCTCATTCTTGATATTGACGACAGTATGTATGAGGAAGATTTTTTGTGTGAAAGGGAGGACTGGAGTGCGGAGGATTTATGTTTGAATGATTGCTTTGAACTTATCGAAAATGCGATGAATTCTCCATTAATAGCGAAAGAGCGCCGATTGGAAATCTGCGAACGGATGCAAGAGTTTTACAAGTCAGAACTCCTTGACTTTGTTGAATATGATATTGATAAACTGATTGAAGGCACCAGATCTTCTCTTTTGACGGAAGATGAGTTTCTGGAAATGAAGATGCGTGAATTCAATGCCGAACAAGGATGGCGAAAGAGTTCGATGGCTTGTGATATTTGGAATTATTTGATTGAAATTGGGCGGCCAGATAAGGCAGAAGCGTTTTTCCGGAAAAACCGTGATTTTGACGAGTTGAGAGGACAATATGTGGGATATAAATTGGAAACTGGCCGTCTGGATGAGGCGATGGCAGCAATTGATGAAGGCCTGTTGTTGGCTCAGAAGCAAAAGCAATTCGGGACAGTTCGAAAATGGAGGGAACAGAAATTGGATTTGCTTGAAAGAATGGGGAACCCACTTGCTTCATCCGTATGCTTGGATTTGTTTGCCGACTCATTTGGTGACAAGGCTTTGGAGTATTACCATCGAGCCAAAAGACTTGTTGCTCCCGAAGAATGGCCGGATTTCCGCAATAAGTTATTATCTATTAATAAAGAGCTTCAGTATTCGGCGGATTCTGCACTAGCGGACATATATCGTGAGGAAGGCCTTATTGATTGTCTGTATTCTCATTTGGTGAACGCCAAGAGCAATCTTTTATCTGCTCTATCTCGCTTTGCGAAATTATTCTCACCAGAGCAACAGGCAACACTCATCAAGATTGTCAAAAAGGAATTTCCAATAGCATTAGGGGGTAATCCTGATCGGAAATCGTATAGACAACTTGCTGGTCAAATCAGTCAAATAGCACGTACTTGTCCTGCCGGGAAGAAACTGGCAGAGGAAATTGTTGATGCATTTCGTAGCAAGTATCCGAACAGACCAGCCTTGCTTGAAGAATTAGCCAAGGTCAAGGTCAAGGTCAAGGTCTGAGATTTATTATTTTTCACATGCTGATTATTTCCCGATAACTCGCATTATGTATTCGGCTATCTTGGAACGTGCAAAAATGAGGTTGAGTATTTGCAATCTCTGCTTGACGCAAACGGCATTTCATATGATTATGGTTTCCTGTGGCTCGCCTGCAAGGATTTATTTCTTAAACCATTGGAATCTTACGCTATTCTGCCGCCACAATTTCAGTGTGATTTTGAACTGGTTGCCGTTCTCGGTGTCATAGCCCAATTGTTTGGCCCAATTGCATAAGTGGGTTTTTATATTTGGGAAAAATCAGTAAATTCACTTCGAAAAATCGGATTTATATGAAGAGGGCTTTAATTAAATTAGTTTTCTTTGCCGCCATGATGCTGCCGACAGGAGCAATGGCGCAAGTAGCAGACTCTTTAATAAATGTATGTTACAAAGATTTAGAGGGTGGAGATACAACAGCATTCAACCTGACTTATCCACTTCTTTATGATGCCTATGTAAAAGAAAACGATGAGATGTATCCAGTCATTCAGATGCTGAAGAAAGTACATGATAGAGACCAAAGTATCAGAATTCTTTTGAGTGACATCTATAAAAATATGGATGCCAAAGGAAAGTACCTATCCAGAGTACGACAGATAATGAAAAACATTGACCAAGAGAACGTTAAAATTGTAACGGGAATCATTGATGAATATGGATGGCTTGGCAAAGACGACATAGGAGAAGAGGCTAATGAGACTATGTTTCTTTGTATTCAGCACTGTCAGGATTCACTGCTTCAGCACAAATATCTGCCCATCATCAAAGAAGCGGTCTCCAAGGGAAATGCAGAGGCTTGGTGCTTCGCATTTTTAACGGATCGCATGAGAATGAACGAAGGCCAACCGCAAATCTATGGCACGCAAACCATAAATGTTGATGGCAAGACATATCTTGTTCCTCTTCAGAATCCAAATAATGTTGATAGCCTGCGTAGAGAAGTCGGTTTGGAACCACTCAATGACTATATGAAGGGCTTTGGTGAAAGTTTTTCTGTCGAGGAGTATCTGAAAGCAGTGTCCGTCATCAAGCAACGTTTTGAGCAGTGGTCACATTCTCATGGAAAGTGAGGTTGAGCGCTCGCCGTCCATGGAATCGCCCGGATTACGGATAGAAAACGAGAAAACTCATTAATGTCAACGTGGTCATGTGAAGGGAGATGTGCCACTTGACCACGCAGAATAATTATTCCCCTTTATATTACAGATTGGTTCCGTTTTACCGAATAGAATAATGCTAAATCACCGAAAAAATACAGGGCAAAATTATCGAAATGATTTAAGCCATATTACCGAAAAATACTATTCCAAATTACCGAACGTAATTATTTTGATTACCTTTGCAAGAGTAAATACTCTAGTTTATGGATGGTTACAGACATAGAATAATGGATAGCCTGCTTGAAAAGAAGTTGCAAGCAAAAGGAGCCGTGCTGATAGAAGGTCCTAAATGGTGTGGCAAGACAACTACAGCAGAGGAAATTGCAGTCAGCAAAATATTGCTGGCTCGAACTGATGTGAAGAACAATTTCAAGAGCCTGTTAGAAATAGATACAGATGCTGCGTTATCAGGAGATACCCCAATGCTTATTGACGAGTGGCAGACTGTACCCAAATTGTGGGATGCGGTAAGATATACTGTTGACCACCGCCGTAAAATGGGGCAGTTCATTTTAACAGGCTCCGCAGTCCCCGATAAGGAGGCAGAAGAGGAAAGAGAACATTCCGGAACAGGACGTTTTGCTTGGTTGACAATGCGGCCTATGACACTGTTTGAGTCTGGGGAGTCAAATGGAAAGGTAAGCGTCGGCAACTTATTTACTGCTCCAGAAAAGATATTGGAAAAGAATAACCTTAAATTGCAAGACATCGCTTTTCTGATTTGTCGTGGCGGTTGGCCTATGGCTGTAGGATTACCCGAAGAGGCGGCATTGGAACAAGCATTTGATTACTACGATGCAGTAACCAAGGAAGATATAACCAAAGTCGATGGCGTCAAAAGAACTTCAGAACGAGTACAACGCTTGATGAGAGCATATGCCCGACATCAAGGAACACAAGTATCAATCGCAACATTAAAGGAGGATTTAAAAAACTACGATACTGCCACGCTTGATGATGATACTATAAGTTCTTACCTCGAAGCTTTGAGAAAAATATTTGTGGTAGAAGATATGCCGGCTTGGAATCCGAATCTTCGTTCAAAGACTGCAATCCGTACAGCAGATACACGCTATTTTGTTGATCCTTCTATCGCAACGGCTGCATTAGGTCTAGGTCCAGAAGATTTAATGAACGACCTGGAGACAATGGGGTTCTTCTTTGAAACGATGTGCGTAAGAGATCTGCGTGTGTTTGCTGAAGCATTAAATGGTAACGTATATCATTATCGAGACAAAAGCGGTTTGGAATGCGATGCAGTAGTACATCTTCGCAACGGACAGTATGGGCTTATTGAAGTCAAACTCGGAGGAGAGACCTTGATAAACGAAGGAGTAAAAACGCTGACTTCATTAGCTAAACAGATTGACACTACACGAATGAAAGCACCTGCCTTTAAGATGATATTAACGGCAACAGGCAAATATGCATATCGCCGTCCTGAAGATGGAATTTACATTGTTCCGATAGGATGTTTGAAACAATAAAATCATTGAGAGGTTACAAAAATAGCCTTTTGAGGCCCCGACTGATCTCGTCTACAAAGATAGGGCATGCCGGGGTTTATTTCGCCAAAAAAGGTTGTAAAATCGATGATGGATTCACGGATATTTTCGGATTCCGATTGTGGTATCTTGTGTCTGGTCGGTGTGGTGTTTTGTCCGACTTTACACCTAGGTAAGCTTATAAGTTTTGCAGCCAAAAGAGAAAAATTGTTGAGACCATTTTCATGGCGCAGCCATCTCTTTTCTTCCCTTATTTGGTTTTTCCACAATTTTGTTGAAGCATAGGTCGCTGAAAACCATTTTTCGTTTAAGCAGGTCAAGTGAGGCTCGCCCATACATTACTCGCTTTACCGCCTTCAACGATGCCATTTGAGGTATCCCCCCTCAAAATCATTTTTGGCGAATTTGGTGAATTAGAATTAAACGCTTATTTTTACAGAACAAAAATGCGTAAATACGCAATTATGGTATAAATGATATTTCGTATGGAAATAAAGCGTGACATACATCTTGATAGGCTTATCAAGAGCAAACATAATGGCATGATTAAAGTCGTGACCGGTATAAGAAGATGTGGTAAGTCATATCTTTTGATGAACCTTTTCAGACAGCACTTGCTCGATGATGGGGTAAGTGATAATCATATAGTAATGCTGGATCTTGAAAATCGAAGAAACAAAAGACTAAGGGATCCGGATGCCTTGCTGGAGTGGATTGATTCTCAGATTGTAGAATATAAAACTTTTGGTAATGTCCCCAAAGAAGAATGGTACTATGTGATGTTGGATGAGATACAGCTGGTGCCAGAGTTTGAGGATGTGTTGAACTCATACCTAAGTATACGGAATGTGGATGTGTATGTGACAGGAAGCAATTCAAGGTTCCTGTCGAAAGATGTGGTTACAGAGTTTCGTGGACGTGGTCATGAAATTCATGTTACTCCTTTGTCAATGAGTGAGTTTATCGGTGCGCATCCAGAAATGACTTTTGAGGAAGCTCTGGATCAGTATATGACATACGGGGGCTTGCCGGTGGTTTGTCTGGAACCCGATATAAAAGAGAAGGAAGCGTATCTGAAAGGATTGTTTGAAAAGACCTATTTGACGGACATCCAGGAACGTTACCATATTAGAAGAAGTGATATAATGGGTGAACTGATAGATGTAATAGCTTCTGGTATAGGAGGGCTTACAAACCCGACGAAGATCGAGAATACGTTCAAGACGGTTAAAGGTTTCGGAGTAGGCAAGAATACCATCAAGCAATATTTGGAGATGTTGGAGGAGTCGTTTCTGATTAGGAAAGCGGTGCGCCATGACGTAAAGGGGCGCAAGTATATTGACACGCCGCAGAAATACTATTTCGAAGATTTGGGTCTCAGAAATGCCCGCATCGGGTTTCGTCAAGTAGAAAAGACACATTTAATGGAGAATCTGGTGTACAATGAACTTTGCCTACATGGTTACACTGTGGATGTGGGAGTTGTGACGCACAATACAAAAGATGCCGAAGGACGTAGCCAAAGGGTACAGCTAGAAGTTGACTTTGTATGCAATCGGGGATCAGAGAGAATATACATTCAGTCAGCCTATGCACTCCCTGATGAGGAAAAGGTTGAGCAAGAGCAGGCTTCACTATTGCAGATTAAGGATGGATTCAGGAAAGTGATAATCACTGCAGACCGATATTTGTCAGGATATAACGAAGATGGCATCAGGATTCTTAGCCTGCGAAACTTTCTGATGGATGGAATGGTGTTGGATTAAAATATTCGATTATGAATATTTATATGTTTCCAGCTTTGAACGGTGATTGTATCCTTGTAGAATACGTAGACTCTCGTTACATCCTGATAGATGGTGGATATGAAGATACGTATAAGACGTTTCTCTTGTTTTCCGCAATGCGTTACCCAATTTTAGCGAAGTTGACAATTCTTAGCAACTCATGAGTCTCGACATCATGTTCTGTCTTGAATAAGTCCAGCTGTCCAGTAGTTCCTTTTATGGCAGCTTCGAGGCTCTGTCGGTAGCACTGGTACTTCGCCTCAGGGCGTTTATGGCTCCCGGGGGCGGTGGGGGACTAACAAGCACGGTGAGCTGGCGGTTGTGGAGCAACATCAGCGAGCGGAGCAACCAACTGCTGACAGTAGCCGCTTTCCCTATCTGCCCGCATAATCTCCAAAAGCTGACTGCGCGTATTCTGCGCATATCGCGCATTTTGCGTACATTTGCATATCGGAACTACGAGTATGGCACGCATCTATGTCGCATCCAGTTGGCGCAACGCTTATTTCCCCGAAGTCGTGAAGCGGCTGCGGGAGTATGGTCACGAAGTCTATGATTTTCGCAATCCTCCGCAGGGCTGTCACGGTTTCCATTGGACCGACATCGACCCGAATTGCGCAGAATGGACTTTTGCAGAATACGCAGATGGTCTGACGCATCCTGCGGCGGAGAAGCAGTTCGCTCATGACATCGAGGCGCTGGAGTGGGCGGATACCTGCGTCCTGGTCTTGCCTTGCGGTCGTTCCGCTCATACGGAGGCGGGATGGTGCAAGGGACGTGGGATGAAGACCATCGTCTATATTCCGAAGATGGAGGAGCCTGAGTTGATGTACAAGCTGTTCGATGCCGTGACCGACAGCATCACGGGCATTCTGGCCGCCATCGGAAAGTAGAATCTATTCCTCGTCTGGAAGAATGCTTTGATTCGCAGTTTGTAAAACTGCTTGACATATTGAAAGTTTTCAGAATTGCTAAAATCGATGATAATGGGGACATTCTCCCCACTTTTTCTATTTTCCCCTCCCTACTTTTAACGATTTTCTTACTACTTTTCGTTGCTTGTCTAGCCGAGCAAGAAGAAAAGCTGGCTATCGTAAGGGAATTGTTCTGCTCTGTCGGCAGCAATCCCTTCGTCGGTGACAATTTCCATTGCGACATCCGGGAAGTTAAGAATATGGTTTCGTAGAGATTTCGTAATTTTTGCTGAAGGTTAGTCTATATCTGGATGTACTTTCCCGAATCGAATGAGCCATTCTCACCGTGAGATACATAGCCAAGTTGGTTGCAGATGCAGGAGGTCTTTCCGATGAGAGCATCTATATTGTAATGGACCGCGGGCGAGTAGCCAAAGAGCAGGCTCGAAGCCTTGTTTAGCCTAAACCGAACCCTCTGCAGTCATCTAATTACAGAGGGTTTTTTATGCACTTTTCTCTCCGAATTGTTCTTGCAGATGAAGTGAATTGCACCCAGATTCTATTCATATTTTGAAGAGAATGGCTGTAGGATTCGCTTCATTTGCTTATTTTTGCAAAAAAATGAGCAAGATATGAGACCGTACTACATATGGCAGTACCCTGGCTGGCCCAGATTCCGTTGGGAGTCCGACAAAATACTGAACCTGCTTTCCGAAGTGCGGCTTTTGGAAGGACGCATCGCTGGTATGATGGGCGGCCTCGGATTTGATATTCAGTCCAAGACGTCTCTGGACGTAATGACTGAAGACGTTATCAGATCCAACGAGATAGAAGGAATTCTGCTGAATGCGGACAGGGTGCGGTCATCTGTAGCGAGGCATCTTGGTATTCCTACCGAAGGACTCCCGGAGCCGGACTACTATACCGAAGGTGTCGTTCAGGTAATGATTGATGCCGTCCGCAATTACTCCGAGGAGCTGACTCAGCAGCGTCTGTTCAATTGGCATGCCGCTTTGTTTCCCACGGGGCGTAGCGGTATTCATCCGATAACTGTGGCAGGATGGAGAGTAGGAAAATATCCCATGCAGGTTGTCTCCGGAGCATTTGGGAAGGAAAAGGTTCACTATGAAGCCCCGGCTTCGGCGGATGTTCCTAAGGAAATGGCCCTGTTCCTGGAATGGGTCAATAATGAGAACAATACCGATCCGGTCCTGAAAGCAGCCATCGCTCACTTGTGGTTCGTTGCCATCCATCCGTTTGATGACGGAAATGGCCGTCTGACAAGGACCATCACCGATATGCTGCTGGCCCGGGCTGACGGGATGCCTCATCTCTACTATAGTATGTCCGCTGAGATCCTCAGGAATAAGAGCGGATACTACGATGCTCTGGAAAGAACCACAGTAGGAGACGTTGATATTACCCTATGGCTCGAGTGGTTCCTCCAGACACTGAAGGACGCAATGGAACGCAGCGTGGACATCGTTAGTCGCGTGGTGAAGAAATCCATGTTCTGGCAGGAGCATCGTGAAGTGGCGATGAATGAGCGCCAAGTCAAAGTCGTGAACCGTTTATGGGATGGATTCGACGGCAAGCTCACAACCGTGAAGTGGGCAAAAATCTGCAAGACTTCGCAAGCCACCGCCCTTCGTGACATCAATGATTTGATTGAAAAAGGAATCTTGGTAAAAGGAGAAGAAGGTAGCAAGAATACCAGTTACATCCTGGCCGATGATCAATAAATCTTTCTACACACATTCAATTAGGAATGATTCTTTGTGATACTGACTGCGGTAGCCGGTCACTGTGTCCAGAAGAATGAAGCGGCCGTGAACCTGGTATTCGTTCAAAGCGGCACCAGCGCGGGAAACATATTCGGGTATCCTGACGTGGACGGGATCCGAACCGCACGGTTCGTCGGCGAGATAATTCTGAAGCATGCCAGGATGACATCCACGACCAGGCTCCGTCACTTGGAGTTTGGCAAGAAGCCGGTAGCGTTCCGCTGCAGGCTCCACCCCGAGAACGACCGACACCGGTATTACCAGCGTACCATTATCATCCGTGGCATCAGAAAGCTTGATGGCGAAAAGAGGGAAGGAGTCGAAACGCTGCGGCTCGGGAAGATGCTCGTTTCCCAGCGTGAAGAATCCGTGGTAAGCCGACACGAACAGATTCTGGCCGGAGATATGAGCCAGATGATTGAAATGAGGCCGATGCGGTTCCACCTTCGCCGCCAGACGATTCCAGACGAGCTGTGTAGAATGGGGGACAGTCCTCCTGGCGGCCAATGCCCTGCAATGAACGTCCAGATGCTCCAACTGACCTGCAGTACCTCCATAGACGGGATGCGAACGCCTCCGGGTATAGAACTTGCCGTCCCTGTGATACCAGGTGGTATTGCCTGCGGAACCGTAGGCGTCATTCACAAGTATGGATGGACGAAATTGGGGCATAGCCTAAGTTTACAAGTTTTGGGTTGAGAGGTAGCAAATAGAAACCTCGGAGCCAATACAAAGGTACCAAAAATCAGCGATTTAACCAACATTCAAAGCACCCGCAGCGGCGGTAGCCGCTGCTTCCCTGATATGTTCATTGCCTTGAATCTGATAGTAGTCGCATAGCGTGAAGGTTTCTTCCGGAATGGTTTCATCTGCGATCTTTGTATCATCCAAAGAACCATAACCCCTGACTATCATCATTGTCTCATCATCTTCGTCGTAGGTTTTTTCAGGAATGTCCAATCCCTCAAGTCCTTTACCTTCATACTTTATCTCTTCAGGAACGGCTCTGCCTTCAAAGTGATGTTGCCATTGTTGCTGTTATTCTAGCCAGCAATAAAGATGCAACAAAAATTCGACAAATCAAGCACAATTTGTGCGAATCGAGAGAGGAGACAATTCCACTTAAAAATGCCCGAAGAAAGCAGCTAAATTAACATTTGTTATATTCGTTTTATACTTGGGCTATCGCCTTGAAATTAGCCCTACTTTCCGATGCAGAATCTACTTTCCCACGCAGAAGTTACTATCTGCAAATATAAGTAGTTGATACTCAGTGCATATCTCTGTATTTGTGGGTTCCAAAAGTGACTCCGAGGGACAGTGGGGGAACGTAAAATCTGCAAAAATCTGCAAATGACGCTATGATATCATTGCAAACATCTGCAAACAAATTCGTGATTTCTTTGCATTTGTTTGCAATGAGTATCACCTCCAAAAGAGAAAGACTTGAACTATTTTGACTTCCTATTATTGTGCTGGATTCTCATCGAAATAGTAGGTTTAGTTTAGGTTATAGATATTTAATATGGGATTAAACTAAACCAAGCCGTGTACTATCAAGCCGAGTTAATTGATTCTCTTTTCTTTTGGAAGGCAAAAGTGTTATATTGAATGGCTAAATTGTTCCTTTTTCAATAAAATGTGCCATGTAGATGAAGATTTTTAGTAAAATACGCATCAGGTAATAATAATTTTATTACTTTTGCAACAAAAAGTTTCTGTATGACTCTTCAAAAGTGGATAAGGGATAGGGCAATTCATGGGTATCCTACATTCTCAATAGAGGATGTAAGAGGGACTGGAATGTACTCTTCTGAACAGATAATGAAGAATGAACTCAACAGGCTATGTTCAAATAAGACTATAGTCAATGTGTATCGAGGTTTCTATGTGATTATTCCTGTTCATTACGTTCTTCGTGGTTCTGTACCTGCAACCTATTATATTGACCAGCTGATGGCTTATCTTGGTAAGCCCTACTATGTATGTATGCTAAGTGCGGCAGAATTACTTGGTGTGGCACATCAGCGACCACAGCAGTTTTCTGTGATGACAACATATCCTAGACGTCAGTTGGTGACAACTCGAAATGTAACCACCGACTGGTTTTATCGTGATACGCTGCCCGAAGATGCTCTTGTTGTAAAGAATACGGAAACCGGGACAATCCGAATTTCAAATTCTCTGTTGACGGCAGCTGACCTTGTACAGAACCAGCAGCATGTTGGTGGATTGTCTCGCGTTGCTACCATATTAGAAGAGCTGACAGAACAGATTGATATTGACAGCCAGTTCCCAGCTCTAATATCTTATGTTAAGACTGTGACGTGGCAACGTCTAGGTTACATCCTGGAAAACGTGATAGAAGATAAGGAAACTGCAGATAAGCTTTATGAGCAGCTCCGCGCTTCATCAGCGCGTATGGTTTATAAGCCATTGAGTACATCGGCAGAAGATAATCCTTCAGTCAGAGACAACCGATGGAAGATAAACATAAACGTGGAAATAGAAACAGACGATATATGATTAACAGAACAGCGATACAGCAGTGGAGTGAATATGCTCCCTGGATAGATAATGCACAGATTGAGCAAGACCTAATTATATGCCGTGCCTTGGTTTCCATCTTCAGCGATGAGTTCCTAGCATCGCAGTTGGCATTCAGAGGTGGAACAGCTTTGCATAAACTCTATCTCTCGCCTCAGCCACGATATAGTGAGGACATTGACTTGGTTCAGATTACCCCTGGACCAATCAAGCCAATCATGTATCGATTAGGCGAAGTGCTTGACTGGTTACCAGACAGAGTAACCAAGCAGAAACGGTATAATAATACGATGCTGTTCCGTGTGGAGTCAGAAATACCGCCTACAGTACAGATACGTCTGAAAGTTGAAATCAATTGCTTCGAGCATTTCAATGTTCTTGGTTTGACAAAGATTCCATTCAAAGTAGAAAACTCTTGGTTTTCTGGTGAAGCAGAACTGACGACCTATCATTTCGAAGAATTGTTGGGAACAAAACTTCGTGCCCTTTACCAGCGCAAGAAAGGCCGTGACCTCTTTGACCTTTATATCGCTTTACAGCGTAAGGAAGTGGATGTTGATAAAGTCCTTCAATGCTACAAGAAGTATATGGAGTTTGTGGTTGATAGGGCTCCATCTTACAAGCAGTTTGTCAATAACATGCAAGAGAAGATGGAGGATCCTGAGTTTACCAATGATATGCATTCCCTCTTGCGTCCAGGCATAACATTCAATGCGCGAAATGCTTACCTTCTCATCTACGAAACATTTATAGATAAGATGGAGGGAAAAAGAGAATAAACAGATAAATCGGAATATATGGAAACTATAAGAGTTTATCATTCCCTTTGGAAAAGCGGGTTGCTCGTTGCAGTCTGTTTTGGGTTTACAGCCTTAGGCATATTTCTCATTAATGCTGGCAAGGACGGTATTGTTGCATGGCTGGCTACTTCTTTTTTCGGCATTGGCGGCCTCTTTATGTTGTGGCTTATTTTGAAAGAAAGAATAACCCATACGCCATATTATATGATTACGGACGATGGCATCATCATGAACAGTGGTTTTAAGACTTGTGAAGTTCACTTTGCTGATGTAGAATGCTTCTTTCTCACGGAAGTGGGAACAGCAAGGGGAAAAACAAAGTTGATTGGCATACAATACAAAGAAAAATTGGAATTGCAGAAATATAAAGATGCCAGCAAGGCTGGGCGTGCCGTTCGCAGCTTCAACAAGCGTGTGGCTGGTTCACAAGAAGCTTTCCCCGCAGATGGCTTGACGATTAAACCGAAGGCCTTGTGTGAAATTCTAAATGAGAGGGTAAATTCCAATTAATCTGCTTATTTTGTTGTGGTTTAGTTTACTTCGCTTTATATATAAAGAGGTTTAAACTAAACCTACTTCCCGACGCAGAAATGTGCGAAGATGTTGCCGAGGAGTTCGTCGGTGGTGACTTCGCCGGTGATGGTGCCGAGGGCGTAATTGGCTTGGCGGAGGTCTTCGGCGAGCAGGTCGTTCGAGACTTCGGACGACATCGCAGATTTGAGATGAAGGAGGTATTTTTCTGCCTCGGCGAGGGCGGAAAAATGCCGCAAATTCGTCACAATCGCATCGTCGGAATTGAAAGTTTTGTCTTTCTGGGTCTCTGAGAGCCTTTTTTTTAATTCATCCAATCCGAAACCAGTCTTTGCTGAAATATATATGATATCAGTTTTATTTTTAGTATATAAAACACTATTGTTTAGAATACTAACATTTATGTTAGGAGCCAATTCGTCAGTTTTATTGAACAATACGATAAGCTTCTGATTCTTCGGATTGATTCTTTCTGCAATATCAGTAATCGAAGCAGTGTTTTCTTCTTCGCTTGAAGAAACGTCAATCACGGCAAGCACGACAGAGGCTTTTTTCAGCTTCTCATACGACCGGGAAACGCCGATTTTCTCTACGGGATCATCAGTGTCCCGCAAGCCG
This sequence comes from Bacteroidales bacterium UBA1680, assembly GCA_002320605.1. Classification (GTDB taxonomy): domain Bacteria; phylum Bacteroidota; class Bacteroidia; order Bacteroidales; family UBA932; genus Cryptobacteroides. Next base: position 126,795 of record DCKG01000015.1, on the reverse strand, counting down.
GCAGTGTCGATGAATCTGAATAAAATTCCATCTATGACGACGGTTTCCTCCAGCGTGTCACGGGTCGTTCCTGGTATGTCAGTGACGATGGCTCTTTCTTCTCCGGAGAGAGCATTCAGGAGAGTGCTCTTGCCGGCGTTCACGCGCCCGGCAATGGCGACAGGAACTCCATTCTTTATTTCATTGCCATATTTGAAAGAATCTTTCAGCATCTGGATATGAGCTAGGACATCTTCGAGCAGCGAGCTCAGTTTGCCCCGATCAGCAAACTCCACGTCTTCTTCGGAGAAATCTAGCTCAAGTTCCAGTAAAGATAACATTTCCAACAATTTATCATGCAGTAACTTAAGCTTGGAAGAATAATTACCTTTAAGTTGATTCATCGCAAGATGCAGCGATGCAGAACTGTTAGCAGAAATCACATCTGCGACTGCCTCGGCCTGAGACAAGTCCATCTTTCCATTTATGAAAGCTCGGCGAGTGAATTCACCTGCCTCTGCAGGGCGAGCTCCGGCATCGTTTAGCAATCTGAGAATCTCTGAGGCAATGTAGGAAGAAGCGTGGCAGGAAATCTCCGCAGAATCCTCGCCAGTGTAAGAATGAGGGGCTTTGAATATGCTGACAAGCACTTCGTCCAGAACAGAGCCGTCAGAATTCAGAATATTCCCGTACTTTATCGTATTCGGCAATGCCTCGGAAGCAGACCCGTGGCTGAATGTCACGACTTTATCCAATATGTCAAATGCCTTGCCTCCGCTCAGCCTGATAATAGTTATCGCTCCTGTCCCAGGAATCGTAGCTGGGGCAGCAATGGTATCGTCATAACGTGCCAGATTCATATTCATTAAATATTTCTGCGAAATTAGGATTTTTTTGCTACTTTTGCCAAAACGAACGTCCGGAATGAGTGAGTCAATCGGAACATTGCATGTTTGCAGTGCGTCTTTCCATGACGCGGGGAAGGATGTTCTGTCTATTTTTTTTGAAACGTTGGACCATTTCATCAATTTGAAATGGTCTTTTTTATATTCAAGAGATGAAAGAAAAACTTGGAGCAGTACTGAGGCTAGAAAACGGCATGGAGTTCCATGGCTACTCTTTCGGCTACGGCAAGCCGACTGATGGGGAGGTCGTCTTCTCCACCGCCATGGTTGGGTATCCCGAAAGCCTGACCGATCCGTCATACTCGGGTCAGATTCTTTGCGTAACTTACCCTTTGATAGGAAATTACGGCGTTCCAGATGAAGGAGCGGATGAAAACGGAATATCGAAAAATTTCGAATCTGAGAAAATCTGGGTCCGTGGCTTGGTCATTAGCGACTATTCCTTTGAATATAGCCACTGGGATGCCGTGAAAAGCCTTGACGAGTGGTTAAAGGAACAGCATATTCCTGGAATATACGACATTGACACCAGGGCGCTTACGCAGGTTCTTCGAGAGAAAGGCTCCATGCTGGGAATGATAGTGCCGCAAGGCTGTCAGAAAGAATTTCCTGTGGATGACCCCAACCTTGAGAATCAGATACAGATCGTAAGCTGCGACAAAGTCATTGAATATGGCAGCGGCTCCAAGACGGTCGTGATGGTTGATTGCGGAGTGAAGCACAATATACTCAGGTGCTTCTTTGAAAGGGGAGTGAAGCTAATCAGAGTGCCTTGGGATTACGATTTCAATGCTTTGGAATATGACGGATTGTTCATCTCGAATGGTCCTGGAAACCCGCAGTTCTGCAATGTTACGGTCGCTAATCTTCGCAAGGCGATGAAAGCCGACAAGCCTATATTCGGAATATGCATGGGCAACCAGCTGCTCGCAAGGGCAGGCGGAGCAAACACTTTCAAACTAAAGTACGGTCATCGTAGCCATAATCAGCCTGTCCGGATGTGCGGCACAAATCGCTGCTTCATCACTTCCCAGAACCATGGCTTCGCAGTAGATGACAAAACTCTGGGCGAGGACTGGGAACCGTGGTTCGTAAACATGAATGATGGCACAAACGAGGGCATCAGGCACAAGACGAAGCCGTTTTTCTCGGTTCAGTTCCATCCCGAGGCTTCCAGCGGCCCAACTGACACAAAATTTTTGTTCGACGAATTTATCAGCAAGTTATGAAAGACGCTAGCATAAAAAAAGTTCTTATTCTTGGATCTGGCGCTTTGAAAATAGGCCAGGCTGGGGAGTTCGACTACTCTGGCTCTCAGGCTCTCAAGGCGTTGCGCGAGGAAGGCATAGAGACTATATTAATCAATCCTAACATCGCGACCGTCCAGACATCTGAGGGTGTGGCCGATAAGATTTATTTCCTTCCGGTCACTCCGTTCTTTGTGGAGAAAGTCATCGAGAAAGAACGACCTCAGGGGATTCTGCTTTCGTTCGGGGGCCAGACTGCGCTTAACTGCGGAGTGGAAATCTTTGAGAAAGGCGTTTTGGAAAAGTACGGAGTGAAGGTGCTTGGGACTCCCGTGCAGGCCATCATGGACACTGAGGACAGGGAATTGTTCGTGAAAAAGCTGGATGAAATCGGTGTAAAGACCATCAAGTCTCACCCTGCCGCCAACATAAAGGACGCGAAGAGGGCAGCGCAAGAGCTTGGTTATCCGCTCATTATCCGCGCCGCTTATGCTTTGGGCGGTCTTGGATCAGGATTCTGTGACAATGATGAAGAACTAGAAGAAATATGCGAGAAGGCTTTTTCCTTTTCTCCGCAAGTGCTGGTGGAAAAATCATTGAAGGGCTGGAAGGAGATTGAATATGAGGTGGTCCGAGACAAATACGACAATTGCATCACTGTCTGCAACATGGAGAACTTCGACCCGCTGGGCATACATACCGGCGAGAGCATCGTGGTCGCCCCTTCGCAGACGCTTACGAACAAGGATTACTATTATCTGCGCGAACTTTCCATAAAGATCGTTCGCCATATCGGAATCATAGGCGAATGCAACGTACAGTTCGCCTATGATCCGGATGCCATGGACTACAGGGTTATCGAGGTTAACGCCCGTCTCAGCCGTTCTTCTGCCCTAGCCTCCAAGGCTACCGGCTATCCTCTTGCATTCGTAGCGGCGAAACTTGGCCTGGGATACGGTCTTTTCGACCTTAAGAATTCCGTCACAAAGACGACACCTGCATTCTTCGAACCTGCGCTGGATTACATCGTGTGCAAGATTCCGCGCTGGGATTTGAGCAAATTCCACGGGGTTTCCCGCAAAATCGGTTCGTCGATGAAATCCGTAGGCGAGGTGATGGCTATCGGCCGCACCTTCGAAGAAGCTATTCAGAAAGGCCTCAGGATGATAGGCCAAGGGGCACACGGCTTCGTGGGCAACAAAGAACTGAAGGTGGCAGACATCGAGGATGCCCTCAGAGAACCTACGGACAAACGAATATTCGTGATTTCCAAGGCTTTGCAAGCGGGATATTCAGTTGACAGAATCCATGAGCTGACGAAGATTGACAAATGGTTCTTAGAGAAGCTGGAGAGGATAGTCGGCACTTTCAAAGAGATGGAGGGCTACGGCAAGATAGAGGATTTGCCCGATGTCCTGCTGCGAGAGGCGAAACAGGAAGGATTTTCGGATTTCCAGATTCAGAGGGCAGTCTACAAAGACACGGTTAATGCCTATGAATATATGGATAAGGTACGGGAATATAGGAAATCGCGCGGCATAGTGCCTGTCGTGAAGCAGATAGACACCTTGGCCGCCGAATTCCCGGCACAGACCAACTACCTCTATCTTACTTACAATGGCACCAAGAATGACATTGAATATGAAAATGATGGCAAATCAGTCATCGTTCTAGGGTCAGGAGCCTACCGAATAGGAAGTTCGGTTGAATTCGACTGGTGTTCCGTTTCTTCCCTTCAGGCTATTCAGAAACAGGGCTACAGGGGAGTGCTGATCAATTACAACCCTGAAACAGTTTCCACCGACTACGATATGTGCGACCGGCTTTACTTCGACGAGCTTACGTTCGAGCGTGTCATGGACATCGAGGAATTTGAAAAGCCTCACGGCGTAGTGGTTTCTGTCGGAGGCCAGATTCCTAACAATCTGGCACTAAGGCTATTCAATCACGGAGTGCATATTCTGGGAACAAGCGCAGAGGACATAGATAAGGCTGAGGACAGGCATAAATTCTCTACCATCGTGGATGCTCTGGACGTGGATCAGCCTGAATGGAGAGAGCTTACGACAAAAGAAGACGTAGACGAATTCTTAGACAAGGTCGGCTACCCTGTGTTGGTAAGGCCTTCGTACGTGCTTTCCGGTGCCGCAATGAACGTATGCTACGATGCGCAGTCTCTCCAGGAATTCCTATCGCTTGCTGCAGAAGTGTCCCAGGAGCATCCTGTCGTCATAAGCAAATTCTACGAAAGGGCTAGAGAGATAGAGTTCGATGCTGTAGCTGACGGAGGGGAAGTGCTGGCATATGCGATCTCGGAGCATATTGAATATGCTGGCGTGCATTCTGGCGATGCCACGATCCAATTTCCTCCGCAAAAGCTTTACGTAGAGACTGTCCGTCGCATAAAGAAGATTGCCAGGGCTATTGCTGGTGCGTTGAATATCTCAGGTCCTTTCAATATTCAGTTCCTCGCCAAGGATAACCAGATTAAGGTGATAGAATGTAACCTAAGGGCTTCCAGATCGTTCCCGTTCGTCTCCAAGGTGCTTAAAATCAATTTCATCGAGCTTGCGACCAAGGTTATGCTCGGGCTACATCCGGCTCCGCCTCAGAAAAGTGCATTCGACTTGGATTACGTGGGTGTGAAGTCATCCCAGTTCTCTTTCGCCCGGCTTGAGGAAGCCGACCCTATGCTGGGTGTCGACATGAGGTCTACGGGAGAGGTTGGCTGCTTGGGTGATGACCTTAATGAGGCACTGATAAAATCTTTGCTTTCCGTAGGCCAGCGCATTCCAGAGAAACGAATCCTGCTTTCAACCGGCGATGCCTTGCAGAAGGCCGACATGCTGAATGCTTGTAAGTTGCTGGTAGAGCATGATTACGAATTGTTCGCTACCGGCGGGACATATAAATATCTCGTAGAGAACAGCATTCCGTGCACTAAAGTGCTCTGGCCTAGCGAATGCGACAACCCTAACCTTAATGGACGCTTCAGACCGGCACTGGAAATGATTCAAAACAAGGAAGTTGATATGGTGATTAATGTTCCGAAGGATCATTCTGCCTTGGAGCAATCCAACGGATACAAGATTCGTCGCGCTGCCGTCGATTTCAATGTGACCCTGTTCACTAATTCGCGTCTAGCTACGGCCTTCATCCGGGCGTTCTGCGCAATGCCTCTTGATGAGGTGCAAATAAAATCCTGGGACGAATATTAGTTCATCCCAGGGTATTTATAAATTCTGACGTGTCAGAATCTAATACGTGTCGTAGTATTTGGCTTCGCGAGGCGAGACCTTATTCATGTTGTCAAGCAAGGCTTCGTTGGTCTTGTACTCATCCATGAGCTGCAACATGAAATTCATGGCCTCGGTAGGATTCATGTCGGCAAGCAGCTTGCGTAATATCCAGATTCTGTTCGCCACTTCCGGGCTGTACAGCAAATCGTCACGCCTAGTGCTCGAAAGTACGACATTGACGGCAGGGAATATCCTCCTGTTTGCCAGAGTGCGATCCAGCTGGAGCTCCATATTACCAGTGCCTTTGAATTCCTCGAAGATCACGTCATCCATCTTGGAACCAGTTTCTGTGAGTGCAGTTGCCAATATGGTCAGCGAACCGCCGCCCTCTATATTCCTCGCCGCTCCGAAGAACCTCTTTGGCTTCTGAAGGGCATTCGCATCCACGCCGCCAGTAAGCACCTTTCCAGATGCCGGTTGTACGGTGTTGTACGCGCGTGCAAGGCGAGTGATGGAATCTAGCAATATTACTACGTCGTGACCACATTCAACGAGCCTGCGAGCTTTCTCCAGGACCATATTCGCAACCTTGACGTGCCTTTCTGCCGGCTCATCAAAAGTCGAAGCTATCACCTCTGCCTGTACGCTGCGGCTCATATCGGTCACCTCCTCTGGTCGTTCGTCGATTAGCAACACTATCTCGTAAACTTCAGGATGATTGTCAGCAATGGCGTTCGCAATTGATTTCAGAAGCATAGTCTTACCTGTCTTCGGCTGAGAGACGATGAGTCCGCGCTGCCCCTTGCCGATAGGGGTAAACATGTCCACGATGCGGCAGGAAGTGTCTTTTTCATGGCCGTGGCCCAGTAAATTGAATTTCTGGTTCGGGAACAACGGAGTCAGGAAATCGAACGGAACCCTGTCACGGATGAATTCCGGAGTTCTTCCATTTATGAATTTGATTTTTACCAGAGGGAAATATTTGTCGCCTTCCTTTGGAGGCCTTATCTCTCCGGTGACGGTGTCGCCCGATTTCAGCGCATTTGCCTTTATCTGCCCTTGGCTCACGTAAATATCGTCAGGAGAATTCAGGTAATTGTAATCTGAAGAACGAAGGAAACCATAGCCATCTGGCATTATTTCCAGCACGCCAGTAGCCTCTACGGTACCTTCGAATTCAATCTCCGGCTGTCTCTGCTTGAACTGGCTCTGCTGATTTTGCTGAGGCATAGGGCCGTTTGGACGCTGGCCTTTATTTTGCTGGTTCTGGAACCTGTTCAGATTGTTATTCTTTTGCTTTTTCTTCCCAGGAATATTATTCTGTGACGGGTCGTCCTTCAATTCATCAAAAAGCTGATGTATGAATTTGCGATCGTCGTTCGATTCCTGAGAGGGTTCAAGTGGTAATGCCGGTTCATTGTTTTCTGGGGTCACCGAAGCATTTTCATTAACAGGTTTTTCTGGCTTTTCTACAGGTATAGCCTCTACAGCCTTCATTTCTGGTTTCTCTTCCGCTTGAGGTTTTCCTGCCGCTTGCTGCTTAGGCTTACGTCCTCTCTTAGTGCGAGGTGCCTTTTCTTCAAGCGTGACCTTCAGTTTTTCTTCCTGCTTCTGAGGCTTTTCTTCAGCCTTCGGCTGCTCAGGCTTCTCGACGACAGGCTTAGATTCCTCCTTTTGTTTTGCGTCAGCAACTTTCTTTGGCCTTCCGCGTTTCTTCTTAGCAGGAGCTTCAGGAACTGGATTGTGAGAAATTTCGCTTGCCTGAGCATCTAGGATAGCGAAAGCAAGATTTTCGGCATCGAGTTTCTTGAAATTCTTAACATTGTACTTCTGAGCTATTGACTGTAGTTCATCAATGCTCATGGAGTTTAAATCAAATAGTGTATATGCCATAAAAATAAAGTATTGCAGGAGAAAAATTGGTAAGATTTTGTTTACAAAAAGTGAATGCCTTCAGAAGTCGCGTTAGGAAGGCGATGCAAATTTAAATAAAAAATTCAATATTGCAATATTATCTGTCCCAATAACTTGTGCTCTTCTTAAATCTAAGCAGGTCTGCAAGGGCAGCTGCATTAGCGGAAATTATGAAATTATAGGATTTGTAATTGCCTGTAGGCACCCAAGATACGGCAATATTGAAGCAGTGCAGGTCGTACCTAGCAGAGATCTGCGTAGTGCTCATTTTCAGGGCAGTGAAATCATAACCGGACGTGAACTGGAAGGACATCTTTGGCGTGAGCTGAACGTTTCCGGAAATACCAAGCGTCTGAGTTATGTTATTCCTTTTCACAAGTTTGTTATTCGTATAGGAGTACTGCTTGCTTAAACTATAAGAATAGCTGAAATTCACAGACCACGGCACGTTAGGGTTTGTGTAGTACAGCCAGCCGCCAGGAATATATTCATTAGTGATAGGATGATAATATATCCTTCTATAATAGTCTGCGGCATTCTCCGATCCGCCGTCTTTCCCTGATTTCGAGCCATCGTTTCCATTAATCGCTCCTTTACCGGACAATGAATAAGAAAGAGATGCGCTTACGTTCGTGAGCCTCAGCGGCACGCCGGTCTCTACTATGTTGAATTTATTGATTCTCTGCCCGTGGTCATTAATCGCATAAGGATCGAAGTTCATGTTTCCGTTCAGCCCGAGCTTACCGAAGATGGAGGTTGACATGGTAACGCCCACGTTGCTCATGTTCAATGAATCAGCAAGGAAATTGTATCCTGTGCTTATGTTGAACTGATCCAGAATCTTGACCTTCTTGGAACCTTTACCAGTCGTGTCTCTTTGGTCTCTGACTTTCGCCTCGAGATTGTTCCCGATAGAAATGCTCATCGAAGCCGCCTTGGTATTCTGCCCTGGAACGGAATTCATCTGGCCTTGGTAGATATTGTAGTCGTATGAGCGCTGCACGCCGGTCGTATCGATATAATTCAGAGTTCTCCATCCATTGAATCTCGTACCTTGTTCAGGAGTGAAGCTGAAACTTACGCTAGGTGAAATCACGTGCCTGATAGCCTGTATCTTATGGAATTTGCCGAAATTGAACATTCCATAGATTCGAGTGCTCATGGACACCGATCCTGAATATGTCTGAGTCACTCCGAATGTAGAGAACTGCCCAGTGAGATTTCTTTGCACGCTATTTGTCTGCGAATCGAAATATGCCTCGTTTTTACGAAAGAACCAGTTCATGCCATAGCTCACGCTAGGAGTGAAGTTGAAATATTTCGCCAGCGTGAAGTCCGGCAGACCAATGGTGAACCTGTGTGACATTCCGTTCTGGAATTTGTCCAAGAAACCCGGCTCGCCGAATTCAGATGCCTTGAAATTAATCTTATTCTGCAATGACGTGTTGTAAGCCAGAGAGAATTTCTCATAGAATTTTTCTTTCCCGACCCTGTTCTTGATCTTGAACGGGTAGAATCTGGAGACAGAAAACGTGAGGTTAGGGAAGGTAAATGCATATGAGCTGTCTCTGGAGCTCTGGCTGTGCATCGCATTGATCGAGAGATTGAATTTCCCGTTCCAATTCTTTGAATATGAAATTGAAGAGGAAATCTGATTCTGCAAAGCTTCAGAAACGGACCTTGAATTGTAACGGCTGTTCGAAGGGCTGGAAAAATTCACCGATGCCGAAAACGTTGTTCCAGGATGTTTCTTCGAATCTTGCGAGTGTGACCACCTGACTCCGAAGTTCTTGCTTTGGAAGAAGTCGGTGCTGCCTTTCTCGCCGGTTTGATCCACGGAATAGTTAATGGCCAGGTTGCCTGTGTATTTATACTTAACCGTGTACCTGGAGTTCAGCTGAGCGGCCCACGAGCCTAGAGTGTAGTAATCTCCCGTAAGAGACATATCGAAGTAGTCTCCGATTACGAAATACATTCCGCCATCCCTCATGTAGAAGCCTCGTGCATTTTCCTCGCCGAATGAAGGCATCAGAAGGCCAGTGGCTCTATTTGGCCTTTTGGGAATGAATCCGAAAGGCAAAGCCAGAGGGAGGTCGATATCCTCCACTACCAGGTGCGCAGGGCCAAAAACAGTCCTCTGAGACGGTTTAGTCATTACTTTTGCGGCATAGAGCTTAAGATAGTAATGCGGATGCTCCAGGTCGCAGACGGTATATTGCCCGTTAGTGATGTTTATGGACTTGTCCGGCATCATCTTAATATTGTGCCCGTGAAGGATTCCATCATCCTGCTGGGTTATCATATTATGAATTAATGCCTTCTGTGTATTGAAATTGTACTGGACATCCTCCATGTTGAAGGTCTGGCCGCCCTGGGTCATCACCGGCTGTCCTTTCCATGTACCCGTGAGTGAATCGTATGTGCCTTTTGCGAAAACGACTCCGCTTTGAACGTCATATTCCATGTAGTCGGCAGTGAGCTTCATGTTCCCGTATGTGACGGTAACGTCTCCCCAGTAGTACATTTTCCTGTGACCTTCGACCATAGTCTGCTTCATAGAATCTTTAGCAGCGGAGAAGGCTGGCTGATTGAGAGAGCTCTTATGAAGCATGTTAACGGAATCGGCCCTGGCAGTAGAGTCAGCGACACGGATAGAGTCAGTGACTATTCTTATAGAGTCTCTTTTCGTCCTTGCAGCGGCGGAAGTGTCCATATCCTCGACGTTCTGCGTCGCTTTGTTACGCCGCTGGCGCCTCGGATTCTGTCCTAAAACGACAGAACCCGTCACCAGAATGATGGTTAATACGAACAGAAATGTGTGTGTGTACTTCGTTAAATGCAATTTTTTTCTAAATTTGCAAAGGACAAATATAAGTAGATTTTGAATATACTTCGCAATTTTCTTGCCGCATCGGCAGCTTTAGCATTAATTGGCGCTGGTTTTCATGCCTCGGCTCAGAAGCAGTCGCCAATTAAGCTTAAGACAGTCGTCATCGATCCCGGCCATGGCGGAAAGGATTTCGGCTGCACTAGCAAAGATGGGAAAGTGAACGAGAAAAGCATAGTCCTCGATATTGGCAAACGGCTGAAAAAGAAAATAGAGGATGGATACGATGACGTTAGGGTTGTCATGACCAGAGATAAGGATTATTTCGTAACTCTTCAAGGCCGAGCAGACATAGCAAATAAGAATAACGCTAACCTGTTCATCTCAATTCACGTAAATTCTGTCGAAGGGAAAAAGACCGGACCTAACGGCTATTCGATTCATACGTTAGGGCAATATACGAGTAAAAAGCGCGACCTGTATGCAGGGAACATGGATGTCGTTCGCAGAGAGAATTCCGTTATCATGCTTGAAGACGACTATACTACGACATACCAAGGCTTTAATCCCAATGACCCCGAATCTTACATATTCATGAACCTCATGCAAAACGCTTACCTCGAACAAAGCCTTAAATTCGCTCAGCATGTCGACAGGAAGATGAAAAACGGGGCTATCAGGGAGAGCCGGGGCATCTCTCAGGATCCTTTCTACGTGCTTTGGAAAACTGCGATGCCGGCCGTTCTGATCGAATGCGGATTCATGTCAAACCCAACTGACCGCGCTGCGCTTAATTCGGAAAAAGGGAGAGAGAAGATTGCTACGGAAATATACGATGCTTTCATAAAATACAAGAAGGAATATGATGGAACTGCGCCTGCGAAGGCTTCTTCGGAGCAAAGGCAAGGTAATATGGAAGAAAGCCAGGAAGAGACTCCTGCTGAGCAAAGTGCCACCGACGAAATATCGTACGGAACCCAGGTGCTAGCTTCATCTAAATCCATGAGCACTAGCGACCCGGTTTTCAAAGGGTACGAGTGCAAAAAATTTGTTTCAGGAAAATTATATAAATATGTCGTCGGAATCTCGAACGACAAAGATGAAGCAAAAAAGAATTTGAAGGAAATAAAAAAATATTTTCCAGATTGTTTTTTAATACGAATCGAAAATAATTTTATCACCCCCGAAAAATAATTCATGAAGTCTAGATTTCAGCCTGTTGCAGAATCTATTAATTTATAATTATTCAAAAATCCTAAAGGGTTTGATTATCTGGCAATTGAATGGAATTCCATTTTGAAAGATATTGATAATTAGTTAATTAAAAAGACAAAAAATGTCAGGTTACTTACTCTAGGTAAGAAATTTATTATTCAAAAACAATAGCGAATAAATTTTTTTATGAATAATTTTTCCTCCAATTTTGCTATTGAAAAAAAGAGACGAAAATTTCTTTTTTAGGAAGTATCTAATAGAACCGACAATCAATGACTGGTCAGAAAAAATTAGTTTCTGTGTGGGAGTCTTGCCTGCGAATTTTTAGCGAAGTCGTGGACAAGAAACCTTTTGAGGTTTGGTTCAAGACGATCGTTCCAGTTTCTCTACAAGACAATACTCTTACTGTAGAGGTTCCTACGGATTTTTTCCGCGAGTATCTCGAGAGCGCCTATCTTCCTGTCATCAAATCCACTCTTAGGAGGGTGATCGGGCCGGACGCAAAGCTTGTATACCAGGTGCATCCAGTAAAAAAAGAACCTGCCATGGTGTATCCAGCAGCGAACCAGCAGATGCCTGAAAACAAACCCGTTTCAATAAACACATACCAGCCAGCCTCGAATCCCGGACCATTCGTTTTTCCTGGCATCCAGAAAGTTAGGATTAACCCAAGGCTCAATCCAGCATATTCATTCGAGAACCTAGTCAAGGGAGAGTGCAACAAAATGGGCATCAACGCAGGAATGTCAATTTCCGAGATGCCCGGCAAAACCCCTTTCAATCCTCTTTTCATTTTCGGAGGTCCTGGATTGGGCAAAACCCACATCGCTCAGGCAATAGGTCTGGAAATCCATAAGCGTTTCACTGACTTAGTGGTGCTCTATGTGACGGGCAACGAATTCAAGACTCAGTATGTCAATGCGGTGACCGTGCAAAATAAACTGTACGATTTCATGGCTTACTACATGAGGATAGATGTCCTTATCATGGACGACATACAAGAGCTCATAGGGCCTTCCACTCAGAATGCCTTCTTCAACATTTTCAATCATCTCCACATGGCGGGCAAACAGCTGGTATTCACCTCTGACCGTGCCCCGATCGAACTAATGAACTTCGAAGAGAGGCTTCTCACTCGCTTCAAATGGGGGTTGTCGATAGAACTGACTAAGCCAGGTTATGAGACGCGCCTCGCAATGCTCAAGGCCAGATGTTTCAGGGAGGGGGTTACAGTAGGCGAGGATGTGCTAGAGTTCCTAGCGAACAAGATCAGGTCGAATTTCAGAGAGCTTGAAGGGGCACTGATTTCCCTGATTGCCAATGCGACCCTCTGCCACAAAGAGATTACATGTGAACTAGCAGAGAAGGTCACGGGGAACCTCGTGAGTGAGGAAGACAGAGACATAACTATAGAGAAAATACAGCAGGTAGTCTGCGACTATTTCAATATTTCCAAAGAGGAGATCCTGTCCAAATCCAGAAAGAGAAACATTGTTCAGGCTAGGCAATTAGCAATGTACATGTGCAGAAACCTCATCAGCAACTGCTCTCTTTCGACGATAGGCATGGAACTTGGAGGGAAAGACCATGCGACAGTCCTGCACGCTTGCACGACCGTTTCTGATCTCATGTCCACTGACAAAATTTTCAAGCAATATGTCACAGACATAGAGAAGATGCTCGTGCCTGACGCAAGATAGACCGACTAACGCTAGTGATTATTTATTAATATGATGGATTCATCTAAAGTACTTGAAATCTTCAAGGAGATAACCCGTATACCTAGGGAATCGGGGCATGAAGAGGCAATGTGCGCGTATCTCCAAAAATTTGCGAAAGAAAGAAATCTCGCTTGCAAGACCGATGAGGTTGGAAATGTCTGCATCACGAAAGAAGCTTCAAAAGGTAAAGAAAATGTGCCGGCATTAGTGCTTCAGGGACACCAGGACATGGTGTGCGAGAAGCGCAGCGGAGTGGCACATGATTTCTCGAAAGATCCTATTAGATATGAAATAGAAGACGGTTGGATGGTGGCAAGAGACACGACACTCGGTGCTGATGATGGCATCGGGGATGCGGCCATGCTAGCTCTTCTGGATAGCGACCTGCCTATGGGCAAGATAGAATGCGTGTTCACGGTTTCTGAGGAGACTGGAATGGATGGAGCATTCGGAATGCAGCCAGGCTTCTTCACAGGTAAAACCATGATAAACGTCGATTCTGAAGATGAAGGACAAATGTTTATCGGTTGCGCCGGAGGTGTTGACACTCTCGCTCATTTTAAATACCAGGCGGTCAATTTCAACAAATCCTACAAGACGTTGCATCTTCATATATTCAATGGCCTTGGAGGGCATAGTGGGGACGATATTGATAAAGGAAGGATGAACACGCTTGCGACTCTAGCAAAATTCTTGTCGAAAGAACTGGAAAATGAGGAATTTCAGCTGATTGTTCTTAAAGGCGGCGGAAAGCCAAATGCAATTGCCAGAGAGGCCGAGACCGTGATAGCCGCAATAGATGTGAAGGGCGTGGAAGACAGATTCTTCAAGTTCATGGAAGAGGCTGTCAAGGAATATGCTGAAACGGACCCTGACATAAAATATACTGCCGCAGACTGCCAGTGCACGGAGAAGCCTATGGACAGCAAGGATGCTGATGCATTAGTCAGAGCTTTGGCGGCTTGCCCTCATGGGGTTATCGCAATGAGCAAAGATGTTCCCGGCTTAGTCGAGACATCGACTAATCTGGCTTCCGCAAGCATGCACCAGATGGGTGAAGTTGAAGTTGTCACGAGCCAGCGCAGCTCCGATAAAGCCGAACTGAAAGAAATAGCAGAGAAGGTGGCTGAAGTATTTCGTAAAGCTGGAGCCGAGGTTGAACACGTGAGCGAATATCCTGGCTGGAAACCTAATCCTAAATCCCATATCCTAGACCTCTGTGTCTCTTCGTACAAGAAGTTGTTCGGCAAAGAGCCTGAGATTAAGGCTATTCACGCAGGATTGGAATGCGGTCTGTTCGGAGAGAAGTTCGGCAATCTGGACATGATCTCGTTCGGGCCAACGCTCCGTAATGTGCACACGCCAGGGGAGAAGCTCGATTTGGATTCACTAGACAAGTTCGTAAAACATCTTACGGATGTCGTGACATCATTCAGTTAGCATGAAAGTAGCGCCTTCTATTCTATCGGGGAACTTCCTGAATCTCGAGAAAGACCTCGAGATGGTGAATGAATATGCCGACCTGATACATATTGATGTCATGGATGGCACATTCGTTCCGAACATCTCTTTTGGCTTCCCTGTAGTCGATGCCATAGCCAAAGTAATCAAAGTGCCTATGGACGTTCACCTGATGATAATTAATCCCGACAAATACATCGAAAGATTCTCTAGGTCAGGGGCGAAGATGATAAGTTTCCATCTTGAAGCTGCCGAGAAAGAAGGGAAGGATCCAAAGGAAATTATAGATTTGATTCACTCTTTCGGAGTTAAGGCTGGGATAGCCATCAATCCTGACGTTCCGGTCGAGAAGCTATTCCCATATATTCAGGATGTGGATTTCTTTCTTGTGATGTCTGTATTTGCAGGCTTCGGCGGGCAGAAGTTCATTGAGGCATCCGTCCAGAGGATAGAATCACTGCGAGAGGAAATGAAGCGCTGTGGCAACTTTAAGGATATTGAGGTCGACGGAGGCATAGGACCCGATAACATAGAAATCCTACGGCAGGCAGGATGCACCATTTGCGTCGCCGGAAGCTCTGTTTTCCAGGCATCGGACAGGGCAAAGGTCATTGCCGAACTAAGAGGGAAGTGATTTAATAAGGTAGTTTAAATAATATAACTTATTTCTTTGAAGGCGAAGCGTCTGACTTCGCCTTTGTCTGTCTCTACGCAAAGCTTTCCATCTGGCAAGACGCCGATGATCTTTCCCTCGAACAGCTTGCCAGAAGCGCAATCGGAATATTCATGGAACTCATCCTTCCTGTAAAGGCATTCTTCATATTCATTTGCCATCCCATCGCCGAACGGGAGAGTGAGTCTGCTGGAAAGGCATCCGCAGAGTTTAACCAGCTCTTCTTTCAATGAATATGCTTTATTCGTAATCTGGCCCATGGATATTGGGTTAACAAGCCCGGCAGGGAAGTCTTTCTGATTCACGTTCAGGCCTATTCCGATTATGGAATTTGAGATATTCCTTTCAGAAAGGGTATTCTCTATTAACATTCCGCATATTTTCTTATTCTTATAATATATGTCGTTCGGCCATTTTATCTTGCACTCAATGCCTTCTCCTCTCAGGTAGTCAAGCATCGCCAATGCCGCAGCCTCGCTAAGGAGGAAATTATCGGCGGCTTCCAACTCGCCTGGCTGAAATTTGAGAAAGAGTGAGAATGTGAGGTTTTTCCCCTCCTGGACGTGCCAGGTGTTGCCTCTTTGTCCTCGTCCTGCGGTCTGGTTCACGGCGGCGATTACTGAAAAGTTCTCCAGAGCGTCAATCTTGCGCTGCATTTCAGTGTTGGTGGAATCAATCTCGTCGTACCATTCAATGGCGATTTTGTTTTTCATTGGTTTGAAAATTATACTATATTTGTAAGCTAATGCAAATTTATAAATAAATCGAACATGATTACACACGACCTCAGGGTTATGGCAGACGCTATGCTAGACAAGAAAGCGCAGGACGTCGTTGACATAGATCTTCGTTCGCTTGGCACTGCCATCACTGATCACTTCATGATATGCAACGCTGACTCTACTACGAACGTCAACGCCATCGCTGACAACGTGATTGAGAAAATGAGGACAGAAGTCGGCAGAAAGCCTTTCAGAATGCAGGGCATGGAAAATAACTTCTGGATCATTCTGGACTATGGCGACATCGTCGCTCACATTTTTTTAACTGAATATCGGAAATTCTATCGTCTGGAAGATCTCTGGGCTGATGCGCCGCATAAAGAATACAAAGACAGGAAAACACCAGCTAAAAAAACTAAGTAGATGGCTCCGAAGATTAGAAGAATCAGAATCAATCTGTCCTGGCTCTATATCCTGCTTCTGATAGGAATTGGATGGCTTTTGTTCAGTCAGTCTGGAGCTAATCCACAGAAGATTGAGTGGGCTGAAGTGAAAGAGATGTTCCTTGGTGGGGACATCAAAGAAATAAAGTTCATAAGGAACGACTATAAAGGGAATATAACGATTAAGCCTGACAGGCTGTCAAAATATTCCGAGAAGTTCGGCGGCAAGCTGCCGACCAGTTCTCCGCATTTCTTCTTTCTGGTTTCGGATAAGTTCGATGCAGAGAGCGAATTCGGTGCGCTGAATGCTCAGATGCCTGCTTCAGACCAAGTAAAGATAACGATTGAAAACCAGTCAAAGGTCTGGGGAGGCATCTTGGAATGGATCATTTTCCCTATCATCCTGATTGTCATGTGGCTGTGGATGCTGAATAGCATGAACAGGAACATGGGTGGGGGTTCAATGGGTTCTGGCCAAGGTGGAATATTCAATGTGGGTAAATCGACCGGGAAGCTGGCCGACAAGACTAAGGTGAATGTCACATTCAAGGATGTGGCTGGCCTTTATGGGGCTAAAGAAGAAGTGATGGAGATCGTAGATTTCCTGAAGAATCCAGCCAAGTATACTGCCTTGGGCGGTAAAATCCCTAAGGGAGCATTGCTGGTAGGACCTCCTGGCACCGGAAAGACTTTGCTTGCCAAGGCTGTCGCAGGCGAGGCTAACGTTCCGTTCTTCTCGATTTCCGGTTCCGATTTCGTAGAGATGTTCGTGGGCGTGGGCGCTTCGAGGGTACGCGACTTGTTCCGTCAGGCAAAGGAGAAGGCTCCTTGCATCGTATTCATTGACGAAATCGATGCGGTGGGCCGCGCTAGGGCCAAGAATGCCGGATTCTCGTCGAATGACGAGAGGGAGAATACTCTGAACCAGCTGCTTACTGAAATGGATGGCTTCGATACGAATAGCGGGGTCATCATTCTTGCGGCAACCAATAGAGCTGATATTCTGGACAAAGCATTGCTGAGGGCTGGCCGCTTCGACCGTCAGATTCATGTCGACCTGCCTGAACTTAAAGAGAGGGTAGAGATATTCAAGGTGCATATGAAAGGCCTCAAGGTCGATTCAAATTTCGACGTTGAGTTTATTGCTAAAAACACTCCTGGTTTCTCTGGCGCCGACATCGCAAATGTCTGCAATGAAGCAGCCCTGACTGCCGCCAGAAAAAATAAGCCAATGGTCGACAAAGCGGATTTTCTCGATGCGGTCGATCGAATCGTGGGTGGCTTGGAGCGCAAGAGCGCAACGATCATGACGCCTGAGGAAAAACGTACTACGGCTTATCACGAGGCTGGTCACGCCGTTGTGGGATGGCTGCTGCCTTATGGTGATAACGTGTTTAAGGTGAGCATAATTCCTCGCGGACAAGCTCTGGGACTTACATGGTACCTTCCAGATGAGAAGAAGATGTACCCGAAATCGTACATGATTCAGCAGATGTGCTGCCTGATTGGCGGGCGCGTCGCAGAGGAAATCGTCAACGGAGAGCCTGCTACCGGTGCGCTGAATGATCTGGAGAGGATGACTAACATGGCTTATGGCATGGTTCAATATTACGGAATGAGCGAGAAGATAGGCAATGTCTCATTCTATGACTCTACCGGATCTAGAGGTTATGAGCTTTCTAAACCATATTCAGAGAAGACAGCTGAAGTGATGGACGAGGAAGTTAAAGACCTCGTGAATTCCGTTCATGAACAGACGAAAAAGCTGCTTCTCGACCACAAGGATGGCTTCGTGCAGGTAGCTGAACTCTTGCTCGAAAAAGAAGTGATTTTCGCAGAGGACATCGAGAATATCCTTGGGCCGAAGGTGAAGCACGAAGAAAAAACAACCAAGGCTGAAGAGATAACAAACTAGAAGAAAACGATCGCAAGCATGAATAACACAACAGTGAGAGCGATTTCAGGCACCGTGTTCGTCATCTTGATGGTACTGTGTCTGTCATTCAACAAATTCCTCTTCGCTGCCATGGTCATCACGATCATGGTTTTCATGCTGCTTGAATATTATAGGATTTCGATGGGGGACAGCTACACATTTTCGAAAGTGCTCGCGATACTTTCAGCCATATTCCTCTTCGTCCTTCTGTTCGTGATGCAGGCCTACCACTTGCAGCTCAGATTCGTGGCCCTCGCCATGGTGCCTGTGTTCATCGTGATGATAAACTCCATTTACCTCAAGGATAAATCCGAATACGACAAGCTCTCCAACATCTACACTGGACTTCTCTACATTGCTATTCCCCTCGCTTTGTCGAATCTCATAGCCTTTGATAAGGCAGGGAACTTCAGCGGACTGCTGCTGATTGATTTTTTCGTGATTATATGGTGTTCTGATGTCGGAGCGTTCACCTTCGGGAAACTGCTCGGGAAGAAGTTCCCGAAGAAGCTCTTCGAGTCTGTCTCTCCTCACAAGACTTGGGTAGGGTTCTTCGGAGGCTTGTTCAGTTCCGTCCTGGCTGCTTTCGTGCTGTATGAGACTGGCATCCTGAGATTCCCTCTGATTCACTGCCTCATACTTTCCGTGATCATGTCGGTAGCAGGAGTTTATGGAGACCTCTTCGAGTCCCAGTGGAAGCGTTTCTACGGAGTCAAAGACTCTGGAAACATCATTCCAGGGCATGGAGGCATGCTAGACAGGTTCGATAGCACTCTTATGGCGATGCCTTTCGGCGCCATATACCTAGCTATCTTCGACTTACTTTGATTTATTAATATATTAACGATAGGAAACAGATGGTAATTGATAAAGATTCGATAGGAACTATAGCCACGGTAGTGGTGCCGTGCGTCGTCGCCGTAGTGCTGATCTTGATTTTCGTCAGACGCCTATGGGTTTCCGTGCCTATTTCCGTGCTGATTCTGTGCTTCGCGTTTTTCGTCATCTGGTTTCACAGAGTCCCAGTCAGGGTAACACCTGAGCCGCAGAATGACAGGCTCATCACTTCGGTCGCAGACGGCAAGGTCGTCATATTGGAGAAGGCGTTTGAGAGCGAATATCTAAAGAAAGAATGCATTCAAGTGTCCGTTTACATGAATTTCTTTGACGTGCATGCCAATTTCTGGCCTATGAATGGTACGGTGTCATACTATCAGTACCATCCTGGCAAATACCTGCTGGCATTCAAGCCGAAGGCATCAGAGGAGAATGAGCATTCTTCCACTGCCATTAAAAATGAATATGGCGAAATATTCTTTAAGCAGATTGCAGGCACATTCGCACGCAGGATTGTCTGCTACTCGAAAGAAGGCGCTAGGGAGACTCGCGGAGAACAATGCGGAATAATCAAATTCGGTTCAAGAATAGATATATTCCTGCCTCTTGACGCTAAGATTAAAGTGAAAATAGGCGATTTAACCGTTGCGGGAGAAACCGTCATTGCCGAACTTTAGCCTCGTCCTCCTGAATAAGCTTCACTAATTTTTCTACTGCCTCTGTGTCATGGACATGGCGCAGGATAGGTTCTTTCTTCTTATAAATGGTAACTTTGTGATTGCCCTCGCCTACGTAGCCCCAGTCTGCATCTGCCATCTCTCCAGGACCATTCACGATGCAGCCCATGACGGCTATCACCATCGGTCTGAGCCTCGCAGTCTTCAATTTCACTTCCGCGAAGGCTTTTTCCAAATCGTACATGGTCCTGCCACAGCCGGGGCATGCAATATATTCAGGTTTCGTGAATTTTCTTCTTGCTGCCTGCAGAAGCTCTTCCTCAAGATATTTCCCGATGCCAGAGTTTGCTATGGAGATTTTCCTTCCTTGCTCATCCTCGAACGTGCCATCTGTTTCCACGTCATCAATCTCATTGTCTAACAGGCGCCGTCCGAAGTCACAAGAGAAATCCAGCAGTAAAGTTTCCTTAGAAGGGGAGTCATAGGTGGCGAAGATTTTTCGGCCTTCTATTTTCAGCGAAGTCAGCGAAGAAACTATCTTATGCCCATATCTGGCCGCCAGGTAGGAAGCGGGCGCGAGTTCTGTCTCAGGGTCACCCGTAAGAGACACTCTTATGGTATCCCCGATGCCTTCCGAGAGAAGCGTCGAGATGCCTACGCAAGATTTCATTATTCCGCTGTCCCCATTGCCCGCTTCAGTCACGCCGACGTGGAGGGGGAAAATATGTCCTTCGGCTTCCATCTCGTGAACAAGTTCTCGGTATGCCTCTACCATCACCTTCGTGTTGCTGGACTTCAGGGAAACGACGACGTTCAAGAAATCTGCTTCTACGCACATCTTCAGCCATTCCATCGCAGCCTTTGCCATAGCCTGCGACGTGTTGCCGTATAGGTTCGTAATATATTCACCCAGAGAGCCGTGGTTAACGCCTACCCTGATAGCCGTGCCGTTTTCCCTGCAGGCTTCGATGAGTTTTCTGAACTGCCGCTTAGCCTCTTCGTGGTTTCTATTGAAGTTGCCAGGGTTTATCCTGACTTTCTCGACAATTTGGGCAACGGCAATGGCGGTTTCCGATGAAAAATGAATATCCGCTACCAGAGGAGTCAAGATGCCCATGGAACGGAGCCTCGCCTTAATTTCCCGAATATTCTCCACGTCGCTCATTCCTGGCACAGTGATGCGAATCAGCTGCGACCCGGCCTTGCTGAGCCGCACGCATTGCTCTACAGTGGCATCCACGTCGTAAGTGTGGGTGTTGCACATGGTCTGGATCACGATCGGGTTGCCGCCACCGATGAGGACGTTACCTGCTTTAGCCGTTAGAGTTTTCATTGTGCTTTTGGTGGTATAGGATTGTAAACTGCGTCACGAGCTTCCCGTCTTAACTGGGCTTTGCTTTTTCCATTTCTTCTGGTCAGATGGAAATATATTCCAGCATTAATCATCACGTTAATCGGGTAAGCATACCTGTAATAATATTCGCTGTAATAGTCTGGATCATAAAGAGTTCCCCAGCCCCAGCGGAACTGTCCGCTGATTCGCAGCTCGAACGGGTCGAAGATGATTCCGAAGCCCACTCCGCCCACGAATCCATAATCAAATCTTCTATCGGTGCCTAAGAACGAGGTTCTGATAGAATCTGCCACGTTTTGTCCGGTTCTTTCTATGTTCAGCCTGTAGCCTCCGTAGATTCCGGCATCTGCGAACAACTTGAAGTGGAGCATGTCCACATGGAATTCGGCCATCATTGGCACTTCAACGAAATCCATCTTTACATGAGTCGCCCCTTCAATGGTTTGCGTAGTGCCTGTCTCTTTATTTTCCTTGAATTTATAACCCTCTGTCGTATAGCGAAGGCCAATCTTATACCCGAGATACGGAGTGTATCCGAATAATTTGCTGTGGTATTTCGTGTAAAAGACACCGATTGTATTCGGGCATACAAGCATCTGCTGAGTCATCGTTGGAGTGAACCACATTTGGTTCATTGACACGCCATACTCAATCCCTATCGAGCTGTAATCGTTCAGAACGAATTTCTTCTCTATTTTCACCGTGTCAAGATAGTCATCGGAATATTCCTTGACTGTCAATGAGTCAGGCACGAGCTTCTTCGTCTCTGAAGCCAGCTTCAGGGAATCCCGCTTCTCCTGGGCGGCGCCAGAAAGGCATGCGAGAAATATTGAGGTAGCGAATATATATTTTATGGCACTTGTCATTTGAATAATTCTTTGAAATTCAGATCTTGGACGATGTCGCTCTTCTCCGGAATACTAATGTATTCGGAGTCTTTGAATTTTATGAATATGACTTTTTCAGGCTGCCTATGCTGCAAGAGAGAACCTGTGTCGACGAAATCATTCCTGTTCTGATCCTCCGTGACCCTAAGTGAATATTTCCCTGGCTTTAGATATTTCATGTTGATGCTGGCGCTGGATTCAATCTTATATGTCTTTAGCACCTCAGAACGTTTCTCGTTAAGGAGGTCGATTATGTAGCGAGAGTCGCCGCTAGATATGATGTTCAGAGAGAGCGAGCTTAGGGTCTCGTCGGTCGGAAGCGACACTTTTACCTCGGTGCTGTCGTTCCAGTGCCCGTTGATGTCTTTGAATACTCTCTGAGGTATCTTGAAGTGATATTCCCAGCCATTCTGGAACTTGACTTTTGGCGTAATGTGGTAAAGCGTGAGGTCGTGAATGTCTCTGTAGTAAGAGAACGCCTCGTTTTGCTCCTTCTGCCTCGGATTCACGGACCAGAACCTCAATGAGTCAAATTTCCCTATGATAGGTGGAAAGTCGAACTTGATAGTGAATCCCTCGTCTTCGACTTTTTCGGGTTCCCCTTTGAGAGTCATGGCGCAGACAGTGTCGGCATGCTCTATCTTAGCTCTCTTGTGCTTGTTCCTAATCATGTTCTCATCCACCAGGTCGGCCTTTTCAGTCTTCTGCACAAGGCCTCCTGTGGAATCTGTCTTCCAATAGACAAGTCCCAGCTTCAGCGTATCGGGCATTCGTTTCTGGTCGTTCAGCCACAACAAGAGGCTGTCATTCGTCGGATTGAATTCAGTGATGACATCGTTGGCCGGGAAACCATAGAACCACAGTGAGTCTATCTTCGCATCAGGTGCCATGAATGTAATGTAAGCGGCCCTGGGAGCGATTCTTTTTTTATTCATGAGCATCTGTTTCGACGGCCTTTCCTTGAACACTCTAAGCTCTACGTCGGACTTCCTCGCAAGGCAGTGCAATGTGTCTTTCATGTCGTATTTCTTCAGATCGGGCAGTGAATCGTTGACCTTCTGCATGGGCTTGATCAAGGAATCCAGGAATGCGACTCGGTCCTCGTCAGGGTCGTAGATGTTGTTCTTGTTAGCGTCCACGATGGCGTAAAGCCTGTAGACTGTATCTTGAATATTCCGTAGCACGAAATAGCCCCAGTCATCGGTCTTCGAAGATACGAATGGCCTTTCCTTGAATACGGCTGAGTCCCCGTGATTCTTGTACAGCATGACAGTAGCATCCTTGATAGGGAGAAGAGTTCTGCAGTCCAGCACAGTCCCCGTTATCATCATAGAGTCTATGGAAGAGCCTGTGGAGAATACGGTAGTGAACCCTGGGAAAGGATTATTTTCGTTATTGTCTTGAATGGCATTTGTTATGTCCAGAGTATAGGTCGTGTTAGGAAGCAGGTCCTCTTCGAAATATACCAGCACGCCCTTGCCCCTAATCTTGTATTTCGGAGCCTTTTTCTGAGGAGGCGAAAGATAGATCGAGCTGCCGCTGCTAACCTTCACATATTCATTGAAGCCGAAATATACAGTGGTCCCGTGCGTAGGCACGTTCTTGCTGCCAGGCAAAGGCAAGACCTTCGTCAAGACTGGCGGAATCGTATCTTTCGGACCGCCAGTAGGTGCCTGAGTCGTATTTGCGCAAGAATGCGAGAAAACCGACAGAGCAAGGAAGAAGCCTATCGGGAATATGATGAAATATCTCTTTATGAATTTTCTCATGACTAAATATCTGCTCTTTGAACGCTCTGAACTCCTTCGATTGAGCCTAACCTGCGAATCATTCGCTCCAAGACGCTCTTATCGCGGACTTCCAATTCTATATAACCTTCGAATATGCCTTCGTCGGCAGCGAAATATATTTTTTTCATGTTAACGCCCATGACGAGGGAGATGAAGCGCGATATCTCGTTCAAGAGGCCAACCCTGTCGACTCCTTTAATATTCAGACGCACAGGGAAGTAGACATCCTCTTTTGCTCCATCCCATTGAGGCACGACCACCCAGTCACCATGTTTCGAGGCAATGCTCTCCGCCACCGGACAGGTTTTCTTATGCACGGTGATCACGCCATCAGGCGACTTGATCCCAATGACGGGGTCGCCAGGAATAGGTCGGCAGCACGTTGCTATGGCATATTCAGATTTCTTATCTTTCTTATCCTCCTCTTTATCTTTCGTCTTCCTGAACCAAGGGAATGACCAAGATTTTGATATTTTCCCGCCACTGAAAGCATCACTCGACATGAATGTGCTCAAGTCGTTCAGCTTCACGGTGCCAAGACCTATGTAGAAGAAAAGGTCCTCGGGATTCCTGGCCTGTATTCCATAGTGTTCTGAAATTGCAGCGACAGCATCGTCGTTCATTCTGTAGCTAATTTTCTCCAATTGGTCGGAGAGCATCTTTTTCCCAGTTTCGGCGAACTCTTTCTTCTGCCCTTTGAAATAGTCGACCACTATGCTTCTCGCATGCCTTGTGGTGAGGAACTGCAGCCATTCGCGCTTAGGGTGCTCATTCTCTGCCGTGATTATTTCCACAGTGTCCCCTGATTTAAGAGTGTGTGACAGAGGAACGAGCCTCATGTTCACCTTCGCAGCAATGGCCTTGTTCCCAATCTCAGTGTGTATCTGATAGGCAAAGTCCAAAGCAGTAGAGTTTTTCTCAACGGTTTTTTGCTCTCCTTTCGGAGTAAAGACGACAATCTCTTTGCTGGTCAAGTCTTTATGGATAAGGTCGAGCAGCTCCAGAGCATTCACGTCTGGGCTAACGAGTATTTCTTTCACCTTCTCCAGCCACTTGTCCATCTCGCTGTCGTTCTCGCTAATGTAGCCCTCCTGCTTGTAAGTCCAGTGTGCGGCAATGCCTTTCTCGGCAATATCGTCCATTCGCTTTGAACGTATCTGCACCTCTACCCAGATGCCCGTATCGCCCATCAGAGTACAGTGAAGAGCCTCATACCCGTTGCTCTTCGGATGCTTCACCCAGTCCCTGATACGATCCGGCTTGTAACGATATATTCCTGTGATGATAGAAAATATGTGGTAACACTGGTCCCTCTCGCTTTCTTTTGAATTGGCGTCTGGAGTGAAAACTATCCTAAGGGCATACAAGTCATAAATCTGCTCGAAGGTGACGTTTTTCGTCTGCATCTTATGCCATATCGAATATGGCGTCTTTACCCTCTGGCGAATGAAAAAGTTGAATCCAGCAGTCGTGAGTGCTTCCTGGATAGGCTTCACGAACCTGTCTATCTCGGCTTTCTTGCCAGAGAGGCTCTCGTCGATCTTCGACGTTATCTCGTAATATGCGTCTGGCTCCTTGTATTTAAGCCAGATGTTTTCCATCTCGGACTTTATCTCATACAAGCCCAAACGATGGGCGAGAGGAATGAATATGAACATCGTCTCGCTCAGGATTTTATCACGCTTGTATTCTGGCATGAATTCAATCGTGCGGCAGTTGTGCAGGCGATCAGCCAGTTTTATCAGCACGACGCGGACATCATCGTTGAGAGTGAGCAGAATACGTTTGAAATTTTCGGCCTGCAAGCTCTCTGTGTCCATTTTATTCTTGCTGCGGTCCTCGTTGTCCAGCACATTCTTGATCTTCGTGAGTCCGTCCACGAGGCTGGCGATTTTGTCGCCGAAAAGATTCCTAATGTCGTCAATTGTGTAGTCGGTGTCTTCGACAACGTCGTGCAACAGAGCGGCAGAAATGGATTTATAGCCCAGCCCGATATCTGAGACAACGATTTTCGCCACTTCAATCGGGTGAATCATGTATGGATCCCCAGAGCGTCGTCGCACGTTCTTATGCGCCTCATTAGCGAAATCGAAAGCCTTCTTGATGACTTTCATTTCATCCGGATCCTTCACGCGCTTCTCAGCCGCAGCTTTAAGCTCTGAGTAGCACTTATTTATCTGATCGTAATCCTTCTGCGTAAATTCCGAAACACTCATACTTCTGCTAATTCTTTATCTCTCTTTTTCTGCTCCCTTCGCTTATCTCTCCTGTCCTTCAGAGCCTTATTCAGCTCGCTAGCCTCTTCTCTCTGGAAAGAATATGAGAACTCGGCTCCATATAAAATTATCAGCCACCCGAATCTAAGCCAGATCATGAAGAGAGGAATGATTGCGATTGCTCCATAAACCATATTCAGACGCATCACCATTAATTGAGTTTCCAAATATAAGTACTGCAATATAGTGAATGCAATCCCAGCGAGCAAGGCCGCTTTGAAAGCATGCCTGTAATATACTTTCGTCGCAGGAATGAACTTGTACATTCCGGACAACGTTAGTATGGCGATGACGCAGAAAATCACCCATCCCAGGAACGAACGGATGGATTTAGTCGCGCCTATCCAGTTCGGGAATATGTAGTCGGCAAGATGCGAGTAAAGCATGGTAGCGTAGGAGAGAATCAATATTATGAAAGGGAGGAGCACCAATATGATGATGTCTATTCCTAGGCTCTTCACGAATTTCCTCTTCGGCTTGGAGATGCGCCACACGTTGTTGAATACCTTCTCCACGCGGTTCATCATCCAGATGATCACCCACACGAACATCAAAGTGGAGATTATTCCGAACCAGCCGTTCTGCGATGTGCTGATGATATTCTGCGCAGCCTGCATTATCTTGTTTCCCAATTCCGGGCTGATGTTGGCCGAAAATAGGATTTCCTGCATCTTGTCTTCCAAGCCGAAGCCGCTAGTAAGAGCGAAAGCCACGGCTATGAACGGCACTGCGGCTAAAGTGCAGAAATAGCTCAGGGCCACTGATTGAAAGCCTATTTTCTCTGTCTGGAAGGTTTTCAGCACCCTCATGACCACTCTGGTGTCGGACGCAATCCTGGCCTTTGTCTTGGACCAGGAATATTCTTCCGGCTCGCCACGCCAGATCTCTATTCCGAGGAATCGGTTGACTCTCCGGACAACAATCCTAATCTTAGTTATCGCCTTGGCGAACCAGTTCATATATTCCTAAAATAAAGTGGGTTCCTCTTCGCTGCTTAAACTTTTGGTTTCGGCAGTCTCCGGCAACATATTCATTAATTCTTCTTCCGAGATTACCTTTATTCCCAGTTCAGCCGCCTTCTTCATCTTCTCCGGTCCAGGCTTGCTACCTGCTAGCAGGTAACTGGTTTTCCCGCTGACGGAAGAACTATTCTTGCCTCCGTTGTCTTCGATGAGCCTCTTCATCTCATCTCTAGAGATGCTGAAATTTCCTGAAATTACTATCGTCTTGCCTTCCAACGCATTGGAAGATGTCTTCTTCGCTTCCATTGAGAATCGCAGCCCTGCGGCCTTCAGCCTCTCAATGTCTCTAAGGTGCCTGGAGTCCCTGAAATATTCATAGACGCTCTCGGCTATCGTCTCGCCAATATCCTGTACTTCCAGCAGCATCTCCTTAGAAGCCACGGCTAAAGCGTCAATGTTGCCGAAATGAACAGCCAGCTCTTTGGCAGTCGTCTCCCCAACAAATCGTATTCCTAACGCAAACAGGACATGGTCGAAAGTCACCTGCCTGGAAGCATTCAGGCTGTCCAGGAATCTTTGAGCAGACCTTTCTTTCCAGCCATCCAACATTAGCAACTGGCCTTTAGTGAGCGAATAGAAGTCTGCAGGCGTACGCACAAATCCCAATTTGTATAGCTGATCGATCGTTGCCTCTCCAGCCAGCACATTCATAGCCTTCCTGCTCAGAAAATGCACCAGCTTGCCTTTTATCTGGGTAGGGCAGCCGTCTGTATTCGGGCAGAACCATTTTGCCTCATCTTCTTCGCGCACCAGCGTAGTGCCGCAGTCTGGGCAAACAGTAGGGAATTCCGGTCTCTTGGCATCTTTGGGCCTCCTTTCTAGATCCACTGCAATGATCTTCGGGATTATCTCACCGCCCTTGATGACCTTCACGTAGTCTCCGATGCGTATGTCCATGTCTCTCACGAAATCATTATTGTTCAGCGTGGCTCGCTTCACGACAGTTCCTGCCAGCTGGACAGGTTCCATATTGGCTACGGGAGTGATGGCTCCCGTCCTGCCGACCTGATAGTCGATAGAAATCAGTTTCGTAGTAGCTTCCTCTGCCTGAAACTTGAAAGCGACGGCCCAGCGAGGGGATTTGGCCGTTGCACCAAGAGCTGTCTGATAGGCTAGTTCATTTATTTTTATAACTATGCCATCCGTCGCATAGGGCAAGAATTTTCTTTCCTTGTCCCAGTAGTGAATATATTCCTCTATTCCCTCGATGGAGGAAACGATTTTTCTTTTGTCCGAGACAGGAAGCCCCCATGATGCAGCCGCTTTCAAGGCATCGTCATGGGTAGGGAAGGAGACGCTTTGGCTAGGAATATGATAAAGCGTGCACCAGAGCCTGCGCCTGCCAACTTCCTTAGGGTCAAGCAGCTTAAGTGAGCCGGAGGCAGCATTCCTAGGATTGGCGAACGGTGGGTCCTCGTTATCCTCACGCTCCTTGTTCAACTTATCGAACGATTCATAAGGCATTAATATCTCGCCACGAATCTCGAAATCATCAGGATAGCCGGAACCTTTCAGAGTGACGGGAACATTGGATATCTGTTTCACGTTCTCGGTGACATCGTCCCCGATTACCCCGTCCCCACGAGTCAAGGCCCTGAATAGCCTGCCATTCCTATATTCAAGGCAGATTGCAGTCCCATCGAATTTCAGCTCGCATGAATATGTGAACCTCACCCCTTTCAGCTCTTTCTCTGCGCGCCTGACGAAGTCTTCTATCTCGCTGATGCCGTAGGTGTTTCCAAGTGAGAGCATGGGATAGTGATGAGGGTACTGGGCGAATTCCTTCTGGATCCTGGATTCGGCATTATCCCCGGCACCGCCTGTTTCCAGGTCGCTGCCGACTGTCTGTGTAGGGGAGTCCGGGGTGAGCAGGTCAGGAAACTGCTTTTCCAAGATTTCCAGCTTATGCATCAGCTGGTCATATTCGTAGTCGCTCATGGTTGGAGCGTTGTCCACGTAATACTTCCTGCTATTCTCCCAGAGGGTCTTTCTAAGCTCCTCTATCCTTGTTTTTGCCTCTTCGTGATTCATCGCCATGCCATAATATGGAACTCACAAATTTAATCAATTTTTTTGGGGTTATATTGGAGGAAAAGAATTAAATTTGCAGATGCACAAACGAAATTAACATCAATTAAATAATTCTAAATTATTATGAAAGATTCTATCATCATTCTCTGCGGCGGCGGCCCTGCACCGGGCATGAACACGGTTGTTTTCTCTGTCGCGAAAACATTCCTTTCTAACGGTTACAGGGTAATTGGCATGCACGAAGGCTACACCGGACTTTTCAACGATCATCCGCGCACTGAAGACATCGATTTCTTCAAGGCAGACGCATATTTCAACAGAGGTGGTTCCTACCTGCAGATGAGCCGTTTCAAGCCGACCGATGAGGATTTCGAGAAAAATTTCAACCTCAAGCTTTTCCATGAGAACGACGTGAAGCTGCTTGTCACTGTCGGAGGCGATGACACTGCTTCTACGGCTAACAGGATTGCAAAATTCCTTGAGGCAAAGCAATATCCCATTCACAATATTCATGTGCCTAAGACCATTGATGATGATCTGCCTCTGCCGAACAACGCTCCTACCTTCGGGTTCAATTCGGCAAAGGACGAGGGCGCTCATCTTGCGCGCACTATTTATGAGGATGCTCGCACATCAGGCAACTGGCTTCTGATTTCTGCGATGGGTCGCTCGGCAGGCCATCTTGCTCTTGGAATCGGTGAGGCAACGCATTGCCCGATGACCATCATTCCTGAGATGTTCAACAAGACAAAGATTACTGTTGACAAAATCATTAAGCTGACTCTTTCGGCAATCATCAAGAGGAATATTCTCGGCATTCATTACGGAACCGTAGTAGTGGCTGAGGGCGTGTTCCATGACCTTGATTCAGACGACCTGAAAGGCACTGGAGTACACATGACGTACGATGAGCACGGACATCCGGAGCTTGGCAAGATTTCCAAGGCAGTGCTGTTCAACGATATACTTGAGAAAGAATTCTCTAAGCTGGGCTGGAAAGTCAAGACCCGTCCGGTGGAGATCGGTTACGACGTACGCTGTCAGGATCCAATCGCCTACGATCTCTCTTATTGCACCGAGCTGGCAATGGGCGTATACGAGCTGTTCAAAGAGGGTAAGACTGGCTGCATGGTGTACATCGATCAGGACGGCAACCCAAAGCCACTGTTCCTGAAGGACATCCAGAACGCCGAAGGGAAAATTCCTCCTCGCAGGGTGGACATCGACGGCGGACTCGCAAGGAACTACTACGAGCATCTGTGCCACTACATCACCCCTGCCGACTACGAAGCAGCAAAGGAATGGGTCTCAAACCCTGAGGAATACGATTTCAAAAAGATTCTGAACTGGTAATCAGATCTTAATGATGACGCAGTCGTCGCCCGGGACCGTGACTTCAATGGTCTCGGGTGTTTTTTTGTTGAGTTCCAGACAGGAAACGGCTTCGGGTGGGATTTTTATGCTGATTTTCGAAGTTGACGAGGAAAAATTGCAGACCACCAGGAACGCCTGCACTCTGAAAGCGCGAAGGAAGGCAAAATGACGGTCCGGAATGAAGCCTGCAGACTCAGCATTGCAATAGCAGAGATCGAAAGTCTTGCCATCGGAGAAAGCCCGTTCCGAGCTTGCCAGATTGAGGAACCGGTTCCATTTGCTTAGCAATGACATTTCCTTTTCCTGCATAGGAATGCCTTTGGCAATATATTTTCTGAGCCTTCCAATCGAATTTATGCTCCACCAGTCGAAGATTGAGGTACGGCCGTCCAAGCCGCTGAACCCTTCCTGATCCATGCCTCTTTCGCCTATTTCTTCCCCGAAATAAACCATGTAAGGGGCGTTATTAAAAAGCAGTCCTGCTCCCAGCGGGGCAAACGTCCGACGAGCGTCTTTAGCGAAAAAGTCCGATGCGAAACGTTGCTCGTCGTGGTTCTCCAAGAAATTCAGCATGTGAGGCTGCAGAGTCCCAAGGCTCTGCCAATTCCAAGTTATGCTCTTAGCTGTGCCGTGACCTTCAATAAGAGCCCTTAGAGAATCGTAGAGGCCCGATTTGTCATAGAGAAAGTCAAACCCTGTGGTCTGAATGTAGTGCCTGTAAAGTCCTTTCTTATACACTTCTCCTATGAATATGACATCGGGATATTCATTTCTCACATTCTGAATGAGCCACTCCATGAACTGCCACGGCACAAGTTCCACCATATCGCAGCGGAAGCCGTCCACGCCTAGCGAACACCAATAACGCACGATGTCCAGCATCTTTTCCCAGGTTTCCGTGTGAAAGTCACAGTAATTCAGCTTCACTGTGTCGTACCAATCGGTAATGCTTGGGGCGGTGGAGAAGGCGTTCCCGGATGCCTTGGCAGGATATTCTTTGTAGGAGGAAGGAATCGGGAGTGAAAGAGCCTGTCCTGGATAGTAATAGAAATCGTTGGACGGTTTCCAATGCACGGACGAATCGTCTTCGCCGCCGAAAGGCACTGCTCTTCCATTTACAAGACCGACGCGACCGTAATCCCTGGAAACGTGATTCGGCACGAAATCTACAATGACCTTGAGTCCATGGGCATGAGTGCGCTTTATGAGCGATGAGAACTCTTGCATCCTCCGACTCACATCTTTCGCCAGATAAGGGTTGACGTCGTAATAATCGGTTATGGCGTAAGGCGAACCTGCGTCACCTTTGACTATCGTAGCATCGGATTCAGGACAATCTTTGCAAGAATATGTAGTCGCATGCCTTATGACTCCCGTGAACCACACATGGCTGACGCCAAGGCCTACGAGATATTCAAGTGTCTGATTGTCAATGTCCGAGAATTTTCCTGGCTGTCTATTCACTGCTCCCCACAGCCTAGGGAGCATCTGATAAATTATTATCCTGCTCATTTTAAATTCCTATCACTGCCTTCCCTTTATTTCTATCGATGAATCCGATGAGTCCGTCCGCTTCAAGCACTTTGGCGAATTTCCCTTCATAGACGCACTCCATTCCAGCGATTTTCCCAAAGTCTATAGTTCCTTTGCCTGCATATTGGTCGACAGATAAATAACCGATGCCAAGTGAGGTTATGTTCTGGAAAAAATGCGTTCCTTGGCTTGGCTCTATCCTGAAACCATCAATGCCATATTCGACCACCATCTTCGCACCCGAAATATCCGTCCAAGCCACAGGCACTCCTAACGTAGGAATAGATGAGCCCCATCTTCCAGGCCCTACCAAAATATATGGCTTGCCTTCAGATGAGAGCTTTGAATTAATCTGCGATATCTCTGCGGCCATTTCAAGGGTTTTCATCTTGTCGAAGGACTCAGGGTATATTATGACGAGATGCTTCGCATCCAGGAAATAACCATTTCCGAGAGCGTCGACGCTGGTTATGAGTTTCGTGGAGATTTGCTTCTGGGCTTCTTCGATTGTAGTGCTGCCAGCTTCGCTTGAGGATGCGATAGGGCGAACCTGGAGCAATTTAAGCACGGCTTCTGAACCTTTGCTGTCCATTATAGGGTCAAGGGCAAACTCTATTTCCACCTCGCACATCAATTCTTTACGGCATATTCCCATAATCTCTGTCATTGCCTTTGCGAGAGGGAAGCGGTCGTATTGGAATATGCCGTCGAATGAGACTATTCTAGCGCCGTCGGTAGATACCCCTGATGTCATCATGTCGTCCTGTGCAACGTAAGTAGATGCCACAAGCTCCGGGTGATCATATTCATTCAACCCTTCTGAAATAGGAATGTTCCTAAGGTTGAAGCCGTCATCCTTCGAGGTCTTGAAAGTCTCTGACCTATTGTCCAAGACATACATCTCGTTCTGGGTATCTCTCATTGCCAGTTTCGCATTAGAAAGCTGAAGGATTTTCCTAGTCTGCTTCGGGTCCACCCTGAGCGTCCTGCCGCCGTCAACGACGGTTTTGCCAAGGCCGAAAGCGACGTTCAAGACCCCGTCTTCGGCCTTTTCCGAGCCGATAGGGTAGGCATTGATCGACCTGGCCACGCCAGAGAGCATAGGAAAGAAGTCGTTTCCATGTCTTGAGCCACAGATGTCCTGTACTATCACGGCCATTTTTTCTTCGCCTAACAGGTTTCCGCTTGCCTGGATGTATGTTCGGCTGCCGTTGAAATAGGTAGAGGCATACACACTCTTTATTGCTTTCCCGAGTTCCCTTAGCATCCTGTCAGGATTCTCGACAAGAGGACACATGTACGTTGAATAAACTCCTGCGAATGGCTGGTAACTGCTGTCCTCCAATTTTGAGCTGGAACGAACTGCGAGAGGGAATTCTGCCGTGGAAATGAAGACTTTCAAGTCCTCTACGAGATTCTCTGGCAGCCTGGAAGAGACGAACTCTGAGAGTACGTCTTCGTCTGTCATCTCGGAGTCAATGACATATTGCAGGCCGTTTTCGAATATGAACTGTTCGAAGAAATCGGTCGTGATGACTATCGTGTGCGGAATCGAGATCCTTAGGCCTGGGTACTTATCTGCCAAGTCGTATTTCTGTACCAGATGGTTCAGGAAAGCCAGTCCTCTGGCCTTGCCTCCCATAGAGCCATTGCCAAGACGGGCGAAGCTGTAATAGTCCTCGTAGGCGTCTCGACGGAAATCAGCTATGATTCCTCGGCCGATTCTCTTATGATAATTTCTTATTTGTCCGAGCAGGAAGGTCCTAAACTCTCCTGCATCTGTATGATGCTCGGCTCTGAATGTCCGCGCGAGATCGAAAAGCCCTCTGGCGTAGAGCCACTTCGAGAACATATTCCTGGAAGTGTTGCTGACCAGTATTTCGTTAGGAATCTCGTAGATGATTTTCTCTAGCTCCGTCAGGTTCGCTGCTCTGCCGTATCCCTTTCCATCCGCATCCTTGAATATGAAGTCTCCGAAGCCGAACTCATCTTTCATGAAATCTGAAAGACGGATTAGAAGGGTCCTGGAATATTTTTTCATGAAGCTGACGCCCAGCTGTTTTGCCATGTCGGCGACGCTGGCCTGGGAGGATTGAAGCAGCACAGGCATCAATGGATCATATTCCTTTATCTTCGCCACAAGTTCCAGTCCTGCATCAATTTTCTCGTCTTTTGGGTTGTCGCCCTTATGTACTATCATCCCAACGTCTGAAATGACCCCAAGCAAGTGGGTCTTGTATTTCTCGAAGTAATATATCGCCTCGTCATAGCAGGTGGCAAGGAATATTTTCGGCCTGGAACGTTTCCTGTATTTCTTTTGGGCATCGTTCAGGGTCTCTTTCAGAAATTCTTGGCTCTGGGTTAGCACGAGCTTGTACAATTCTGGCAGGTAGTTGGAGTAATACCTTACGGAATCCTCCACTAGCAAGATTACCTGAACGCCAACGCCGAAGACATCATTTTCGGCATTAGCGCTATCTTCGATTAGCTTCACTATGGCTAGAATAAGGTCTGCATTCCCATGCCAGCTGAACAGGAAGTCTATGCACCTGAGGTCTGACGTGGAAAGTCGTTCGACGACTGCCTTGGAATAGTAAATTAGCAGAATGAAAGGAATGTTCCTGCTAGTATTTTTTAAGTCCTTTGCAAGAGGGAAGAGTCCATCATCCTTTTCGTTATACATGCAGATGACAATGTCCACCTCTTCGTCGCTCTCGATGATATCTCTTGCCTCATTTGAAGAATTGGCCCAGACGAACCTCGGCTGATTGCTCAGGTTCAATTCTTTATATTCATTAGCCACTTCCGTTTCGATGCACCCATCCTCCTTCAGGATGAACGCATCGTAGTCGCTGCAAATCATTAGGATTTTCCGGATCCTGTTCCGCATCAAGGATTCTTCGTTCATATTCTTCTTCTGAATTCCGACAATGTTATAGCGGTTGCCACAGCCGCATTGAGAGATTCCGAGCCACGTTCGTCGTGCGGATATGAAGGGATGTATAGCCTGTCTGTGACCTCGGCCTCCACTTCAGAGCTAATGCCATTCGACTCATTGCCAACAATGACTAGGGCAGGGGAAACTGCCCCGATATTCAATTTTTGCGAATATATTTCCTGACCGTCCAAGAATGTGCCATAGACATTGCCTCCTGCGTATTTCACAGCTTCGCAGAGCGCTGGAATTGAGCAATAATGGAAGCGTACCCTGAATATGGCGCCCATCGTGGACTGCACTACTTTGGGATTAAATATGTCGACTGTGTCTGGGGAAGCAAATACCGCATCTATCCCGAACCAATCGGCGGTGCGAATGATCGTTCCTAGGTTACCAGGGTCTCTGATAGAGTCCAGTGCCAGATAAAGGCCGTGGCCAGCGACATATTCATGAATTTTGTCATCGGGAATTTCTGAATCCGAAGGTTTTTTAATGACAGCAAGACTCGGAGAAGGGGAGGACATCATGCTAATCCTAGACATGATCTTCTCCCCGGCTTCTTCTTTGCGGATGACGTTGACCACGTTAAATGGTGAATTCAGCGCCTCCTGAACCATCTTTTCTCCTTCAGCGACAAACAAGCCGGTCTCCTCCCTGTATTTTTTCTGCGAAAGGGACCTGATCAGCTTTATGTCTATTCTTTCATTCATTTCTTATGCGGCTGCCTTCTATTCTGGCGTCTCCTTTTCTTGCTATTCTTGGAGATAAGGTAAACCGCAAGTAAAATTACAATAAAAGCTGCAATTATGACATAGGTAAGATAATTCGCATTATCGCCTTTTACCCTAGACCACATACCCAGAAGCGCCTCGGTGCGGTCTCCTGTGTCGTGCAACATGCCGCAGCGCTCAACCACGTCTCTGGCAGGATACATGATCGGGTTCAGGCAGACCGCAGTGTCTGCGGGACCAAAGAAATAGCTAGCGTCTTCAGGCTCAAATTCAGTGGAATCCTGGACTGCGGCAAGAATCTCCGGACCTCCTATCACGCTCACGTAACCAATTGCGTCCATGTTCCTTATGGCGTTCTCCGGCTTGCACATATAGTTGATGAAATATCTCGCGGCTTTGACGTTCTTGGCGTATTTCGGAATTACCCAGCCGTCGAACCAGACGATGCTGCCTTCCCGAGGCACTTCATAGTCAAGGCTCACCCCTACTTTCGCAGCCTCTTCTTTCGCCCATTGAGCATCACCGCTCCATGTGAAGTTCAGCCAGCCTTTTTCCTTGGTCATCTGCTCTTTGCCGAAATCTGCCTCCCAGCCAGCAATATTGTCTTTAATGCTCTTCAGATAGTTTTCCACGAGGGCTATCGACTCATCTGAAGTGTCGTGGGAGAGCTGCTCGATGGTCACTTTGCCGGACTTGATGTCATCTTTCTTCAAGTAGATGAGAATAGGAATATAGACATCTCTGAAAGCATCCTTCATGAAAACTTTGCCTTTGTACTTAGGGTCGGCGATCGCACCCCAAGTGGAAGCCTCCTCCTTCGAGATGTATTTTGGGTTGTACATGAGACCATTCGTACCCCACATATAGCCTACGGCGTAGTCGTTGGCATCCTTGCCGCCTCCATCCACATTCTCGAACATGCTCTTTATGAAAGGAGAGACATTTTGGTCGATGTAGTTAGACGTGCTGCCGAAATCCCTGTCTATCGGAAGAAGCAAATCGTTTTTCAGCATCTTCTCGATGATGTAGTCCGAAGGGCAGACTACATCGTAGTCCTCATGCCCGCGCTCTATCTTCGAGAGCATGATTTCGTTCACGTCGAAGAGCTGGTAAATAATCTTGACGCTCTCTCCAGTCTGCTCCTGGTACCATTTCTCGAACTCTGGTATGAGAGCTTCATCAATGTAGTCTGCCCAATTATAGACTTTGAGAGTGTGTTCCCTGTCCTGCGCGAACAGGGAAAATGCAAGCGTGGTGAGACCCACCATCAAAGCAACAATCTTTTTCATATTCTTATTTCTTGTTTTTTATTATTCCTGGATGAACGGATATTGATAATAATAAGCAGTAGCAGCACGAACACGAAAATGATTGACATTATAGGCCGCAGCTCAGGAGTCAGCCCGCCTTTGTGCGCATCTGCATAAATGTACGTCGAAAGGTTCTCGAAGCCTTTGTTACCCTTCGTGAAGAGGGTCACTGCGAAGTCATCGATTGACAGAGTGAACGCAAGAATGAAACCAGAAATCATCGCTGGCTTTATCTGAGGAAATATGACTTTGTTCAGTGCTTGCCGAGGCGTGGCTCCTAAGTCCAAAGCAGCCTCATAGAGGTTAGGATCCATCTGGCGAAGTTTCGGCAGGACGCACAGTATCACGTACGGCGTGCAGAAGGAAACGTGTGCCAGAAGGACTGTCAGATAACCCTGAGGGATGCTGAAAGCCACGAAAAGCAGGAACAATGACACACCGGTTATGATGTCAGGGTTCAGCATGGGAATATCGTTCAGGAACATTATCGCTTTGCGCTTTTTCCCTCGCATATTATATATTCCTATTGCCGAGATGCTACCCATGAAAGTAGAGATTATGGCGGCAAGGATTCCGATGCTGACGGTATTCTCCAATGCTTTCAAGAAGCTCATCCCGACCTTGCCGGAAAGAATATTCTGATAAAGCCCGAAAGAGAAGCCTGTCCAGTTGCCAAGCACCTTGGACTCCGTGAAAGAGAATATCACTATGATGAGTATAGGGGCATAGAGCAAGATGAGCAGGATCCATAAATATGCCTGAGCGAAAAATTTTTTCATATCATGCCTCCTTTCTCATCATCGCGTTTGCTGTCATCGTTGGAGAGCAGCACGCTTATTCCTATTATCACCAGCATTATGAGGGCCAGGGCAGAACCGTAGTTCCACATGCCGTTGTTGATGTTCTCCTGAATGGTAGTTCCAAAAAGCTTGACTTTGTTCAGCGTCAGCAGCTCAGCGATGGCGAATGTGGAAATCGTCGGCATGAAGACCATCAGCACGCCGCTCCATACTCCAGGCATCGAAAGTGGGATTGTAACCTTAGTGAAAACCTGCGTGGGGCTTGCCCCAAGGTCTGTCGCTGCTTCAGCGTATGCCTTATCCATCTTGTTCAGCTGGTTGTAAATCGGGTAGATCATGAACGGCAGGAAGTTATACACCATGCCGAAGATCAATGCGCCTTGTGCGAGCGGCACCTTTGCGAAATCGAACAATGCCACTGTGGCGAGGGTTCTGATCAACATATTAATCCACATCGGCAGGATGAACAGCATGATTGTTATGCTGGATTTATTCAGCTTAGAATTCGCCATTATCCATGCCGCGGGGTAGCCCAGAAGCAAGCAGATAATAGTGTTTATCAATGCCACTTCTATAGAATAGAGGAACGTCCTGAGATCTTCGCCCCTCTGGAAGAACTTGGCGAAATTGTCGAACGTAAACTTACCGCTGGACTGATCCTGAAAGGCATAAATCAGAACCATCAGAAGAGGCAAGGCAACGAAGACCACTAAGAATATGAAATAG
This sequence comes from Bacteroidales bacterium UBA1680, assembly GCA_002320605.1. GTDB lineage: Bacteria > Bacteroidota > Bacteroidia > Bacteroidales > UBA932 > Cryptobacteroides. The sequence continues at coordinate 88,227 of DCKG01000015.1, read as the reverse complement.
GGCATTGCCCAAGCCGAACGTTTATACGTTTTCATCTTTCTTCCTGATGATCAAGTCCTGCGCTGGGAAGTTTACTCCCACAAGGTCTCCCTTATCCCAGACATCGTTAGTGTCCACGAATATGTCATCGCCATCTTCGGTTCTGACTGTCAAGTGGTAATGATTACCTTTATAAAGCAGTGCGTGAACTTCTCCGTAAAGCGTTCCGTCGCTCTGCTCGTCAGTGAGGTCAACCTTGTCGAAAGGAATTTCGGCTACCACTCTCGTTCCCGCTTCGAAGCCGGTTTCAGGGCATTCGAAATCTTCCCCGAGAATGTTGACGTGAGAGGAATCTGTCATCTGCCCCTCGAAACGGTTTATCACGTGATCTTTCTTCATCACCTGAATGTCATTCGGCCTGATGATCATTCCGACCGTGCTGCCTACTTCGAAGGCATTGTAGTCCTGTATCTGAATCTCGAAGCCATCATCGGTGTTCACGAACATCTCGTAATGTACTCCTTTGAACGTGCAGGAAGTGACTTTCCCTGTGAACTGCGCCCCGGTATCCTGATTCATGATGTAGACATCTTCAGGCCTGATTACCACGTCGACGGGAACATTCTCGCCGAAGCCCTCGTCCACGCACTCGAACTCATGGCCGATGAATGAGACTTTCCGATCTTCCAGCATGATGCCATTGAATATGTTGCTGTCGCCGATGAAATCTGCGACGAAGGAATTGACCGGCTCGTTGTATATGTCAGCCGGCGTGCCTATCTGCTGTACCTTGCCCTCATTCATTACCACTATAGTGTCGCTGAGCGTCAATGCTTCTTCCTGATCGTGGGTGACGTAGATGAACGTGATGCCCAGCTGCTTGTGCATCTCCTTCAGTTCAATCTGCATGTCCTTGCGCATCTTCAGGTCGAGAGCGCTGAGAGGCTCGTCCAAAAGCAGCACTTTCGGGCGGTTTATGATGGCCCTGGCAATTGAAACTCTTTGCTGCTGACCTCCAGAGAGGGATTCCACGTCCCTGTCCTCGTAGTCAGTCATGCTCACGATTTTCAGAACCTTGCGAACCCTTTCGTCAATTTCCTTTTCAGGAACGCCTTTCAGCTTCAGGCCGAAAGCCACGTTGTCGTACACGTCCAAATGAGGGAACAAGGCATAGTGCTGAAAAACCGTATTCACTGGACGGTGATTCGGGGGAGTGTCGGAAATGTCTTTTCCATCCATCAGAATCGTACCCTCGTCGGGAGCAAGAAATCCCGCAAGCATTCTCAGAAGCGTAGTCTTTCCGCAGCCCGAAGGCCCAAGCAATGTGACGAATTCGCCACTCCTCACCTTTATATTGATGTCATCCAGAACTTTCTTTCCATCGAAAGACTTGCTGAGGTTCTGGATGCTGATTATATATTCTTGATTTTCCATTTCATGAATATTTATTATCAACCTTGCCAGAACGGTCTATTTGGTGCTGAATGTCAAATTTATTTTCGTCCCAAGAGTTACGAATACGGTGTCCAGGATGTGGTTGTAGGAACATGCAGCATGAACCCGCCAATTCCTTTCAGAAAGAGGAAACCACTCTGCGGCCATTCCCGCGAACCAATTGTCATCCACCTTCTTATCAGAGTCCATCACGGTCTCTATGCCTCCTTTTGCGAATATGCTCCAATGGTCGCTGGGGTCGAATTTAAGAGAAGGCAGAACTGTCCACCCGTCCGAGAGGATGTATTCCTCGTTCCCGACTTGACTGAACACATCCAGTCCCAAAGTCCAAGAACCCAGCTCCAGAGACTGGCCAAGGCAGGCCAATGGAATCAGAGACCTGTTTTCGTCTTCGACAGCCGTAAAGCTCCAGATGGTTCTGAACGGACCATATTCGCCATTCCACGAGAGGGAATAGTTGAAGCGTTTGCTGTCAAATGGATGTTCTCCGAATGGGGAAGTGCTGAACTGGAAGGCAAAGGCTGAATTCAGGCTTGGCACCTCCAAGGCGGCTTTCGCACCCCACTGGTAGCACGAGTAATTTTGCCACAGGCCCGAACACAGATCTGTGTAAACGTCAAAATCGTAATCGTCGAATTCAATTCCGCCCATGGTCACAATGTCCTTTCCCGCAGTTATCGAGAAATTGCCGATTGTGTAGGTCAGGTTCACCCAGTCTACCCAGTTGGTGTTGTCGGAATGGAATGTGTTCTTATAGAGCCACTCCGGATCGTCGCCCAGCCAGTGGTTGCTGACGCTGAACGAAAAATGATCGCCTAGATTGCCTTCGAAGAGAGTGTAAAAGGAAGAATTACCCCAGGAAATGTCTTTGCTGGCATCACTGCCCAATGGGAATGACTGAATTCCTTCAAGTCTCGGTATGACAGTTAAATCTGCTGAGAAGCCACCGCTATCTCGTTCTACTTGTTCTTGTGCCTGGATAGACGCGCAGGACAGCATAACCACCGCCATCGCGAAAACTTTCCTGAAATTAACCATTTCCCCGCATAAAATTAATTGGATTTGTTAAACATAAATATTTACGACCGCAAATATAAACACGATTTTTAATATTCAACCCCCAATTCATAAAAAATTGCGGACCGCACCTGAAATTTTTCAAATGCACCTTCAGAAGGAGATGAACATCCGTAGGATGAAGCTGCGTGGACGTATGCGGTAGCTGGATGAGAAACTGTTGCCGTAGGATTGGTAGGAGTAGACATATTCATTGGTGTCGAAGAGATTCAGGCACCGAAGACCTATTCTCTATGTAAAGACAAAAATATTGAGATTCCATACATAATTACCGAAAAGTATTTTGAGATTCCGACAAATTAAACTATTTTTGCCTCCGAATAACGACTTTTATGTGAGGAAAATGGAATATCCAGAACGCATATTCAAACGTAAGATTTACGAAAAAATCCTGGAATGGAAGCGAATCAAAGACGGCAGCACCGCTCTTCTTATCAAAGGCGCCCGCCGTGTTGGCAAGTCAACCATCGCCGAAGAATTTGCCAAGAACGAGTACTCGTCCTACATAAAGGTAGATTTTGCCGATGCTCCCGATGCCCTTTGGGAAGCCGTCGCTCACATCAACGACCGTGACAGTTTCTTCCTCCAACTTCAGTTCATCTACAACGTCCGCCTTGAGGAACGCAAGTCCGTCATAATCTTCGACGAGATCCAGAAGGCGCCCAAGGTCAGAGAGGCTATCAAATATCTGGTGAAAGACCACAGATACGATTACATTGAGACCGGCTCCCTTTTTTCCATCAAGAAGAACACCCAAGGCATCGTCATCCCAAGTGAGGAGACCCGCATCGAAATGTATCCGATGGACTACGAAGAGTTTCGCTGGGCTCTGGACGACACCGCCACTGTTCCGCTCATGAAGTACACCTTCGAGAAGCGCCAGGGAGTAGGCGATGCCACATGCCGCAAACTGATGCGGGATTTCCGTCTCTATATGTTGGTAGGCGGAATGCCACAGTCCGTCAACGCATATCTCGACACGAAGAACCTGAGTGCTGTCGATGCCACGAAACGGGAGATTGTAGAACTCTACGCCGATGATTTTCGGAAGCTCGATCCCACCGGTCGTGCCACGCGCCTGTTCATGGCGGCACCGTCCCAACTCACCGGCAACGCCTCACGCTATCAAGTTACCAGCGTTCTGGGCCGCAGCCAGAATAAGGAAGACATGGACGAACTAATCCAGGATATGGAAGACAGTATGGCCGTCAATTTCTCCTACCACGCCAACGATCCGTCCGTAGGCCTGTCCCAACACAGGAACATCGAGCAGTATAAGATGTATGTCGGAGACACCGGTCTTTTCATCACAATGGCATTTTGGGACAATGCAGTCACGGATAATATCATCTATCAGAAACTTCTCAGCGACAAGTTGGCCACCGACCTTGGCTATGTTTACGAAAACGTTGTAGCCCAGATGCTACGTGCCCGTGGGGAAAGGCTCTTCTATCACACCTGGCCTACTGCAAGTGGTAAGCACAACTATGAGATAGACTTCCTACTCTCTCGCGGCTTTAAAATCTGCCCTGTGGAAGTCAAATCATCAGGTTACAAGATGCACAAATCAATGGACGTGTTCTGCAAGAAATTTTCGCAGCACGTCGGACTGAGATATCTTGTGTATACGAAAGACATACGAAAGGACGAACAACTGACAATGATTCCTGTCTATAATTGTATGTTCATATAGGCCGTCCAATACTTATTAGGTTTTCGTCACTCCCTTGACTTCTCCTTGAAGCAGAAGAGTGGCATGTAGAATACAAGGGCGATGAGGGAGAAGAGGAGACCGCTTATGGTGCCGACTGCGAACGGGAACCAGAAGACCTCGGAAGAACCGTCGAACAGGAACGGAACGAGACCCAGCACCGTAGAGATTATCGTGAGCATTATAGGATGAATCTTATGGTTGAAAGATTTCACGTAATCGTTCGTCTTCGTGCCTTCGAGTTTCCTCCCTTGAGCGATGCGAGCCTTGCGCCTCCCGATATATTCATTCACAAGGTATATTCCAGCATTCACGACTATCCCCGAAAGCATCACCAGGGCGGCGAATCCCCCTTGGTCGAAAGTGAAGTCGGTGAAACCGAATGTCAGGAAAACCCCGATGAAGGAAATGGGGATCATCAGAATCACGGCGAACGGCATCCGCAGCGACTCGAATATCATGCTGCAGATGACGTAGATGATGGCAATGACCAGCAGGATAAGCAATGAATATATTTTCTTGTCCGGAGACCTGAAGCGGAAATCGGAGGAGGATATCTTGTAACCTACGGGCAGCACTTCCGAGTTCCACCTGTCGATGGTCTTGTCCTGAAATGCCTTGGACAGCTGAAAAGCGCCTATGAAATCGAAACCCACGGTGATTGAATAAGACTGATTCTCCCTCTGGATGTCCAAACCGGTGCGTTTCTTCTGAATCTTGCCGAATTCGGACAGTTTCACGCTCTTGCCGTTAACGTCCAAGCCAACATTGTTCAGGTGCCACAGGTCGAACGTCGTCAAGTCTGCCGACCTGAGTTCCACCGGCGTGTAGCCGCCATTGTGCATCAGAGCCCCGATAGTCCCATCATAAAGTCTGGTCTGGAGAGAATTGAAATAACGGTATGGATTGATCCCGCGCACAGCCAGGGCTGAGAAGTCGAAATTCATGTTCATCTCGTTACCTGCAAGGGTGTAATATCCTGCCATCATATCTGGCTTAGAAACGCGCTTGTTCTTCGAGATGTCATCGATGAGTGCTTCCGCATATTCATGAAGCTTGTCGTAATCGTACCCCTTCAAAATGAGTCTGTTGCTCCTGTAGTCCGAGACAACGTTGTTGTTGAAGTTGTTGTCATCCACCCCGTAGACCCTCCAGTTTGCCCCACCGAAGTTTATCGCCGATTCCGTGACGAGAGCTTTCAGCTGCGAAGGGAAAAACGTCTTCTCATATTCGGGTCTGAAGGTTATCTGTATCCTGGCGCTCTCGCTGGAGTAGATGCTGGTCATGAAAGTCTCAATCTCGTCGAACTGGCTCAGGTAATTCTCCATGCTCCGGACTACGTCGTTCAGTTGCTCGATAGTGCAGCCATCAGGCATTCCCGCCTCGACATACAGCTGTTTCCTTTCGGGCGTGCGGTAGAAATTGCCCCTGCCCAAAGCCCTGTCGAAAAGAGCGAAAGAAGTGCCCGCAATCTTGTCTATCTTCGACTTTTTCTCCGAATATGACTTCCAGGACATGACTTTGTTGTAGAAATTCTGGAAAGCTGTCCTGCTCTCTTCGGGAACACCCTTCCCCAGCTGGTCAGGCAGGAGGCAGAGCGGAATTCCGAAGCCAATTATGAATATGACTGTGGGCAGCCATTTGTGTCTCTGACCAAAGCCGATGTATCTTGAATATGCCCTGTTGAAGCTGATTGTCATGCGGTTCCGCCTTGCCTTGGTGACGGTTCGGGAGCGACGAATCGGAAACCTGTCCAGCAGAGAAGGCACGAAAGCATATGACGTGACAAGTGCGACGCTGAGATTTATGATTATGACTTTAGAAAAATCGTCCAGATTCTTCCTGTCAGCCTCCGGCAAAAGATAAACCACGCACAGGGCGGCGATGGTCGTGGCTGTTGCGCCGAACAGGGCGGGAAAGACCTTCCTGTCATGATAGTAGGAGTAGTGGTCGCACATCACAATCGTGGAGTCAATGATTATACCCAGCGACACGGTGATGCCTGCCAGAGAATAAATGTGGATGCCTAGCCCTGCCAGCTTGTAAATCACTATGGCAGTGAATATGTTTACGAGGAGGGTAGTGAATATTATGGCGAGGTACTTGAATGACCGATAAACCGCCAGCACGAAGAGCAGGAGAATAAGTATGCAGAGAATAGTCCTGATGACTATTTTCTTCAGTTCTCCTGCCATATATTCAGAAGAATCGTAGCTTACCCTCGCGGAGATTTCCTCCGGAAAAGACTCCTGCAGCTGCGCCATCTTCTTCTTCACGCTGCTTGCGACCGTGAGCAGATTCGCCTGGGGCGACGCACCTATGTCCATCGTGATGGTGTTCAGCCCGTTCACCCGGAAATACGATCTGGGCACAGCCTCTTTGTACCGGAAAGTTGCTATGTCCGACAAACGAACCAGCCTGCCGTCGGAATTTTTCACGGGCATCTCGTTCATGCTCTCGATCGAGCTTTCCCTGTCGTAGGCGCTGCCTCTCAGCTTCAGCGTCATAATCCCTTCCTCCGTGTCCGTCAGCCCTAGGACCTGTTCTGCATAAAAGGAGCGAAACGCACCTGCGATGTCATCTGCGCTTATCCCGCAGGCTGTGGCCTTCACTGGATCGAACAGGATTTCAATCTCGTAGGATGTAACTCCGTTCAGGCTCACGTCCTCCACCCCGTCAATCTCGGCCAGTTTGCCTGTCACATGACTGGAAACGTATTTGTCTATTTCGTAAGAGGGCAGGGGACTGATGAAAGTATACACCAGGTCCGTTCTTGAGGCCGCACCTCTGATGTCTAGCGATATGGAAGGATAACTCACTCCCTTCGGAAGCGAAGAATACATATTCCTGATTCTGGAAGCCACCTCGAAACGAACCGGCTGCATGTCGGTATTTTTCCTGAACGTGAGATTCACCCTGCCGCCTCCAGCCGTGGAAGTGGATGTGACCTTGGTGCAATTCCGCATACCGGACAGGGCGCCCTCCAGCTTGGACGTGGCCTCGTACTCGACAATCCTTTCGGAAACCCCAGGCCATTTGAAGCTGACGCTAAGGTTACGCTCAGATGTCCCCGGAGCGTAGCTCACGTCCAGAGTCGGAATGATGACCATGCCAACGAATGACATCGTCACCATTATGAGCATCACGGTGAATGCCGGGATGCCGCTATTTCTTCTTCCGGTAGACATCATAATAAACGACAGGGACCAGGAACAGGCTGACGAGCGTACCGATGGTCATGCCTGCGATGATCACCAGCGCCATCGGAAATTGCAGATCATCACCCATGCTGCCCCTGGTAAGGAACGGGCAGACTGACAGGATGGTCGTGAGAGAGGTCATCACTATGGCCTTCAGCCTGCGATGTCCTGCCTCGTAGATGGAGTGTTCCAGTGCCATCCCGTCTTTCCGCAGTTTGTTGATGGTGTCGATTTTCAGGATGGAGTCGTTGATGACGATGCCGCAGACTACCACGAGTCCTATCATGGACATCAGGTTTATAGACACGCCGCAAATCCAGAGCACTAGGAGCGAAAAGAATATGTCTATGATGATCTCGGACAAGATGATGAACGGCTGCATCAAAGACTCGAACTGGGAAGCGAGAATCAGGTAGAGAAGAATCACGGCGATGAACAGGACGAGCGCCAGTTCTTCCACCATTTTATTGTTCGAGAAATATGCTCCCGAATAGCTTGCTTCAAAGTCTCCGTTGCGCCTCACCACATCGCTGATTCCCTGCATGGTTTCTTTCGCATTCTTGCCCTCAAGTTCAAGTTTCAGGGGATAATATACGCCTTCCGCACCACAGACGATGCTCTTCAACCCCTGTTCCCAGGTTTGCTGCATGAGGGCGGAAACCGGGATTTCCTTATCTCCAGCCTTTATGAAATTTCCTTCGATTATCGCTTTAATTCCTCTTCTGTCAACGCCCATTACGACAGGAAGGCTTCTGTTCCCCTGAACGATGGTGAATAGTTCGTTCTCGTTCAGGCAATTCTTCAGAGCGACCAGCAGGGAATTTAATGTAACTCCGTATAACGCCATTTTCTCAGGATCAGCGACATAGAGGATATTCCGTTTAAGGTTTGGTTCTGGTATTTCCAAATCAGGCTCTGTAACCCTGATTTCAGCCAGCAGCCTCTCAAGACGCCCTATTTCCACCCAAGGGACCGACACAGGCCTAAGCCTTGCGACCAGCTCCGGTTCGTCCTCGGAGAACACCATGTCAAATATATTCCCTGAAGGTTCGAATGAAAATGCTGCGTCAGGCCATCTGGAAGCCAGCTCGGAAGCTATTCTATCCTTCATCTTCCCAAGTGTCCGCGCATCCTTGCACTTGAGGTACATCGTGACTCCGGAAACATCGTTCTCGGAGTCATGCGAGAGGATGAACTGCTGCATGCCGACCATGGACGTAACCTGCTCTGCCAAATCGCTCACGGCGTCCTCCAGTGCAGCCACCCTTTCCGTGTTCTGCTCCAGAGAAAGAGGCGCATTCCAATCCACCCTCACCAGAGTGTCTGAATATGAAATTTCAGGAAGTTTTGTTCTCTCCATGAATGCGAAGCATAGGAATATTCCAACGACAGAAAATCCGAATATCGCCCATCCTGCCCACCTGTGCCTGAACAGCCATGTGAGGATATTCTCGTATAACTTCATGAAGCCATGGAGCGAGATGCGCGACAGTAAAGGATTTGGCTTGAAGGCAGGCAGCTTCTTGTACCATGTCCAGTAATACACCGGCATCACGATGATCGTCACTAGGTAAGCGGTAAGCAGGATTATCGTCACGGACATGGCCTCGTCATAGAACATGGCACCAGCGATCCCGCTCACGAAAATCAGCGGGATGAACACTGCACATGTCGTCAGCACCGAACTCAGCATCGGCCCCCTGACCTCGGCGGTGCCGCTCAACACGGCAGTCCGCAGATCGTCTCCGCGCTGCCATCTGGCTGTGATGTTGTCAGTCAGTACTATGGTGTTGTCCACTATCATGCCCACGCCCAAAATGAGTCCAGAAAGGGAAATGATGTTGATCGTCATTCCCATGACGTGGAAGACAAGCATGGAGAAAATGAGAGCCGTAGGAATAGTCAGCGCCACGAGGGCAGGGGAGCGGAAGTCCTGCATGAAAAGGAATATGATGACGCATGCCAGGATGATTCCGACGATGATGTTCTGCAGCAAATTGTTTATTGAATATTCCAGAAGTTCTGTCTGGTCCCTCGTGACCTTGAAGTCGATCTGCGGATAATCCTTTTCCAGTTGCTCGGAAAGCTCGCTCATCTTGGATTTCAGGGAGGACATCTTGGCATCGCTCTGCTTGATCACGGCCAGCGATATTGCGTCCTTGCCGTCCGACCTAACCAGTCCGGAGCGTTTTGCAGGATGCTCTATGACCTGGGACAGATCCCTCACTTTGAATATCCTGTCGTGGCAATTCAGGCTGATGTTCTCGATGTCAGTCTTCGTGGAGGCTATGGACTGGAACTTCACGTTGTACCTGTATTCGCCATCCCTTATAGCGAGGCTTCCCAGCCTTACGTCTGCTGCATGGATTGCGGACTCGAATTCCGCCAGGCTCATGCCAGCCTCTCGCAATGCCGCTTCGTCGGGAATTATGAGCAGTTCTGGCTCCACGCACCCGCTCACGTCCACCATGGCGACTTCCGGAAGCTGCTCGATGCGCTTCGAGATGACTTCGGAAGCGAATGTGCTCAGCTGCGAGAATTCGTCTGAGACAGGATACAATTCAGGATCCTTGTCCGGAGGAATCGTGCCTTGGTTTTTAAGAGTCAGATTCACATAGAAGGCAGGGATGTCCGAAGCACTTGACTTGTAGACTTTCGGTCTCTCGACATCACCGAGGGCCGACATTGAGCGGTCTATCTTCTCATTCACCTCAATGAATGCATAGTCCATGTCGGAACCTACAGTAAAACCGAGCGAGATGATTCCCAAGCCGTCCTTTGCTTCGCTTTTGAACTCGTCAAGGTTGCTTATCTGCATCAGATTCTGCCTGAGAGGACGCAGGACGGCCTCGTCAATCTCCTTAGAAGACATGTCCGGTGCGCTCACCTGCACTGTAATGTTCGGAACATCAATTTCAGGAATCAGCGACACAGGCAGCTGACGAATAGACACTATGCCCAGAACCATGATGACCAGCAGCCCCATGGTTACGGTGATCGGCCTGTCTATCAGAATTTTCAGCATCGGTTTACTGCTTGAGTGTCACTTCCGAACCATCGGCCAGATTCAAGTTCCCAGAAATGATGACGGTGTCGCCGGCCTCGAGAATAGCGCCCCTGTCGGCGTTGGCTGTCACCGCATGGCTGTCTGAATTGGAATCAAGGATGTTCACGTAAGTCCATCCGGCACGCCCGGAACTGTATTTGAACAGGACATATTGGTTGTCTCTTATCACTACCGCACTCTTTGGCACGACCAGCATCCCAGGGATTGACCTTTGAACGCTCACTTTCACGTTCATTCCATCGATCAGCCTGCCGGGATTGGATATCATGGCAGTAACCATCACCTGCCCGTTCTTATCCACGGCAGGATTGACGTTGGTCACGGTGCCTTTGACCAAAACGCTCTCCTGAGCGTATGGCACCACCAGAACCTGAAGCCCTTTCTCGACAAAAGGGTATTCGGACTCCAGGACTGGGAACCTTACGTTGAAACGGCTGTCGTCTATGATTCTGCAGGCAGGCTCCGTAGGCGCCTGAGAGTTGGCTTTGAGATTCATGTAGGCTATTCTCCCAGAGATGGGAGCTCTCAGAGAGCATCCTGCCATGTCATTCTTAGCCCTTTCCAGGCCGTTCTTCGCAGCGTCATAGCCAGAACGCAGCTTCGCGATTGCAAGCATGTCCTTTGACACGGCGGACGTGTCCCGTCCTTTGTAACCGTAACCTGCCAGCTCGTTGTACAAGTCCAGCTCTGCTTTTCGGAATGTTATTTGAGCAGATTCCAGAGCCAGTTTCTTGTCATCTGAGACCAGCGTGGCGATGATGTCCCCCTTGCTGACATGCTGCCCTTCGGAGAATCTCACGGATTCCACTATTCCTGAGGCAGGGAAGACTAGAGTGGCTCCCGACAGTGCCTCCAGCTTTCCGTTGGAGATGAGCTGATGGTTAAAGTCTGTCTTTTCTAGGACAATGACATCCACTAAATTCACCTGCTGGCTGTATTCCAGCTTGCTTTCTTCTTTTTTGCCCCCAACTTTTCCGCCACTGCATGATACGACAGCTAAAGCCGTGACAATCAATAATATATTAATATATTCCCTCATATCCTATTTTAGCAGTTCGTCGTGATCCACATCTATGTCCTTGCCGCCTATGAAATCGTAAAGAGTCAGCTGCCTAAGGGTGAAATAAAGCCTCCAGAACGTGCTGAAATCCGTCACGTACTTGTCCATGGCGGTGTCATATTCATTTTGGGCAGTGTTCAGCTCCAGCACGGATGCGTTGCCGTTCCTGAATTTTTCCATCATAAGCGAATATCTTTCCTCTGCTATTTCAGATGCCTTTTTAGAGACGTTGCACTGCTGCCTTTGGTTGTTGAACTGGCTCACGTTCTTGAATATCCTAGACTTGTAGTCGCTCTCGCTCTGCTGCACCTGTGCCTTGATTGCATCGGCCCTTGCCTTAGCCCGTTTCACCCGTCCCGTCCCAAGCCCCCAGTCGAAGATTGGCACATTGAACGAAACCCCGAACACTTCTTGGTCGGCAAGATTACGATAGGCATTCGAGAAGGAATCTCCGGAATTCGACGCTCCGAACTTCGCTGAAATTGACACCGATGGGCTTCTACGAGCCTTCGCCTGTGCGATTTCAGACTCAGCATTGAGTATCCTTATCTGATTCTCCAGATTGAAGGAAGAGTTTTCTAAGGCCTTGTCCAGCACCATGTCATAGTCCATCCAAATCTCAGGCAAGGCATTTTCGAACACGGGCTTGATCTCCCGTTTCTCATCGAATCCCAAAAGCGAATTCAGAACCATCTGCGCCTCCTTCACCGCTACGGCGGCTTCATTAATTGCCATGCTGTCATTCAGGTTTCGCAACTCCAGCTGAAGATATTCATCTCTAGTGACCGTACCGAGCTTTGTCCTCTCCTCGGCAACAGAGAGCATTTGTTTCGTGTTATTATAGTTAGCGACCGACCTGTCATATTCCCTTTGAGCAAGCAGGAGGCTGAAGAAATATTGAGCGGCGTTTATCGTTATGCTCTCCATTGACTCAATGTAGACCCTTTTCGCCTGCTCATATTCCTTAGGCGAGATTTTCTTCGCCCACCTGAACTCATTGTACGAGAAGAGCGGTTGAGTGTATGATACGTAGACCGGCTGAGAATACCACGATGTGCTTCTGTTATTGCCATACAGGTCCGTCCGGGATAGGGAAGAGTACAGGCTCACGGTCCCTCCGGTGAACGTCACGTTCTGCCTTATGTAAAGCCCGACATCGTTCGTCAGGTTGTAGACGCTAACGTAATGCAGGTCTCCAGTGTCGTAGTCCTGCAGTTGGGCAAGAGTCCTGTTGAACTGTCCCACGTTGCCGTAGAGGTTCAGGGATGGCAGCCTGTCGGCCAAGTACGTCCTGTACGACCAGTAGCTGGACACGAAGTTCGACCTGGCAGCCACCGCCTCCGCCGACCGCTCACGTGCCGTCGCAATTGCTTCCTCAAGAGTCATCTGCTGAGCCATGACATTGGTTCCCAACAGTGCGAAAACCATGATCACAAGGGCATATTTCTTCCAACGGAGCATATTATTGATTCATTATTGCAAATATAGTATTTTATATTCTTAAATCAATTTAATGCGTAAAACGCCAGCAGCGGATTCGAGTCTTGTGTCAATGAAGGGAAGTACTTTCTCAGCGTTTCGTAATAGATGTTTCTATGAAGTGACGGAAAATCGGATAAGGAAGAGCAACAGACCAATGCAGAAGACTGCATTTAGCAATTAATAGAGTTTTATGACAGGCAGGAATATATATGTAAAACATTTTATATATAAAATCATCTACAGATACTTTTCCAAGTCATAAACATATATATTGAAGTCGGGGTAGGATGAGTCGCAGTAAAGCTTGTGGCCTTCGAGGAAGAAACTGGTTATGTTCCGGCTAAGGAAAAAATGGCGAACCGGCTCGCCTGACCAGTCGTAGACGACTAGGTGCTGACACTCCCAGGAGGGGAGAGAATCGCCACGGAACTTGTTCCCGGAATACAATGCGTAGACATGCTCACCATCGGCCTGAAGGCGGCAGAAAGAGCTGATCCAATCTTGTGTGACGCCATTCTCTTTGACCCCAACAGCAGGAAAGGCATATCGTTTGTATTCCGTCAGCTTTCCATTCTCTACGGAGGAGAATGATATTGCGGGGAAAATGCCGTTGGCAACGCAGGCTTTCGTGCCGTCCGGGCTGGAGGTCAGTGCAGAACTGATTAAGAATGATACCCTAGTGTCGAAATCGCCAGACAGTTCCTTATATTCCAAGGCAGGCACGCTGGACAATATATTGCCGTCCTTGTCGGTATAAGAGTACCACGAATCGGCAAGAGGGTTAGTTGTTATGAAGCCGTTCTTCCCACAGCAAGCGACTTTCACTGGTTCGGCGGAAGTCTCTCCTAAAACAGCCACAGTGTCTAAGGATGTTATCTTAGTTCGTTCGCCCTCAGACACATTGAACTCGAACATGATATTTTTATCCGCATCCATTATGAGTGTTCTGTCTCCGAGCTTCTGAAGATTACTAGCCTGGTTAATCTCTCCAGGACCACGCCCCTTCCTCAGTGCGAAAAAATGTTCATTGCTATTGAGATTGTGAAATAATAAGTGATAGACAGATCTGTTATCACCATTCATGATCAGCCAGTCATCAGCCTTCATTATGCCCAGCGCCATAAATTTCTCCACGTCCGACAGACTGGCAGAATCGACCGGCTCGATGACCGTCATGCCGACACGGCGAAGGGATCGCAGGTAGGCATTGGTCTCGCTATCGCTGCAAGAAACCATAGCCGCCGAAAAGATGGCGGCGACTATGGCCAATTTGAAAATATCAAAATGTCTCCTCATTTATAACAATAGTAAGTTTTTATAACAACAGTTCGTTAATTTTATAAAAGTTACGCCACAGCGCGAACGCCGTAGAATAAAAGTTCTTTGAAATCAGTGTTATTTAATCGCATGTTCGGGGATTTCCCGGACATTGCAATAAATCAATACAGCATTTCGGCATTGTGTAGCAGGGTTTTTGCCGAAGCGACGGAGAGATTCAATCCTTGCTGCCGTGCGAAGGCTATGGCGACGTTGACGGACGTGAGGGAAGCGTTGAAGGCGAAAGACAATGCCTCCTTGTTCCTCGCCTGACAGTGAGTGAGGCCGGTGAACTGCTTGGCATCGCAAAGACGAACTCCAGCTGAAACCTTGTCCAGTAAACGTCGAAGATATCCCGTGCGGACATATTGACGTCCGTGGAGAAGAATACCTTGGGGCCTGACGCTTCTTGCCGGTGAATGTCTGTTCCGCTTTAAGGAATATTGCGTCATTCGCATCGGCGTCCGCGATGGAGATTCCGAGTATCTCGGGGCCTCTCTTCATTGCTGCCGCACAGCCGGACCAGAAGCAGTCAAGCCCCGGAGTCCTCTTCCCGGACTTAGAGATGTAACAAGAATCGATGGCTATTGCGATGCAACGTCCCTTCGCTGATTCCAGGAAGGACTTGTTGAACTTGAACCAGTCAAAGGCCTTCTTGAAGTTCTGGCGGAACCTGCTTTCGCACGAACGTCCGCACCTCGCCATCTGGGTGAAGTTGAGTCGTCCTTTATGGGTGAGGATAAGCTCCATGGTTTCGATGAAGAAGGATTGAATAGATTTGTTTAAATTTGTCTGTCCGGAGAGTGCTTTCGAAAGCATCTCTCTGAGCTGGGTAAGGGGCTTGATTTTCATATATGGTAGCATAAAGGTTAGTAACTCTAAGTTACCTAAAATCAAGCACTTATTCAAATTTTTCAAGCATTGTTTTCATCTGTTTTTAACACTTATTTCAGCTTTTTTTCAAGGTTGTTCGATGGGTGACTTTGGCATCCCAGAACGAGCTATTTTTATTGCAATGATTTGAGAGTTATATAATTATCGAATTTTTAACGAATCATTGGAATAAGAAGTCTTAATGTTATTCTCAAACTTCTCTCCCAAGCTCCAACATGACCAATCAGGTTGATAAGCACAAAGTTCCCCCACGATGATTTCCTCATCGGCGAGTGCTTCAATGTTGGATTTGAACAAATCGTTCGCTTCGTTACCAGAGGCGAACTTCGCAGCGAAAGCGCCTCCTGCCAGGAGAGCGGCTGCTAAAGAAACAATAATGATTTTTTTCATCGTTTTGATTTTTTAGTTAATATGTCAGCAAAATATGAGAACGTCGTGTCTCGAAAGGATTAGCATGGCCATTATCTGTCTCGATTACGCCGATACCCTTATTGGCTCAAAATTAATTAAAACCTTTTAAATACGCAAATTCCAATCCTTCGATTGACTTCATTTTAGGGGTCGATGCTTGTTAATGATTTCCGGACATGGAGTCAAATGTTCTGAATCTTCCGAAACTTCGTTTCCCTGTGTAAGGATCTCTGTTGAAAAGGATGGCTTTCACAACTCCGACTATATAGTCGTCGGGAACGAATCCCCAGTAACGGGAGTCTCCGGAGTCGAGTACGTTGTCCCCGGCCATGAAGAAATAGTCATGCTTGGACCATCGACCAAGCTGACGCTGTCTCGCAACGGTGCCATTAAAGTCTTTTTTCTACGACTTTCTTTAGCAGATTAAAAGTCTTTTCTGATCTTGAATAGATTGGATCTCCAACGAAAATAGGATAACCTCTATGATCTAGAAGAAACGAATGATAATTCCTGGATTTTGGGATAGCTGGATGATTTTTGAAAACTTCATTATCTGTATCAATAAATATCGGGAAAGGATACCTTGAGTCTAATAATAACTCTAATACTTCATTGAACTCATCCGAAGATGGAGAGAGTATTACCATAAAATCAATAGCTTTTTCTTCGCAAAAACGTCTGACAAAATTATAATCGCCTATATTGTTGATTCTACAAGCCTGGCACTGCGTGGAATCTATATAAACGACAAATGCTTGCTTTGTGATTATACAGGTATCAAACAGATGTCCGTGATTTATGCAAATCATATTCTCTGGAAGCAATATTTGAGAAGACATGAACTTTTTTAATGTTTTTTCAGCTTGATAATCTCTATCACACGAAAAAAACAAGACGATAATAAACACTAAAACAATAGCAGATAAACTGTTTCGCCGTAACATCATTTCATATGGTATCTTATTAGAAAAGGCTCGTCTCTATGAATAGCCGCTTCGTCAAGGCTATCGGCTTTTGGAAATCCATATTTTACCAGCATGTCATAATTTGAGCTGCTCTGAATGTATCCAATGAAATAGTCGTCGCAGCCGCCAATCACGCCGATAATGTTATTCTTAGCACTTTTTTCGGAGTTGGAAACTATTTTACGCTCATTTAATACAGCTAAATAACCAAAAGCATGCTCATCATGATAATAAGTGAAATAAGCGTATTCCTTGCATTCATAAGGAACCGCAAAAAGGTGTGAATAATTCCCATGCACAGCCTTTACGTCGGAACGAAGATCCTCCGGGATTGACGTTTTTGACTGAATACTAACTGTCCTCAGATGCCTACCATCCTTTCTGTCAAAGATGTAATAACTGTCTTTATGGAATGAGGCAAACAATATCTTATCTCCGTATACTGTAAAATTGAGTTGAAATGAAATGGCATCTTGTTCTTGTTCCTGATAACTTAAGTATCCATTTATTATTTGCATTTTATTATCAGCAACGACTACCCTGTAACGCAGTTTTTTCGACCTTCCTGTTTCAGATTTTTGTGGCGAATAGGCAAGCAGGAAACCGCCATTGTCCAGTGCCTCTATGTCATCGAAAATTGCTGGCAACTTCAACGATTTGACAAATTCTCCAGAAAAACTATCGTAAATATGGACTTTATGATTGTAATTGTCCAGAACATATAGATTCTTGCCTAATACTGAAAAGCCTTTAATCTCAAGATATTCTCCAGGGCCACGTCCTTGCTTGTCAAGCACGAATTTAGGTTCGCCATCTATAGAAAAAACGGAAATTTTCTTCAATCTGTAATCGCCAGCATAAATGAGGTTATTATCAATTACCAGTCTGTTTATATTTCCTAAGGCATTCACATCATTTTCCTTCAGAACTAGATAGGACACGCTGTCAACATATTCTGACATCGTTGGTGAAATCTTGTCATGAGAAAACTCAAGAGCCATTACGTTCGGTTCAACGGTTTCATTAACCGAACACGAAGAAATTACGAGAAAAAAAACACATTGAGCAAGCTTAGTGATTCTATTCTGCATATTCTGAATTACTAATAATTATCAAATTATCTTTTACACAACATTCTTCGTCAAGTCATATGAATCATCGTTGTATGAGTGTCATTGATGAATAGAACAAGAAGTTGGAGAACAGCCTCCTTTCTTAAAATTGCAAACAGTAATCAAATTATGGCAATTGTCCGTTAGACCATTCCATGTAATTATTAGAGCGCCACATTCCTGAAACGTTTCCCCCATCTCACATCCACCGGCACCTGCGCCCTCTCCGAATGCAAGTACTTCCACGTTTGCTTTAAACAACTCAGATTCCTCGCTCATGGGTGCGAATTTCGCAGCGAAAGCGCCTATTGGCTCAAAAATAATTAAAACCTTTTAAATATGCAAATTCCAATCATTCGATTGACTTCATTTTAGGAGTCAATGCTTGTTAATGATTTCCGGACATGGAATCAAATGTTCTGAATCTTCCGAAACTTCGTTTCCCTGTGTAAGGATCTCTGTTGAAAAGGATGGCTTTCACAACTCCGACTATATAGTCGTCGGGAACGAATCCCCAGTAACGGGAGTCTCCGGAGTCGAGTACGTTGTCCCCGGCCATGAAGAAATAGTCATGCTTGAATCTGTGGGTGCCAGAGGATGATGAATAATTCTCGTAAATCAATATGTCGCCGTACAATGCCGATGTAGTGTCGTTTATGTGAATGATGTCTCCTTTCCTAGGCACATAGAGAGGCCCGAAGTTCTTGATGCTCCATTTTCGTTCAGGTGCGCAAGGCTGCAACGTCCACCGGACCTCGTCAGGTAATTGCGCTTCGCTGATTGATGCCAAGCGCTCCTGCTGCTCGGCTATGCCGAGAACGCCGCTGAAATTATTGTTCTTCCAGAAACCATCGGCCACGCTGACGCTGTCGCCCGGAAGCCCAACGCACCGCTTCACGAACACGTAATTGATCTTGAAGGAAATACCCCTCCCTCCGTTCTTGGGGAAATTGAAAACTATGATGTCGCCTCTTCTTATTCCCCTCCTTCCACGTGTGCGCCAGCACTTCAATTCCATCCCATCCTTGAAATCGTAGTCTTTGTAGATTCTAGCTCCGAAAATTGTTTTATCCACGAGAACCCTGTCCCCAGCAACAAGAGTTGGCGACATTGAATCCGAGGGAATGATAAAGCGGTCTGCAATGAATATGCGCCAGGCGGCGAAAAGCATAAAAATGACAATTATCGCCGACAGCACCCACGTCGTAATGGAGGTGAATTTATTAATTGCTCGAACTTGATTCATGGCGAAGTCGTTTAATTTTAAGGGAGTCAATGCAAGCTGAGGCCCTCCGGTGAAGTTCCTCCATATTCGCATTTCGGTGATTCACGGGCAGGGAAATCGCCATCTCTCCAAATTTCAATGCCGCATCTTCATCGCCTTGCCGCAATTTCATTTCCATGAGCAGTATGAAAGGATACAAGCGGCTGGGAACCATGTAGTGCGAGTGCAAGTACTCGGCTTCAGCATTGTCATAATCTCCAAGCGACTCGTAGTTTTTCCCAATTATGTTGTGGAACATCGGGTCGGAGGAGATCTTGGCGCCTTCTCTCAGTATTTCGTTGCTCTTAGAATAATCTTTTGCAAGATGCAGAGCGTAGCCATCAGCGTAGATTTTTCGAAACCGTTCTTCCATAGGCGAAGGTTTTCGAATGGCTACGGTCAATGCCGCACCAAGAAAGACTAGGCACACGAAATACTTGAATGCGGCATTCGTTCGCAAAGAGATGGCTCCATCTGTTAGCAACGCCAATGCAAGCGCCTTGAATTGCCATAGGCTAGAAGGATAAGAGAATAATGCGAATACGGCAAAAGCAATTGCACCATAAGCAGTGGGGGACTTTCTTCGAAGCAGAAAACAAATGAGGAGAATGACAACAGTCAATGACAATGCCATTGCGGGCATCCCATGTTCTACTCCGACTTTCAAATATTCATTGAAAGCGTATTCGGGACATCCTGCAATCTCGATTGTAAGCTCCTTTCTTTCTTTTTCCTTGAAAAATTCAGCTTGCGTCTCCCCGTAAGCACCTAGGACTTTTCCAGTACCGAAACCTGACAATGGTTTCTTCGACATAGCCATGCACTCGATCCGCCAGATATGCAAACGACCAAGCGCCGACTTGGGCTTCAATGCAAAAGCTCCCGCACATCCGGCGGTTAGCAGAACAACCGCCATCGCAGCTATCAACTTATGCGACAAACAGTATGCCTTCAGGTTTAATTCCTTGAACGCCAATGCTAACATCGCTGCGCCGATGGCAAGCCATCCCGCCCTGCTCAGCGAGGCCGGAAGAACGAGGACTCCAAGCAGCAGGGAAACGAAGGACAGAACGAACAACACTTTGTCATTCAAGGGCGTTGCTCTCCATTTTGCATCCTTGTTAGAGACGAGCCACCCTGCGGCAACGGAGATTCCTACTGCTACAAACCCTCCGAATGGGCCAGGATTGCCGAAACTTCCTGTAAGCCTTGTCTTCAGCATGAGCATTTGATCAAGCCCGATTGCGGACTCGATAGAGCCGCACGTCAATATGATGCACAAGATGGCTGTTCTGAACCATTCATTCATGATTTTCTCTACATGTGCGCTACGCATGATTGATTTACTTTGATTACCACCAGACTTGTATGCCGTTCTCGATGGTGAAAGGGCGGTTCTCTTTTCCATGAGTATGGTTGTGTAACCATAGCAACGCCCCATCTGGGACATTGTCATAGTGCAAACGGCGATTGTCTTCGCCGGCTTTCCTGCCTAGGGATTTCCATCCGTCATCCCAATAGAAAAGCTCGTACTGATTCCCTGGGATGATGGCGTTGTCGTCATTTCTAGGACAGTACCGTATCTTCTTTATTTTCCTGGGCTGGCCAAGATCGAGAGCTATGAAATCCTCCGGAAAATCTACTTTGTCAATGTAGGCGTAGGTGAGTCTATCCCCATCGAATGCGAAAGATGTCGGCGACATTGAGTAGCACGGATTCCCGAAAGGAGTCCCTGCCCAGACCGTGTCCCTGCCATCTCCAGTTTCTCCGATGAACTCCAACTCAGCCACGAATTTGATTGGAAAAGAATCCGTCTTGTAGACCATATATCTTGCTGGAGGCGAGTCATGGATGATGATTTCTTGGGTGTAGTATGGAATCTCCGAAATCTTTAATATCGTAGTGGTGTCTGAAAGGTCGCGCCGATTCGCGAACATGATTCTGTCTCCTCTCATCACCATGGCATAGAACGCTACCGAGGTTCTCAATGGCACCTTTGAGAAGAGAGTCGCTTCAATCGATTTATCGGGGTTCGCATCGAGATACCTCAATTCGCCATTGGATTGAAGTATGAATGGGGAACTGAACGGAATCACGTCCCCATCCTTGTAATAAGCTGCGATGTACAATATATTCACACCGACATCTGCAAATTTTACTTTTCCTCCTTTAATCCTTCCCCATGCGACTGGAGTCCACCAATGGCTGTCTGGGTCATAGCAGCACAGATATGCGAAACGTCTATGAGTGGTGTTCTCGACGATTTTCACCGATACAGCCTTGCATTCCACTAGATTTGCTGTAATGTCTTCAATTGCCGGATTCCTGAAAATGGACGGTATATCTTCGCCTGCGACCATCGCAAGCGATTTTCCCTGAATCTCATATCCCAGTCGGTAAATTTTTGGTACCGTGCGGCATTTCCGCAATTTGACATTTGATGGAATGCCGGTCGTATCGTCAATTATACCATACTTGAACCAGAATGTGTCGTTGATGAGTTCATCATCTGGAGAACGGAAGTCCATCTGCGTGTTATCATAAATGCCCTTAACTGGAGCCCCGACGATTTCCGTCCAGAAATGCCGGGCGTTTGAATTTCCCCAATATGGCACCATGTCAATTGCTGCTGGAATTCCTACGCTGCGAAGAGCAGATGTTAAAACCGCATTGTAGTCGTAGCATACTCCGGCGCCTGACTTTACGGTGTTGTAGAACGTTGTTGGTGACAGAAAAGAGTTTTCTCTGAAAAATGTGCCGTCTTGCCTGAACCACGCAGATACGTCAGACTTGATTTTTTCGCTAGCCTCGAAACGATTGGCGCAGTCCGCCACCATTCCTGCGTATTTGTCCCGGAAATACGAGTTTGCACCTTTCCACCAACTTTCGTATATTCTATATGGCAGAACGAATCTGCAAAATTCATCGAATGAAACCTCATTCTTTGATTTCGTCCTGCTCCACTCATCGACGGCCTTGTCAATGTGCCCGATCAGGAACTCGGACGATAATGTCTTGACATCTAGCAGATACGATGGTGAAATTGTAGGCTCTCCGATGCTGCTCTTTACGCTGTCAAGCATGTCATATAGGCCAGTGATGCCAAGCCCCCCATGTTTCATCCTATAATCCGAGAATGCATCGAAGAATGGCTGGCTCGAAGAAACTGAAGTTGTGTCAAGCGTAATCTTACCGGGCATATTCCCGATTAGGAATTTTGCGGCCGCAAGCCTTGCGGAATCATCTGAAAAATGTTCGAGAACTCTCTCCAATTCGGGTCTATTTTCCTCTGCGAGTTCCAATGCCAATTCTATCCTGCTCTGTGTGCAGCAAGTACACAAGAATATTAGCGAGATTGCCAGAACAACTTTTTCCATGTATATTATTTAGCTGTGATTCTGCTGGTTATAGATACTTATCGAGGTCATAGACGTAGACGTTGAAATCCGGGTAGGATGAGTCGCAGTAAAGCTTGTAGCCTTCGAGGAAGAAATTGGTTATATTCCTCTGTAGGATGAAATGTCTCACAGGCTCTCCAGACCAGTCATAGACTATCAGGTGCTGGCTCTCCCAGCTGGGAAAAGAACCGCCGCGGAGTTTGTTCCCAGAATATAGAGCATAGACGTATTTCTCGTCAGCCTGAAGGCAGTAAAAATTACGTATCGTTTCGTCTGTTACATGTGTGTTTCTGAACCCCATGGTGGGGAAGGTGTATCGCTTGTATTCAGTCAATTTTCCGTCTTCAATGGACGAGAATGATATCGCAGGGAAAACAATGTTTGCCACGCAAGCCTTTGTGCCGCTGGGGTTGGAAACCATTACTGAGCTAAGAAGGTGAGACATTCTTGTGTCAGCATCATCGGAGAGGTCCTTATCTTCAAACGCTTGTACGCTTGAGAGGACATTCCCAGACCAATCGGAATACGAGTACCAGGTATCTGGATCGGTTACGTTCGTGGTGATATAGCCGTCTTTCCCACAACAAGCAAGTTTTAGCGGTTTGGTGAAATCTTCTCCGAAAGCAGCAACAGTGTCCATTGAGGCTATCTTGGTACGTTCAGTCTCAGGAATATTGATTTCGAATAAGATCTTTTTATCTGGGTCGTATATGAGAGTTTTGTTCTCGCATTTAACAAGGGTTGTTGGCTGAATAACCTCTCCAGGTCCACGCCCCTTTCTCAGCGCAAAGAAGTGTTCACGTGTGTTTATATTGTAAAATAAAAGGTGAAACGTTGCCCTGCTGTCGCCTCTCATGATCAGCCAGTCGTCAGCCTTCACTACGTCCATGGCCAGAAATTCCTCTACGTCTGAAAGGCTGGCGGAATCAACAGGATCTATAGCAACCATACCGATGCGGCGCAGCGAGCGAAGGTAGGCGTTTGAGTCCGTCTCAGAACACGAAACCATAACCACCGAGAAAAGCCCGGCAGTTATGATTAACGATAGAATTATGAAATGTCTGCACATTATTTGCGGCTCTTATGTTATCTTTAAATGTTTCACCGAGACTTTCACATGTGGTACCCGGATTATAGGCGCATAATTCTCCAACTGTGATTTTTTCCTCAGTCGCCAAACCCAAATATTCAATCCATACGATACGAAATCAGTATTGGGTTGTTTTGCCTTATCGCCGCCTCTGTCTGAACATCAGCTTTGGGGAAACCATTAGAAATCATTGTTTCATAGTATGAGGCTCCGTCTTGAATAATGCCGTAATAAGTATCGCCTGTGCTTCCGTAAACGTTCAATAGGTACGGCCCTTTAGCGTCGGATGCCTTGCTGGCTAAAAGCTTGCCATGCTTCCCATCATAGACCAATGTTTGGCCTTGGTCTCCAATTTTTGCCAGGAAGAAACAATACTCATTGCATAGGACAGGCGAAGAAAAAATAAAAGATTGAGACTCAATAGGTGCTTTCTCATCTTTTCCTTCTTTGAAGTCAATCAGAACTTTCTGTTGCAATTTACCGTCCTTGCGACTGAAAACCATGTATTCATCGTCATGTATTGAATAAAATGTGATTTCCTCATCGTAGACAGTAAGATATCGCCTAGAACCAATAGGATCAACAGTCCCTGAGGCATATTCGAATTCTTCTGCAATGATGTTCATATCCTTGTCACTGATGAATATCCTATGATTGCTTTGCTTAATTGGAGGATTGAGACCATCAATCGGCGCAAATGCAAAAATAAATCCACCGTTTGACAATACCTCAAAATCCAGGGCGAAAACTGGCAAAGCCATCGCAGAGATGAAAGCAGCGTCCATCCTTGAATATTTTAGGATTTTCAAAGCATACGCATCCAAAACGTAGATGAAAGAATCATCGACAGTGAAGCTCTGAATCCCGATATATTCTCCCGGACCGCGTCCATGTTTGTTCAGAACCAGTCTGTTTTTACCTTCCGAGTCAAATGCGAGTATCTTCCCTGTCGCGAAATCACCGACGTACATCAATCCGTCAATGAATAGTATTTTATCGGCGGACATGAACAATGTTTGCTCGTTAGATTCCAGAGGGATATAGGAAACTTCTGAGATATGACTTTGAATAGGTTGAGCCGATGAGAGATCTGATATATTGATGATTCTGTCGTATCCATCTTTTGCTTTTTCGACGTTGTCGCACGAGTTAAAGCAAATTGACAGCGATATTATGCTTAGTATTTTGATGTAAGTCCTTATTTTCATGCTGGGAGAATTAGAGTTAGCGTCTCTGGGGAAATTCTAAAAATGATTTTTATTGCAACCGTGAGACGAACATGATTTCAAATTTCCCCATTGCAAGCAATAAACTATCTCACCTAAACACGGAAATCCATTTGAATTTTGATGCTGGCAATATGTTACGACTTGCGAGAATAGGTACTGGTGATCTTCCTCAGTTTGTGCTAGCGCTTCCAAGTTGGATTTAAACAAATCGGTCGCTTCATTCTTTGGCGCGAACTTCGTAGCGAAAGCGCCTCCCGCCAGGAGAGCGGCTGCCAAAGAAACAATAATGATTTTTTTCATGGCCTTGATTTTTTTGGTTGATATTAAATTTCCGGTGGCCGCTATGGCCCAGGTTTGTCATCTGTATTATTACCCATGTCGAGCAATGGGTGACGGAGACCAACGCTGTCAGTAATGGCGGTCTCAAGAGCATATTCCTTCCAACGGAGCATATTTTTGATTCATTATCGAAATATAGTATATTATATTCTTAAATCAATTTAATGAATAAAACGCCAGAAGCGGATTCGAGTCTTGAGTCAAGGAAGGGAAGTACTTTCGCAGCGTTTCGTAATAGATGCTGTTATGATGTGACGGATAAATCGGGTACGCAATTTCTTTGTCTTTGGTTACGAGCAATGGAGAGAAAAAGTCGACCAGCATGTCAGACGATTTAGCTGAGTCGTAAGTCCTTGCCGCTCCGGAACCAAAATCGATTACGGCGAAATATGACCTTGAGGGCTCTCCAGCCGGCTTTATCTCCCTGAATTTGAGAAAGCAGATATCATTCGATATGACAACTCCGCTCAAGTCTCCGACATAATCGTTTCCGCTTACCAGTTCCTCGAAAGCCTTGTTGTCCAGATCAGGAATCTTGTCGTATGGGAATGTGTATTTTCCGAAATCAATGCCGATTTCAGGCAGCAGATTCTTCCCGTCTAACCTATAGATGATGTTTGACCCTATGAAGAAGAAATACTTTTCCGCCCCAGTACCTGAGAAACAAGGCGAATAAGAAGAGGGCAAAAGCCTGTTCCACTGGAAATAGGCCTTTTCGACATTTTTCAGCTTATCGTCTGTTAGTATCAGGTAAAACCTGCTGTCCTTCGAATAGGGATAATAGAACCAGAATTTGTCCCCGATTTTTGTGAAAGCATTTCCCGTCAAGTCTGTTTGCAGCTCCTTGATGAATTCCCCAGCGGAATCGTAAAGAAGGAAGCGATGCTTC
Source organism: Bacteroidales bacterium UBA1680 (assembly GCA_002320605.1). Classification (GTDB taxonomy): domain Bacteria; phylum Bacteroidota; class Bacteroidia; order Bacteroidales; family UBA932; genus Cryptobacteroides. The sequence continues at coordinate 62,288 of DCKG01000015.1, read as the reverse complement.
AGCCTATCGTAAATGTATATGTTTCCCTGCTCTTCATCGAATTCGAAATCGGATATCTCCGCATATTCATTAGGCCCATTCCCTTTTCTGCCAATTGTTTTGATAAAATTGCCTGCAGAGTCGAACATGAAGAGATTTTCAGAAAGTTTGTCAAGTATCAGTATATCTTCGTTCCACATGATCTGGATTTTACTGATCTCTCCGATCAGGGATTCAGCCGTAGTTTCCAACCGAATCAGCCGACTGAATTTGGCATAGTCGTCAATGTTGAAAGTGCCTGGTCTGTCGATATCAATTCTATATGACCTCTCTGGCATCATGCCGTAGTCATCATGATTGGCGCATGAGGAAATGAAGAGCAACAGACCTACGCAGAAGACTGCATTTAGCAATTTAAAGGATTTCATGACAGAATTGATGTACGTAAGTGAAAATCTTGCCGCTTGACAGTAACGTTACCATCGCATTGTTCTTAATTAAGTTTATTTAGTTTTATCTTCACTTTTGAGCACCTCATTGAAAATTCTCATCAGGCGGTCGCTAGCGGTAGGGTCGCCGATGAATCTTGGCCGCCCTTGCCTGTCGGTGAGAAAGCTATGGAACCTTCGGTCGGACGGGATAGATGGGTTCAGCAAATCGAACTCGTTCTCCAGGTCAACATAAACGGGAAAGTCGAAATGGTGAAGCTCTACTTGATGGCAAATGTGGCGAGCTTCGCCATGCGGACTGGAAACGATGACTGCGAGCCGGAAAGTCCCTTCGGACAACGATTGGGCGTACAAAGGCGAATACCTGTTCAGCTTCGGTATTACGCATGTCGAGCAATAGCTGGAATCCACGTGAATGACGAGCAGCGGATGGCAGAGAGCAACGCTGCCGGTAATGACGGTGTCTCGCCAGGCGGTGGACAGCCGCCCCGGAATCACGATGGGGTTCTCCATCATGGCCTTCATTCTCCTGCCGACTCGGTAATCTCTGCAGGAGCATGGGAGCAGCAGGGACAACATGACGGCGAAGATGGCCGTCGTTGCCGCTCTGGAGTATTTGCTTCCGTTACGCATGAGAATGGTATCTTGAATGGCTTAGCGTTGTTATTATGCGCTGCGACACGTCTCCTCTCTTCCTCGACCCTAATTTATGCAAAACATTTTAAATGCACAAATCATCTACGAATAATCTACAAAGCTATAACCGTACATGTAAGTCGTGGTAGGAGAAAACAATAACACCGACCAGATAGTGGAGGCTATAGAAACAATAAATTCTTTATCTGATTCTTAGTTAATAGTTGCAAGAGTCCATTCAGTAAAAATAAGGGAATGCATGACCTATATTTTTGCCATGACGATGCAATATGATGTCCCGTCTCGATTGCTTATTTCTTTATCTGAATTCTGAGAAAACAACTCAGACGAGGATGTGCATAAGATCAAATCGCCGTAAACCCTAGCATACCCATTCATCATAGCAGATGCGGCTATAGCGTTGATGTCGTTTGACATTATCCCTGAAATATCAGGGGGGCCGCAGACTGTTTTTTTTGTCTCTTTATCATATATGCCGTATATAATCGCCTTTCTAGAAATGACAGTGAAGAACAAATAACGCTGCGTGTCTAATAAATTACCCGAGAAGTAAGAATATGAATTGTACTTGTTCATGAACGTCTCAAAATCTCCCTTGCAATTATTTTCGAATTCATGAGGAAGACCATTATCAATTTCAAAGAGATAACGACTGGTTACGCCCATGGATGAAAATGAAAATACTCCGGGAAATAAACCCCGTGAATATATAATCTCTCCATCTTCATATCCATTCTTCAGGGCTGCTCCTGATGAATAATTTATGCGGCATGGATTCGGAAGATATTCTGATATTAGATGTCCCAAAGTGTCAATCTCTAATAATTCATAATTCTCATGGCCTTCGCCATTATTATATCCTGCCCTAGCTATCAGCGAATGGCTATCTGAAACATATTCAATCTCGGAAAATGAAAGTTGAGTTTCAATGTCGGACAGAAAATCACCTTGATTAGAGTATTTCAGCATTCTATGACTAAACTGGTCTAGTACCAAAACCTCGTCGCCGATGAACGTAAAATCTGTTGGCTCGATATACTCTCCAGGGCCTCTTCCAACACGTCCAATATGAAACTTGAATGTGCCAGTAGAGTCGTATACGAAAATCCTTTTCGATATTCTTTTGTCTAAAAGATAGAAATTCTGATTATGAGAAATTATTTTGTCTACACTTCCTATGATGTTTCCCAATTCCTCTTTTAAATGTATTATTTTAATGTCTTTGAAAATATGGTCGAAAGAAACTACATCGTTGGTAGGGTGGACGTTTATCATTATTGTTGAATCTGAGATTAGGTTGGAAAAATTATCAAAAGAATTATTATTCCTTCCACATCTGCAGATACTCAATAATACTATAATAATTAATAAAGTAGGCTTGCGCATGATTGGCCTCATTATCGCTCATCTTATCTACAATCATCTTGAAAGCAAAAAATTTTTTTGCCATCCATGCAATATGATTTCATTCCAATATCAGGACCGATGACCTTTCGATAATGTCCTTCAACACTTGCATGAAAATCCGCAATTTCACTTCTGAAAATTGCAAAGACTTTCCCTTCAGCTGTGTATTCAATAATTTCGTAAATAGTACACTGACGCCATTCTTTTTGATATCTCGGCCACCAGTCATTAGAGTCTCCATCATTTGCATTTTCCCCATCTGCTAGTGCCTCTAGGTTGGCTTTGAATAGATTTGTCGCCTCATTCCGAGAAGCGAACTTCGCTGCGAGTGATCCTCCCACCAGGAGGGCGGCCGCAACTGTAATCGTAATGATTCGTTTCATGATAATTTATTTTTTGATTGATAATCATATCGGCAGTAACTTTACCGCCGTATTGTTCTTAATTCAGTTTATTTCCTTATCTTCACTTTTGAGCACCTCGTTGAAAATTTTCATTAGGTGCTCGCTAGCGGTAGGGTCGCCGATGAATCGTGGTCGTCCCAAGCTGTCAGTGAGAAAGCCATGGAACCTTCGGTCGGACGGGATGTATGGGTTCAGCAAATCGAACTCGTTCTCCAGGTCAACATAAACGGGAAAGTCGAAATGGTGAAGCTCTACTTGATGGCAAATGTGGCGAGCTTCGCCATGCGGACTGGAAATGATGACTGCGAGCCGGAAAGTCCTCTCGGACAACGATTGGGCGTACAAAAGCGAATACCTGCTCAGCTTCGGTATTACGCATGTCGAGCAATGGCTGGAATCCACGTGGATGACGAGCAGCGGGTGAGAGAGAACAACGCTGCCAGTAATGACGGTGTCTCGCCAGACGGTGGACAGCCGCCCCGGAATCACGATGGGGTTCTCCATCATGGCCTTCATTCTCCTGCCGACTCGGTAATCTCTGCAGGAGCATGGGAGCAGCAGGGACAACATGACGGCGAAGATGGCCGTCGTTGCCGCTCTGGAGTATTTGCTTCCGTTATGCATGAGAATGGTATCTTGAATGGCTTAGCGTTGTTATTATGCGCTGCGACACGTCTCCTCTCTTCCTTGGCTCAAATTTATATATAACGTTTTAAATATGCAAATGATTTACAGATATCTTCCCAAGTTCATAAACGTACACGTTGAAGTCAGGGTATGAGGAGTCGCAGTATATATTGTTGCACCCTAGGTAGAAACGAGTTACAAATCTTCTTATGCGCACAGAAGTCGCGCAGCAGGACGAATTAGCATGTTACGGCAAGTCAATTTTCAATTTTCCCAGATAGTGTCTCCCAGACTCATCTGTGATGACGGCATAGATGGTGCCGTCCTCCTCAGAGTAGCATATCGCATCCACTCTGTAATCGGTCTTCAAGAGTCTAAGGGCATGTCCATTCCAATCAAAAACCGTAATGTTATTAGACCGTATTTTTTTCTTGGCCGATGCAAGATCTCCGTCATAAGAGGCGAACACATACGAATTGGCCGCATGCAACGCATTGAATGCCCATATCCTGTCCTCTTCGGGTTCCACTTTCGTGCCAACTACCTTGAACTTCGGCGGATAGAAGTAACCGCGGTACGTCTCTTTTATCGACCTATCAATTGTGAATAATTCGATAATGCTTGCATCGTAGTATGTGATAACAAAATGTTTACCATTTGGGGACAATGATTGGCTGCACCCACCCGCATCTAATTTGAACCTAAGCATCGGATCAGTATAATCCAGCGGTGAAGAATAAAATGTGGCGATTCTATATCCCTGAGATGATTCCAAATCTAATCTTGGTGGTCTATTTTCCTTAATGTAAGGACCAGGGGCGAAATAGTTAAGATAATTTTCCCCGATCCTAAAAGAATTTATCATCCATTGTTTCCTGTCTCGTTGATTTTCAGATATGCTTACATTTCCACTAGAATCAAGTGATGCGGACATTGCTTTTTTTTGCTGTAAGTCGTTTAGAATGATGTCTGATCCTATATTCTGAATTTCCATGATCATTAGCCCTTCTTTGGGGCCTCTTCCTTCAGGAATATAGTCTCCCATCTTTTGTCCAGATTTGTTAAAAACATGCAGGAATGTGGGTACCGAATCACGCTGATAGTATAGGACAGCGAAGTAATCCCCGATTTTACATATTCTCGCAGGTCCTCCGAATAAGATTTCATCGGAAATCGGCGTGAACTTTACCTCTTGTTCTTTGTCGAAAACAAGCGGCTTGTATACCACCTCCTCTGAATTCCTCTTGCATCCAATAGCCGCCGTAAAAATTACTGCGGCAAAGACTGGTAGATAGACAAGTTTGTTCATGACATCAGAACTGATGGTTGCACAGCTGACAGTTACCGCTCATATTATATGAACCCCCTCCATGTCCTGATGCCCAATATTCCGCTCCACAATTTGGGCAAATTGCGAAACAATAAGTAGATTCTTCCTTACAATGTCCGAATACGGTGTATTCTCCATCAGCGAGAGCTTCCACGTTGGATTTAAACAGTTTAGATGTCTCGTTCCTAGACGAGAACTTCGCAGCGAAAGCGCCTCCCGCCATGAGGGCCGTTGCGATAGTGATTAAAAATAACTTTTTCATGACGTTGTTGTTTTAATGTTAATAATTAATGTGCGGCAGTAAGCCTGCCGTCGGCTATTCACTCATTCTGTTTCTATCCCTGAAGCACCTGGCGTTTTGCTGAATACCTTCGTCAGGTGATCGCTTGCAGTCAGGTCACCTATGAATACCGGACTTCCACTCACGTTTTGACGGATGCCTAGAGCATCCGCCTATGCAATTTTAAACAAAACGTTTAAAAAAGCAAATTTATTTTTCATCTGCCAATCCTCCAGAACTTGATGATTGGCAAAGCTGCCATGAGGAAAATTTAGTAAACCTTAGAGGGGACTCTGATGGTTAGTGGTAACGTATTAATTATTAATATGTTATATCAAACGCTAAAAGTATCCTGTCTTTTTAGCAGGATACTTTTAGGAATTTAGTCAATATATTAAGAATCAACTTGTTGCATCCAATCGACGGAGTACCCATGCAGGCTCGGATATTCGATTAATTTGCGGTTTCTCGAAATTAACCTCTTGAGGGCATATTCCTTATTCTTTTTTTTACTATATTTGAATTCTTGAAAAAGCATTTCCCTGAAATGCCAGGAAAGCTAAATTTTGGGAAATCGTAAATGAATTAACCATTAATAATTTGAAGAACAATTAAAACAACAATCCAATATTAATAAATAAACTAAAAGTATGAGAAAAAGAATTGGTTATCTGGCCGGATTGGCTTCGGCGATGATTCTTGTCTCTTCGGCTTGCGGTTCGCAGGGTGAAACTGCGACTGTGGTAGGGCAGAAGACGGACGCTCTTGACGCATCGGCATGGAATGCGTCCAAATGGATTTCCGCTGTTGACGCGCAGGTCGTTCACGGCACTAATGACGGGCGAGCGGCGGACGGTTCCACCTGGTTCGTTTCTACGGTCAAGAACGAAAAGAAGGTTACATCTGCCAAGTGGATGACAGTCGGCCTGGGCGTCTACGAACTCTATCTGAACGGCAGGCCGGTGGGCAATGAATTCCTGAAGCCAGGCTTCACACATTACGCAAAGACAAAGCGTTCATTCACCTACGATGTCACCGATGCGTTCAACGCGAAATCAGGCGCAGAGAACGTTCTTTCAGCGCAAGTGACCCCAGGATGGTGGGCAGACAAGATAATCACTCCCGGTGGCTACGATGGGATGATAGGAAAGAAGTGTGCATTCCGCGGAGTGCTCGAGCTGACATATTCAGACGGCACTAAGAAACTCTATGGCACGGATCTCGATAACTGGAAGGCCGGAATTGCCGGTCCCGTTAAACACGCCGCAATATTCGATGGCGAAACCTACGACGCCCGAGTGCCTCTGGGTTTCAACACGCCAGACAAACTTTCGACTCCAGAGGAGAACACTGAGTTTGCCGGAGAGATTCTCCCTTCCGACGGAGCCGAGGTATACCTCAGGAATGACATAGCTCTCGCACCCGTCAAGGCTTATGTCTGGAAAGACATTGAAGGAGCCACAGAGGATGAATATGGCAAGGTGGTAGTCGAGAGGGAATATTCAGACGGCCAGGAGATGACAGTCAGCCCAGGGGAAACCTTGGTGGTCGATTTCGGCCAGAACTGCGCAGGCGTTCCATCCTTCGTCTTCAAGGCGGCGGAGGGAACCACGCTCACATGTCTTCCTTCCGAGCTGCTTAACGATGGCAATGGCGCCAAGAGCCGCGGCATGGACGGTCCAGAGGGAAGCGTCCACAGAGAGAATCTCAGGATCCCTAAAACAGGAATGCTCCTTGAATATACTTTCGCACCTTCAGCAGATTTCGTGGAATTCTATCCTCACTGCACTTTCTTCGGCTACAGATTGGTGTCCATCACCGCCGATGCCGACGTTACGATCAAGTCCGTCAAGTCCATTCCTGTTACATCCATTGCAGAGAATCTGGAAACCGGGAAAATCAGCACCGGCGACGATCTCATAAACAGGCTGATCTCCAACATCTACTGGGGACAGCTCTCCAACTATCTTTCAGTTCCTACAGACTGTCCTCAGCGCAACGAGCGTCTTGGCTGGACGGCTGACACCCAAGTGTTTACTGAGACCGGCACATTCTTCGCCAACACCATGAAATTCTTCCACAAATGGATGCGCGACATGCGTGACTCGCAAAGCGATCTCGGCGGCTATCCTGGCGTAGCTCCTCTTGCTCAATATGGTGACGACATGATGCGCGTCGGCTGGGCCGATGCCGGCGTCATCGTTCCTTGGACTGTCTGGAAGCAGTTCGGCGATACTCAGGTCGTCGACGAGAACTGGGAGTCGATGAACAAGTACATAAACCACGTCAACGACACCAAGTACGACCACGAGACCCTCTCGGCAGAGAATCACAACTATCAATGGGCTGACTGGCTCAGCTATGAGCCGCTCGAGAGCTGCGGCGGAGGCGCTTCCTCCAATGGCAAACTTCTTCCTGACGCAATCAAATACTGGGACTACCTCTCCGCTTCTTATTGGATGATCGATTCTGAGATGATGAGGGACATGGCAGTTGCAACCGGCCGTGATGGCTCAGTCTATCAGAAGATGTCCGACGATGCGAAGGCTTACATCAAGGAGCAGTTCCTTAATGCAGACGGCACGTTCAAGACCGCCATACTCAACACCATGCAGACTCCGGCCCTGTTCGCTTTGAAGAACCGTATCGTGGAGGGTGAGGCCAAGGACAGAATGATCGCCCGCCTCAGGGATAATTTCGCCCAGCATGGCAACTGCCTCCAGACAGGCTTTCTCGGCACGTCCATCCTGATGCCTACTCTCACCGAAAACGGCATGGCAGACATCGCCTACGAGCTCCTATTCCAGCACAAGAACCCTAGCTGGCTCTATTCGGTTGACAATGGAGCTACGACGATCTGGGAGCGTTGGAACAGCTACATGCTTGACAAAGGCATGGGTCCTAAGGGCATGAACAGTTTCAACCACTATGCCTACGGCTGCCTCGGCCAGTGGATATGGGAAACTGCGGCTGGCATAGCGGCAGATCCTGCCGTCCCTGGTTTCAAGCACATAATCATGAAGCCTGTTCCTGACAAGCGACTCGGCCACATTACCGCTGAATACAAATCTGCAGCAGGCGTGATCAAGAGCGCATGGAAGTACGATGGCGACACATGGACATGGGAATTTACAATCCCAGAGGGCGCTACCGCGACTGTCACTCTTCCAGGAGAGACTGAATCCAAGGAATATGAAGCCGGCACATACACCGTGACGAAGTAATATTTCGAATTGCCTGCAATTGTGAATAAGGCGACCTCACGGGGCCGCCTTTTTTCTTGGCATCTTTTGGCAAAATATTCATAAATTAGCAGAAATTTATAGCGGCATGATTCGGATGGCCCTCGGGGTTCGACATATATTCTTAATTTCTTTCCTTGCATTCGTGCTGGCAGTCTCATCTTGCAGCACGACAAGGAGCTTGCAGGAAGGGGAGTATCGGCTTGCAAAGAACACAGTGAACGTCACCAACGGCAAGAATGCCGACACTAAAGATGTGCAGTCCTACATCAAGCAGAAGCCGAATCCATCGCTGGTCTTCGGCTGGAATCCTTTCCTCGTCATCTACAACTGGGCGGGCAGATACGACAATAATTTCTTGGACAGGTTATGCCACAAAATCGGCACTCCTCCCGTGGTCTATGACCCCACCCAGCTTGACGAGTCGATAGAAAACATCAAAAATCACCTTAAATACATAGGATATTATGACTCCAATGTCAACAGCGACGTGGAAGTGAGTGGAAAAAAGGTTAAAGTGAAATATAATGTAACCCTTGGCAAGCGCTATAAAATAAGCACTATACAATATTCAATCCCAGAAGGGGAATTCCATCAGGATTTCTCTGCCGATTCAGTGAATATCATGATTAAGCAAGGCGACTATCTCTCTGAATCCAATCTGGAGAAAGAGACCGAAAGGTCGGCGGCCTATTTCAGGAGGCACGGATATTACGGCTTCACAAAGAATTTCTATTCTTTCACTGCTGACACTCTGGCCAGGAACGACACCTGCGGCCTGCTTATGACCATTAACAATTACACTAGGAACGAGACCCCCGAGAACGCCCGCCCGCTGGTGAAATACAAGATAGGAGATGTGACGATTTCCCATGACAAGGACCTGAAATTCAACGAGAAGGTTCTTAAGAATATGAATACTCTTAGACCAGGAGCGCTATACGACGAGAGGGACGTGAACAACACGTATGCTAGACTCTCTGCACTGAGGCTCTTCAGTGGAGTGAATATGCAGCTGACTCCAAGGGATTCTGAATATGTTGACTGCTCCATAAGCCTGACTCAGTCTAGGATGCAAGGCTTCAAGGTGAATCTGGAAGGTTCCACGAACTCTTCAGGGCTAATAGGAATATCACCTCAGTTCAGCTATTTCCACAAGAATATATTCAGGGGAGGGCAGTGGCTGAATCTTAGCTTCCTGGGAAATTTCCAATTCAAGTCGAATGATCGGAAAGTGCATTCTAACGAGCTTGGAGTCACTGCGAACCTTAGTTTCCCTGAGTTCCTAGGCCTGCCGAACTCTATGTTCAAGGGAGCTCTGATACCTAGGACTGAAATTAACACATCATACAATTACCAAAGCCGTCCCGAATATACCAGGAATATGATTTCCGGCTCATTCGGATATTCAGGCTCGCTCAAGAATTTCTATTACCAGTTCGAGCCTCTAAGGGCAAAAATAGTAAAGCTGTACCATCTAGATACGGATTTCTACGAGACCCTTAAGAACAATCTATTCTTAAGGGACGCTTATCAAGACCACTTCGATGCCGGGTCCAGCCTGACAGCGTATTACACTACCTGCTCCGACCTGAATCCGAAAGTCTCTTATCGCTACGTGCGATTCCAGTTCGACGTTTCCGGCAACGTGATGAGCCTCTTCAATGGTGGAATGAGCAAAGACACCTATGGTCATCATCTTATATGGGGTACCCCATATTCCCAATACGTTCGGGCGGAGCTGACTCTGGGCAATACTTTTGTTTTCGGAGGCAGCGAAAGGCAGTCCATCGCCATGAGGTTCCTAGGTGGCATCGGCAAGGCTTACGGCAATTCTCAGTCTCTGCCGCTTGAAAGGCAATTCTACAGCGGAGGAGCGAACAGCATGAGGGGCTGGCAAGCCAGAGACCTAGGTCCCGGAAGGATGAAGAGCAACAAGATGTTCTCCATTCCCAGCCAGACTGGCGACATGAAGCTGGAAGCTAATCTGGAATACCGATTCCCGATGTTCTGGAAGCTTTATGGAGCTCTTTTCATAGATGTGGGCAATATCTGGACAATTCGTGAGGAAGAAAGCGAAGATTGGAATCTCGCCAAGTTCAGCATGAAGAATTTCGGCAAGAGTCTTGCGGCGAACTGGGGTTTGGGAGTACGCGTTGATCTCAATTTCCTAATCCTGCGCCTCGACATGGGCATCAAGATGCATGACCCTTCACTGGCCAGAGGCGAGCGTTGGTTCGGTCCCGACCGCTGGTTCTCAAAAGACGGCTTCGCTGTCCACTTTGGGGTCGGTTATCCGTTCTAATCTAGGGGGTGCTGCCCCCTACTATCCCCCGCGG
>DCKG01000015.1:0-51495 GCA_002320605.1 Bacteroidales bacterium UBA1680 | reverse complement strand
AAACGCCTCGCGATTGCCCGGCCTACGCCGGTCGCGTGACCGCGACTGGCTCTGCCCCCTGAGAACCCACGTGACTATTCTGGTTTGTAGTATTTCGGCCAGCAGGCTTCAAGGTAGGCTTTTAAGCGGTCTTCGTGCTGATTCTGTGCAGGTTCATAGAAGACGGTGCCCTCAAGACCCTTCGGCATAAATTCCAAATCGACGAAATGACCCGGATAATCATGGGCATATTTATAGCCGTCTGCGTAGCCTAACTCGCTCATGAGTTTAGTCGGGGCGTTGCGAAGATATAGCGGAACGGAGCCCGAATGGTCCTGGCGCACGAGGCCAAGAGCCTTTTCCAGAGCCATATAGGCAGTGTTGCTCTTCGGCGAAGATGCCAAATACACAGTGGTCTCTGCCAGAGGGATCCTAGCCTCCGGCATTCCTATTTCATGCACCACTTGGAAACAAGCATTGGCGAGCAGCAGTGCGTTCGGATTCGCTAGCCCCACATCCTCGGAAGCAGAAAGGCAGAGTCTGCGAGCTATGAATAGGGGATCCTCGCCACCATCCAGCATGCGCGCCAAGTAATATATGGCAGCGTTAGGATCGGAACCCCGAATCGACTTTATGAAGGCGGAAATTATGTCGTAATGCATCTCTCCGTCTTTGTCATAGATCGCGGAATTTTCCTGAATGCTAGCAGTAACTGCCTTATTATCAACCACTATCTGTTTATTACCAGACTGAGAATCAATTACTATCTCCAAGATATTCAATAACTTACGCCCGTCACCCCCACTGTAGCGGAACAGAGCGTTTGTCTCTTTCACTTTGATGTTCTTTTCCTTCAGCAGCACGTCCGTCTTCTCAGCTCTTTCCAGAATTTGCTGAAGATCAGCGACTTCCAGTGGCTTCAGCACAAAAACCTGACATCTGGACAGGAGGGGAGTGATGACTTCGAAGGAAGGGTTCTCAGTAGTAGCGCCTATCAGCACGATCGTACCATTCTCAACTGCCCCAAGCAGAGCATCTTGCTGCCCCTTATTGAAACGATGGATTTCATCAATGAACAGGACGGGCGATGTGCCGTTGGAAAACACGGAAGAGCTTTTGGCCTTGTCAATCACATCACGAACGTCCTTCACGCCGGAACTGATGGCAGACAAGGTGTAGAAGTCCCTCGACAGGGAATTAGCGATGATCCTGGCAAGAGTGGTTTTCCCCACGCCTGGAGGCCCCCAAAGAATGAAAGAGGTCAGATTCCCTGTCTCTATCATATTCCTCAATATGCAGCCTTTCCCGACGAGGTGACGCTGCCCAACATATTGGTCGAGCGAAGAAGGCCTCATTCTTTCAGCCAAGGGAGGCAGCATGCGTGATTTAACGCTTAGTGAATCATCTTTGGACATATTCTTAATTAATTGGCATCTTTTGCTTTCACAAATTTAGCAAAAAGCCACGAAGTTTCTTAAATTTGCATATCGTAAAATCAATGCAGCAATGAAATTAAGCGAAAGAGTGCGCTACGTCGGCGTGAACGACTTCCGAATGAAGCTATTTGAAAGCCATTGGCCAGTGCCTGAAGGAATAAGTTACAATTCATACCTTGTCATCGATGAAAAGGTTGCCTTGCTAGACACAGTCGATGCGGCATTCGCCGATGAATTCATCAGAAACGTCAAAAAAGAATTGGGGGACAGGAAAATCGACTACCTTGTCATCAATCACATGGAGCCGGATCATTCAGCCCTCGTCACATTTATCAGAAATGAATATCCAGGATGCACGGTGGTGGCTAATTGCAAGGCTGCTCAGATGCTCGAAGGATATCAGGGACTGACCGACAACGTCCAGATAGTAAAAGAAGGGGAGATTCTGAAACTTGGGGAAACGTCGCTGCAGTTCTTCATGATCCCGATGGTGCATTGGCCGGAAACCATGGCGACTTGGTGCGCCGAAGAGCATACCCTGTTTCCTGGCGATGCATTCGGCTCCTATAAAGCTGCTCCTCCGTGCATAAGTGACTATAAATCAAATCTTTTTGATGAATATAAAGAAGAAATGATTCGTTATTACGCATCCATAGTCGGGAAGTACGGGCAGCCTGTGCAGGCCGCCCTGAAAAAGCTTGGAGGGCTTGATATTCACAGAATATGCAGCGTGCACGGACCTGTGTGGGAAAAAGAAATCCCGGAGGTGGTGAAGCTGTACGACGATTTAAGCCAGTACAAGGCCGGGTGCGGAGTCTGCCTGGCCTATGGCTCGATGTATGGCAACACCGAGAAGGCAGCCAAGGCAATTGCCGCTGAGCTTGAAAAAAGGAATATCCCGTATGGAATTCATAATCTGACCGCAGAAGATTATTCCTACGCATTAAGAGACGTTTTCAAATACGATACTCTCATTGTTGGCTCTCCGACCTACAACATGGAAATTTTCCCACATGTCCGCCAGTTCATGGAAGGCGTGGCCGGCAGAGGCGTCAAGAATAGAAAATTCGCTGCATTTGGGTCATTCACTTGGGCTGGCGCCAGCGTAAAATTGCTGAACGACATGGCTGCCGACGCCGGATTCGAGCTTCTAAGCGAGGGAATATCTTTCAAGCAAGGCTATGCCCCAGAAAAATTCGATGCTGCCAGCCTGGCTGAGGCAGTAATTTCTGCCGGTAGGTAGCCTCAGGCTTCCCCGCTTGCTTGTTATACAATTTACATTATGTTAAGTAAAGGACAAGACATCCTACCCAGCTGATGATATTACAGATACTGACACTTCTTGGCGCAATCGCGCTATTTATCTTCGGAATGGACATGCTGAGTTCTGAACTTCAGAAACTCTGCGGAGAGAAGCTTCGTAAATTCGAAAAAGGCATGCGTTCAGGAAGCGCCGTCAAGCAATTCCTTTCTGGAGCCGGAATGACCGCTCTCATCCAGTCTTCAAGCATTACATCTTATGTAGTCGTTACCCTCGTAAGTGGTGCCACCCTTACCCTCGAGCAAGGCATCTCGGTGATTATGGGCGCAAACGTCGGGACGACCATAACCCCCTGGTTGATAGGCATATTAGGTTTTAATTTAAACATATCTTACTTTGCTTTCATTCTGGTTGGCATAGGCTTCGTGATGAGCCTCATGAAGAATCAGACCATCAAAAACATAGGCAACATATTACTAAGCTCCGCCCTCTTATTCGTCGGTCTCATATTCATGAACTCTTCGCTTCAAGCCCTCACCACCATGCCAGGCACTGCGCCAATCATAGACAGACTCGGCGGTCACGGGTTCTGGTCCATAATCACATTCTTGGTTCTCAGCATATTATTTACCTGGCTCATACGTTCTTCTAGCGTCACGGTAATCATTTCCATGGTGCTCTGCTTTGCAGGGTGGTTGTCCTTCCCTCTCGGGGCCTCAATTGTCCTTGGCGCCAATATAGGAACCACGATACATCCTAACTTAGCCCTCGGAGAGGCAGATGTTCAAGGAAGAAGGGCTGCGATGGCACATACCATATTCAATGTCGTCGGTTGCATATTAGTCCTCATTTTCTTCAATCCTTTCATAAATCTATGCACTTGGCTGATTTCTCTACTAGATGTGAATCCGCAAATCTCAGAGGTTTATGAAATTGCTACCGTGCACACCCTATTCAACTTATTCTCTGCCATTATCCTAATATGGTTCAGGAAAATAATAGCTGGCATTCTGCGTAAAATTTTCAAGGAGCCTGCAGAGCAGAAAGGCGAATTCAGGCTGAGGTTCATCGGGAACGGAAGATTGAGCGTAACTCCTTCGATTTCAATAGAATTAGCACTACAGGAGTCTTTGAATTTCGCCGAGACGGCTCACGAGGGTTACCAGTACGTTAAACTTGCGCTCAATGAGAAGAATCCAGATTTATTCGAGGAATACAGGGAAAAGCTAGTGAAAAGCGAGGAAATCACGGACAAGTTCGAATACGAAATCGCATCCTACCTCAATCAGTTGTCCGAAGGACCTTTGAGCGGCCATGAAGCAGATGAGGTAAAGAAACTATACAGGATAATCGGAGAGCTGGAAAGCCTCGGCGACAGCTGCATGAACATAAGCCGCCATCTGTACAGGCTCCGCGCCCATAATCTGGAATTCGATGCAGAATCTCTCAAGAACCTTAACCGGCTGGTGGACAAAGTGGAGTTCGCATACAAAGTGATGATCGGGAATATTCAGCTGGCAGTTGATAAGTCTCTGACTGACATCAGCAATGCAGGAGCTGCCGAAGATGACATAAACGACACTAGGAATATGCTCAGGGATGAATGCATAAATAGAATAGAAAAGGAGTCGGAAAAATTCCTTGCGCTTAACTACTATCTAGACTTACTTGAGGAACTCGAGACCATGGGTGATTTCATGATCAACGTTTCTCAGTCGCTGGTCAATAATTTTTCCAGATAATAATCATGGCACGCAAAAGAATTGACCTATTACTTGAAAATCAGACTATTGAAGCTTGCGCTGCTGAGGGAAAAGCCCTGACGCATTGGAATGGCATTGTGGTTTTTGTTCCTTTCGCCGTGCCTGGCGATGTAGTGGATATCAGGGTGACTAAGAAGAATAAGAAATATTACGAAGGCTTCATCGAGAAAATCGTGACTCCTTCAAAAGACAGGCTGGAACCTTTCTGCGAGCATTTTGGGATTTGCGGAGGATGCACCTGGCAGCCTCTCCCCTACCGGATGCAGCTGGAGGCGAAGCGTCAGCAAGTTGAAGACCAATTGGTTAGAATTGGCCATCTGAATGTGCCTGAGATTCGCCCTACACTGCCTTCAGACAAGACTCAATACTACCGGAACAAGCTTGAGTTCACATTCTCATCCAAGCGATGGATACTGAAAGATGAGGATCCCGAGGGCATTCCATACAGCGACAGAGTCGGGCTGGGTTTCCATGTTGGCAAATTTTTCGACAAGGTGCTAGACATTAAGCACTGCGCTCTCCAGAGAGATCCTTCGAATGCAATCAGGCTATTCATAAAGGGATATTGCGTCAAGAATGGGCTGGAGTTTTTCGATATTCGGAACAATCAGGGCTTTGTCAGGAATATGTTCATCCGCACTACCGATGCTGGTAACGTAATGGTAATAATTTGCTTCTATTACGACGACAAAGAGAGGCGGGAAAAGTTACTTGATGCAGTACTAGAAGAATTTAAGCAAGTGACCTCTCTCTACTACGTGATAAACCCTAAGATGAATGACTCTATCGGTGACCAGGAATGCATACTGTATAAGGGAGAGCCGTTCATTCGTGAGGCAATGGAGGGGCTGAGTTTCAGAATAGGTCCGAAGTCGTTCTATCAGACAAATTCCGGACAAGCTTACAAACTGTACAGCGTGACTCGTGAGTTTGCCCATCTGACTGGCAAGGAAATAGTCTATGACTTATACACAGGCACAGGCACGATTGCTCAGTTCGTGTCTTCGAAGGCTTCGAAAGTTATTGGCATTGAATACGTTCCTGAGGCTATTGAAGATGCGAGAATCAATGCGGCATGCAATGGAATCTCAAATTGCGAGTTCTTCGCCGGGGATATGAAAGACGTACTGAATGCAGATTTCATCTCTGCACATGGCCACCCTGACGTGATTATTCTAGACCCTCCGAGAGCCGGGATTCATCCTGACGTTGCAAAAGTAATATTACGAGCTGCTCCAAAGCGAATCGTCTACGTGAGCTGTAATCCAGCATCGCAGGCAAGAGATCTTGCTATTCTATGCGATAAATACGACATCACTGCCGTGCAGCCTGTCGACATGTTTCCTCATACGCAGCACGTAGAAAACGTCTGTGCGCTCTCCAAAAGATTGTAATATTATTTCTTTTTGCAGTATAGCCGGCCTTGCTCGGCTTTGAAAACGGTCAGGATTTCTCCTTTATTGGCGTAGCCGACATCAATCACGGCATCGTAAATTTTGCCATCGCACATCACTTTGCCAGAAGGCTTTAGCGCCGTGAAAACCGTCACGTCCCTACCGTTCAGGCGTTCCAGACCGGTCTGCACGCCTACGAAACCGTCAGAACCTTCCAGAGACTGACGAAGGGCGATGTCGTTGAAGGCTCTTGTCGGGTACAGTTTGCCGACGAGATATATTCCTATGAACACTGCGGTGACGAAACTTATTATTACCTCTCCGAATGGTATCAGAACAGGTTTTACGTCGAATGAGCCGTCTAACTTGAATAGATGGCTGTTGTCTATGGCGGCAAAAGTGAGCGAAACAACTATGGCAATGATTCCCAATATTCCGCACACTCCGAAGCCTGGGATTACGAAAAGCTCCATGCCAAGCAGGACTAGTCCGATTATGAATAGAGCGATTTCCCAGTTCTGGGCTAAGTGCACGACATAGAGCGGAGAGAAGTACAGGATTGCCCCCAGAATGGCAATAATCAGAGGTATGCCTACTCCCGGGGTCTTGAATTCGATATAAAGGCCACCGAATATCATTAACAGGAATATGAATCTGACAGACATCAGAGCCTCGGCAGTCTTTTCAGCGGAAGTCTGAGAGAATTCGACATATTCGTATTCTTTGCTTCCAGCTAGCCTTTCCGCAACCTGATCCTTGTTATCACATATTCCTTGGCAATATCCTGCCTTCATAGCCTCTGAAGGCGTCATGCTGAGCACATGGGCTGTGTCAACCATGCTCTGGGCAATCTGCGGATCTCTTCCGGTAGCTTCGGCTGTCGAGCGCATCATCCCCCTCATGAAACTTTGGTATTTGTCCGGCATTGGCTTTCCGTCGATGCCATTAACGACAGTAGCGGCTCCTATAGTGCTGCCCTCTCGCATATAAATCGAGTCGCAGGCAATGCTAATCAGAGCTCCCGCAGATGCCGCCTGCATATTAATAAAGGCAGCAGTAGGGATTCCGCATCTCAGCAGGGCGCTCCTGATGCTGTCCGCAGCTGCAAGTTCTCCTCCGTATGTGTCCAAATCCAAGATGAAATAATCCGCATTGGCCTTCTCGGCATCTGCGATTGCCTTAGTGATTCTGTTCCTGGCGATATTGTCGATGTCGTGGTCGAGCCGGATGTAGAAAATCTTGTCTTTGCCATTCGCAACCTGAGCGACGACAAAGGATATGAACATGAAAGCGCAGACACGAAGAATTCTAGACATAAACTTGCAATTGGCATCAGTACAAATATATGATTTTTTGCAATATTTCCGTAAATTTGAAAATCATTATGAATAGATAATCTATTGAAGGGATGACATATCTGCTATTGATTCTAGGATTAGTACTTGTGGTTGTTGGAGCCGAGTTCTTGGTTGATGGATCTTCCTCAATAGCGAGGAAGGCTGGTATCAGCGAATTTGTAATAGGTCTTACTATCGTCGGCATCGGAACATCCACCCCAGAGATGGTCGTAAGCTTTTCTGGCGCCATCAAAGGCATCTCAGACGTTGCAGTCGGCAACATTTTAGGCTCAAACATATTCAATGTCTTCCTTATATTGGGTGTGACGGCTCTTCTTATGCCAATTCCTATGACAAAGAGCAACGTGAACGTGGATTCAGTGCTGAACATAATAGTGACGTCGCTCTTGATCATATTTGGCTTAAGTTATTCAATCTGCGAATTCTTCGGCATCGAGGACAATCTGGCTTTCTTAGTTGGCCACGAAAACATGCTGACGCGAGCCTCCGGCATAATGTTCTTATTGCTCTTCGCTGCCTACATGGTGAAGTCTTTCAAGATTGGGAGGAAGCAAGCCGTGGAAACGCCGGAAGCGCCAGAGAAGGAGAAGAACCTCTTCCTGTCCGTCATCCTCGTTATTCTGGGTCTCGCCGGCCTGATCTATGGAGGCAACCTGTTCGTGGACGAGGCCGTTGAAATTGCAAAGGCAAATGGCATAAGCGAGAAGTTCATTGCCGTGACTATTCTTGCAGGCGGCACATCTCTGCCTGAGCTTGTTACTTGCATCGTGGCTGCCGCAAAGAAGAAAGGCCAGCTTGCGCTTGGAAATATATTGGGTTCGAATATTTCGAACATCCTGCTGATTCTTGGGGGATCAGCCGTAATTCACCCGTTGTCGTTCTCTGGGATGACGACGGTGGATTTAGTTGCCATTATGGCCAGTTCCATAATGATCTGGCTGTGCGCCTTCACATTCAAGAAACGCTGCATTGACAGATTTGACGGCATTCTATTCCTTTTATGCGAAGCAATTTACATGGTTTATTTGATAGTCAAACTTTAAATAATTCTGGATATGAGGTTCAGACCAACAAAGTACAAATTAACGAACATAGGTTCAGGCAGAGTCTTCGATGACACAGGATGGCTGCTTGGAGACCCTGAGGGCAAAACGCCTTCTCTGATAAGAGCAGAGTACGAGAATGAGAAATTCACTCCCAGGGATGATTGGAAAGGATTGTATCGTTATGCCGAGTGGCTGCCCATCACAAGGACGCTGAGACGGTCGCACGCTCCTGTGACCTACAAGAGCAAAGGCCTTGCCGAGGTCCTGGGCATGGAGAATCTCTACCTTACCGTTTCCGGTTACGTTCCGAAACGCGGGGCGAGAATGGAAACATGCTCTTTCAAGGAGACCGAGGCCTTCTCTGTCTGCGCAAGGCTCAAGAAAAACGACAAGCATATTCTGGTCGTGCAATCCGCCGGAAACACAGCCAGGGCATTCGCAAGGGTCTGCTCCGATAATGACATTCCTCTAGTGATCTGCATCCCTCACGACAATATCAGCGACCTGTGGTTCATCCGCAGGCTGAAATCATGCGTCAAAGTTGTCGCAACCCCTCACGGCACCGATTATTTCGATGCCATCTCGCTTGGTAACAAGCTTGCCACTGACCCTAAATACAGACTGGAGGGTGGGGCTACGAACATTGCCAGAAGAGACGGCATGGGCACCACGGTCTTAAGCGCGGTCGAGGCAATCGGGAGAATCCCGGATGCATATTTCCAAGCCGTCGGCAGCGGCACCGGCGCGATAGCCGCATGGGAAAGCGCCAAAAGGCTTGAGAAAGACGGGCGCTTCGGGAAAAACTGCATGAGAATCTACTGCGCCCAGAATTATCCATACACGCTGATGTACGATTCTTGGAAAGCCGGCAGCAGGGATCTCGTTGCCATTACTGCAGAGGAATCGCGCAGGAACGCAGAGGTCATACTTGCCAAGGTGCTGTCTAACAGGAAACCGCCTTACGGCATCGCTGGCGGACTCTTCGACACTCTGAAAGAATCAAATGGGGACTTCTTCAAGATAACGAATGACGAAATAATTTACTGGGTGCTCCAATTCTTCAACCAAGAAGGTTATGACATATTCCCTGCTGCGGCCTGCGCCGTCGCTGCATTGAAAAAGGCCTTGGACGAGGGCATAGTGAGGAGAGACGAGACAGTGATGCTTAACATCTCTGGCGCAGGAATGCTGAATGCGACCAGCAAAGGCTTCGAAATGAAAAATCCGGACCTAATATTGAGCCCGGATCTTACGCAGGAAGAAATCATCTCCAGCGTAGACAAATTATTCTAGACTTAATTCTGTTCTTTACGAAGAGAGGCTCCGACTGCGAGTCTCTCTTTTGTCATGACCGGATTGGCATAGATTTTCAGGAATATGGTTCTGAGGTCTTCACGGTTGAGCCTACGCTCCACTTTGTCCAGCTTGTGTTCGGTATATTCTATGAATTTTTCCATGTCTGCCGGCTTATACATCTCGGAATATTTAAAGCTGTGATTCACAAGATCATATGCGATGAAATTCGTTTTCCAAAGCTTATAGCCTTCGATCACGCGCTTGTCAATTGCATGACGAATAGCTTGGTAGCGGTCATTCTTGTCGCATTTCGCTGCCTCCTCGATTTCCTCGGCTGTCAGCGGCTTCCCAATATTCAGATGCACGTCACCTTTCTGCTGGCGGATGCCGATTACTATGCTGTGCATGTCTTCATGATGAGACTTGACATATTTCTGAGTCCTGGAAATCATCATCTCACGAGCCTTACGGATGTCGCATGGCTCATATTCATAAGAAATGCTGAGAGGAATGATGTTCAGCTCCTCGAAGTTCTCCAAGAACGTCTTGACGCCACTCATGTCCAGCATTTTCAGAAGCCCCTGTTCAGTAGTGTCTATTCCATCTTTAGTCCTTCCTTGCCTCTGTGCCAGCCATACCGAGGATTTCCCAGAAGTAATGTCATCCCTGATGTATTTGGAAAGCAATTGCGAAGACAGATAAAGATCCCTGGCAGAGATGCCTCTGATGACCTTTATCATCCTATTCGAGCGAAACAGCTTCTCGACGGTCTTGCTCTGCTTTATCAAGTTGTCGCCGACGCAGATTTCCGTCATCGGGATGCCATTGCGGAAAAGCACGAGCTGGGTTATCGCAGGGTCCAGAATGATGTCCCTATGGTTCGACATCAGCAGGAACCTGCCTTTCTGATCCTTGATATATTGTATGCCGTCGTAGGAAAAATTATGGACGGTGTTGTTGATGACCCATATCACAGCCTCGTTCATCACTTTCTGCTGAAATTCATCGATGCTGTGAACGCTTCGGAGAGCGTCTCGAAGATAGGTTACAGGCCTATCTGGGAAAAGATATTCAGAGATCGCAAGGCAGGCAGGATGGTTTGCGACTTCACCTAACGCCTTGACAGCTTCTTCATCAGAATAAGGAACTATGCTATCGAATTCAGAGGAGTTAATATTTTCTGACATGATTAAATAGTTACTAATAAATTAATATGTTATTTTCTAAAAAGGAGCGAACTGTCGCCGTAGCTCAAGAAGCGAAAATCATGCCCCAAGGCGTAATCGTAGATAGTTTTCCAATCTCCGTCCACGAAAGCAGAAATCAACAGTATGAGCGTGCTTTCAGGCTGATGAAAATTAGTTATTAATGTGTCTACGAGCTTGAATTTAAAGCCTGGGACTATGATTATTTTCGTGCCAACTTTCAGCTCTTCTAGCTTGCTCTTTTCGAGATATTCAATTATGGCATCAAGAGCCTCGTCTATTGAATATGAATATTCCTTCTCGTAAGGCGCCCACTGACCGACTTCCTCCGGCTTGCCTTTTTCAATGCAGCTGACGCCCACGTAATATAACGATTCAAGTGTCCTGACGGACGTAGTGCCAACGGCAATCAGTTTTCCTTCATGCTTACGGATTATCTTCAAGAGTTCCAGCGTGACGGCGAATGGCTCCCTATGCATAGGGTGTTCTGCCACATTTGAGCTTTTGACAGGCAGAAACGTCCCTGCGCCAACGTGCAAACAAACATTTTCTCTGTCTATTCCTTTAGCATCGAGGGCATCCAATACTCTTTGGGTGAAGTGCAGGCCGGCAGTTGGAGCGGCCACGGAACCTCGAATTTTAGCGTATAACGTCTGATAACGTTCCGCATCGATTGCCTCTGTCTCACGATTGAGGTATGGTGGTATAGGGACAGTGCCGCAAGTCTCCAGAACCTTGGAAAAAGGATTTCCGTCTTTCCAGGCTAATTCGACGATGCCTGTTTCGCCATTTCTCTCAACAAGGATTGCAGTGAGATTCATTGCGCTTACGACCGGATCGGACTCTGGATTATACAGTTTAAGCGGCTCTCCCTTCCAACGCTTTGCATTACCAATCACGCACTTCCATCTGCAATGCTCAGTAGCAGCAAAAGACGTGTTGTATTCAACAGGGTCTACAGGCTCCAGGCAGAAAATTTCTATGTGAGCCCCCGTCTCTCTTTGAAAATGCAGCCTGGCAGGCACGACTTTAGTGTCGTTGAATATCATCAATGAGCCTTCTGGTAGTAGAGACGGCAAGTCCTTGAATATATATTCGTCTACATTCCCATCCTTATATCTAAGGAGTTTCGAGGAGTCTCGTTCCGGCAGAGGATATTTTGCGATTCTCTCGTCTGGCAAATCATAATTATAATCTTCAATCTTTATCTGCGGAATCATTACAATTAAATTTTAGCACAAATTTAAATTATTCTTTGGAAATATTCGCTCTGGATATTGATTGGAAATAAGACATGCCGCCGCAATTTTAATGGTTAATCATGTTTACTTTTGTATTCAATCCATCAACAAATGGAAATAGTTACAAAAATTAAAATAAAATTTACATAAGTATGAATAAGAATTTATTATTCTAAAATTTAGTTGTTGATAACATTCGTATAATCAAATATTTATATATACTAACTTAATTGTAAATATTAATTACTGTTCGCAAGTAGCCCTAGGAAGTGAGGGAAATTCTATTATTGATGATAAAATATGCAGATTTATTAGCATTAATTCAGATAATTATATTAATTATACTAAAGTTTAGTTTAACTAGTTTGCCAGCAAAATATCTCCTGTATACATTTGTTAATGGCAAAATATTGTTGACATTGTAAATTAATTTAATTAAATTTGTAAACAAATATCTGTAAATGGAAAACCGTCTTCAACAATTCCTGGCTGCCGAGAATCTTACTCAGGCGCAATTCGCAGACAGCATCGGCGTCGGTCGCGCGAGCGTATCCCACATTTTAGCAGGAAGAAACAAGCCTGGATATGATTTCATAGAAAGGATGGTGTCCCGATACAGTGATATCAATCTTGACTGGCTTATCACAGGGAAAGGAAGAATGTACAAGAAAGATAAGGATGTCGTGATGCCTGCCCCTGCTGAACCAGCACTTTTCCAAGAAGAAGATAATGCTGAAATGTCTGAGGCCGTCGAAGAAAAACCTCTGGAAATTGAGCAGCAACCCACCTCGGTGCAACCAGATACAATTAAGGTCGAAACCACATCTGAGAAGAAAATAGCCAGAGTCATCGTTTTCTACGACGATGGAACGTACCAGGAAATCAAGTGATGCTGACTTTTCTCGGCCATTATTCTGTCAGCACAACAGAATGCCTCGCCGAGATAGCATAATAAAATTACAATCCGGCAATGCCTGAGATAGAAAATTTGCTAAATTTGCAAAGCTATGTACAAAAGCATCATAAGACCATTCCTTTTTCGTTTCTCTCCAGAAACGGCTCATCGGCTGACGTTTGTGATGCTGAAGACCATTGGGAAGATTCCCGGCGGCAAAACTCTGGTGAAATTGCTCTACAAGAGGGATCCCAAAGGTTTGTCCAGAGAAGTTTTCGGCATAAGATTCCCTCATCCTGTGGGCCTAGCTGCAGGTCTTGATAAAAATGGGGAATATTACAACGAGCTTGGCTGGTGTGGTTTTTCTTTCATCGAGATAGGTTCTCTTACCCCTCAGCCTCAGGATGGAAATCCTCGTCCCAGAGTATTCAGGTTGCCACATGACAAGGCTATCATAAACCGGATGGGAATAAACAACAAGGGCGTGCGATATGCGATAAAGAATATCAATGCCCGGAAACCCGACGTGATTCTTGGTGCCAGCATAGCGAAAAACACAGCCAGCAAGACAGATGATGAGATTTGCATGGACTACGAGACAGCTTTCTCTTTGATCTACGATTTCGTGGATTTCATCTCCATAAACGTCTCCTGCCCAAATGTCCAAGGCTTGCAAGATCTTCAGGACATATCCTATCTCTCGGACATCATTGATCCGTTGCTCGAGCTCAGACTGTGTTATGATTCTTATAAACCATTGCTAATCAAGGTTTCGCCAGATTTGCCTAAAGAAGAACTCGATGACATTATCCATTACTGCCTACTTTCTGGCATAGATGGGATAATATCTGGCAACACGACTAGGTCCAGGGAAAACTTGATAACATCTGAGAATGCCGTGAAAAAAATTGGCAACGGTGGCCTCTCAGGAGCCCCTCTTTACGAGAAGAACCTTGAAATGGTTAAATATATTCACGAAAAAAGCGAAGGGAGACTACCTATCATTGCGGTCGGGGGCATAATGACTCCGGAGCAGGCGAAAGCAATGCTTGATGCTGGTGCTTCTCTCATAGAGATATACACCGCTTTCATCTATGAAGGCCCTTCGATAATTAAAAGAATACTTAAATATCTCGAGAAAAATAAATGATACAGGCTTCAATTTGCACGATCGGGGATGAAATCCTCATAGGTCAGATCGTTGACACTAATTCTTCTAATATTTCCCAGGAACTTGAGGCCCTCGGAATAAAAGTGACCAGAATGCTATCATTCGGCGACGACCATGATGAGATAGTGGATAATCTTTCCAATGAACTGAGAAACAACGATATAGTTATCTCTACAGGCGGCCTTGGCCCGACGAAGGACGACATCACCAAAACAGCCCTCGCCGAGATTTCCGGGAGCAATGAATATGTCGTGAACAAAGCCCAGCTGAAAATAGTGAATGAAATCCTGCATTCGCGCGGTCTGGACGTGCTGGATATAAATAAGGCACAGGCAAATGTGCCTGACACCTGCGAAGTAATCAATAACAAGAAAGGGACGGCACCTGTCATGGTGTTCCGCTTCCCTGCCGAAAAGTTCGGACATCCCGCCACTCTGTACGCTCTGCCAGGCGTGCCTTTTGAAGCTATCGGGGCACTTCCGGACATAATCGACGATATAAAGTGCCATCAGGAAGGGCTTTCTGACATATTCCATAAATGCATCATGGTCTACGGGCTGGCAGAGTCGGCTCTTTCTAAACTGATAGAGGAATGGGAGGACAGCTTGCCTGACGACATGCATCTTGCCTACCTGCCTAATCAGCTCACTGGAGTTAGGCTCCGCCTCTCTATTTATGGGGGCGATAAAGAAGATGAGGAAAGGCGCATTAATGCCGAGTTTGAACGCCTGCGCCCTCTGCTTGGGGACATGATATATTCCTGGCAGGATGACACTCTTCAAAATGCCATAGGTGCCATATTCAGAAGTTCCGGAATGACGCTGAGCTGCGCTGAATCTTGCACTGGTGGGGAGATAGCACATTTAATCACCTCTGTACCAGGTGCTTCTGAATATTTCTTAGGCTCTGTCATATCTTATGCAATTCCAATCAAGGAAAAGCTGCTCAAAGTAAGGAATGGCACCATCAAGAAATTCGGGGTTGTCAGTAGCGAAGTTGCAGTGGAGATGGCCACTGGCGTTCGCAGGCTGCTGAGCAGCACTTATTCAGTGTCTACGACTGGTCTTGCCGGCCCATCGGGAGATGAGCAGAACCCAGTAGGGACTGTCTGGATAGGCATTGCAGGCCCGAATGGAACATATTCAGTTAAGAAGAATTACAGGAACGACAGAACCAGAAACATCCAGCGTTTCGCAGCAACAGCCCTAGATGAGCTGAGGAAATATATCCTTAGGGATTTGCAAATGAATATGTCGTCTAAGCGCCTTGCTCAGCATTAGATAAAACGTCATTCCAGACACGCAGAAAGTTGCCTCCTGCAATCTTTTCTACTGCATCGTCGGAATATCCTCTCTTGCGCAGCTCATCGAACAGAATTGGCAGCTTTGAGACGTTCTCTAGTCCCTTAGGAGCGACTTCGATTCCATCGAAATCAGTTCCAATTCCAACGTGCTCTATTCCGCCTACCTTAACGGCATGGTCGATGTGGTCTGCAACCACTTTGAATGAAGGCCTCTCCAATGCGGCATATTCATCAAGAACTACATTCCATGCATCGGCCTTTTCTTTATTGAAAGGATCAGCAATCCATTCATCCTCAATCCAATCCTTGTCGCCAAGCCCAGATTTAGCAAGTGTCTCGTCAAAGGCGTCGGACAGGAAAACCGGGTAGAAGTTTATCTGTATGACTCCTCCCTTGTCCGCCATTGCGCGAATCATCTCGTCCGTCATGTTCCTTCTATGATGCGCCAAGGCTCTGCAGCATGAATGAGTGGAAACTATCGGAGTTTTAGAGACTTGCACGCAGTCATAGAAAGTTTTGTCTGAAGCGTGTGCTATGTCCACTATCATTCCCATGCGGTTCATCTCGGCAACAACTTCCTTACCGAAAGGGCTTAGGCCATTCCAATGAGTTCCCTCGGATGCCGAATCTGCTATCTGGTTATCGCCATTGTGTGTCAGCGTTAGATAACTTACACCTAGCTTGTGGAAAACTCTTAGCAAAGACAAAGAATTTTGAACAGGCAGCCCATTTTCCATGCCAATGAATATGCTGACAAGGCCTTTAGCTTTATTCTCGAATGCCTCAGCTGGGTTTTTCGCCAAAGATGCGGACTCTTTGTTTTCCGAAAGTGCATCATTAATCGCACCAAGCATCTGCAAAGCATATCTCGTAGCTGCATCTGGCTGCATGCTCTGCCTTATGAAAAGAGCGAAAAAAGAGCCGTCGACTCCCCCGGCCTTAAGCTTAGGTAAGTCGACGTGCCCTCTTTCGTTATCTTTTCCGATATCGCGGCCCCTCATCAGCATTGACGGGGTATCGCAATGGGAATCGAGCACGAACATTATTTTTTTCTGTAAATTGAAGAATTCTCAACACTTACAATGTTGATCGCAGGGTTACCAGCATAGGTTACGCTAGAGCCTTTGCCAAGCTCAAGCTCGAGAGCATCGGTGACGGCAACCGTTACAGTAGGACCAGCGATTCGAAGGCTTGCCTGAGGTGTGCTGAAAGCACCAGCGTCTACCTTTGCCCTATTGCCTTTGCCAGTGATGGTGAGTTTTTTAGTAGAGCCAGTCAAGCTAAGTTGGGAAGCATTTCCTGCATCGATGGAAGCTTCTTCGAAGCTGCCGTTAACGTTTATGTTGGCTGAACCGTTGTCCTTAACCTGCAAGCTCTTTGAGCCTGAGCAGTCCACCCTAATGACAGCGTCTCCATCTCCATTGATCTCAACATTGTCACTCTTTGCCATCAGCACGAGGCTGGTCTTCTTAACGGCTTTCACGCTCACCGATTTGGCATTGACCGTGAGGTTCAGTATGCTGGAATTGTCATTCAGGTCGACACTGAACTTATCGGCATTTAATCCGCCATTGCTGGAAAATGTGCATCCCTCAGCTAAGGTAATGCGGTTAATTTTTGGAGCATAGACAGTAACGTTCAGAATAGGAGCCTGAGCATTTTTCGCTTTATAAGTCTTCTTCACTTCTTTAGGAATATCCTTCTCCCTCAGGCCTAAGTACAGGCAGTTGCCTTTCACATAGCAGTCGACATATTCACTAAGATTATCTTCAACGGTAAGCTTGGCGCCATATTTCAGATTCTCTGAAAATGTTACTTTGAAATTGCTGGTAGCTGAGATTGCGTCAAATTCAGTGAAATCATGTTCGATTTCTCTTGTTTGGGCGAAAGAATAGCTGTTCATGGCAAAAGCCAGCATCGAGACAGCCAATGATTTGATAATTAATGATTTCATGATACAATTAATTGTTTGGATTGTTTTCAAGATTATTCATGAGCGCCTCCCATTCGGAGGTTTTTTCATCTATTGCCTTTTTGTTTCTCTGATATTCTTCGGTAAGTCTCATGACATCTTCTCCCCTAGGATCACTTAGTTTCTTCTCAATGCCAGACATCGATTTTTCTAATTCATCTATCTCTTTCTCTAGCAAAGATATGCGATTTTTTATCTTACGTTCTTCTTTAGTATCGCTCCGTCTCTGCTGGAACTCATTCTGAGCATCCATCTTCTTCTGCGCCGGTTCCTTGGAAGCCAGATTGCCGAACCTCCTCTCCAGCTCATGCAAATTTTCCAGCTTGCGTTTCTCCAGGAACTCATGCACGCTTCCTAGATGCTCGGTCACTTTCCCGTTCCGGAACTCGTACATTTTATCCACTAAGCCTTCCAAGAAGTCACGGTCATGAGAGACAACAATGAGCGTGCCATCATACGATTTTAGAGCCTGTTTTAGAATATCTTTAGACTTGATATCCATGTGGTTAGTAGGCTCATCAAGCGCCAGCAGATTGTAAGGCTCCAGCATGAGCTTTGCCATGCCCAGCCTTGCCCTCTCACCACCGCTCAAGACGCTGACCTTCTTGTCGATGCCCTCGCCTCTAAATAAGAATTCCGCCAGGATGTCGCGTAGTTTCGTTCGGATTTCGCCTGTAGCGATGTTATCCAGCGTCTGGTAGACAGTTAGGTTCCTATCTAAGATATCCTCCTGATTCTGAGCATAATAGCCCATATTTACATTGTATCCTATCTTAGCTTCTCCGCTGATTGGCTTCAATTCGCCGTCCATCACCCTCATTAGAGTTGTCTTGCCTTCCCCGTTCCTGCCTATTAAAGCCACTTTCTCTCCCCTCCGAACTTCGACGTTCGCATTCCTGAAGACAACCTTCTGAGGATAACCGACCGTGATATTGTCTGCTTTGAAAACTACGTCTCCTGAACGAGGCGCAGGAGGGAATTTGACAGTCAGCGTCACCTTGTCAGTTTCGTCAATCTCGATTCTTTCCAATTTATCCAGAGCCTTGATCCTAGACTGGACCTGATTCGACTTCGTAGGCTTATAGCGGAAGCGATTTATGAAATCTTCCGTTTTCTCGATCATCCTCTGCTGATTGTCGTAGGCAGCCTTCTGCTGCTCTATCCTCTCATTGTGCAGATCGACATATTGGCTGTAAGGCACCTTATAATCATAAATACGCCCTAGCACTACCTCAGCAGTGCGGTTCGTCACGCTGTCGAGGAATTTTCTGTCGTGGGAGACAAGCAATAGAGAGCCATGCCAGCTTCTCAGGTAATCCTCTAGCCATTCAATCGATTCTATGTCAAGGTGATTTGTAGGCTCATCCAAGAGCAGGACTTCTGGCTTGGCAAGCAAGATCTTCGCTAGCTCGATCCTCATGTTCCATCCCTGGCTGAACGTTTCGGTCTTCCTGCAGAAATCTTCATCCCTGAATCCTAGGCCTAGCAATGTTTTCTCTGCCGTCACCTCAGGGGGCTCGCTTTCCCCAATGGCAGAGCGTTCTGTGAGTTCGGACAGGCGATTGATCAATTCAAGATATTCCTTCGACTCATAGTCAGTTCTATTAGTTAGCTCTGAATTTATCTCATCAATTTCTTTCTGCAGTCCTGCCGCCTCCTCGAAGGCAGTCAAGGTCTCCTCTAACACAGTCTTACCCCTATGGTGCGACATGATTTGAGGCAGGTAGCCGATTCTTACGTCTCGAGGTTTGTCAATAGAACCCGATGTTGGAAGGTACTCGCCTACGATAAGCTTCATTATGGTAGACTTTCCCGCCCCGTTCTTACCAACGAGGCCTATTTTGTCATTGTCGCTGATGTGGAAATCGATATTGTCCAGCAGGGTGAAATTACCGTAAGCTACCGTAAGTCCGTTTAAGGAAATCATGACTTAGCCTCCGTTAATTCTTCATCGGTTTCTTTCGGACGCTTCTTGCAACACAGAACGCTGACTTCGTACAATAATAGAAGCGGAACGGCAGCTATTATCATCGACATAGGGTCAGCCGGAGTTATGATGGCGGCCAGGAATGAGATAACCACGATGGCGTACCTGCGATATTTTTGCAGTGTATCGCGATATAATATTCCTAAAGCGGATAATATGATCACCACGGCAGGGAACTCGAACACAATCCCGAAAGACAAGGTCGTGGAATTGAATAGAGATATGTAAGAATTCAGCGAGATAGTGTTAGTCACAACTTCGCTGACCTTGTAATTGAGGAAGAAATTCAGTGAGATAGGAACTATGAGCAGATAACCGATGGCAAGGCCAAGGTAGAAGAGAAAAGAAGCAAAGATAAATACTGTGCTGACAGCCTTCTTTTCCCTCTTATATAAGGCAGGAGCTATAAATTTCCATATTTCGAAAATGATGTATGGAAAAGACAGGATGAAGCCCACCTCCATCGCGACTCTAAGATGCACGAAAAACTGAGAAGAGACTTCCAGGTTTACAAGTGACATGTCCACGCTCATGCGGAGTAACTTGTACATGAAAAAGTCGCTTCGCGTCGGCGCAAAGATTATGTCATCGAAGAAGAAGCTCTTGAAGCAGAAAACGACTATGCTGCAAAGCAATACGGCAAGTATTGAGCGGAATAGCATTCCTCTCAATACATCTAGATGATCCCAGAAGGACATCTCCGAACCTGTGTTCTCCGTTTCTTCAGCCACAACCTAACATAATGAGATTCAAACTATTTCTGCTTATTGTCCTCGATCTTTTCGATCTTTTCCGGAGTCTTTGCGGTAGAGTTCAAATCAGCATCGATTTCTTTGATGTCATTCTCGACGTCATTCATCCCTTTCTTGAATTCTTTCATGCCCTTACCTAGTCCTCTCATCAGCTCAGGAATCTTCTTTCCGCCGAATAATAAAATGATTACCAAGGCAATGATGACCCACTGCCAAGGCCCGATGACTCCGAGTGGTAATAATATTAATGCTTTCATAATGAGTGATTATTTGTCGTTAATATGCTTCCTTATCATTTCCAATAATTTATCCGGGCAACGAGTCGGACGGCCGGTCTCCTTGTTCAGGAAGCCGAGAGTAGCCTGCCCTTCCGCGCAAAGCACGTTGTCCTGATTGTAGACGGCCTGCTTAACATAGAGCTTTGCCAATGGTTCCTGCTCTATGATCGCGATGCACCTTACGATGTCGCCCATCTTAGCTGGATGCTTGTAATTGCATTCCATCTTCACGATGGGTATCGTCACGCCATCTTCTTCGCATTTCTCTATCGGGTATCCGCCTTCAGCCATGAGCACGTTCCTGGCACACTCAAAATATCTTATGTAATTTGAGTGATGAACTATGCCCATCTGATCGGTTTCATAATACCTCACAGGGAAAATTGTCTCAGAATACATCATAATCCTGCGCTAACAAAAATGTTATGATATTTAACTAAATTGTTTTATTAATTGTTTTTCAATACCTTTAAAGCTATTTCCAAACTTTCGATCTTTGAGAGGCTGTCCGCCTCCTTCTTGTGTTCAAGTTCGACGACTTTTGCCGGAGCGTGAGCCATGAACGACTCATTGGAGAGCTTTTTCCTGACTGCAGCCAGGAATTCTTTCTGGTGCTCGAGCTCAGCCTCAGCTTTCCTGACCTCTTCGTCAACATCTACTAACCCTCCGAGAGATACGAAAATCTCGAGTGTCCTTACCATGACAGAGGCTCCAGTAGAGGTATCACCAAAATCGTCTGTTTGTACAAAATTAGAAATATTTCCAAGTTTTTTGACGACTGAAGCCATATCATTTGGAAACTCTCCCTTATATTTTACTTCCAAAACATCTTTCTGAGGAATATTCTTTTGCTGCCTTATGCTTCGCACGGCATTCACAGTCTCCTCGGCTAATGCAAAGTCGTCTAGAAGCTGTTCGTCATGCTTGCTAGCTGCTGGGGATGGCTGATACATGATTGTCTCCCCCTCGCCTCTGTCAGCCATGTCATGCCAGAGCTCTTCTGTTATGAAAGGCATCACAGGATGAAGCATTCTCAATAACGATTCAAAATACATAAGCGTGGCATCATAAGTGGCCTTGTCTATAGCCTCGCCATAAGCTGGTTTCACTGCTTCGAGATACCAAGAGCAGAAATCGTCCCAGTAGATCTTGTAGATGGTCATCAAGGCATCGGAAATTCGATATTTAGAATAGTGATCTTCAACCGTTTCAATGACCTGATTTAATTTATTGCTAAACCATTTTGAGGCAACTTTGCAAACTTCAGGCTGGACAGCTTTTTCATCAACAGTCCATCCCTTCATGAGCCTGAAGGAATTCCATATTTTGTTGCAGAAATTCCTTCCCTGCTTAACCTGTGACTCATCATAGAATATGTCATTGCCAGCGGAAGAGCACAGAAGCATGCCGATTCTAACTGCGTCAGCACCATATTGTTTTATCAGAACTAGCGGATCTGGCGAGTTTCCGAGAGTCTTGCTCATCTTTCTGCCCAGTTTGTCCCTCACGATGCCAGTCAGATAGACATTGCTGAAAGGAACATCGCCCATGAACTCGTCCCCAGCCATGATCATTCTGGCTACCCAGAAGAAAAGGATGTCAGGACCAGTCACAAGGTCGTTCGTAGGGTAATAATATGCCAGGTCTGCATTAGGCTTGTGCTCCTGATGGCCTGGACGATCCGGGTCGAAGACAGAGATAGGCCAGAGCCAGCTGGAGAACCATGTATCAAGAACGTCCTCATCTTGCCTCAGATTGTTGGCGGTATATGAAGGATTCATCTTCTGAGCCTCTGAAAGAGCTGCTTCTGGAGTTTCTTCTACTATCACTTTTCCGTCAGGCAGGTAGTATGCAGGGATTCTTTGCCCCCACCAGAGCTGGCGGGAAATGCACCAGTCATGCACGTTCTCCATCCAATGACGGTACGTGTTGCGATACTTGTCAGGAATCAGCTTGACTTTTCCGCTTTCCACGCTATCCAGAGCCTTTTCTGCCAGCTTATCCATCTTCAGGAACCACTGTGCGGAGAGTCTAGGCTCGATGACGGCATTCGTCCTCTCTGAATATCCTACTGGCGAATTGTAATCCTCGACTTTCTCTAGGCAGCCGGATTCCTCGAGCATTTTCACAATCTTTTTCCTCGCCACAAAACGATCCTCGCCTACCAGAATCTGAGCTTTCTCGTTCAACCTGCCATGGTCATCGATGATGTCCAAGATGGGAAGATTATGCCTCATGCCAATCTCGTAGTCGTGAACATCATGCGCAGGCGTGACTTTCAGGCAGCCAGTACCGAAATCAATTTCCACATATGCGTCCTCTATGATAGGTATTTCTTTATCAATTAGTGGGATAAGCACCTTTTTGCCTTTCAGCCAGTGATACCTCTCGTCATCAGGATTTATGCTCACTGCTGCATCTGCCATGATGGTTTCAGGACGAGTGGTCGCGACTACGATGTATTTGTCAGTCCTATTCCCCTTACCGTCAGAAATATAATATCTGAGATGATAGAGATGGCTTTGGGTATCCTTATGTATCACTTCATCGTCGCTGATGGCCGTAAGTGCTTCAGGATCCCAATTGACCATTCGCACGCCTCTGTAAATCATGCCTTTCTTATAGAAATACACGAAAGTATTTATGACGGCACGGGAAAGATCAGGTTCCATAGTGAACCTAGTGCGGTCCCAATCGCAAGACGCTCCTAACTTCCTAAGCTGCTTCAAAATGATTCCGCCATGCTCTTCTTTCCATTCCCAGGCATATTTCAGGAACTCCTCACGAGTGAGGCTATCCTTGGAGATTCCCATATCTTTGAGCTTCGCAACCACTTTATTCTCTGTGGCTATGGACGCATGATCGGTACCCGGCACCCAGCAAGCATTTTTCCCGTCCATCCTGGCCTTACGGATCAGCACATCATTGAGCGTATTGTTCAGCACATGGCCCATGTGCAGGATTCCCGTTACATTTGGCGGTGGAATTACTATGGTGTATGGTTTTTTCTCGTTAGGTTCTGAATGAAAGCATTTATGGTCTAGCCACCAGGCGTACCACTTATCCTCCACTTCGGCCGGATCATACTTTTCTGAAAGCTGTCTATTGTCGTTCATTGATTCCTATTATTTCAATCGAGCTACAAATATAACATTTATTTTAACTAAATTTGCGTCACATATGGAATAGTTAACTAAGATAAATATGGAAGATAAAAAGAACGAGATTAGCATAGAGCTAAATCCAGAAGTCGCAAAGGGAACATATTCGAACCTTGCGATAATCACTCACTCTCGCAGCGAGTTCATCGTGGATTTCGCATCCAACCTGCCTGGATTTCCTAAGCCGGCCATCACGAACAGGATAATAATGACTCCGGAGCATGCCAAAATGCTTCTGAACGCACTGATGGACAATGTAACGAAGTACGAGACGCAGTTCGGACTCATCAACCTCGGAAACGGAGGGAAGCACAATGAAGGCGGCACTTTCAACTTGGGAGACCTGCCTCAGTTCGGGCCTAACGGCACAAAATCTTGAATATGAGTGATTTCAAGAAGATCAAGGCCTTCGCCATGGACGTTGACGGCGTCATGACGAACGGAGGCATACTTGCGGACAATGAGGGGCAGCTCTACAGGACTTTCGACTCGAAAGACGGATTCGGCGTGCGCATGGCTAGAATGCACGATTACCCTGTCGGCATAATCACCGGAGGTAGGGCACAAAGCATCTGCGCCAGAATGAAAACGATTGGCGTTCCTCCCGAAGATGTGTATTTAGGCTCCAGGAACAAGATGGAAGACTTTGAGGATTTCTGCAAGAGACACAATCTAAAATATTCAGATGTAATATTTTTCGGCGATGATGTCCCTGACATCGAAGTGATGCAAGCCGCTGGTTTGGGAATATGCCCTAGCGATGCTTGCGAAGACACGAAAGCAATTGCAGACATCGTATCGGAGAGGCCTGGCGGGCACTCATTCGTGAGGGAATACATCGAAAAAGTGATGAAAGCTCGCGGGGACTGGACATTCAGCACAAAGGCATACAAGGAGATGTTCTAGGAATATGAATCTGAACGGCAAGAAAATCATACTTGCGTCTAACTCCCCTCGCCGGAAAGAACTCCTTGAAGGCCTTGACATTCCTCTCACGGTCGATGCAGAAACATCATTCGTAGAGAGCACGCCGACAGACATTCCTCATGAGCAAATACCCCAGGCAATGTCCGAAGGGAAATCCATGGGGTTCCACAGGGCCCTGACTCCGAACGAAATTCTCGTGACTTCCGACACTATGGTGCTATGCGGAAACGAGATTCTAGGCAAGCCCCACAGTCGCGAGGAGGCCGAAAGAATGCTTAGGCTCCTGTCTGGAAGAGAGCACCAGGTCATTACTGCGGTCACGATCAGGAACACAACCAGACGGAAGACATTCTCGGTGACCACGAATGTGTATTTCAAGGAATTAACTGACGAAGAAATAAACTATTACATCGATAACTTCAAGCCTTACGACAAGGCTGGGGCCTACGGAATCCAGGAATGGATAGGATATGTGGGAATATCCCGAATCGAGGGTTCCTTCTATAACGTTATGGGCTTCCCTACTCACCGTTTCTGGAAAGAGCTGCAAAGTTTTCTAAAAGATTGAGTTATTCCACATCATCGAAACGAATGATGTAATTTCCTGATTCGTATTTTTTTATCGTCCCGTCTGGCAGCACTGCATCAGCCGAACAGCCGGCCGGTATTGAAATATTCCATTCGATGGATTTTCCAGTCCTGCGCCATTCGCTTCTCACTATGCCGTACCTGCTCTCGACCGAAGCCTTGGCATATTCTAGCTTGCCAGGGAAGCATGGATGAAAGAGTATTCTCTTAAAACCAGGACTAGCTGGCCTTATCCCAGCAACGTCCTCATAGAACCATGAGTCGTAACCTGCCTGCATAGGGTGGCAATGTGATGCATTCTTGGACATGGAAACAACCTCATCGTTGATAGGCAGATTCTCCCAAAGCGTGGTCGCATCGTATTTTTTCCACATCCACTCGAAACTATTCTGCCCTTTTTTTGTGAAGAGGGAATAGGCCTCATCTGCCCTCCCATGACGGCTCAAGGCTGAACCAATTCTGGCGATGCCGAAAATTCCAGTGCTTATGAAATTATCGTGAAGCCGGATTTCCTGAACTATGGATGCTGCTACTTCGCTCTCCTCGCCATCGGGACAAAGTCCTAAATCCAAGGCCATTGCATTGCCAGTCTGTGAGCCGAATGATTTCAGCACAGGATTGTAGAATTTGTCAATGAAGGCCTTCCTGACAGCTTCCTTCTCGGCGGAGAATATGGCCTTGTCGTCGTTTTTCTCCAGAAGATCAGCAGCCTGTTCCATTATGCACAGATCATAGTAATGGAATGCGGTGGATGTGAGTTCAACCGGAGTGTCGGTGCCGCTGAATCCGTATGGAGGACACCAATCACCCAAACCCTCGTAAACAATATTTCCGACTGCGGTGGAGGTAACGTGATTCGTCCACTGTTTCATGAAATGATAGTATTTCTCAATCGCCCGGCGGTTGCCGCAATACAGATAGAGATGCCAAGGCAGCTGGACGACTGCCGTTCCCCAATCCGGCGATGCCACGCCGCACAGACGTTTGCCAGGAGCTATCATAAAAGGGATTCCAGAAGCCTTGTCTGCGTAATAGAAGATTACGTTCTTCCTCAGATGGAAGAGAGTGTTCTTCAGCTCCGGCTTGGCTCCAGACTCAATGTCATCTATATATTTAAAAAGGAAATTCTCGGCATCAAAGTTCATCATCTGCATCTTGACATAGGCGTGGGAATCTCCCAGCCATCCGCATTTCTCTCTCGTAGGGCAGTCCACGGGAACTCCGAGCATTGCGCCACGCACGGTGTTGACGGCAAGCTCATGCAAGCGGTTGAGCTGAGGGTCGCTGCATTCGAAATGCCCTTTTTCGCCAAGGTCGCTGTGGATGTTCACCGCCTTCAGCCAGTCTTTCCGAGGCTTTACTGAGGATTCGCTCACCAACAGCTCGGCGTATCGGAAGCCATGATAGGTGCCGCGTGGCATCCACGTCTCTTTACCAGTGCCTTTGAAAACATATTCATCGGTTTGCACCGGCACTACGAATGTGCCTGTCGAACTGAAGTCCAGACTGTCCCCGGAAGGCGATTTTTCCTCCGACATGCGCACCGTGAACCTTGTGCCTGCTGGCATCTCGGCCTCAATACTGATTTCAGAGGTGGTGTTTTTCCCGAAGTCGTAAATCCACGTGCCTCGGGATGTCCTCCAGAAATTAACGGCTTCCAGTACGTCTTTCGTCCTCATTGGCGGCATGACCTGAGACTTTAGCTCTATCGCAGAGCTAAGTAATGACGCATTCTTCCATCCATTTAGATTGCTTGATGTTGCCATGCACCAATCTTTCACTTCAAGACGGGCATCATAAACTTCTCCGCTGTAAATGTTTGCAGAAATCACAGGTCCTGGCTTCCACTGCCATGAAGCATCTGTTGCCACCACATCGGAAGTTCCGTCGGAATATTCAATGACCAACTGGACCCTGAGCATCGGAGAGCCGTAGCTGAAATTGGCGAACACTGCTTTTTGATTATACCATCCATCGTAAATCATGGCTCCGACGCAGTTTTCCCCTTTCACGAGTTTTCCAGTGACGTCTATTGCCCGGTACAAGGCGTATTGCTCATAATTCGTCTGGGCCGGATCAAGAATCACCGATTCATCGACATACTCTCCATTAATGAATATATCGCCCGCGCCAAGGCAGCAGGCGAAAACTGTCGCCCTTCTCACCTTACCTTCTATCTTGAATTCCTTCCTGAAATACGGCATTGACGGGCAACTCTCCCAATCTGCGGTAATCCAGCTGCCTTTCCAGTCTTCCTTTCTCAATATTCCAGTAGAAAAGCTGGAGACTTCGCTCCATGCGCTTGCCTTTCCAACCGAATCCCAGACTCTTGCTTTCCAATAATATGTTGCCGTGGATTTCAACCTGAGGCCATCTGGGACGATTCCGAACTGATCCTCCCCGGGAACCTTACCTGAATCCCAAACATCTCCTCTTGGAACATGGGGCGATTCTGATATTATGATTTCCCATGCGCTTTGGCGCATTCCGTTCTTGTCGGAAAGAAGCTTCCACCCGAACGTAGGCTCCTCTATGCCGAGCGGATTCTTTAGGAAACAGCATTGAGCATCGCTGACTGCCAGATTGGCAGCCGCAGCATTGGCTATGATTAGCAGAAAGGCAGCAGAAATGATAAAATTACGCATGTGTAGTGTTATGTATGAGTGCGAATATAATGATTTTTATGCCAATTATATTATATTTGCATCAAATAAAATCAGGGACCGGTTATGCTTCTTCTCATATTATTCCTGCTTGGGACTCTTCTGATCTCTTTTTTATGTTCCATCCTGGAATCCGTGCTGATGTCCACTCCGCTTTCATTCGTTACGATGAAAAAGGAGCAAGGATACAAGCCTGCCAATAAATTCTACAAATATAAAACCGACCCGGACAAAGCCCTGGCTGCCATTCTCTCTCTGAACACAATTGCCAACACTTTCGGTGCGGCAGGAGTCGGCATGCAGGCAACAAAGATTTTTGGAAGCACTGGGTTCGGAGTAATTTCCGCAATCACTACCCTGCTCATCCTAATATTCTCCGAGATCGTCCCTAAGACCATTGGCACTTCATACTGGAAGAATCTCATGGGCTTTGCCACAGGTTGCATAAGCTTCATGATCGTACTGTTGTTCCCATTCGTCCTGCTCATAAAACTCATTACTAAATGGCTTACGCCGGACGACGATGAAGCCACCGTAAGCCGCGAGGAAGTGACAGCGATGGCCAATATAGGAGCGCAAGAAGGAGTCATTGACCAAGGCGAGAATAAGGTTATTCAGAATATCATGAAGCTGGATACCGTTTCTGCCGCAGACGCAATGACTCCTAGAATAGTCTGCATGACGGCCCAAGAGAACATGACCTTGAAAAACTTCTACAAAAACGACACTTACCTCCATTTCTCGAGGATACCAGTCTACAACGACTCTCCAGAATTCATCACGGGCTACATATTGCTCAGCGATGCCCTTGAGGGGCTAGCAGACGACGAGTTCGACAAGAGACTGAAAGACTTGAAGCGGCCAATATCGTTCTTCCGAGAGGAAGACACCCTGGATGTCATCTGGGAAGAACTGCTCAAGAAACATGAGCAGATATCCTTGATAATCGATGACTATGGCGCATTCCAAGGCATAATCACTCTCGAAGACATAATAGAAACAATTTTGGGCCTTGAAATCATCGACGAGAACGACCAAGCC
The DNA here is from genome assembly GCA_002320605.1 of Bacteroidales bacterium UBA1680. Lineage (GTDB taxonomy): Bacteria > Bacteroidota > Bacteroidia > Bacteroidales > UBA932 > Cryptobacteroides. The sequence goes on along the minus strand of DCKG01000015.1, from coordinate 22,778 downwards.
ACTGACATGCAGCAGTTCGCACGGGAACGCTGGGAACGCCGTCAAAAGCGCTTCCGCCCTATCGTGCTGCCTAAGGAAGAAGAAAGCAGTCAGGAAAAAGAACAATCATAATGATTTCTCTATCATGAAGAAGATTTTAATTTTCATCATCGCCTCTCTTTGCGTGCTTCCAATAAGCGCACAGGAGACATGGAAAAGCCACCAATCCGACAACTTGAAGATTGGCGTCGCAGGTTACACTTATCGCAAATTCAACATTGACGAGACTCTTGCTTACCTCCAGAGCATGGGAGTCAAGTATTTGTCAGTCAAAGACTTTTGGCTGCCATTAAACTCCACTAAGGAGCAGATGGATGCCTTCAGGGCTAAATGTGCTAGCTACGGAGTTGAAGGCTACATCCTTGGGCCAATCTACATGCGCTCCAAGGAAGATGTAGACAAGACTTTCGACTATGCCGCTCGCTATGGCGCGAAGATGTTCATCGGCGTCCCTAACTATGAGCTGATAGATTACGTGATTCAGAAGGTGCACGATACGGGAATTCGCGTTGCCATCCACACTCACGGACCAGACGGAGCAGCATTCCCTGACATTTACAAGATAATGGAGCTTGTCAAGAATCCGAACCTTGGAGTTGGAGCCTGCCTGGATCTCGGCCACTCATTCAGGTCTGGAAACGACATAGCCAAAGAGATACGCAAGTACCACAAGTGGATTTACGACATTCACATCAAGGATGAGACTGCTGCGTCTAAGGCGGGACACACCTGGGAAATGGGTCGCGGCCAGATGGACTTCGTGGCAATCGTGAAGGCTCTCAAGAAGGTGAATTACCAAGGCGTCGTGTCCATAGAGATGGAAAAGAATAGCGACAAGAACCCTACCGTAAGCGTCGCCGAATCACTCGGCTACTTACGTGGCGTATGTGATGTGATATATTAATAATTATAGTATGAAGAAAATATTTCTCATTCTTGCAGCTATTGCTCTGCTGCTCCCTTGCAACGATGTTGTTGCCCGCAAAAAGTCACAGAAGCCGTTAGCTGGACACGTTGTTTTCATCGGCCTTGACGGATGGGGATCAAATCAGGTTAAAGATGACATGGATCTCATGCCGACGGTTAAATCTTTGATGGATGACGGGTGCTACACCTTCACTAAACGTTCCGTGATGCCTTCGGCTTCTGCCATCAACTGGGCTAGCATATTCATGGGCGTTCCTACCGAAATGCATTGCTACAATGCCTGGAATTCCGCAAAACCAGTAATTCCTGCTTATTCGGTTCAGGAAAATGGCATGCCTGTCACCATTTACTCGCTTTTGAAGCAGCAGCGCCCCGATGCAGTTTCTGGCTGCGTTTATGACTGGGACGGGATAGGTTACGTCTGCGATACTGCAGCCACGACTTTTCACAAGCTATTCCACGAAGTAGAGAATTATTCCGATATAGAGAAATACACAGAGGTAGCTGTGTCAGACATCAAAAGCCAGAAGCCAGCTTTCTACACATTCTATATCGGCAACGTAGACCATACCGGACACGTATACGGCTGGGAATCAAAAGACTACGACGAGTGCCTGAAGCATACTGACAATGCGATTGCCATGATAGTCAATGCCCTGAAAGATGCTGGGATTTACGATGACACGATAATTATCATTACCTCAGATCATGGAGGGAAAGGTCATGGTCATGGTAATCTGACTCTTGAGGAACTTGAGACTCCGTTCGTCATTTGCGGGAAAAACATCTCGAATAAAGGCCAGTTCGAGAGATTCATGATGCAGTATGACGTGCCTGCTACGATAGCTTACGCTCTCGGCCTCCAGATTCCAGAAGACTGGAGAGGAAGACCGATGATGGAAGCCTTTAAGAAATAGGGGGATTTATTTAGTTCCGAATATTCTATCGCCTGCATCACCCAGACCTGGCACGATGTAGGCGTTTTCATTTAGATGATCGTCTACTGCCGCAAGATATATGTCCACATCTGGATGTTCTTTCTGCACTCTTTCTATTCCCTCCGGGGCACCTACCAGACACATCAGGCGGATGTTTCTGCATCCCCTCTCCTTCAGCATCCTGATTGCGTCGCATGAACTTCCTCCTGTGGCGAGCATGGGATCAGTGACTATCACGAGTCTTTCCTGAATGTCAAGAGGAAGTTTGCAGTAATATACCACCGGATTGTGCGTTTTCTCATCTCTGTAAAGCCCTATGTGGCCGACTTTTGCGACCGGAACCAAGGTCTGCAGCCCTGTCATCATTCCTAGGCCTGCCCTAAGTATAGGCACTATGGCTAGCTTTCGGCCAGAAATTTCCTTACCCGTCATCTTGCTGACAGGTGTCTCTATTTCGACATCTTCCAGTGGGAGATCGCGAGTCACCTCGTAGCCCATTAGCATTGAAATCTCGTCCAGCAGCTGCCTGAAGTCCTTGGATCCTGTTTCCTTTTTCCTCATAATGGTCAGCTTATGCTGAATCATCGGGTGGTTAATAACATGTAATTGGGTCATTGTAATTGAAAGATTTGTCAAATTTAAGCATTTTTTTGCATAACTTTGAAGTCGGACAGAAAAAGTCCGGACTTAACAATTATTTCGTATTATGAAAGCAGCAATCATTGGCGCAAGTGGCGCAGTGGGACAAGAGTTCCTGCGCATCCTGGAAGAAAGGAATTTTCCGTGTGACGAACTGGTTCTCTTCGGGTCCGAACGATCCGCCGGAAGGACATATTCATTTAAAGGCAAGGACATCATCGTCAAGCAACTGCAGCACAACGACGATTTCAAAGGAATCAACGTCGCATTTGCTTCCGCAGGCGCAAGCACTTCCCTTGAATATGCAGACACTGTTACTAAATTTGGCACGGTGATGATAGACAACAGCAGTGCATTCAGAATGGACGCAGACGTGCCTCTGGTGGTGCCTGAGGTTAATCCAGAAGATGCATTGAATCACCCTAGGAACATTATAGCGAACCCTAATTGCACGACCATACTCATGGTAGTAGTCCTGAAACCAATCGATGACCTGAGTCGCATTTCAAAAGTTCACATTTCGTCATACCAGAGCGCTAGTGGTGCTGGAGCTCAGGCAATGCAGGAACTTCAGCAGCAATATAAAGACATCGTGGAGACTGGCAAGACTGAACATGTAAGCAAATTCCCTTGCCAGCTTGCTTACAACGTCATTCCTCAGATAGACAAGATGATGCCGAACGACTACACGAAGGAGGAGATGAAAATGTTCCATGAGACTCGGAAAATCATGCATTCTAACGTCAGAACCAGCGCAACTTGCGTGAGGGTTTCTTCATTAAGAAGCCATTCGGAGAGCGTTTGGTTCCAAACTGAAAGGCCTCTGGAAGTCGACGAGATAAGAAAAGCCCTCGAAGCGGCCCCTGGAGTCACAGTAAAGGACGATCCTCAGAACTATGTCTACCCTACTCCTCTGGAAAGCGCCGGGAAAGACGATGTTTATGTCGGCAGAATCCGTAAGGACTTGACAGATGACAATTCTTGCACTCTGTGGCTCACTGGCGATCAGATTCGCAAGGGCGCAGCCCTGAATGCAGTCCAGATCGCAGAATACATGATTAGCAAAAATGCTCTGTAATGAATATAATGCGAAAATATTCATGAGCGGCAGTCATTGCCGCTTTTTTTATTCTGTCTTTGAAACGAGGGCAAAGGCTTTCCTGCTGGCGATGCGATAAGAAATGAGAACCATCGTGCCAGTAAGCACCCAAGAGACAGGATATGCAAATAGCAAATGCCCTAGCCCCGGCCAGATGGGGCTTACGGCATAAATCCAAACTATTCGTAATACGCAGGTGCCGAATATTGTCAGTATGGCAGGCTGCAGCGAATAGCCGAATCCTCTCATGCAAGATCCGGCTATTTCATAACTACATGCCAGACCCATCCACAGAGTGGCATATTTCAGCCTCTCTATTCCGAAGCTGATTACTTGCGGGTCAGATGTGAAGACCCTCATGCATGCCTTGCCGTTCAGAAGGATGATGGCCGAGAAAAGGCTGGAAACTATCACGCTGAGCACCATGCAGATCTTGAACACGTTCTTGCACCTGTCCACCTTCCCTGCTCCATAATTCTGCCCTACGAATGTCACTGCGGCAGCATCGAACGCTGACACGAAGAAATAAGAGAAGAATTCATAGTTCAGCGCCGCGGCGTTTCCTGCCACTGCAAGAGCTCCGTATGAATTGATGGCGGACTGCACGAAGACGTTGGAAATAGCGAAGAGCATATTCTGGAAGCCTGCAGGAAGGCCGACATTCAATATTCTTGAAAGTGACCGTGAATATGATTTCATGCCTTTTATCTTCAGCTTGAACGGTCCCTCTTCGCGGGTCAGTACCCAGACGATAATTCCGGCGCTGACGAAATTGGAAACTGTCGTAGCAACGGCTACTCCCGCCACAGCCATGTCGAAAACAATCACCAGAACGAGGTTCAAAATGGTATTCAGGATGCCTGCGATGATGAGGATGTACAGTGGACGCTTCGTGTCACCTTTGCTTCGAAGAATGGCGGCGCCGAAATTATATATTAATATGGCAGGCGCTCCTAGAAGCACTATTCTTAGGTAAAGAGTCGCCTGGTCCAGCACGTCAGCTGGCGTATTCATTAATTTCAAGAGAGGCGAAGCTACCAAGAGACCGACGATCATTAGGAGGAATCCAGCCACGAGAGCTATTACGGAGGATGTCGACACAGCCTCACGTATGCCTTCCTCATTTTTCTGACCTATGTGATTCGCAATTATGACGTTCGTTCCCAGTGAAATACCGATGAAGAAATTCAGCAAGAGGGCAATGACAGGGCCATTCGCTCCAACTGCCGCAAGTGCATGACTGCTTGCGAAATTACCGACTACCGCTATATCCACGGAGTTGAACAGCTGCTGAAGAATGCTGCTCGCCGCGAATGGTATGGCGAACCGAACCAGCTTCCCCATCAGAGGGCCGTTCAACATGTCTATCTGATTACTTTTATTCATTTTGGCAGCAAAATTACAAAATATATGATATCTTAGATTAGATTTTCGATACTAAAACAATTTGAGAATGAGCAAGAACGACAAACGCGGCATCAGAGCAGAGATAAGGGCCAGGGTAAAATCGCTTTCACCAATGCAGAAAAATGAATATTCCATGGAAACATGCCATCAAGTGCTGTCCAGCCCTCAATGGAAGTCTGCGAATCGAATCATGGCATTCTTGTCCCTTGCCGATGAGTTAGACACCTCCCTGCTGCTGGCCGATGCCTCGAAAAAACTTTATGTGCCGAAGGTAAATGGCAATGACATTGATGTTTATGAATATTCAGCAGACACTGTGACTCCAGGTGCTTTCGGAATATTGGAACCTGCTGAGAATGCTGCATTGCTTCGCGACCCATCGCTCCTGGATCTTGTCATTGTCCCCGGCTTAGCCTTCACGGAATCCGGTGTTCGTCTTGGCAGAGGCAAGGGCTTCTACGACCGCTTCCTGCATAATGTCAGTTGCCCGGTCTGGGGCATCGCATACCCGCAGCAGATCGTCGATTCCATTCCAGCCGACCCTTGGGACATTCCCATAGACGGGGTCTTCCACTGTTAGTTGAAGACTATATCCTGAATCAAGTTCAGAATGACGGGATGGGGTTGAATCTAAATATTCTTGGGAATGATGATCCTGTATGTCTTTTTCTTAGCGTTGGTCAGCTTGTCGCTGCGAAGCCAGAGGTTGGCTTCCTTGAGCTGCATGTAGGATATTCCGTAGCGATTCGCGAACTCTACCAGACTGCTGATGGAATAATCAACTTCCACCACTTTCTGAGGCTCATAATATGGGTATTTGTCTGAGACATCCAGTTTGAAGCCGAAAGCCTCAGGATTCTCGAAAAGCATCTTGGCAGCCAGCATCCTGAACATGTATCTGGAAGTTTCTGTAGGCAGCCACAAGTCCAAGCCGCTGGTCTGCTGCTGGTCGCTGAGCCTCCTGGTCGTACCGCCCTGGCCGCTATTGTAGCTGGCAGCCACCGTGAACCAGTCATTGTAGCTTGCATATGCTTTCAGAAGGTACTGGCACGCAGCCCTTGTCTCTTTCTCGATGTCGTATCTCTCATCCACTTCACTAGTCACCTCAAGCCCATATTCTTTAGCCGTCGCCGACATGAACTGCCAGAGTCCGGCAGCGCCCGCACTTGACCTAGCCTTCGGATCCAGATTGCTCTCTATTGCCATCATATATTTCAGATCCTCCGGTATCCCATATTCCTTCATTATCGGAACAACCTGCTTGAAGACACGGTCGCCTCGCCTGAGCATCAGGAGAGAAACTTGATGGGAATATGCGAACGAGATCAGCTCCCTGTCCATCCGCTCGATGAGGTCGCTTCTATTGAATTCAATGGTCTGACCTGCGAAAGTCATCTTCTGGGGCACCTTCGGCGGCATAGGGTTTAGCGTTACTTTCTCGTCAAACAGATTCTGCCCGAAAGCTGCAATGGGAAGGAGCAATATCGGAATTAGGAACAATATTTTTTTCATGGTGGTGCAAATTTACTAAAATCTTTGCTCCGGACGCAGCAAATGACATATTAATGTTATTTAAAAGAGCTAGGAAAATGGTATTTTTGCATCAAAGAATATAGGAATATGACCGAAGAAGTTAACCTTGTGAGGGATTTGGCTCTGATACTGATTTCAGCCGGAGTCTTCACAATAATATCCAAGGCGTTGAAACAGCCATTGATACTGGGCTATATCATAGCAGGATTCCTCATTGGTCCCAACATACATTTTTTTCCGGGAATATCCAGCACCGAAACTGTCCAGCAATGGTCGGAAATCGGAATGATCTTCATGATGTTCGGTCTCGGCCTGGAATTCAGTTTCAAGAAGCTGATGAAAGTCGGATCAAGCGCTATCGTGACCGCATCGACGAAATTCCTCGGAGTCTTCGTGATTGGCTTCGCGACCGGACAGGCGCTTGGCTGGACAATGCTTGAAAGCATATTCCTGGCAGGCCTTCTCTCGATGTCCTCTACGATGGTTGTCCTGAAATCTTACCAGGACATGGGCATGAAAGACAGACCGTGGGCAGGGATGGTTTTCGGAACCCTGGTCGTAGAGGACCTGATCGCCATCGTGCTGATGGTACTCCTCTCCACCATGGCAGTCTCCCAGCAATTCGAAGGTAAAGAGATGCTCATGAACATAGCCAAGCTGCTGTTCTTCCTCATACTTTGGTTCTTGGTAGGAATATACATCATTCCCACTCTGCTGGAAAAGGCAAAGAAATATCTCAGCGATGAGATCCTGCTGATCGTAAGCATAGGGCTCTGCTTCGGAATGGTCGCCCTTGCCACCTCGGTCGGATTCTCTTCAGCTCTGGGGGCATTCGTGATGGGATCAATCCTCGCTGAAACCATTGAGAGCGAACAAATCGACAAAATCGTCGAGCCAATCAAGAATCTCTTCGGGGCCATATTCTTCGTCTCGGTGGGAATGATGGTAGCGCCTGCGCAGATCACTGCTCACTGGCAGATCATCTTCCTTCTTGCGGTAATAGTCATCCTGACGCACATACTCTTTGGCGCAGCAGGCATAATCCTGACTGGCAACGGGCTTAAGAACGGAGTTTACACGGGATTCTCGCTTGCTCAGCTGGGTGAGTTCGGATTCATAATCGCAGGCGTGGGCGTGTCCCTGGGGGTCATGAGGGATTTCATCTACCCCGTGATAATCGCCGTCTCCGTGATAACGACATTCACGACCCCTTTCATGATTAAGCTCGCAGGCCCATGCTACAACCTGCTGAGCAAAAAGCTTCCGAAAACCTGGATAGAAAAGATGAACGCTGCAGGAAGCAGCGCAAAGGACACTGCCATGGCACACAATGAGTGGCACAAGCTGCTGAAAGCATACCTAACGCGCATAGTGCTTTACGGAGTGATCCTGATCGCAATCTACATTGGCAGCAAGATTTACCTGGCTCCGGCAGTGAAGCACCTCCTGCCATCCTGGGTCGGCACAGAAAGGAAAATCCTCGACGTAGCCATAACTTTATCCGCCATGGCTCCTTTCCTGTACGGACTCGGGATTAATTCCGGATCCATCAACGAGTCTGCGCCTAAACTGATAAAGGAAAAGCAGAGCAACATCTGGCCCCTCATAGGATTAACCCTGGTGCGGTCGTTCATCGTGATCGCATTGGTGCTGGTAGTGATCTCATCATATTTCCAGCTAGCTGGATGGACTGTTTTCGCAATAATCCTGGCAGGTCTCATATTCATACTTTTCGCCCGCCGCTCGATGCACAAATTCAATCAGCTGGAACAGCACTTCTTGTCAAATTACAATGAAAGAGAGGAAATCGAGAGACGTTCGAAGCCAGTCTCCGATTCAGTGAGGCAGAAACTCGCTGATTATGGCGTGAACACCGTAAGCCTCACGCTGGCTCAGGAGTCGTCGCTTGCCGGTACTTGCCTAAAGGATATTCCTTTCCGCAGCGAATCCGGAGCGAACATAATCAAGATTACCAGAGGAAGGAAAAACATAATCGTGCCATCAGGCGACGTAATGCTCTTCCCTAACGACAAGCTGCTTGCCGTCGGCACGAATGAGCAGATTGAAAAGCTGAGGGCCATGATTGACGCAACCATCCCTTCTCTTGACGAGCTGGAAGACACGGCGGACATCAACTTCGAAATAAAATCCGTAACGCTGAAGGCAGACTCTTTCCTGACTGGGAAAACTCTCAGGAGCGCGAATTTGCGACGCTACCAGTGCATGGTCATCAGCGTCTTGCATTGCGGGGAAATAGTAACTAACCCGGAGCCGGACTTCATGTTCACCGAAGGCGACACAGCCTGGCTCGCAGGCGACCTTCAAAGCCTCGGCTGGATTTAAATTCCAGAATTCCTTCATTGAAAAAATTCAGACGGCTCCGAACCCATCCATAGCTCCAAAATGCCTCCCGAGGCGATTTCGGAAAAATCGATGTGGGGCTCTGAAAGCGGCCTTCCATTAAGCCTGGCCTTCTGAATATAAATATTCTGCGATGAATTATCGTGGGCGATGACAGTGAAAGATTCACCTTCGTAATACCGGTTATCCAGAGTAAATTCTATTCTGTCGAATACCGGACTTGTTATTTCCATCATATTATCTCCCGGGCAGGATGGGTGGATTCCGGAGGCCGCTAAGACGTACCATGCAGACATTTGACCCACATCCTCATTCCCTACGAGGCCTTCAACCTTATTCCGATAGGCATGAGAGCAGATGAAACGTGTCCACTTCTGAGTGAGCCACGGCATTCCGAGCTGATTGAACAGAAAAGGAACGAAATGAACCGGCTCGTTAGCATGGTTGTAGTATTCATTCCAGAGAAGATTTTCCGGAGTATTTTCGAACATGTATTTTAAATCATTAATAGCCTTTTCTTTACCGCCCATCAGCTTAGTCATTCCTTCAACATCGTGAGGCACGAACCACCCTTGCTGGTAAGGATTGCTCTCAACGCAGCCGTACCCTTCCTGCTGCCTGCCGGCTTCCGGCCACTCCATCCAGCTTCCATCCTCATTGCGAGGGCGAAACCATCCTTTCTCGTTATCGAATATATTTTTGTATGCTTGACTTTTTACAGCATATTCAGCTGCTATCTCATCTTTTCCTAAAGCCTTGGCTAGCTGTGAAATGCACCAGTCGTGATAGGCAATTTCCAAAGTACAAGAGATGCTGCCGCCTCCAGCAGTGTAGCCATTAGTTCCATTCCCTAAAGCGTTTGAAGTATTGATTGAATATTCCAACGCTTTCTGCGAATCAAAAGTCCTGATGCCCTTAGAATAGGCGTCTGCAATTATTGAAAGAGCAGGATTCCCTATCATGCAGCCTGAATATGCATTGAGAAATTCCCAACGCTCGAAATATTTCCGGCCACTATCTTCGGCTAGCTCGATCAGAGAATTTATCTCATCGCTCACCATCTTCGGATTAATGATGGACTGCAGAGGGAACTGGCTCCTGTACACGTCCCAGCCACTGAAGATAGTTCTTTTCGTATATGAGCCACCATGGCTGTGTATCTTATAATCACCACCAATAAAACGGCCATCAGCATCTTCGTAAATGCGAGGATCAATCATAGTGTGATACAAGGCAGTATAGAAAATGACTTTTTGATCTTCCGTGCCTCCTGTGACGCTGATTTTTGAAAGTTCTTCATCCCATTTATTAGTAGCTTCTTTCCTAACCTCATCGAATGTTTTGCTTGAAATCTCCTGCATGTAGTTATTCTTCGCGCCATCCATGTCTACAAATGAGATTCCTACCTTCAGCTCAACTGACTCTCCTTCCGATGTCGGAAATTCTCCGAAAAATCCTAAATGCTTACCGGAAAGTTCTGTGCCGCCTATGCTGACGGCTGCCTCGGACACTCTTTTCTGATATTCGAGGCTTTCTATGTTTTCTCTTTTCCTACCCCAGTCATCAGGAATATCAGCACTCCAGAATCCATAATTTGCGAAAGGCTTGGATGTAGTCGCATAGAAATAGACTGTGTAGTCTGCCTTCCCTGCCCCGTCGCCCCATCCTCCGCCTTGCGGCAGGCACTGCATCCATCCTTGGATCGTGCTGTCATTTAATACTTTAATATATTGCCGAGTGGAAGTACCACCGACTCTTCTAGCCAGGTCAATCTGTATTCTGGAAACGGTGTCTTCTGGGTAAGTGAATCTTAATATTCCGCATCTCTGGCTTGCTGTTGCCTCCACCAGAATGTCGTGGCCAGTAAGTTTGACCGAATAATACCCTGCTTTCGCAGTTTCAGAAGCTTTATCATAAGTGGAACGCCATCCCACGATGCTACCATCTTCCTTTCCCGCACAGGTGTAAAGCTTTCCTTCGGTGGGCATGACCAAGAAATTACCCAGGTCTCCGTACCAGCCGACTCCGCTCATCTGGGTCATCGCGAAGCCTTCGATGGTCTTATGCTCATCGCTGTAGCCTGATCCGTTGTCGCCCCCCGTGATAGTATTTGGGCTGACCTGCACCATACCGAATGGAGTAGTCGCGCCAGGAAATGTTTTACCAAGCCCATGGTAAGCCCCTGCGGCACCTATGTTGGTGCTGGCTCCAATCATTGGATTAACGTAATCCGACAGATGGCTCGGAGAATCTTCTGATTTTTCGCATGACGCAACAAATACGGAAACTAATGAAAAGATTATTATCGATTTCAATCTCATATAGCAATGTTTTTATTGTCTCTGACAGCAACGCCTACTCTAGAGTCTGCGCAACCATAATATATGAACCATTTACCTTCCGAATAAACCATTCCTTCGGTGAAAACAGTTCCTGCTGCATACTGGCCAGTACGTTCAAAATCATATTCTGGCGTTAGGAAAGGCTTATCAAGCCTTTTCAATAATCTGGAAGGGTCATGCAGGTCGAATAACGCCTGGCCAGCGCAATAAGTACCAGCGGCATATTCTTTTGATCCGCCTTCTCCAGAGAGATTCTTTCCATTATAGATGAGAATGATGCCATCTTTCGTAATAATTGCAGGAGGGCCGCATTCGGTAAGCTGACTGTCAAAATAACCTTTTCTTGGCTCCATCACTTTGACAAGATCTCCGTGTGAATCAACTTCTGGCATCCAATTAATTAGGTCATCCGAAGTGGCTACATTCACAAACTGTTCTCCCCAGTACATCATATATTTTCCGTTCACCTTTTCAATAATCTGTGCATCTCCATACAGTTTGGTGACTATCGAAGCCGATTTCGTAGGGATATCGCGGAATTTCCCATTATAGGCTTTGGCGAAAGCGGGGCCATGTTTTTGCCAGTGAATAAGATCTTTGGATGTGGCCACGGCAAGCCTAGGGCAGTCTCTATTCCATTGCGTATACATCATTACGTAGGTCCCATCTTCGGTCACAGCTATTCTAGGATCCTCACAGCCACCTGGCCATTCAAGGTCTTTCTGATTGTCGATATCGGGATAAAAAACAGGCGCTGACATTCTCTGAAAATGTATCCCGTCAGACGAACTGGCGTACCCCAATCTAGAAGTCCGCGAGCCTATTCCCTGGTTAATGTCATCTTCAGCCCTGTAAATCACTATGATATTCCCATTCATCTTAACGGCAGCCGGATTGAAAGTCGCCCCTTCCTCCCATTTAACTGAATCTTGCAACATTGGACAGTAAAATTTGCTGATGCTGTCTGGATAAATGATGGGGTTTTCGCCTTCTGGCTTTACGAAACCAGTAATGGCCCAATCGACATCTTCTCTATTTGTACCACACGATGCCATAAAAAGCATCGATAATAATATTAAAATATCATTCCGCAACATATTTAGATACATTTTAATCAAACGATGGTGGCAATTCACCTAAGCCCCATGTCATGGATAATCTTCTCAATGTTATGTACACCATCACGAATCCAATCATTTTGCTGATAACCTTTGACAGTCTTCCAGCAAAAGAGACTGAAGGCATGAAGATGAGTATGAATATAATGTTTTTTTCATCATATCGATTTATTCTGGAAGAGATAATGAGAATGGCGCTGCCAAATGATTGATATTCCTGGACATGTTAGGTTCTGGTCCCATTACGAGATGCAGGATTCCCCCCTCAGTTATTTCCTTATATGTTATATAATTTCTCTCAAGGGGGACTCCATTTAATGTAGCGGACTGGATATAGACATTCTCCTTGCTATTATTTTCAGCTTCGATAGTAAATTCCCTGCCATCTTCCATAGTGATCGTTCCTTTCCCGAAAGTTGGGCTTCCTATCACATACTGGTCCGTGCCAGGCGTTACCGAATATATTCCCAATGCGCTCAGCACATACCAAGACGACATTCCTCCCTGATCTTCATCGCCAGGAAATCCTTTTTCGGAAGAATCGTACAGCCTGTCAACTATCTGCCTTACCCAATACTGCGTCTTCCAAGGCTGCCCTGCATAACTATACAAATATGCCAGATGCTGGATTGGCTGATTCCCATGAGCGTACTGTCCCATTCCAGCCAGCTGCATTTCAACCATCTCGTGGATCATGCTGCCATACCAACCTGGGTTCACTCTATTCGAGTTATTAAAAACGGAATCAATCTTTAAAGTGAAAGCATCATTGCTTCCATAGAGATTTATCAGACCCTGGATATCATGGAAAACAGACCAGTTGTAATGCCAAGCATTGCCTTCAGTATAAGGACCACCCCATTCATATGGATCGAATGGTTCCAACCATCTGCCGTCAATGCCACGTCCCCTCATGAAACCGACTGAAGAATCGAAAACGTTCCTATAATTGTACATCTGCCTAGCGAATACCTCGGCATAGAAATCATCCCCGATGCTCTTGGCGATTGTCCAAGCGCAAAAATCGTCGTAAGCATATTCAAGCGTCTGAGCAGTCGAACCACTAGATTCTGGGAAAGAGACATAACCTAATTCAAAGTATTCCTTCCATCCAGCTCTTCCATTAGCCCCACCCCACGGTCCTTTATTCATGGCTTCATGGGCATAAGCTGCCAATGCCTTCTCAGGGTCAAAGGTTCTGATGCCTTTTGCCCAGGCATCAGCTAACAACGAGATAGCGTGATTGCCGAGCATTCCCCCGGTCTCCCCTGGATTTGACCACGCAGGAAGCCATCCACATTGTTCCTGCGCTGCAAGCAGGGCATTCATGTATCTGCCCTGTTGGGTTGGATGGAGTATGTTGGTTAGCGGGAATTGGGATCTGAAAGTATCCCAAAAGCCATTATCAGTGAACATGTAGCCATCATGAATCTTGCCATCATAAGGGCTATAATAATATGGACTCCCATCATGCTTGATTTCATAGAAAACCCTGGAAAACAAGTTGGCTCTGAAAAGGCATGAATAGAAAGTTTTAACATGATCTTCAGAGCCTCCGCTTACCGCTACCCTACTCAAAAGGCTGTTCCATGTATCGTGGCCATGCTTTCTCGTGGCCTCCAAATTCTTATCTCTGCCGACCTCATTTGACAATGTCACTTCGGCCTGCTCGAGGCTAATATAAGAAGACGCAGCCTTCGCTTGGACTTTAGTCCCTGGAGCGAATTTCAGATAAATCCCACAATTTTGCCCGGAACCTTCTTTTCTCCCTGATTCTGAGGAACCGCCTCCCCAAGTGCCATATTCTATGAAAGGCTTGTCAAAATATATTACTATATAGTTTCTAAATGTCTCAGGGCGATTGACGAACCTGTGGTTGTCTACCCAACCAGCAATTCTTCTTTCTTTAGGGTCAATGCAGAAATTGCTATTGCCAACATATCCATCTATGACGAGATAAGCATTCCTTTTTTTGGGAAAAGAGAATCTCATGTGGACAGATCTTATGTCCGGTGCCATTTCAGTAGTGATCCCATTGTCGAACGTCACCCTATAATAGTCTGGCCTGCCGATTTCATTCTTATGACTGAAAGTCGCACCCCTACTCGATTCCTCGAATTTCAAAGAGTCGACCTCAGGCATGAATGAATATACCACATAATCGCCACACCAGGGGCTGCATTGATGAGACTGACTGAATCCAACAATTTTCTTAGCAGAATATGTGTATTTCCACCCGTCACCGTTCTTCCCGGTCTGAGGAGACCATCCATGCATTCCGAAAGGCATTGCCGTCATAGGATAAGTATTCCCGTAACTCAATTCGAATTTCGAGTCAGTCCCCTGCAGGGTATTGACATAATTCACGTAATCGACTTCTTCCGAATAGGACAAATAAGGCCAAAAGAAGCCGGCGACCAGTAAAAATAGGAAGGAGGATTTCATATCTATAAACAATACTATTGTACGAAAATACTTATTTATATAGAATAACTGAGTACACTATTCTATCATTCAAGTCTCCTAAAACCATCTATTTGCAAGTATACAATTTTGAAAGAATCGTGTACAATATTTATGCATCCTAACAATATTTTTGTGCTGATTAAACTTGGCATAATTAGTAACGTGTCCAATGCGAATTTCAGATAACACTTAATACTTTTTATTAATGAAACCTATTTTGTTGCTAATTAAAAAATGGGCTGCTTGTTTAATTATCCTAACAACATGCCCAATCGTTTCTCTTTACGCACAGGATCGGTACTCAGTTAGTGGTCAAATCACGGATGAGAATGGCGAGATACTCGCAGGCGTTTCTGTGATTGTGAAAGGTACCTCTAACGGAACCACATCCAATGTCGATGGTAGATATTCATTAACTGTTTCCAAAAGTGACATCATCCAATTTTCTTTCATGGGAATGGAGACACTTGAAATCACTGCAGATGGTAGGCAGACGATGAATATCATATTAAAGTCTTCCTCAATAGGACTCGATGAGTCAATTGTCGTTGGCTATGGCTCAATAATAAGGCGAGATCTATCCTCATCTGTGTCATCTGTTTCAACTGAGGCCCTTAATGAAAGAGCAACTTCGGCAAACATCATGCAAAGCCTAGCTGGGAAAGTTGCTGGGTTAAGGAGTGCATCGTTCTCCGGTCGTCCAGGTGGAACTACTTCAATTCAAATCAGAGGTATGGGCTCTATCAATGCGGGATCAAGCCCTATCTATGTAATGGATGGGATCGTAGACATAGATCCGTCAATGGTTAACACTTCGGATGTTGAATCCATCCAAGTTCTAAAAGACGCTGCTGCAACGTCTATGTATGGAGCAAAAGGAGCAAATGGCGTCATAATCATTACTACGAAAAGTGGTAAAAAAGGAAAGGGTACAGTTACATATGATGCAAAGGTTGGCGTCAGCATGCTAAACCGCAGGATAGATGTTTTGAATTCTGGCGAGTATATGGAATTACAGAAACGAGCCTATGCATACAGCGGGAATGTACCTCCACACCTCACCACACCGATGGAAAATCTTTTCTACTATCAAAAAGACAATTCGGGGAATTATATCTATGATGGCGACGGACTCCTAATTGCATCACCTAAATACGATACGGATTGGCAGGATGTTATGACAAGGAATGCACTCGTGCAAGACCATTCCCTTTCATTCTCTTCAGGAAATGACAAGACTAGTATTTATGCCAGCATGACTTATCAAGATATCAATGGCTTACTTTATGGGACATATTCGAAAAGAATGATTGGCACTATCAATGCCAAATCGCAAATAACAGACTGGATTGACATTCAAGCGATTGCCACTGGAGGAAACTATAAGGCGAATAACTCTGACAGTGAGAACGGTTTTGGTCAAGGCTCTCTGAGAAACATGATTGAGATGCCCCCTATTGTTCCAGTCAAGTATGAAGATGGCACATGGGGCAGGAAAAATGATTATCCTCTTGGAGAAGAAGCAGAAAATCCACTGAGACTGATGAAATCGAAATTCGACATCGATAAGAATAATTATTTCATCATGAGTCTAATGTCAAACTTCCACATTATGGATGATCTCGTTCTAACTGTTAAAGGAGATTATCAGCTAAATAACTCGAAGAACATTAGCTACGCAATGGAGAAGAATCTGATTCAGACAACTGAAAGCAATAATGGTTATGCTACGATAGGATACTCAGATGGAAATCACTGGTCAAATGAAGATTACATCTCTTGGACACCATCTTTGTTAGATGGAAAACTACGTTCTTCTTTTGTTCTTGGCGCCAGCTGGTATTATCAGCATTCAGAGAATATGCAAGGAGGTGCAGAAAATTTCTTTGACGGATCTTTCGACTATCATAATTTGGGCGCTGGCTCGGTCGTCCAGAACCCAAGCTCAGGCATGAGTCAGACAACAATGAACTCATATTATTTTAGGATGAATCACTCGTATAAGAATAAATATATGCTAGGAGTCACTCTGCGTCTTGATGGAGCATCGAATTTTGGCTCTGATAACAAATACGGATTTTTCCCTTCCGCATCGGCGGCATGGATAATATCCGAGGAACCATTCTTTGAGAGAGCTAAGGATTACATCAGCAATCTTAAAATTAGAGCCAGTTATGGTTCTGTCGGGAATGCTTCTATTCCTACATATCTTACCATGTCTCAATACAGCACCGGAACTGAATATTTTGCCAAGAATCCGACAACTTATGTGACGTTGTCTGTTTTAGGGAACTCTAAATTGAAATGGGAAACCTCAAAACAACTAGATTTAGGACTTGACATGTCTTTATTCAATGATAGAATCCAGTTCATCGCTGACTATTATAATAAGACCACTACTGATTTATTGTTCCAAAAACAAGTTCCTTACACGACAGGATACTCAACATCGTGGACTAACCTCGGGAAAATCCGGAATATTGGATTGGAACTGACTCTAACGACCCACAATGTTTCCAACAAGGATTTTCAGTGGGACACGGACTTGATATTCGGCACGAATAAGATAAAAGTGATTGACATTAACGGCGAAATCATTGAATTAGGGAACAATGCGAGAGCTGTCGAAGGTAAACGGTGGGGAACATTCTTTGTCCTGAACCGATTGGGGACTTGGGGCCTAGACGAAGTAGATGAGGCTTCGAAATACGGCAAGAAGCCAGGAGATATAAAATACGAAGATGTAAACCATGATTATGTGATTGACGATAACGACAGACAGTATAAGGGAGCCGGAACACCGAAAGGAGAAGTATCTATGGTCAATACATTCTATTGGAAAGGATTCACTTTCATGTTCGACCTCAACTGCCAATATGGGGCTACCGTCATGAACATCACCAACACCATGCTAGAAAACAGACAGCTTTATTCGAACTCAACGAAAACTGTTCTGGATGCATGGACACCTGAGCATCAAAACACCATGATAGCAGCAGTAAGGCGTCCATCAGACACTTATTGGGGCGAGAATGAGAAAGACACCCGCATGCTTTATGATGGGACATTCCTTAGAATTAGAAATGTTATGTTGTCATATGACTTCAAATGCGATTTACTGAAAAGGTGGAACTTTGTAAAAGGGCTTATTCTAGGAGTCTCAGTTGAGAATCCTTATATTTTCACATCTTATCCAGGATACGATCCTGAAGTGGGAGCATTCGGAAATGTCAAGACAGGCTCGGGAATAGATTTTTATTCTTATCCAAGACCTACTACGGTTTCAGGAAACGTTAAAATCATCTTTTAATTATTGAAAACAATGAAATCTATCAAGTATATATTATTGTTTGCCTTAGGCATTCTTATAATGGCTTCATGTGACAGCTTCCTTGAGGAAAAACCTAAGACATTTCTTTCGCCAGAAAGTTACTTCACAACTGAAGCACAGATGGAGGCAGCAGTTGACGGATTGTATTCCTATATGGATGACATTTTTGACGGCGATATCGAGGTAGGAACGCAACGATTTGTTTTTCTTGAATACATGACAGGATACTGCACGAGAAAAAGGCAGGCAACTTCGCTCTACCTCGAACAGGCTAACTCACTGACTGTTACAGAAGAGAACAATAATCTTGAATCTCTCTGGAGTTCAGCGTATCATGCATTAGAGAATTGCAACGTCGCAATTGCCGGAATAGAAAAATCAACTGCACAGGTTCCTGCTTCAAGCAAGAACAATCTACTAGGTCAGGCTTATTTTTTCAGGGCATATTATTACTTCAATCTAGTAAGGCTCTGGGGAGAAATTCCACTAAAAATAACCCCTACGACAGATCTATCAAATACTGCCATAGAATTGTCCAGCCAAAGTGATGTATATAATCAGATAGTTGCCGACCTTAAGAAAGCCGAAGAATTAATGAAAGATCTCCAATGGTCGAATAGCGATGGTCATGTTGCAAAAGCAGCGGTAAAATCTCTTCTTGCGAAAGTTTACATAACGATGGCCGGTTATCCTCTACAGCTTGGTAAAGAATATTATAACTTGGCATATTCAGAAGCGAAAGATGTTGTTACTAACTCAGGAATTTCATTATACCCATCTTTTCAGGCAATGAGAGATGATAATTTTGCTTGCGGTGGATAAAACATCCTCACGATTGAAAGAGAGCCAGACAAAGCAAGCTCACCTGTGCATTCCGCATTGCTTCCTTACCCAGAAGTAGCTAACATTTCGCAGAATTCAGCATACGGTGGTGCACTAGCTCCAACTGAACCATTCTATGATTCCTACTCCGAGAATGATCTTCGTAAGGCAGATTTTGGATATATGACAAAGAAATACAATGCGTTGGATGGCACTGGAGAAATCAATACAGACGTGCCATATATTTATAAATTTTTTGACGTGTCTGCAGCCAATAATGCGGGAAAATCTGGAATGGGATACCCTATTATTCGTTACGCAGACATCCTTCTTCTGATGGCCGAGGCGAAGACCATATCTGATGGCGGCACTACAACAGATACAGATGCAATCAATGCATACTGGCAAGTACGGCAAAGGGCTATTCCTGCGTCAGCAGAAGAGTCAAAGCCGTCTTCGTTGACCTTTGAAACTGCATACAAAGAAAGAATATGGGAGCTGTGCTTCGAGACCCAGACATGGTTTGACATGCTAAGAACAAGAAAGGCACTTGACACAACTAGCGGAAAAGTCATTGATCTGATTGGTCTTCAAACGCCAGGACATTCATCGCCGTTTGAAGAGAAAGATCTCCTTTTCCCTTATCCTCTTAGGGAGAAGAGACTCAACCCTAATCTCGTCCGGAAATAAAACTATGATTAGAAACGAATACGGAATATTCATGACACTTGTCTTAACTCTTGCTACATTATCTTGCTCCTCAAGCGGAGAAGGCAAGAGAAGCAATCCGTTCGATGATAACGGGAAACCTCCTGTTTTGGCGAGCTATAGTTCCAATGCAGACACAGTTTTTCTAAATTGGGAACTACAGGAAACCAATGATTTCGATTCATATCTCGTAACGGATCAGTTTGGGAAAAACAAACTTGAGCTAGATAATGATGCTACGAGCTGTTCTATCACACACATCCCATATAATCAGAATTGTAAGATTAGCATAGGGCTTGTATCAAATGGCGAGATTATCAAGCGAGCTGATGTCATTGTCAATATTAATGGATTCGACTCAAACATTTCTTCAGAGATAATGCCAGATGAGGGCAGCGTGACAGAAGGAGATGGGATGTATTCTATCTACCTAGGTAATGAAAAAAGTCTCTTCCTAATGGGAGATTCGTACACTGGTAGAGTTTACAATGGAAAAAGAGTGAGCGGTAACCACATGTACCGGAATTCGTACTCAGTATTCAATCATGAAACACGCTCATCCTATCCAATGTGTAACGAGAAAGGGGCAAACACCTCTGCAGCAGTTCCAGATGGAGTTACCGATGAAAGCCAGAAGTGGTATTGGCCTGGGCATGGATTCGTAGCAGATAATAAATTATATATTTTCCAGTTTCTCATGTTCAAAGGCGCAGGGGCAGAAGGATGGAATTTCCATTACGAAAAGACTCACATTTTGCAATATGATTTACCCAACCTTAACGTGATTCCCGAACGCAGTTCCGAAATCCCATTCTCCGCAACTGTGCCTCAGACACCATCAGCAGAAACACCTGAGATACATTTCGGAGCCGCTGCCTTGAACGACATTGACAATACTGGTTACCTATATATTTATGCCCAAGTTGACATTGAGAATGACATCGATCCAGTAACTGAAGCATATGTCGCAAGGACTACCTTAAATAACTTATACACACAATGGGAATACTATAACGGATCGACGTGGGTAACTGATGGATCATCAGCCAAAGGCATGTCCGGTCTTTCCTCTGTACCTATCTCATCTCAGTTCAATGTTTTCAGGCTGAATGGCAAATATGTCCTCATTGCTCAAAATAAGACTTTCAACAATGGAGAAATATACACGTTCACGTCAGACTCTCCTTGGGGACCTTGGGGACACAAGAAATTGATATATAAAGTTCCTGATTTGGGCAACAATAACTGGTATTCTTATAATGCCATGGCTCACCCACAATTTGAGAAATCAGGCATGATTTTGATTACATTCAACGTCAACACGTCTGATTTCAGTGAACAGTCATCCAATGTAGAATCATATAGGCCCAGATTCGTCTGGATTGATAAATCCCTTATTTTAAATTAATTAGTTTAAATGATATGAAAAAATTTTTAATTATGTTCGCTTTTGTCACCACGCTAATTTTTGTGGTGACTTCATGCGAAGACACATCCACCAAAATGGATGATAATTATCCTAAAGACTACGATATAAATTATGCTCTCAAGCAAGTGATAGAGAAAGATCCCGTTAACATAAACGGAATTGATGTATATTCCTACTTCGACTTTTTCAAAACTTACAGATTGACTATCCACTATAAGTCAGGAAAAATCTCCAGCATTGAGTTCGTTAATGGAGACATTCCATTCTCCGCTTATTCTTTCCCAATACCATCAGGGGAAACAGAATGCTACTACAACACAGAAAGCACTCCGAACACAATCAGGCTAAAAGGAAGTGATGATGCAGTCGTATACTTCGGCAACGGAGAGCTCTATGTGCCTTTCAAGCTAGATTGCAAAGAATTGACATATGAGTATCGCTTCAAAGAAATAAATGAATAGAATAAGGAGGAATGGTAATGAAAAATAGATATAAATCTCTAATAGCCATCGCAACAGGCATAATAGCATTATTAGTGATTGCATGCGAGATGGTTGTGGAGGAAATAAACTTTCCTGATGACGCAAAGGTCAACAGCGAGATCACAGTAAAAGTTAAACTCAAACTCGTTACTGAGACAGATGACAATTCACGGATGGTTTTTGCCGTGCTTGCACCAAAGTCATGGAATCTCAAGAATAATTCTCAATTGACCTTGACAACCGACGGATATGCAGCTCAAGGTTATTCGGAAGTAACTGATGAACAGCTGACAGTTATTCCAGACAACGAAACCGAGAAATCAACAGCTCTTTCATATCCTGTAGCATACCAGAGCAAGATTGGACTAATGGGGAATAAAGGGCCTGTTGAATGGACGGTTTTCAAGTCTTCAACTATCTTCCATATCAATGATAAAGTTAGCACCGCTCCTATTTACGGATACGTTACAATGAAAATTAAAACAGGTCCTACGCCAATTAAATTCTTCCTTGGAATTGGCTTCTGCGGTACTACTTGGGGACTTGACAAAGAAAGCGGTGAAGGAAGATATACTCCTAATGAAACAGCTAAAGAAGTCATTGTACATGGCGAGTTGAATGATGATGGACTGGAAGATTATACAGTAACTCCTTCTGTTTCCACAGTACCATCTACTTTCAGATATGGGGACATTTTCTCAATAGTTTTTGATGCATCAGAAACGGAACTGAAAGGAGCGTCTAATGTTGTTCTGTGTGGGAAGGCTATCCTAAGCAACGGAGAGACATCAACTCTTGAGAACGTAAGCGAAGACAGAATCATGGATAATCTTGGCGATAATTCATTTAGAAAGTATATTTATCCTAAACAGCTATTTTCAGTACCGACCAATGTCGAAATAGAAAAGATGTATGTTTGGTTCCTTTCTAATGATGGAACAATCATGGTCAAGGAAGGAGAGGATGGTCACTTTGTAGCGCAGGCATCTGAATAAGATTCCTTCAATTAATAGAAAAGGAGGTAAACACTATTCGTATGTGTTTATCTCCTTTTTTGCCTCATTCTAACTAGTCGCTCCTTAAGAGTTATGTAATAAATTGACAATCAATCAAATAAAAGTAGTATTTTTTGTTTTT
>DCKG01000027.1 GCA_002320605.1 Bacteroidales bacterium UBA1680 | reverse complement strand
GAGAAAGCATTGCTTGAAAGGCTTGCAAGGAAACATAACGTTACGCTCTTGCCGGCCTCTGCGTAAAATGTAGTTCATTAGAAAACTTTTCAGCTGACAAAAACAGCTTCAGAAACCGACCACGGCCCCTGCTTTATTATATTGATGGGGACTTAGGGGTATTAATGAATAAGAATCATTAATATGAATCCGTGAAATAGGTGCTGGCTCGCAGGCTGGAGATCTCCTCAAAAGGAGTTTCGGAAGAGATTATTCCGCCTGAGCCTATTCCGGATGCTCCGCTATTCGTCCTGATCATCCCATTGCAAATCGCAATGTCCCAATCTGTCCGCTTTGCCCATTCCTGCTGGGCGATGGTGTCAGCAAGGCTGCAAGACCCAATGACTTCGCCTTTCTCGATTGAAACATAGCTCCACTCGTCAGTTATGTCAGGAACACTCAATTCCCCGCTCACGACCTGCTCCCTGCTTCCTCTATTGCCACCTCCATCGCAGGATGCAGCCATCAAAGCTGCCGAAGCAATCAATATTATATATTCAATCAACTTTTTCATTTCTCAACATGATAAGTTATGTTCACTTTTCCATCCGCAGATTTACCGAACTTTATTTTGGCAGCTTTCCCTCCCGCTGACCGCAGCAGGTAAGCTTTTGAGGAAACTACCCCATCTTCGTCTTTGTACTTGTACGGCGAGGATGGAATCCTGTCCCTCCGCACTAAGCTCACCGCAAATACATTATCTCCATCTTTCAAAGCTGCGGGCAATGCCTCAGAGCATTCGTACTCGACTGGCTTCACTCCGCGGTAATCGATGATGGAAAGTGCGACAAGACTGCCCTCCCCCTTTGATTTGCCTTTGAAAGACCTAACCACGTTCAAGAACATCTTCTTGTATTCTTTCCCGCCGGAAGGCAGGCACCTCGTAGCATCCAGGGCAAACTCAATCGTCGAGCCTCCCTGGTTGCCACCCATCGGAATGTCGCCGCCCTGCTGATGGAACGCACCGGAATCGTAGTAAAACTGCTTTGCGGACTTTGCTGAAGCATCTGCATTGCCCCCGACTCCGAAATACAGGTCGTCTCGTGAAGTGTAGTCAATCTTGACTTTCATCACGACCTTGGGCTCATACGTGCACACCTTCACAGCTGTCACAGTACTTCCAAGGGTAAGGTTGTCCACGTCGGGATCCCTGAAAAAATCGTAAGGAAGGTAGAAACGACCTTCGTCATGCGAATAGCGCCCCCATGAATTCACGACTATGAAAGCGCCCATATGAACGACTCCATTGCCGTCAGTGTACTCGACCGTGTCGTCGTATCCTGCGATGGTAACAGCATGGGAGCCGCTAGTGCCCAAAGCCGTCAAGAGAGACTTGTACCCAGTGAGAGATGGACCCTCGTAATCATCATTGATCTTCCACGTGCTTTTTGCAGAGAAGGTAAGGATTCCGCCATCTTTGCTTCTGTCCCCGGCATCGTAAAGATACCTCTTCATGAGAGGTATGCTGTCGGCGAAGACATACATTTCCTGGACCCTGTAATGCATGGCGTTAAAATATTTATCGTAACCGGAAGCCCATTTGAACTCATACAGGCCTGATGTGCCATAGTCCTCTTCCGTCATCATCCCATAAAGCCTTGCCACAGTAAGCCCGTCGTCCACGAACCCTCCCTGGTCTATGCCATCATTTACGAAATTCCAGGAGAACTGATAAGAAAAGCGATTGGCCTTTGAAGCAGACGCATCCCTGTCCAGAAGGCGATTAACCTCGTAAGTGAACATGTACCCTATTCCCGCAGCCTGGGCGCAGGAGCCACCGTTCTGGTCTATGATGGGAGGGAAATATTTCAACTTGGAGTTGTCCACCGACGGCGGAAGGGACACGTCGGATGCCATCCTCACGCTGGGGGCGAAAGTCTTCAGCTGCATCGTTTTCCCGATGCTGCCACCGAATACTGAGTTGCTCTGCTGAGCATGTGAAGGGCCGACGCCCAACGCAACGAGCGCCGCAATGAACAAGAATCTTAAATAAGTGCACTTCATAATTGATATCTATTCGTGCGTCAATCGCTTATATGTCTTCTTAGCTTCGAGCCTCACGGCTTCCGGATATGCTGGATCTTCGCCCATTTCATAGGCCGCCTTCTTCATCGCCTCTGCCTGGTATGAGAAAGGATGCCAGCCGAAAGCATCCAGGAGCATTATCTGGTCATTTGCATTGCTTGTGTTCATAAGGTATTCTATCATCTCAGGAACCATATAGTGAGGGAATATATTCCTGATCGAGCGTAGCGCCAGCCTCTTGCCTTTCTCGCTTCCTGCCGGGACTCCATCGGAAGGGATGAAAGATTTCAGCTCCTCGGCATAATTGGAGCTGTGCTTAATCACCTTAGCAATTACATTCTTGACGGAATCTTTATGAATATATTTAATCGCAGAGCCAGAGAACTGCCTTTCGAACTCTGCCATCAGTTCGTCCCGTGGGAAAGAGCGGAGTGCATTCGATGCGGCAAACGTGCATCTGTCGCTGGTGTTGTTAGCGATGGACAACTTCATCAAAGCAGGAATGAGCCTTGGGTCGCCGCTCTCCGCCATGTAATTAATGCTCCTCCTTTGAAGATATTCGTAGCCATCCTGGGAGGCATATTCAAGAGCCTCGATGAAAGCATCGCCCCCGAGGTCGGAAAGTTCTTCCAAGGCTTGCAGCCTGACGATGCCATATTCAGAATTCTTGAGGATGCCAAGCAGATCTCTCGCGCTCGTTTTCCCTTCGTCCGCCAGACGGTGCATCGCAAGAGCTTGCATGTCTGGGCTTCCGTTTTTAAGGAGACGAGACCATTCTGAGGCCTTGCCCCGAAGGAGCAGACCCTCGATGTCGTAATATTTATCGTCTGGATTGGAAAATCTGTATGTCGGATCCCCTATCAGGTGCGATTCTATGTAGCCGGAAAGCCTCGGCAGCTCCCCGGCGCAAGCGCCTTGCCCGATCAGTCCTAGGAAATGGTCACTCCACTTGTCTTGCAAAACGTTGACAGTGTTGGCAATCACGGCGACTGTTCCACCCGGCTGGAAAATATATTCGTCAGCTATGCAATCTTCCAGATGAAAAGAGCCGTTATAACATGCATCCAGCATCACCACAGGCACTTCCGGCTTGTAACCGTAGCCGGAGAAATCTTCCAGGAATAGGTCGAAAGAGGCATCGTAGGCAGAGTCAGCGGCTGCCAAGCTGTCGCTCATGGCATCCGAAAGCCACGATTCCGGCACATCGAAACGAGTCCTGTATGCCAGGCTCACCGAGTCGGCATCTTTTCCTCGCTGCCCGGCGCTATAAACATGCTCCCTCAAATTCCTTACGATGAACTCCTTGGCATCAGCCACCGTCTTAATCGGCGGGATTTCGTTCAGATACTCCACTCCCGGTGCCCCATGATGATGCAGCACGGCCAGATCCAAATCCGTGCGCATCAGCTCGTTCATGTATTTTTCCTTAATAGGATTCTGGTCCGAGTGATCCATGTAGCCAATGGCATTTCTTCTGCCATCTGCCAGCCATGGGAAATGCTCATAGAATGCAGCCTTTTCATCAATCCTAGCCGTCTTGGATTCGGAAATATATCCTTGCCCGCTGAAATAAAACATCTCGCCCAGGACTCTGTCTGAGAGCTTCGCATCAACGGATTTCCGAAGAAAAGCCCTAAGCTTAGCATACCTGGAGACCCCTCCGGCATCGGTAGGTCTGATTCTTCCGCTGAAGATGTCAGGTTCGAGGACCTGGCTGCTTCCCGGAGACAGGGAATAGTAGAAATAGGGAGCCTCCTCATCCTTGCCAAGGAAATCGAATTCCAGAGAGAAGTCATCATAATAACGGTCGCTCGGAATAGAGGACTGCCTCCGGTCCGAACGCTGATCCATTTTGAAGGCAGACGACATGTGCTGGGCATCTCGGATCATCGCCACAGGGATGTCTCCGATCAGCACGCAGCCGACTATCGGGTCCCTCTTGCGTTCATGCAAGCTTTTCAGGGCTGCCCTGACAGAATCCGGAACCTGCCACTTATCGATGACTATTTCAACTTTCCAGCCGTTCTGGCTCTCCACTGCCTTTGAATATGCTGCCACCTCGTCCCTTGCTTCCTCGTAGCTTTTCGGATCGATCACTATGGCGAATCCATCGGCAAAGGCACGGAAAGGCATCGCCGCAAGGATGGACAGCATCAGTATCTTGATGATATTTTTCATGTTCATTAGAAATTGAGATAGACCCCTCCTTCGACCGAGGTCCGATTCTTCGAATCGAAAACTCCATCGTCCAGGCATCGGGCGAAGCGGCACCGGGCAAACATCCCAGCATACAGCCATTTCGCCACTGGCATTTTCAAGTCTATAAGAGCTGAGGCATCGGCTTTTCCATCGGTCTCAAACTCATATTTGCGATCATAATATGCAGAAGTAATGTCGTTGCTTCCCGTGAGGGAGGATCCGCTTTCTTTTTCTTGCGTAAATGGAATCTTGTAACCCGCTCCGACTTCGGCGACCAGCGTACATTTCTTCATTTTAAAATATTTACCGGCTCCAGCCCTCAGGGTTCCATTCACGGCCTTGCTTTTCGGCGAAGAAGTCCCCAGATAATGTTCCTCGCTAAAGGCATCCATCAGTGAAGAGAATTCAGCATGGAAGCCGCTATGCAAAAGGTCGATCCGGTAGCTGAACATGGCTCCAGCCTCCAATGCCTTCTGTACCCTGCTCTTAGCCAGTATCTTGTAATACACCCTGTTCGCATGCTCAGTGTCCACTTCCCGGCTCTGGTCGTACCAGTCCGAGTCTCCTTCCTTGAAATGCATAGAAAGCGAGAAGTTATGAATTGCTCTGTCATGCCTCAGCAGCAGTCTGTCGTAGATACCGAACGAACGCTCTTCGTAATCTCCTCCCCTGAATGAGTAGAGGCTTCCCCCATCCTTCGCTTTCTCTCTTCCGTCCGAAAAACGCAGCTCTACGATGTTCTCCAGGCCGCTTCCCTCGTAGGCGGCATTCAGGGAGCCGGACCAGGCCGTCCCAGAATAATCACGCCGGTACCCGGAAGTATTAGCAGATGACCTCCCATAATAGTCTCCCATTCCTTTCATTAGAAAGTAACGATACGCCACTTGGGCGTTGATTATTGAATACTGAATGTCGGAGTGATAAAGCCTGACCCCTGCCGAGACACCAATTTTCCAGCCGCCTCCCACGCCATATTCAATGCCCGCTTTTATGGGAATTGCGGAAGCATGCGTCTTTGGACGCGGATCCAGCTGGTCGCTGAGCGTTCCGAAGTCCATGCCCAGGTCAATCCCAGCCCTGAGGCGGTCCGAAATCAGATACGCAGCCCCTGCCGTCAGATGAAAGGCCTCGGTAGCCATATCGCTCGCCACAGAATCGGCAATCAAGAACGGATTCCGCTCGCCCAGCCACAAAGTGCTGTTCCACCTGCGAGCATTCTCCTTTATGTTGTCATAGCGGATCGAACCCGTGAGATAGAACTTCTCCACCTTACGCAGCCCTCCTATCAGTACGCCTATGTCCCTGGACAAGGTGCCGTCATCGACGTCACGAAGCCCTCCGGAAACATTGGAGTAAGAGGCCATGGCCGTTGCGAAGTCAGTCACTCCGTTGTACGATATGTTCACTGGATTCCAGCTTTCATATCTGACGTTGCCAGCTCTGTTGAAGCTCCTTTCGTTCCACTGCTGGGCGAAGACGGCATCGGCTAGCAAAATGCAGAATATTAACAGGAAGATACGTTTCATCATTGAGTATGATATCGAATATAGGGGATGCCTCCGGATCCTCGGCGCCCCCCCGTGGTTAAGACGGCAGCATTATTCCGGAATATACCTCGGAGCGTTATCCTGCCCATTAAGGAAGTCATCCGCCGAGCTATTTGTGTCCTGGTAATAGATTCTGCTTCCATTCCGGCTGGCAACTTTACGCCTTACGGCCTTTCCTGTCCACGCCGTGCTCAGATGGGTTCCGGTCGCATCGTCTTTAGGAAGGAAAGTGCAGTAATGCTCGCTTGCCTGGGTCTCCGGATTGTACAAATCCACGGCATCTAGCACGTATTTGCTAGGAATGATCAAGTAAGTCATGGAAGAGGTGGTGCCTGGCGTCGTGCTTATGTTAGCGGCATCGGCAGCAAACTGAGCCGGGGTGACCCCGTCCGGAAGCTTGGCAAGGATGTAGGAACGCCCGAAGAAGCCAAGCCCGAATGCTTTCTGATACTTGTTGTTAGAGAAGATGACGTCCATGTTTGGAGCATCGTAGTCCACGTCCCCGGTACCAAGGTAGATCTCCCAATCAGCCTTGCTCAGATCCGGGCTGCCGGCATATTTCTCAGCTTGGCTCTCATCCGTGCCATAGGCAAGCTTATGGTTCGTGGCCTCATTGGCTATCACCACCATCTCTCCTGGCTGGAGTGGATAATCTTTGCCTGAGCCCGGGAAAGCGATGACGCTTCCCTGGCCGCAGCTGTACAGATCAGTCATCCCGTTAGCCTGCCATGCATTCGCATTAGTCTGATTGCCAGCAGGAGCAGACAGGATCAGCTGGTCGAGATACTGCACCTCGTCTGAGTTGTTGACTATCTCGAAGTAACTGTCAAGCATGTAGTACTGCGCGCTCCCGGATGTATAGATAGTCCTGAATATCAAAGGGCTGGAGAACAGCTCAGAAAGGGCGACGGTGACTGTCCGCTCGGAATAGAGATTGAAAGACGATGTACCGTTTACATGACCCGTCGCCACATCTTTCACGTTCCCGCTGACAGTGACAGTGTACTGCCCCTGGGCTTTCTCAATCGTGGTAGGCTGCAATGACTGAAGCTTCACCGTGTCGCTTCCTCTTTCGCTGGAGAAGACTAACTGCACATCAGTGATCTGGTCGGCGGCAAGGCCTTCTTCGAGCGTAAACTGGATAGTGACAGGGAAAGTCTTCACGCTGTCATCTTTCTTGTTGCATGATGCGAAATTCAATGCTGCGGCAGCAAAAACGGCTGCCAGTGATAATGCTTTAACAATCTTTTTCATAATGAAATACATAAATACGCTTAACTTGTCAATAAATATATCATAGCTTAATCTTCAGCTCTGCCCCGAAATACATCTCCGGATGCAACAGCGTGCGAGTCATGCTGTACTTGTTGGTGTGATACCTCTTCGTGTCAGTGAAATTGTTGGCTATGAATGAAATCTCCGCCGTCTTGCCAAGCTCTTTCGTGAATCTGAAGCCCAAGAGCACCCACGGGCTCGTGACGTCTTTCTCGAATGCATAAGTCTGGTAGCGAGGAATCAGGACGTTCAAGGTAGGGTCGTTGAGGTAATCGCTCTTCCAAGGAGAGAGCTTTCCCGTCAAATCGTAATACCCCACGGGATCCACGAAAAGATATTCCTTTCCGTCAGTCCAGGATGCCTTGTAGTAACGGGAATTCCCTCTTCCGTCCTCGTAAACCATCCGCTCGCTCTCGTACCACACGACCTGAACGGTGGACGTGAATATCATCTTCACGGCTGGCAAATGCGTGATGAAACGGAAAGTGGTGTTCAGCCTCTCGGAAACAGAGCCGATGCCCTCCGGAGTCACTGACTCATAGCCGTAAGTATAGTTGATGCTCTGAAGGCCGGTGTTCTCGGACACCCTCTTGACATGCATCCATGCCCCGTTTATGCTCAAAGAGGTTCGGATTGCCCTCCACTCCTGGAAATCGATTCCGTATTCCAGTCCCTTCTTGACCGAATGCGTCGTGTTCGACGGAAGGCTCCAATGAAACATTTCCGAATTCCGAGTTTTGCCCGCTATCTTCGCATCGCCGTTCTCGTCTACGTATGAGACGTTTCCAATCGTGGCATCGAATACGGGGGATTTGGCAGAAGCCGGCACGTCGAAGACATCGTAGCTTTGGATATACAGCTGGGAAGCGAAGCCGAATTCGTGACGATGATTCTCGTGGTACCATGTCACGAACCCTTTCGCCGGACCTTTGGCGAAAGAGAGACCAAGTTCCCATTTCGAGGAATGAGCCGGCTTGAGAGCCAGGTTTTTCGTGTCCGAAACTATGTCAGTGGTCATCAGCGCCAGCCTGTCGGATTCATCCCCGCCGTACTTGGCAAGGCTGACGTTGTCGAAATAAGCCACATCTGGATAAAGGTACAACAGAGTAGGCATCTTATTGAACAGGCCGTAGCCGCCAGTGATGGAGAAATCGTCCATGAATTTATTATTCCGGTCGTTTAGTATGCTCACCTTTGCATTGAACCTAGGCTCCAGCACGAAGAAATTGCTTTTTCCACCGCTCTTGGATTTGTCAAGGAACAGATTGCTTGCCCGGATGCCCACTTCCAACTGGGTCCCTATAGTGCCGAAAGACTTCGCGGTCTTGTCATTTAGGAAAACGGATGCCGTGTTCAATGCAGGAATATCTTTATATGCCCTCGGGCGAAGGGTCTGCGCAGAGCCGTACTGCGGAGGATTATTCTCATCGTAAGTGAAGCCGTCACCCTTGTTCGCATCGTAGGTATACTCGCCGCCGAATTTCAAAGTCGTGAAATCGTCTTTCCCAAGAGGAATGTACTTGTTCGCTATCAGCTGGGCGAAGACATTGATAGGAAGCCCATCGATCTGATAATGAGAGTGATAGCCAACGGTCTTAAACTGGGCTTCACGCACCCCTGCAACCCTGGAATTCGTAATCACCCCATCCGGATTGCTAACCCAGTTGTCGTGCTGATCAAGGGTTCTGGATACCTGTGCAGAAATATTGTAGTCGATGCCGGACAAAAAAGCCTTCGCATTATGGTATCTCCCGTTGATCGAAAGCCGTCCACCCATATTTGAATTCTTATAGTGGTAGTCCAGATCGTCCATCTGCCTGTCCGACTTCGTATTGTTCACGTTCGAGTAAAAAGACCCTTTCACATTGAGAGAAAGACGGCCGAACTGTCTTGAATAGCCGGCGGTGGCAGTCAGCCTGTCATATCCCAGGTAATGACGGCGGACATCTCCCCATGACTGGCCCCAGTCTACGCTGTAATTCATGGCTCCGCCAGCCTTCAAGTTGAACCCTTTGCCAAGATAAAACAGCTTGGATCTCTCATCTACCTGAGCCCTAGCCTCCCATGGGGTCCTGCCGGATTTGGTTTTCACTATCACTGCGCCAGAAGTCAGATTGCCATATTCGACGGAAGGAATGCCGCTGACAACCTCGACCGACTCGATGCTTCCGGCGCTGACGGTACGAAGGTCCGTCCCGCTACCAGCAGTAGTCTGGCGGGCAGCTGAAGTCGCATCCGTGCTCCAACTGGATCCGTATTTAGCAGACCCCATCACCTGCAGGTTCGCATCATTGCTCAATGGCGCCCCATCAAGTATCACCGCCGTTCCCAGCGAATTGGCTACGTTATCGCCGATTTCCCGAATTTTTGCCTGGGCGACAGTGTTCAGGTTAGGGTTAGTCACCAGATTCCCTGGCATGAGCTGAAGCAAGTCACTCATGCTCTTTGGCTGAATGTGCCGGATAGCCTCCTGGTCGATTATCGATTTCGAACCCATCTGCTCCTGGCTGGCGGTCACAGTCACTCCAGACAATGCCAGGCTGAGTTCTTTCAGCTTAACATCTATTCGTTCAGAGCCATTCTTGACCACGAGCGTTCCTTTGAGGGTCTCGAAACCGACATAAGACACGGAATATTCATAGGTGCCTGCCGGCACATTCGCAATGGAAAAAGACCCGTCGCTCTTGGTGCAGGTGATCAGCGAGTTGTTGAGGCTCACGGTAGCCAATTCCAGTGGAATCCCGCTTTCATCAGCGACGGACCCCTTTATGAAAAAAGTCTTGCTTTGGGGAAAAGCCACGTTGCTCGCAAAGAAAGCAACTATAAATATGATTATTTTTCTCATGTCAAAGTTTCGGATTAAAAGGTTCAAATACCATAATAAGTGCTTCCTCGTTGATAATGAATGATAAATTTCGTGAAATTAAGCAATATAGAAGCATTATGCAATACCTAATGATATTTATTTTTCCTTCCTAAATAAAATGATTTTCCCCATAAATAGAAGGAAAACAGAATCAGCATCCCCATTAATTGGGATAATTTTCTACTATTTGATTAATATTTTGACCATGCTGGAAGTAGCATGTTACAAATTAAAAGCGACAAGAATCAGGCTGACGATCCCTTCTCCGTCATTCTGAGCCAAGCCAGAGGAAGACAAGGCTGAGGAGGACGAGGGCTAGGTCGAGGACTTTGCTGCGGATGTTATGCTCTTTGAAGAGAAGGGCGCCGAAGGTGAAGCTGACGATCACGCTGCTGCGACGGACCATCGAAACGATGGAAACCATAGCATCCGGGAGGCTGAGGGCGTAGAAATAGACGAAATCGGCGGCACAAAGGAATATGGAAATGAATATGATTGACCAGCGCCATTGGAATGGTGTTTCTGATTTCCTGCGCGGGAACCAGAGAGCCAGCAGGATTACGGCCATGATTATGCACTGGTAGAAGTTGTAGTAGCTCTGAACGACCAGCTTGTCAAGCCCGAGACCGTCAGGGTTCATTAGAAACTTGTCATACAAACCACACAACGCACCCATCACAGCCGCGCCCACGACGGCATATACCCATTTATTCCGCTTGAAATCTATTCCTTCCTTCTTGCCACTTCTCTCTAGCATGAAGAATGACAGAATGGCTATCAGCACCCCGATCCACTGCAAAATATTCAGTCTTTCTCCGAAAATCAGCATTGCCCCGACGAGCACCATGACCGGCCTAGTGGCATTGATGGGTCCTACGATGGTTAGCGGCAGATGCTTCATCCCAAAATATCCAAGAATCCAAGAGCTCAGCACCATCAGGCTTTTCAATATAATCCATTTCTGCACCTCCCAGCCACCTGCAGGAGCCACTTTGAATATGCTGCCGTCCAAGGCCGTCCCTGTGTTGGAGAGAATCACCAGAGGCAGGAATATCAGAGAGCAGAACAGCGTATTCAGGAACAAGACCGGAATCACTGCGTTGCCACTGAGCGACTTTTTCTTGAATGTGTCATAGAATCCCAGCAGGAATGCCGAGAGAAATGCCAGATATAACCACATAGCAGACGCAAAGATACACAAAAAACGAGAAGATAAAGCAAGGGCCGGAACTCTGGAAAAATCAGCGTCCCGGCTCTTGTCTTTATATTCAATGAATATGTTACAGTCCCAGCTGCTTGAAGAAGTCGTTGCCTTTGTCGTCGACGAGGATGAAGGCCGGGAAGTTCTCCACGCGGATCTTCCAGATCGCCTCCATGCCGAGGTCAGGATATTCGATGCACTCTATGCTCTTTATGCTCTCGTAGGAAAGAATGGCGGCAGGGCCGCCGATGGAGCCGAGATAGAAACCACCATGCTTCTTGCAGGCATCGGTCACGGCCTGCGTGCGATTGCCCTTGGCGATCATGATCATCGATCCGCCGTGATCCTGGAACAAATCCACGTAAGGATCCATGCGGTTAGCAGTCGTAGGTCCCATGGAGCCGCAAGCCATTCCTTCCGGAGTCTTGGCAGGGCCAGCATAGAACACAAGGTGATCCTTGAAATACTGTGGCAGATCCTCTCCCCTGTCAAGCCTCTCTTTCAGGCGGGCATGTGCTATGTCGCGGGCCACGATGATAGTCCCATTCAAGCTCAGGCGAGTAGAAACCGGATATGCGGAAAGCTGAGCGCAAATCTCTTTCATAGGACGGTCAAGATCCACTACTACTCCCTCGCCCTCACCGGCATTGCGTAATTCCTTAGGAATCCACTGAGTAGGATTGTCGTCCAATTTCTCTATCCAGATTCCATCCTGATTGATTTTCGCTTTGATGTTGCGGTCGGCAGAGCAGCTGACGCCAAGTCCGATTGGGCAGCTGGCTCCATGACGAGGCAGGCGGATGATGCGCACGTCGTGAGCGAAATATTTGCCTCCGAACTGGGCTCCTAGCCCTATCTTATAAGCCTCCTGCAATACCTGATTCTCAAGTTCGATGTCTCTGAACG
The DNA here is from genome assembly GCA_002320605.1 of Bacteroidales bacterium UBA1680. Lineage (GTDB taxonomy): Bacteria > Bacteroidota > Bacteroidia > Bacteroidales > UBA932 > Cryptobacteroides. The sequence continues at coordinate 32,114 of DCKG01000027.1, read as the reverse complement.
CGCGGCCAGTCTCATCGCCGGTGGTCGGCAGAGAGTCATAGTAATGCGTTGAAGCCAGTTTCACCGTGAGCAGATTCTTCTCTGCCGAGGTGCCTCCGATGACGAATGCAATGTGGTAAGGTGGGCAGGCGGCAGTTCCGAGGGTCTTCATCTTCTCGACCAGGAATGGCACCAGAGTGTCTGGATTGAGGACCGCCTTGGTCATCTGGTAGAGATAGGATTTGTTGGCGGAACCGCCACCTTTCACTACGCAGAGGAATTTGTATTCCATGCCTTCAGCGGCTTCTATATCAATCTGAGCTGGCAGATTGCATTTCGTGTTGACTTCTTTGTACATATCCAGCGGAGCGTTCTGGCTGTAACGAAGGTTCTCCTCAGTGTAGGTCTTGAACACTCCTTTCGAGAGAGCCTCGGCATCATCGAAGCCTGTCCAAACCTGCTGTCCCTTCTCTCCGTGGATGATTGCCGTTCCCGTGTCCTGGCAGAAAGGAAGCTTGCCCTTTGCAGCCACTTCTGCGTTGCGCAGAAAGCGCAGAGCGACGTATTTGTCGTTGTCTGAAGCCTCAGAATCATAGAGAATCTTTGCCACTTGCTGGTTGTGGGCAGGACGCAGAAGGAAGTTCACATCCCTGAATGCAGTGTTTGCAAGCATCGTAAGTGCCTCCGGATCTACTTTCAGGATGGGATTGCCTTCGAATTCGCCGACGCTCACGTGGTCTTTTGTCAGGCGATAGTACTCCGTGGCATCAGGCCCCAGCTGAAACATCGGAGCATATTTAAATTCTACCATAATTTATTAATATTTAATATATTACATTAATAATTCCAATTATCATTCGGATTTGGCGCCAGTGCCTTGCTGCATGAGGTAGGCCTTCATGAACTGGTTCAAGTCACCATCCAGCACACCCTGAGTATCGGCAGTCTTGAGACCTGTGCGAAGGTCGCTCACCATTTTGTAAGGGTGAAGGACGTAAGAGCGAATCTGGGACCCCCACTCAATTTTCATTTTCTGCCCCTCGATCTCGTCCTTCTTCGCCTGACGCCTCTTCATCTCAAGATCGTACAAACGAGACTTGAGCAGAAGCATCGCCTTCTCTCGGTTCTTAGGCTGGTCGCGAGTCTCCGTGTTCTCTATCAATATTTCCTGTTCCTCGCCAGTGTCAGGATCCTTATACATATACCTCAGGCGGACTCCAGACTCGACCTTATTCACATTCTGTCCCCCGTGGCCGCCTGCCCTGAACGTGTCCCAGGACACCTTGGAAGGGTCCACTACAACCTCGATGGAATCATCCACTAGCGGATACACGAAAACGGACGAGAACGTTGTCTGACGCTTGCCCTGGGCATTGAAAGGCGAAATCCTGACCAGACGATGCACGCCGTTCTCTGCCTTCAAGTAGCCGTAGGCATATTCCCCGTCAAACTCGATGGTCGCCGACTTTATGCCAGCCTCATCCCCTTCCTGCATGTCGGTGACGGTGACTTTATACCCATTCCTCTCACCCCAGCGCATGTACATTCGCATCAGCATCGAAGACCAGTCGTTGGATTCTGTCCCGCCGGCGCCAGAGTTGATCGTGAGAATGGCCCCAAGATTGTCCCCCTCAGCCCCAAGCATATTCTTAAGCTCCAAATCCTCAACCTCTTTCATTGCCTTTGAATATGTCTCATCGAGTTCCTGCGACTCAGGGCTCGAAGCTGCATCGTCAGCATCGTCTCCTAGGCTTTCCCTTGCGAAATCATACAGCACATCAAGGTCGTCCACGTCTGTGGCGGCCTTATCGAAAGATGTCACCCACGATTTTATGCTGCCTAGATTCTTCAAGAACGCCTCAGCGGCCTTCGGGTCATTCCAGAATTCCGGGGCTTCAGTCTTCTTCTGCAACGCAGCTGCCTGTTCCCTTTTCCCAGGGATGTCAAAGACACCTCCCCAGCGTTTCCACACGCTGATGCAGGGCCTCTATCTGTTCCTTTGATGTCATCGGCTCTCCATTTTTGTCATGCAAATATAGGAAAATATTACCGCCATGACAACCAAAAATGGATCGCCAAAAGCCTAAATATTTATCCTGACCCCGAAGCTGAGGTTCCGGCCAAAGCCCCAGAAGCCGGTAAAAGAGTCACGGTCGTGGGATGAGCCATCTCTGCCACGCTCGATGTACTTCACATCGAATATGTTGGAGCAGTGCAGGAACAGTTCGTAGCCAGCCTTGCCGAAAAGACTGCCCGACCAGCGGACATCCCCACCGAAAAGATTGACTGAAGGGATTCGGTAAGGGGCAGACCGGTCCGAAGCATCCGTGCGAGAAGCCGGGTCGAAGTCCGCATACATTCTGGCATTATATTTCCAATCCACTGAGACGCTGAACCCTGCTGGCATTTTTACGTCAAGCGTCGCCCCAGACTGCGTCTGCGGAGCTCCACCGACCGGCAGCCCATCGCAATAGACATTGACCCAAGCCGCCTCCAGTCCGGTATATTCATCATAGATGATCGCATTCACGTCGTTCTTCCAATGCCAGCTGCCTATCGAAGCGAATGCGCTCAGCTTCATCCAAGAAGAAATGTTCCACCAGAGCTCAGCCTCGACCCCGTAATGCAAGGCATCCAGGCCTGTGGCCATGTACCTGCTGTCCTCCTCGTTCTGCTGCTTGTAGCGTCCAGACATCAGCGTCCTGTCCTTCCAATATGCGGCATAGAATTCAGTCTCGAGACCTCCTCTATCGAAGACGAACCGGTAACCGGCCTCCCCCAGTAGATTCTTCTCATTCTTGACATTTTTGGAAACGGAATTGTTCCCTGAGCTGAAGAACGTGCCGGAATATGGCAGGCGGGAATAGAATCCGGCATTGGCATACACGCTGTTTGCCTTATCGATATGCCATAGAAGCCCCCCTTTGATGCTCGCACCTACCCCATTGGCGATCTTGCTGTACGCTTCGCTCCCCGAATAATTGTATTTGTCCCAGCGTTGATTCGTGCTGCCGAAAACGGAGGCGCCAAATGTCGCATTCAGTCTCCTCCCTTGGTATTTCGCAGAAGCATAGACAGTTCCGTGGTTGATTATCTTTCCGTTCCGAGTACGGATATAATCCCCGGCCCTCTTGTAAGGATTGCGTCCAGAGAGCCCCATCAAAGACTTGCTCGCATAATCCTCATACCAATAGTCCGCCCCTAGCAAATCCGTAATCTGTTCGCGCTCCCAAGTCCTGTAATTCTGATAATGGGTCCCAAAGCCGACCTTCCAATCCTCCCCGACCGTAAGCTCGCCTGAAAATATCACTCCTGCCTGGATGTGCCCTGCCTGATAGTCCGACAATATGTTCTGAGCCCTTCTACCGTAGCCTGGGGTCTCCTCCAAGACATTATCTGTCACAATTGCATTCCAATCGATATGTCCATTTAGAGTGCTATATGAATATATCGACTTCCCGGCAGACTCTCTCCAGCGTCCGCCACCGTCGCCAATCGAGAAATAGACGGAATTCCGAAGCGTCAGTCTGTCCGAACTGTAGAGATGCTGAAGCGTGAAGTACGGCTTGAAGTAATTATTCTGGCCAACTCCGAACCGCTCGCCGTCCTTCCAGCCCCAGTCTTTGCTGTAACGCCTGCCATACTGCTCCACCTCGGCATAAGTGAGCCTGGTCGAACGCTGGCCATGTTTTTCAGGCGAGCCGAGAAAATTGAATATAAGTGTGTTCCGTGAGCCGAAAGTTTTGTTCACGTTCAGCATGAATGCGAAAGAGTTCACGTCCGTGCTCTCCACGTAGCCACTTCCTCCAACATACGAACCCATGGCCGAAAAACTCCATCCGTGCGACAAGCCGCCGCTGCTCACTTTCAGGTATGTCTTCGCCGTTCCGAAATCCGATGCCCCGAAACCGGCATTCATAGAAAAATTCTCACTGGCAGTCGTTGTCACTATATTCACGGTTCCGCCTACCGAGCAGTCAGAAAGCATTGAAGAGCCGACGCCTTTCTGCAGCTGGATAGCCTCAGTGGCCTCTGCCAACCCCATCCAGTTGTTCCAGTACATGCTTCCCGAAGTCAGGCCGGAAATCGGGATTCCGTTCAGAAGCACGGAGATGTTTTCCTGAGCGAATCCCCTGATGTTCAGCTGGGCATCGCCATAGCTCCCCGATTCCGAAGTAGCGTACACTCCAGGAGCCCCGCCTATGAGTTCGGGATAAGTCCTGGACCAAGAACGGTCCATGATTGTGCTACTACCAATTTGAGTAAGCCTCAACGGGCTGGATTTTCCGCTTGCGAAAGAAGCCCTCGTCACGGCCTCCTGAAGCGTCATCGGCACTCCTTCCCACATCAATGTGTCCGCAACGGAAACTTCCCCATCGGCACGATGAAGCGAATTCCCTGAAGCAACGCCACCGATTGACATGCAGAGGAGCAATACCGAAAGAAATGAAAACTTTTTCATAACCTTGATTGTATTACTTCTGCATACAATTCAAGGCTCGCACGCTGGAAACGTGCCTCTTCTTCCATCCAGACTGTCAGCCGGCAATTTTCGCCAGCATTGCTGTCGGTACCGTAATTCCAACGGTTCGTGCCCCCTGAAGGCTCGCGGACTTTACCGCCGATCGGGAATTTCACCCTGCCCTGAAGTGTTGCGGACGCAAAGGTAGCAAAAATTCCGTTATCGGGATATCTTTTTTACAGAAAGAATGTTCAGCCCAGTCGGACGATGGTCGACGTGCTTAGTGTCGTACCGCACAATTGACGCGCGAGTAGCCGTCCCGCTAGGATAAATCTTACCCATATCCTTCAGGACCGCTTTGAGCATGGTCTCGTTTTCGTCTCCTAGCTGGCATCCGTCAAAAGGATTATCCTCGACATTGATCTTCGGGGATATTCCTGCCGGATAGGCATCATTCTGGTCATTGGCGTTCGTGAATTTACCGACCATGACGTACATGCCCCACTCTTTGATCAAAGAATAGTCGGATGCCCTCTCATAGATATCTTCAGGAGCAAGCATCCACCCGGAGCAGAATTTGCCGAAAGTCGTTTCGCCATACAAGTTGACATTCATGTAAGGCTGCAGGCCGATGACCAGTCCTTCGGAAGCCGAAGCAGTATTGCCTGTCGTGATCACGTACAGATCATTCAGGTTCAGATTTGCATCCGTCACATCAACCGTAACCTCCTTGCCATCAATAGTGGTCGAGTTCTGCGAAGAGAAATATTCATTGAGGTCATACCCGCTCTTCTTGAAAGATTCAGTGAGAATTTCATTGTAGACATTCTTCTGGAAAATATCTTTGCCAGAGACATTCTGCCAAGGGGCAATGAGCGACGCCAGAACATCTTCAGTGAAAACATAGCCGCCGCCGTTATAGCGAAGGTCAAGTATCAGCTTCTCGATGCCGGCAGACTTAAGCTTCCGGCAAGAATCGCACAGGGCTTGCGCAGACTTAAGGTCGAAGGAATTGTAGACCATGTAGCCAACCTTATCCCCATTCACGTCGAAAGTCTTTGTCATCAGGATCGGGTCCTCGTACATTGTTACTGCCGTGAGCGGGATTTCTTTCACATTGTCGGAGTCAAGATAACCATCAGAAGTCAATCCGGTGACTCCAAGCGAGAGAGAAGTCTTGTTGAAAATGTCATAAACATTGCTGCCTGTAATCGCCTGACCTCCATAGTCGAGGATTATGTCTCCCCTCTTGATTCCAGCTTTCGCAGCCGGACCGTCCTTGAATACATAATTAACCAAAAGGAAATATTCTCCAGGTTTGTTGGATATGGTTCCAACTGCGAAATCCAATCCGAACGTCGTGGAGTTGCCTTGCACCGAAGACTCCATGTCACTGAGCCTCTCCATGAGCATAGTCCACTTGTCAACCTCCTTGCCATTCTCTCTATAGATAATGTCACTCACGACGGCTATAGGCGTCGTGCAAGTGTCTGGATTCAGTCGCTTTATGTCACCTGCTATCTCTTTGTTCCAAAGATAGTACGTTTCTAGGACGTCAATGGCAAACTGGTCTACCTTCTTCGTCACTGCTGGCACCCCAACCTGAGTGCTTCCACCATTTTCGCGACTGTTTATCTTGAAATCGTCATCGTCATCGCAAGCTACAAAAAAAATTACCGCACCAAACGTTGCTGCGGCAATGATGAAGTTCTTAAATATTTCCATGTTAAACGATATATTCATTAATGCTGCACTTTCGCAAAGGAAAGAAAATTAGCAATTTACATGCCAATGAATATATGTCAATCTGCTTCCACGCCTGAATATGACGTAGGATAGTCTCCGAATTTAAGGCTGAAAGAAATGCTGTCGTCCGAGCGGGAGCTATCATTTTCATCGGTTATTTCACCGGTCAGTCCGGTCACGGCGTACATTTCATATCCTTTTCCTCCGGTCAGAGGCACTATTCCGTTTCCGGAGATTTCCGCTTTGTTTTTTGAAATGATCTTGAAGGCCACTCCTGGGACGGTGATGTCCAGAGACACCGGCATCTGAGGGACGAATTTCACTTTTTCGAAATTCAGGCTCAGAGTGCCTTGAGTCTTATCTGAATTGGAGAACACCACATCCGAGACCCTTACAGTAATATTGTCAGTCGTAAAGTCTGAACCCTTGAAATTTACAGTCAGTTTTCCAGAGAAAGTCTCCGCTTCAACTACATCGTTGTCTTTATCGTCATCGTCTTTCGTGCAAGAGATGGTTGTTGCTGAAACGAGAATTGCTGCCATGAAGGCCATGGCCGACAGAGGCCTGCGAAATAATTTATTGTTGAACATATTCATAAAAAATAAAATGTTAAAAATCCAAGTTGATGCCGACGGTGAATCTGGCAGGCTTGCTTCTCTGCATGAATTCGTTGCCGACGGATTTGAAATAGAACGTGCTGTAGTCTTCATCAGTGAGATTATCTCCCCTGGCGAACATGCTGAATCTGCCGAAATCGAAGCTCACGGTTGCCGCAAGGAGGCCGTACCAGCCCTGCGAGCGAGTGTTGGACTCATTCCACCAGATTCTGCCGACTCCAGTATATTCAGTTCCTATTTCCATGCTCCTCATTATTCCTTTCTTGAAATCCACTCTGTAGCTGCATCGCAGCGAAAGAGTCTGTTCTGGAGAATAAGGAATATGATTTCCTTTGTAATCGTCATTGCCATCGTCATATTCAGTGAACTCGGCGTGGGTGTAGCCATATGAAACATTTAGCGACAGGCCTTTATAGCTCCAGGCGGCCTCGCTCTCAACGCCGCAGCTGTGGGACCGCCCTACATTGGCCATCATCCTGCCAGTGGACTTACCGGCAGGAAACACCGTAATCTGCTGATTCTCTGCGTCTATATAAAAGAAAGAAGCCGAGACGTTCACCTTGTGGCCGCTCTTGGAATTGAACCCATAACGGAAACCAATCTCATAATCGAGGCTCGTCTCTGGCTTATAGACGGTGTTCTTCACCGTGACTGCATTTTCGTCTTCCCCATCCAGATGCACGCCCATGTCGTTCATCACCCCCGTCATCAGCTTGTTCTGGAGGATGTCGGAGAATATCTGCGTGTTGAACCCGCCTGATTTATAACCTTTTGCAATGCTTCCGAAGAATTTCAGGCCGAAACGTGTGTCGTAGAGGGCGGAAATTTTCGGAAGGAACTGCCAGTAAGAATTGCGAATCTTGCCGTCATAGACCGAAGTGAATTCTCTGTATTCAGAAACCCTAGGCGGGAAAGCATAGTGCAGAGTGGCCCTGCTGTCATGTTTCATGTGATTCCACTCCCAGTCCAGACGGATGCCCGCAGTCAGCAGCCATCTCCCGAGCGTAAAATAAGACTCATGGTAAAGTGCCTGATTGACTGTCCAGATGTCGAAGTCGTCCGCTATCGGGAAACTGTCGTCGGAAATTGCCAGTTGCCCTACCTGCGGAGGAATATGGGCATTCGCATTATCTAGGATCAAAGTCTGGATGCCGTCACGCTTGAAAGTCACTGGTGCATCCATGTTATTGAATCTCACGAAACCGAAATAACCGCTTTGGCTGTCCCACCAATCAGGATGACCGCTTGGCCTGAGCGTAACTTCCTGCGTGGCGGCATATTCGTGCTGCATCTGCATGAGGGTAAACATTGAGGCGCTGGTGAAGTCCTGATCCATATTCATCCTATCGCTGAGTATTTGCAGGCTGGAAATAGAGTTCAGCGTGAATTTCTCAAGACTGAATGTGAGCTTAGTGGCATCAGTGATGCTCAGCCTCTCGTAACCGCAGTCATCGTTGTAGCTGATCGGCCGCAGTATGTCATCTACGAGCTGCTTGTAAGGGTATCCGCCTTGATTCAAATACGAAACTGTGGTGCTATGGTCAAAATGCAATGCATTGCTAATGTCTGACACGTACCTTCCTCTAATGTAGAAGTCATTGCCCCTGTCGCACTTATCGTCGTCATATTCATTCGTGAAGAATCCATCCGTGTGCCTGAAGGCCGCTACGACGCCGAATTTCCCCTGATACCAAGACCCTGAGGCATTGAGAGTGCCGCCAGAACCGTAACTCAGCCTTGCCCTGCCGCCTTGGACATATTCAGGGGAGAGCGTGCTCACCGCCATCACCCCGCATAATGAGTTCCTTCCATAAAGGGTGCCTTGCGGCCCCCTGAAAAGATCCATTTTACGAATGTCCAGAAGACTGAAATCGTAATTGTTCTTGTTCAGCACCGGCACGTCATCGATGTAGAGACCTATGACCGGATTGTCGATTCTGGAGCCGAAGCCTCGCATATAGACGGAAGATGTCATGGACGATCCGTAGTCCGGAATCATGAAATTAGGAATCTCGGCAGAGAAATCCTTAGGGGCAGCGAAGCCTTTTCTCTCAATGTCTTTCAGGAATATGGTAGTGACTGGCGTGGCCAGTCGCTCCAGCGGCACTGCCTGCTTCACAGAAGATGTCACGACGCTGGTGCTGAGCGTATCATAAATCTCGCCGTCAGGCAACGGCGGGATAGATAAGAAGGCAGCTGCTGTGAGCAAAGCAATATTCATATTGCACTAATTATAATTTCTCAAAAATAAGACAAGGCTACGAATATACTGCTTTTATCAAAATCCCACAAAATATTTTCCAATCATCCACTCCCGATTCATATCTAATAATATTTAACTATATAAGGTTTTATTTTTAACAATTTCTTCTAATTTTCTTGGAAATAGTTTTATTTTGCTATATTAGCAACAGAAAAAGTCTTGAGCTGGCATCATGACCTTTTTCATGGCTACTGGTATATATAATTAATAACACACCCAGCAAATTTATGAGAACAAAATCCGTAGATGACCTCATGGTCATCAGACGAAGGGCGGAGGAAAGTCTCTCACTGAGAGAGAAATGCAATGCCATGGTCAGCGAGGAGAGCTGCGGGCTTGATAAGGGCACCGAGCACATTCAGATCCTCTGCTGCGGCGGAACAGGATGCAAAGCATCTGAAAGCGCTCTCATCGCCGAGAATCTCCGGTCTTCCATCAAAGAGCACGGAATAGCAGACAAAGTGGATGTCATAACCACCGGATGCTTTGGCTTCTGCGAGAAAGGTCCTATCGTCAAGATCATCCCAGACAACACTTTCTACACGCAGGTGACCCCTGATGACGCTGAGGAAATCGTTTCCTCTCACATCATAGGTGGCGAGAAAGTGGAACGCCTGCTCTACCTGGATCCGAAAACCCTCAGGCACATCAGCGACTCCAAACACATGAACTTCTACGGAAAGCAGATTCGAATCGCCTTGCGCAACTGCGGATTCATAGATCCGGAAAACATTGAGGAATATATCGCCAGGGATGGTTACCAAGCCCTTGCTGATGCGCTCACGAAATCGACTCCTGAAGAAGTGATAGAAAAAGTGAAGGCATCCGGTCTTCGCGGCCGCGGAGGCGCCGGCTTCCCTACCGGCAAGAAATGGGAATTCTCAAGGAGCTATCAGTCAGAAGATAAATATGTCGTCTGCAACGCTGACGAGGGAGACCCTGGGGCATTCATGGACCGCTCCATAATGGAGGGCGACCCGAATTCGATTGTGGAGGCCATGACCATCTGCGGTTATTGCATCGGCTCGCACAACGGCCTCATCTACATCAGGGCAGAGTACCCGTTAGCGGTGCACAGAATCCAAGTCGCCATAGAGCAGGCTCGTGAATATGGTTTCTTGGGCAAGGATATTCTTGGAACAGGCTTCGACTTCGACATAGAAATCCGCTACGGCGCAGGAGCGTTCGTCTGCGGAGAGGAGACTGCCCTCATCCACTCGATGGAAGGCAAGCGAGGCGAGCCGACACTCAAGCCGCCTTTCCCCGCGGAATCTGGATACTTGGGCAAGCCGACCAACGTGAACAACGTCGAGACGCTGGCGAATATTCCTATTATATTGACCAAGGGTGCCGAATGGTTCTCCTCCATCGGCACGGAAAAATCCAAAGGCACCAAGGTGTTCGCCCTCGCTGGCAAGATTAACAACGTCGGCCTCATTGAAGTGCCAATGGGAACGACCCTGCGCGAAATCATCTACGACATCGGCGGAGGCGTTAAGAACGGCAAGAAATTCAAGGCCGTGCAGACGGGAGGCCCATCCGGCGGCTGCCTGACGGAGAAACACCTCGACATCCCGATCGATTACGAAAGCCTTACTGCGGCAGGTTCAATGATGGGCTCTGGCGGAATGATCGTGATGGACGAAGACGACTGCATGGTTTCAGTCGCTAAATTCTATCTGGAATTCACGGTTGGCGAATCCTGCGGGAAATGCACTCCTTGCCGAATAGGCAACAAAAGGATGCTTGAGATATTGACCAGAATCACCGAAGGAGACGGAGAAATGGCCGACCTACAGAGACTGAAAGACTTGGCGACCGTCATCAAGGATACCGCTCTTTGCGGACTCGGGCAAACTTCCCCGAACCCGGTTCTCTCCACTATCAATAATTTCTATGACGAATATGTAGAGCACGTGAAGAACCGCAAGTGCCGCTCCAGGAAGTGCAAGGCCCTTCTGACATACACGATCGACCCTGCCAAGTGCAAAGGCTGCGGACTGTGCGCCAAGGACTGCCCTGCCTCGGCCATCATGGGAACCGTGCGCAAGCCTCACGTAATCAATCCTTACGAGTGCATCAGATGCGGAATGTGCATGTCCAGATGCCACTTCGGAGCAATCTCTGTCTTTTAATGAATATGCCATGGAAAAGATAAATCTGAAAATAGACAATCACGAAGTCTCCGTTCCGAAGGGGACGATGATTCTTGAGGCAGCGGCATCGATAGGAATCAATATTCCTACTCTTTGCCACCTCAACCTGAGAGGAACATGCGTTCAGAACCGCCCGGCCTCTTGCCGGCTTTGCGTGGTAGAGGTTCAAGGCCGCCGGAACCTGGCGCCTGCCTGCGAGACGAAATGCATGCCGGACATGATCGTGAGCACGAACTCCATGAGAGTCATAAAGGCTCGCAAGACAATCGCCGAGCTGATTCTGTCGGATCATCCTAATGACTGCCTCACCTGCCCTAAATGCGGGGAATGCGAGCTGCAGGCTTTAATCACCAGGCTGAACATCACTGAAATGCCTTTCAAGGGCGGAGAGCTTTCGCAACGCAAGAAAGAGCTGACGCCTTCAATAGTCAGGAATATGGACAAGTGCATCTATTGCCGTCGTTGCGAGACTATGTGCAACGATGTCCAGACAGTCGGCGCTCTTGGCGCAGTGCGCAGGGGATTCAACACGACCATCGCTCCGTCCTTCGACAAGATGTTGAAGGATACTAACTGCACCAGCTGCGGCCAGTGCGTTGCCGTATGCCCTACCGGAGCGCTGACCGAGCACGACAACACTGACCAGCTGATGGACGATCTTCGCAATCCGGACAAGATCGTCATCGCACAGCCTGCTCCAGCGGTGCGAGCAGCCCTGGGTGAAGAATTCGGAATGCCAGCTGGCACGCTTGTCACTGGAAAGCTGGCCACGGCCCTGCGAGAGCTCGGGTTCGACTACGTCTTCGACACCGATTTCGCAGCCGACCTTACGATCATGGAGGAAGGCTATGAGATACTGGACAGGCTTAAGAGGCATCTGGCGGGAGACGAGAGCGTGAGGCTGCCTATCATGACCTCATGCTGCCCGGGCTGGGTTAACTTCTTCGAACACGAGTTCCCCGATCTGCTGGACTACCCTTCCACGGCCCGTTCGCCTCAGGCGATGTTCGGCGCCATAGCAAAGAGCTACTGGGCCGAGAAGATGGGCATCCCGAGAGAAAAATTGGTCGTGGTCTCAATAATGCCTTGCCTGGCGAAGAAATACGAGGTCACTCGCGAAGACCTCAAGCACTGTGGCCTTCCAGACGTAGATTACTCGATTTCCACTCGCGAGCTGGCTAGAATATTGAAGCGAGCCAACATCGGTTTCGCCGGCCTGCCGGATTCCGATTTCGACAAGCCTCTTGGAGAATCAACGGGGGCTGGCGTCATCTTCGGCACTACCGGTGGCGTTCTGGAGGCGGCCCTGAGAACTGTCTATGAGGCATACACAGGCAAGACTCTTCCTAAGATTGAATTCACGGAAGTTCGTGGCCTGGAGGGCATCCGGGAGGCGACTATAGATTTGAACGGGTTCCCGCTCAAGGTTTGCGTGGCTCACACTCTAGGCAACGCCCGCAAGATAATGAACAAGCTGCGCTCCGGGGAACTGGACTACCACGTGGTCGAGGTCATGGCCTGCCCTGGCGGATGCATAGGCGGGGGCGGCCAGCCTTATCATCATGGCCACGTAGAAGTTCTGCAGGCTCGCCAGAAAGCGTTATATTCAGAAGACGAGCACAAGCCTATACGCAAGAGCCACGAGAATCCGGACATTCAGAAACTCTACGAGGAATATCTCGGGGCTCCGCTCAGCGAGCGATCCGAAGAGCTGCTGCACACGCATTACATTGACAAAAGCATTAAAATGACCTGGTAAAATTCTATGAACATGTCAGATTTCAAATTATCTCCTGAAGTCGTGAAGCAAGTCGAAGCTATTTGCGAGAAGCACGGAAACAAACCAGGCGAGCTGATCAACATCCTGCATGAGTGCCAGAACAATTACGGCTATCTTCCGGAGCCCATGCAGAGAGTCATTGCCGCTAAACTCGGAATACCTGCGACTCAGGTCTATGGAGTGGTGACGTTCTACTCGTTCTTCACCATGACCCCGAAAGGCAGGCATCCCATCTCCGTCTGCCTTGGAACGGCCTGCTACGTGAGAGGCTCAGAAAAAATCCTCGAAGAAATCAAAAGAGTAATCGGCATAGATGTGGGAGAGACTACCCCTGACGGGAAATTCTCTCTGGACTGCCTGCGCTGTGTCGGTGCCTGCGGACTCGCTCCAGTGATGATGATAGGCAAGAAGGTCTACGGCAGAATGGAACCGCAGAACGTCCGCAAAATCCTGGAAGAAATTCAAGACGACTAGGCCAATGGCCAGCTTATGGCTGTTGGTCTGTTTTTGGTTTTGAGTAAACCGGGAGGGCATGTCACGCAGGCATGCCCTCTTTCTGTTGCGCCATGCACATATTCGTATCAGAGAATTTCAAGGCCTGTCGACAGCGAAAGATCTGAGACATCCTCATGATTTAACTTTTTTCAAAGTAAGATTTTTCTTAAAATTGTATTTTCATCATTTTTTTTGAAGCAAAGAATCGTGACAAAGAAGAAAACATACAAATTGCCGATGGTACACTCAGACTGCGTATCTGATGGTTTCATTTCTTTGGAATTTCCCTTAATGAGCGAAGAAGCATATGTCTCACCGCTTATTAATGCGCAACCCGAAGGTGAGCATAGGCTCCTTTCTTTGTTTTCGGGTTGCGGCGGGATGGATCTCGGCTTCGAAGGAAAATTCATAGCCAACAGCAAATCCTTCAAAGAGACAGACAATCGCATCGAAAAGGTAATTGACAAGGACTGGGTAATGTTGAAGAAAAATCACTTCAGAACCGTCTTCGCCAATGATATTCTTCCAGAGGCAGGCATCGCATGGACTACATACATGAAGAGATTTGGCTATGACCCAGACATCTTTCACAGCGAGAGCATTGTCGACCTTGTCAAACTTCATAAAGAAGGCGTAAAAGTATTCCCAAATAACATAGAAATAGTCCTAGGTGGGTTCCCATGTCAGGATTTTAGCGTTGCTGGCAAGCGTCTCGGGTTCGATTCCAAGAAAGACGACAAGGGGCAAGTGAGAAAAGATGACGTGCCTTCAGAAGAGAGTCGCGGGAAGCTGTATTTCTGGATGAAAGAAGTGATTGACATAGTGAAGCCAAAGATATTCGTGGCAGAGAATGTCAAGGGTTTGGTTAATCTTGGCAATGTTAAAGATGTAATCCAGAGAGACTTCGCAAGCGCAGATGGGAATGGATATATCGTCCTGCCCCCACAGGTGCTTCATGCCGGGAATTACGGCGTCCCAGAGTCAAGGGAGAGAGTGATTTTTATCGGTGTCCGTCGTGACGCTCTTAACGCCAAAGCGCTTAAAGCACTTGATTCTGATGTCATTCCGGAAGAATACAATCCCTATCCAAAACCAACTCATTCTGTCTCAATGCATGCCGAATCCCTTTTACCTTTGGTGACGACATACGATGTATTAAAAGATCTTAGAGAGCCGGAATTCACTCAGGATGAGTCACAAAAAGTCTATTCAAAGGCTAAATACCTAGATAATGGGAGTCAGGGTCAGATAGAAATCAAGCTTAACGGACTGGGACCCACGATCAGATCGGAACATCATGGGAATATCGAGTTCAGACGACTATCCTCCAATCATGGAGGCAAACATTTTAATGAGCTGAAACAAGGAATGAAAGAACGCAGGCTGACACCCCGCGAATGTGCTATGATTCAGACCTTTCCTCCAGATTATCAATTTGTCGCAAATGGCGAATATTGGGGAGGCAAGCACATAAGCTCTTCTGGGGCATATAAAATAATCGGGAATGCAGTGCCTCCAGTCCTCGCTTTCCAGATAGCAACTCGCATACAAGATTTGTGGTCAAAATATTTCGATTAATATGGAAAATCAACGTTTCGTGACTTTCGACATTACGGACATGAATGATGTAGACAAGGCTGTCAATGCTCTTTTGAGAGTGACGACAGACAATTTGAACACATTTTCCTCAGAGTCGGCAGTAATCTGTTCAGGCATGTCTAGCTCTCAGGTCGAGCAATTGTCTTTCGACACAATGGTTAAAGTAGCGCCTAGCGTTGATTTTGATCCTAAAAGGATAGATCTTGTCTCAGGCCAGCAATTTCCAGACATCGTACTTCATGAAACAAAATACGGAGTAGAAATCAAGTCAACACTAAAAGACAGTTGGAAATCTACCGGCAGCAGCATTGTTGAGAGCACAAGAGACATTGACACAGATAGAATCTTCTTGCTATTCGGAAAACTCGGCGGTGCGCCAGAGTTTAGATGTAAACCATATCAGATGTGCCTTAGCAGCATCGCCGTCACTCATTCCCCAAGGTATCTGATAGACATGGAATTGTCATCAAACGAGAATATCTTCTCCAAAATGGCTACTGAATATGACGACTTTCGAACATTGCCCGAGAATGATAAAATCAATAAAGTCAGGGATTATTACAAGTACAAAGCCAAAATTGAGAAGAAAGAGCAAGCTCCGTGGTGGATGGGAGGCACTACTAACGTAAACATATCTTTCTATAACGATCTCCCGGCAAAAGAGAAATTTGTTCTTGATGCGAAAGCTATGATTTTCTTCAAATCAATATATGAGCAAGATCCCAATAAAAAATATAGGGCTATTTCGTTATGGCTTATTAATTACCACTCATTATTAGTTCCTAACATAAGAGACACTTTCTCAGCCGGCGGAACTTGTAAGAAAATAAATGGTAAGTCATTATGCACGCCATATCCTCATATCGTCAAAGAGCTTCTTTCGCATAACTTAGAGATTTATAGGTTGCTGGCCATTGAGCCAGATGAGGAGATCTTTAATTGCATAAATGAATTCTGGGATTTCGATCACGATTCCAAGGATCTCTATGGCTCGTGGGTATCAATGGTTGAGACCGCCTTTGGCGACAATGGTGATCTTAAGGATATTCCCATAAGGGATCTCTTGGAATCGAAAGCGATGCCGAGGTGATGTGCTATGAATATGCCGTAGTTGGTCATGGGAATGTGCTGGGCCTTGGCCGATTCGATGCGGGAAACCATCTGCCGCCTGCCAAAGACGCATGCCCCGCAATGGATGATCAATGAATATGGCGTCAAGTCTTCAGGGAAGTCATTCCCGGAGACAATCTCTATGCCGAGATCATCCCCGAAACGACTTCGAAGCATCTCAGGAATCTTCTCCCTTCCGATGTCTTCTGTAATAGGGACGTGAGCGCATGCCTCTGCGATCAGGATTTTCGACCCGGGTTTCAGTCTGTCTATGGATTTGGCACCCTCGATGAAATAGTCAATGTCTCCTTTATAGGCCGCCATCAGCACAGAAAACGAAGTCAGACGCACTTCAGGAGGGCATTGCGGAGCGATTTGCTTGAAGACTGACGAATCGGTGATCACCAAATCCGGCAGGACGCGGAGGGAAGAGAGCGTCTTCGAGAACTCTTCCGGCACGCAGGAAACAGCGATGCAATGAAGGTCGAGCAACTCACGCAGAACCTGCGCCTGAGGCATGATCAGCCTGCCTTTCGGAGCCTCCCTGTCCTGAGGCATCACAAGCACGACGATGTCGCCTCGCCGCACCAGATTGCCCAGAATCGTTCGCCCACCGGAATCTTGCGGAGCCTTTTCCAGCAAAGCCTTCAGAAGATTATCTATTCCTAAATGCTTCGTAGCACTGACTTCGACAGGATCGACGCCAAATGATTTGACGACCTCTTTTCTTGCGGCAGAAAGCGCTTCGGGAGCGAGATCGTCGATTTTATTGAGGACAGCCAGGAAAGGCTTGCCTGAAGCCTTCAAAGCATTTGCGCAAGAGGCCTCTAAAACATATTCATTGGAAGTGGCATCGCAGACCATTACCGCTATGTCGGCCTCGGCCAAAAGTTTTCTGGATGCCTCCGCCCTCAGGCTGCCAAGCTCCCCGGCATCATCCATGCCTGCCGTGTCAATCAGCACGCATGCCCCCAGATCCGGCAACTCGATCGCCTTCCGGACAGGATCGGTCGTAGTGCCAGGCACATCCGACACAATGGACACTGCCTGGCCGGCAATCGCATTCACTAGTGATGACTTCCCTGCATTTCTCCTGCCGAAGAATGCTATGCGCAGCCTCTCTGATAATGATGTCGACATATTCGTTTAAAATCTGAAATCCCTCTCTCCGCCACGAATGCGCCGGAGATATTCCTTTGCTTTGTCTTTGACCGGCTCGGGCAGCTTTCCAATCTCGGCATCCACCACTTCCTGCCCGAGCTTGCGCGTTGCCGGCCTGGCATAGTCGGTGAGATATTCCTCAAGGGTCAGAAGCGCATTCGGCGTGCAGCAGTGATGGATTTTCCCAGCCTTCACAAGATGCATGAAGCGATCGCCCGTGCGCCCTGCGCGGTAACAGGCGGTGCAGAACGAAGGAATATATCCCAGAGCCAGCAGCCAGGAGACGACCTCGTCAAGGGTTCGCTGGTCATGCACGTCAAACTGTGCGGTCTCATCATGGCGCTCAGGAGTGGTGTAGCCGCCCACAGAAGTCCTCGAAGCTCCGCTGATCTGGGATATTCCCAGGTCAAGCACCCTCTCTCGCACGTTGCGAGACTCCCGCGTAGATATTATCATTCCCGTGTAAGGAGCCGATATCCTTATGACGGCGATTATCTTGCAGAAAATGTCGTCGGGAAGGATATTCGGGAAATCCTTAAGGTCAATGTCATCGGCAGGACACAGACGAGGCACGCTGATGGTGTGTGGCCCTACTCCGAAGCGAGCCTCCAAATGTTCGGCGTGCATCAGCTGTCCCACCAGCTCGTAACGGTAGCTGTTCAGGCCATAGAGCACCCCGCAGCCCACATCGTCGCAGCCACCCATCTGAGCCCTGTCCATGGCCTCCGTATGATAGCAGTAGTCGCTCTTCGGCCCGGTCGGATGCAATGCCTCGTAATTTTTCTTGTCGTAAGTCTCCTGAAATAAGATGTACGTGCCGATCCCGGCTTCATGCAGCCGTCGATAGTTCTCCACCGTGGTGGCGGCTATGTTGACGTTCACCCTGCGAATCGAGCCATGTTCGGTTTTCGTGGCATAAATCGTCCGTATGGCATCGAGCACATATTCAATCGGATTGTAAATCGGGTGTTCTCCGCACTCTACCGCAAGCCTCTTGTGTCCCATATTCTCAAGTGCTCGCACCTCGGCGGCTATTTCTTCCATTGAAAGTTTCTTGCGAGGAATTGATTTGTTTTTCCCATGGTAAGGGCAATAGACGCACCCGTTTATGCAATGGTTCGAAAGGTACAATGGGGCGAAAAGCACTATTCTATTGCCGTAGAAGGCTCTTTTAATGTTCTTCGCCATGTCGTGGATGCGGTCGTTCATCTCTGGGATGTCGCAGTCCATCAGCACCGCCGCCTCCCTGTGACTGAGGCCTTTCATTCCGGCAGCCTTGTTCAATATAGATTCTATTAATCCTCGGTTACTCTTGTTCCTGGCGGCATATTCAAGAGTCTCTTGGATTTCTTCATCGCAGATGAATTCCTCTGCGTGTTCTGACTTCGGATTATATGCTGGCATGGCGTCATTGATTATGCTTATTGCAAATTTATCAAAATTGCATTTCAAAGCAAACATTTTTAAAGTTATTCGGTCTCAATCTGAACGAATTGTTATCTTTGCAAAGCATGAAGGCGACGATTGACAAACTATTCCGAACTGGGGATGCTTCCAATGAAGAATTGAAAGCGCTCATGGACCTTTGCGATAATGAAGGCCTGAAAGAAGCCGCCGTTGCTCGCCGGAAGGAGCATTACGGGACCGCCGTTTACATACGGGGGCTGATAGAGTTTTCCAATCATTGCCGGAACAACTGCTTCTACTGCGGCATAAGGGCTGCCCAGAAAGATCTGCGGCGCTATCGGTTAGGGAAGAGCGAAATCTTAAGCTGCTGCAACGAGGGGTATAAGCTGGGTCTGCGAACCTTCGTGCTTCAAAGCGGAGAGGATAATGAATATTCCGACGAGGCGCTTTGCAATATAATATATTCAATAAAATCCTCGCACCCCGATTGCGCCGTGGCTCTATCCATCGGGGAAAAGTCCCGCGCTTCGTATCAAGCCTATTTCAATGCCGGTGCTGAGCGCTATCTGCTACGCCACGAGACGGCATCGCCAAGACATTACGCACGCCTGCATCCGACTTCAATGAGCATTGAAAATCGCAAGCGGTGCCTCTGGGACCTAAAAGACATCGGCTATCAGGTCGGCTCCGGCTTCATGGTCGGTTCCCCGTTCCAGACGCTCGACGACCTGGTCTCTGACCTGCGATTCCTTCAGGAACTTCAGCCTGACATGATAGGGATCGGGCCTTTCATCCCTGCGCAAGGCACGCCGTTCGCACACATGCAGGCAGGTTCTTTAGCGAGAACCCTGAACCTCATTTCAATGCTCAGGCTCATGTTCCCATATTCATTGATACCATCCACGACCTCTCTCGCCAGCATCTCGCCCCAAGGCAGGCTGCTTGGACTGGAAGCCGGGGCAAACGTGCTGATGCCGAACCTGTCCCCTGCCAGCGTCAGGACACTATATTCGTTGTATGACCACAAGGATGCGTTTTCGGCATCAGGATTGGAAATTCTTAAAGAAGAAGTCTCCGGCATCGGCTACGAAGTGGTCGCCTGCCGAGGAGACGTCAAGTCACAAAAGGATGAGAATTGATGCTCTGGAAAGCAATTTCCCACATATTCATTAACTATATCCGCTGAATTCCTTATCTTTGCTTGAATTCATAATTCTATGATAGGCATTTACGACTCAGGCTCAGGAGGGCTGTCTGTTCTCAGGGAGATATTGAAAATACTGCCTAGGGAGAAATATGTCTATTATGCCGACAATGCTTTCTGCCCTTACGGAGAAAAGACTCCAGAGTTCATTCGGCAGAGGGGAAGGATAATCACCGAATATCTTCTTGGCCGCGGGGCTGACATCATCGTAATCGCCTGCAACACTGCCACCGGAGCGGCAATTTCTACTTTAAGGAAGGAATATGCCAATGTGCCGTTCATCGGCATGGAGCCTGCTGTGAAGCCAGCTGCCCTGAGTTCCAAGAGCGGGATAATCGGAGTGCTGGCGACAGCTGGCACGCTAAAAGCATCCAAATACCTGAATACAAAAGGAATATACGAGGGCGACGTGAAAATCGTAGAACATGTCGGGGTCGGTTTCGTCGAACTCGTGGAGAAAGGCATTCTGGACGGGCCTGAGGCAGAGAGAACAGTCCGGGCAAGCCTGGCTCCGTTGCTGGATGCCGGAGCCGACAGGATAGTACTCGGGTGCACGCACTACCCGTTCCTGATAGCACCCATCGAGAGAATCGCTGGCTCTGGAGTTCAGATAATCGATCCTGCCCCATCGGTGGCAAGGCATCTTCTAGAAGTGATGGAAGAGAAAGGGCTGCGGAAATCCGACGCATCGGTTTCAGTCTCTCCGGACTTAGAAATTGTCGCATCAGGAGACGATGCCCCCTCGAAGCGCCTCTATGAGCTGGTATTGAAAGATATTAAAGATAAACAATATGCTTAATTTTTCTTATTGCTCCGACAAGTACCAGTACACGATGGGAAAGTCATTCTACGAGACAGGCAAAAAAGATAAAATCGCCATTTTCAATATGTTCTACCGCATTGCTCCGGAAAACAACAACTGGGCAGTGGTGAGCGGCACCGAAGAAGTCATCGAGTGCGTGAAGAACCTAGGGAACGCAGAGCCTGGCTTCTTCGAGAAGTTCTTGCCCGGCGAGGATTACGCCGAGTTTCGCAAGTATCTCTCTGACATGAAGTTCACTGGGAATGTCTATGCCATGAGAGAAGGCGAGATAGCTTTCCCTAACCAGCCAATAGTTACGGTGGAAGGGCCTCTGATAGAAGCACAAGTGCTGGAAACACCTCTGCTTTGCATAATGAACCACCAGATGGCTGTGGCCACCAAGGCTTCACGCGTCTGCAGGGCCACTAAGCATCCCGTAAGCGAGTTCGGCTCCCGCCGTGCTCACGGCCCCTGGGCAGCGACTTTCGGGGCAAAGGCCGCAGTAATCGCTGGCTGCGCCAGCTCATCGAACATTCTGACTGGCGTAATGAATGGAATCCCTTCAACAGGCACTATGGCGCATAGCTTCGTCACATCCTACGGCAGCACCGTCGAGGGCGAACACAAGGCATTCGTGGATTACATCCACACCCACATGGGAGAAAACCTGATACTTCTAATAGACACTTACGACACTCTCCGGTGCGGGATTCTGAATGCCATCCGTGCGTTCCGAGAATGCGGCATCGACGACAGCTATCCGGGCGGGTACGGAATACGCCTCGACAGCGGAGACCTGGCCTATCTTTCCATCAAGGTGCGCAAGATTCTAGACGACCACGGCATGAAGAATTGCAGAATCTTCGCTACCAATTCCTTGGACGAGTATCTGATCACTGACCTTGAGATTCAGGGAGCCCGCATCGACTCTTACGGCGTAGGTGACGCTATCGCCACCAGCAAGGCGGCTCCATGCTTCGGCAACGTGTATAAATTGGTGCAAATTGATGGCGAGCCTGTCCTGAAACGTTCAGAGGACACGATCAAGCTAATTAATCCAGGCTTCCAGATTACTTACAGGATAACGAAACATGATCCCGACCTCGGCGACATTTACAAGGCCGACGTTACCTGCTTGAGGGGAGATTCGATTGCCCAAAAGATAGAGGCAGGAGAGGCATTCACGATCTACGACGAGACAGATCATTTCAAGCACAAGACTTTCGACGCGGGCTCGTATTCATGGAGAACATTACAGGAGCAGATTATCAAGAACGGCGAACGCTGCGCTCCGCAGCACACCTTGCTAGAGAAAAAAGCCTTCTACGATGACACGCTGGCTCATTTCAGCCCGTCAGAGCGGAGGCTCATCAACCCGCACTACTACAAGGCCGACATATCCGACGATCTCTATAAAATAAAAATCGGCATCCTTGACCGCCTCAACGCACAAATCGCAGCCTTCAAGATCGACTAGACATATTGCCTTACAGTATATTTCCCTAAGTTTTACAGATTTTTGCACTACTATATTGGTTTTTCACCTTTAGCTAGCAAACGAGTCGACTCCCGCTCATGCGGGGGCCGACTCGTTTATCAGAAGCCTGGGGCATTAACCTGCCCTACACCGTCAGAAGTCCAGAGGTACCACGAGTTTTACCGTGAAATTGCGTCCCATATTGAAGATGCCCGCTCTACCGTTGTCAGGGCTAGCTTCCACATATTTCAGACGGCTAAGATGGCTCTGGTAAGCCCTATCGAACACGTTATCGCATGACACATAGAGACTTGCGACCTTCCTTCCTTTCATGCGCAAATCGCTTCCGGCCATGATGTTGAAAAGCGTATATGATGGGGTTGGCGTCTCAGTACCGCCAAGGGCGTAGAAATGCCTCTGCCTGAAATTGCACTCCATCTGCAAGGCCAGGAAAGTGTTGTCGAAGGTCTTGCCATCCCTTATGAAGTCGTAGCGGAGATCAGAGGTCAGACGAGGAGCAGGCGTATACGGCAGATACTTAGCGTCCTTCGGCTGGCCAGGCTGGACGCTATTGACATATGAAAAGGCGTTGGCGAAGTGAAGCCGCTCGACAGGATGCAGGTCCACATAGGCCTCTCCTCCCAAGATGCGAGCCTCACCCTGGACATAGCGATATGTGTCATAGCCTTCCGTCTTGATACCTTCAAGTTTACGGGTAAAGATATAGTTGTCGATGTGGTTGGCGAAGAGGGACAAGGAGGCAGACAGCCATGACGATGTATAATCCCAACCAAGGTCGCCCTGCCAGCTGAATTCGTTGTCCAAGTCGTGATTGCCCACCTCATAACGCACCGAACCTTCATGGACACCGTTGGAGGCAAGTTCATTGAGGCAAGGGGCCCTGAATCCGCGGGCTACGTTCAACCTCACGTTCATCTTGTCGTTGACCTTGAGGACTGCACCAAGGCTCCCCGTCACGCCGTTGAAATCGCGGGAGAATGGATTGAAAATTTCCTCTTGCTTGTAGCTGTTCAGATGACGAAGGTCGTAGCGGAGCCCCCCGCTGATGGTCCAGCGACCGGCTCTCCATTCCATCGTCGAGAAGGCCCCCATGTCGAAGAGGCGGTATGCAGGGATGAGGAATTCGTCACCCTTGTTGAGCGAGTGTTGCCACATGCCGTTGACTCCGGCTGCGAAATCAAGTCTGTCGGTGGCTGGATACTTGTATTTCACGTCATAGTTGACTGTATGCAGCATGAAGTCGAGGCCTGGTTCGTCCTTGCTCTCCTCGAATTCCTGCCTTCGGTTCTGCTGATAGGCGAATATGGTCTGAAGCATCCCATTCCCCAAGAATATCTTGCTGTCACTGACGGCCTTGTAGTGATGGACCTGCTGGAAAGGCAGCTCGGCCCCATAGCCATGGCTATCACCCCTCTCGCCCTCCACGATGCCCGGCGTGATGTGATAGTAATCGAGAGTCAGGTGGCTGTATCCCCACCTCCGATTCACCCCGACGAGTCCTTCGGCGGCACGCTCACGGAACTGGGAGCCCTGAACGTAATTGTCGACGGAGTTCTTGTATGCATGAGCCATCTTGTCCGACCAGCGCGCGCTCCATACGATTCCGCCATTGTTGCCCTTGGCGTTTACCGAATAGTTGAAGAGTCCGTTGTTGGTCTGATAGCCTGACGTGACGTTTCCGCTCACCTTGCCTTTCGGAGGCAAGATTTCGTTATGGAAAATTATCACCCCGCCCATGGCATCGCTTCCGTACATCAGTGAGGCTGGACCCTTCATGATCTCGACCGAGGATACGCTCTGCGGGTCAACCTCTATTCCATGCTCTTCTCCCCACTGGTTCCCTTCCTGCCTTACGCCATCGTTCACCACGACGACACGCGTAAAACCGAGACCACGAATTACAGGCTTGGATATGCCGCCTCCCGTGGTAATCTGAGAGATGCCAGGCTGCAACCTAATGGCGTCAACGATATTGGTTGATGGCGTAGAGGTGAGAAGATTATGGTCCACCACAGAGATCGGCGCAGGCGAATCGCTCCTGAGCGTCCGTCCTGTCAGTCCGGTGACGACCACCTCCTGGAGCTGGGCATCGCTTTCTTCAAGCTGGAAGTCAAGCCTGTCAGTCGTCGCGAGGTCTACCTGCGTGACTATTGTCTTGTGGCCGAGGTAGCTGACCTGTACTGTGACCTTTTTCTTTGGGAGTTCATCGAGGCTGTAATTCCCGTCCATATCTGTTATTGTGCCCCGCGAGAGGTCAGGGAAATACACCGAAACTCCGACAAGGCCCTCCATGCTTCCCTTGTCCGTTATCTTTCCGCTCAGTTTCCCAGATCCATCTACATCCTCAACATTTACGACGGCCTCATTTCCGGCCGCGTTTTTCCCGGGCGACACCGCACCCAGCTCCGGTGCTGTTCCTAGATCCATGCAAAACGAGGCCATGAACAGCACTGATAATATTTTGTTTGTCATGATAATATACTGATTTTTGATGACGGCAACATTTATCTTGCCCTCGGTAACCTACCCCAAGCAGTAGCACCCCCCTCCGCAAACCCACACGCCACGCCCCACTTCACATGGGCCGGAGCACAGACGAAATCGCCGTCAATATGAATAATTATTAATATGCCGATATAAACATAACCGGCTTTGCGCAAGAATGGTTAATCAAACGCAATAAATTAGGAATCAGTATATAAATGGAGGTGCCCTCAGAGAAACAAGTCCCGACGCCGAATCAACGGCCAGAGCCTCAGGCAACCGGACGTTCTCCCCGCTGAAGACTTCTGCGAGCCCAAACACCAAAGCCACTGCCGGAATGTAAGGCAGTGTCAGGAAATGGCAGAGTAGACACTCGGAGCCACAAGAAGGTGAAGCGCTGAGATGCCCGCTGTGGGGCAGATGATGGATGCAATAGTAGCAGTCATCGGACGCATCCGGCTCATATTCATGAACATGTAGGGATGCGAACAAGTACATAGGTAAGAATACGCAGATCATGAAGACTGCATACCACTGGCTCCTATTTCTCATCCCGTTCACTGCGCCCTCAACTTTATCAAGAACCATGCCCCTAAGTCTGCCTCTCATCTTCCAGTTCTTATTCTCGAAGTCCACGGACTTAATCAAGAACCATGCTCCGACATCCACCCAATCTCACCTCACTTCGCCTACCTCCAGCCATCACAAGGCAGGTCTGCATGCTCAGTCAACAGAACCCAATTATGTTCCGCAACTTCTGTGGCGAGAAATCGCTCCACTAATTAGACGACAACTCCGCGATGACGCTTACTCCTGCGCAACCTTGCACACCGACCGCTCCCTTATCCTACGGAATGACTTGATGCGGACAGTGCATTACAAACAAGCGCAACTGCATCGCAGCAGAAGTGGTCCACCCTGTTCTTTCCCCGATTTCCTGCGCCATGCAGGTGATGCGTGGGCTAGTCAGCCCAAACTCAGGCATATTACTTAAAATTGTCGGGAACACTCTGTGCCATTAGCTAGCCTAAATGACGGTTGGGTGTTCCCGACCTAGGTTTTCAAAATGGGGGTGGGCGACACTCACCATCAAATCACTGCTCCAGAAGCCCATCGCTATTCCCAACGATTTTGCAGGTCAACGCTCGAGCTGTCCACAAACGATTCTCAGGCAGTTTACTGTCCTGTCAGCAAACGATCTCCTGGCTGTTCATTGTCTTTCCTGGTCTGTCAGCATGCGGTTGCGACTTCAGCGCAATATTGTGTCTAGTCCGCAAGCCTGAGGTGGTCGCCGGTGTCTTCGATGTAGTAAATGACGGCGCGTTCTTGGCCTGAGGGGCTATTCGGCTGATGGAAGACCATGCGCAGACGGCCTTCGAAATCCCTGAATATCATTGCGTGACCGCCGTGTTCTTTGAACAATGGTTCATCTTCCTGAATCCATGGGCCCGTGATTTTCCCTGTTGCAGAGCGAGCGACACCAACAGCATATTTTCCATCAGTGAAGCTGGACCATGTCATGAACAAGCTGCTCTTGCCCTTGAACAGGAAGCATCCGTCAGTGACGAGATTCTTCACAGGTTCCGCCTTGCCGTCCTTTGGAAGCGCCCATAATGCCGCAGACGCGCAAAACAGGTCGACAGGCCTGGAAACGAGGTGCGACAGGTCTTTCGACAGCTGCGCCATGCGGATCGTGCCATCGCTTCTCTGCACCCACTCGTTGCAATAGACAAGATAAGGCACTTTATCCTCGACGTACAGAGTGCCGTCCAGAGCCATTTCGTCGATAGGCGTGAGCGTCATATCGCTGAATGCCTTGAAAGGGCCTTCCGGAGACTTGGACCAGAATGTCTGCACGCTCCTGTATGTGAATATTCCGCTTCCATCAGCATAATGTTTCCAGTGGTAGGGAGAATTCAGAGTGAGGAATAAGTAATATTTTCCTTTGTAGTAATGCATTTCCGGAGCCCATACTTTTCCCGTAAGCCTATTCGAGGCAGGCACGGTGAAGACTTGCACTGGTTCTGACCATTCTACAAGATCTTTACTTTTATACACCTCCACTCCCCCTCTGCCATCGACAGAATTCGAGGCGTACATGTAGTAGGTCTGTGTCTTCTGATCCGCGTAAATGAATGGATCACGGATGTTAATGTCTTTGATGTTGGCAGCATTGGAAGCTAACCCTCCGACAAGGCAAAAGAACATGCCTGTGGAGAAAATCCTCAGAAGAGTTCTCATGTGGCAACTATTTCTAGTTCTCGTCGTTGTCTTCGATTGACTCGCGGACGGAGCGGAGGTACTGCCTGCACTGTGCGATGAGTTCTTTGGAGCGCTTGACGAGGGTTCCTATGTCGTCTAGGCTGGTCTCGGGATTCTCCACCTTGGCAGCTATCTGATCCAGTTCAGCCACGGCTTTAGAGTAGTCGAATTTTTCTGTTGGCATATTCATTTAAAATTTTGTTGATATTTCTCATATTCATCAGAAGTCGTCCTCGCATCAGGCACCTTCTGCGTTTGCCTTGGCAGATTCTTCCTCGTCTGGCAGGTTGGAATGCCTATCGATGTCCAGCACGCCGCACTTTAGCGTTCCGTCGGCGAACATCATCTGCACCCTGTCCCCTACCCGAGAGTGGGTGGCCGAAGATATTTTTACTCCGTTGAAGTCCAGCGCCAGTACGAAACCCCGCTGTAGCACCCTCCGAGGGTCAGTACTTGAAATCCGTGTCTCAATGGTAATAAGACGCGATGCCGCATCGGCTAAAATCTTATCCACTCGCCTGTTCATAAACATAACAACCTTATCTATATGGCTGGAAGCACTCGTAAGAAAGCTCTCAGCCTTACGGTCGATGCGGTTTTCAATCCTGTCCAGAGCCTGTTCGGAAGAAGAGATTCGACTGGTAAGGCCGTGCAGGACCTTGTCAGACATGCGGTCGATTCCATGGAACTGGGCCTCTAGGCGCATCCGCACGGAGTTTTTCAGCGCAGTTTGTGTCATATCCATATTGTGTGACGCATTCTGGATACGGCTAGCTGCAGAATGTCGAATGCGGAGCGAGAAGCTGTCCAGCTTGGAATTCATAGATGAGATGCGGTTCCCGAACGCTAGGGCAAGCCTCTGCTCGTAGCCGCTTAGTTTCTCATCCTCAGATTCGTAAATCGAAAGAAAATAGTCAGCTAGGGCAGTCGGGGTTTTCACATAATCGAAGGCCACCATGTCGGCCACATGGAAATCTTGTTCATGTCCCACTGCGGTCAACACAGGAATGTGGCACCAGGCTATGGCGGCAGCCAGATCGTAGTCATCGTAGCAAGCCAAGTCAAGCTCGCTCCCTCCCCCACGAAGAATCAGAATTGCATCGTAACTAAGCTCGGATGCTGAAATTTCAGTAATTGCCGCCACAATTGAACTCACCGCCTCCGAACCCTGCATGAGAGCGTCAAAAAGGTGGAGCTCGAAGACGTAGCCATATTCATTTTTCAGCAGATGCTCTGTGAAGTCGCCATAGCCTGCGGCATTAGGAGAGGAAATAACGGCGAGCCTGTACGGCAGGAACGAAAGGGTTAGCTGCTTCTGCATATTCATGAGCCCCTCCTTGGTAAGTCTTTCGATCGTCTGCTGGCGGCGCAGCTCCTTCTCGCCGAGGGTGAACTGCGGGT
This sequence comes from Bacteroidales bacterium UBA1680, assembly GCA_002320605.1. Lineage (GTDB taxonomy): Bacteria > Bacteroidota > Bacteroidia > Bacteroidales > UBA932 > Cryptobacteroides. The sequence continues at coordinate 3,688 of DCKG01000027.1, read as the reverse complement.
CTATGTCCTCTATGTCCAGCGAAAAACCATACACCTCGTGAAAGCGCACCCTTGTCTTTACAAGAACCTTCATTCCGGCATCCAGAGTCGTTCCAGTGACGCTCCTGAAATATGGTTCGAGGAGCATCCACCGTGAGCGCCAGATAGTACCCTTGGCCTGGGCAACCTGCCGTCCGTTTTCCTGCTGGGAAAGTTCCAAATAGCAATGCCCGTTCTGCCGGACGTTGATACGGACTATCTCGGCAGCAACCCAGATGCTACCCGGGAAAACTTTCTCCAGGTTGTCCCTGACGGAATAAAGCACTGAGGCCAATTCATAATATTCCTTTTTCATGCATCTGTCTTTTCCAAAGACAAATATATGCATAATAAATTCTTCCGCATCCCATGAGCCTGCGAATTTGTTTCCACTATGAGAATCAAGCAAGCACTTGTCCACTTGAACAACCTACCAGTCACCCAGAACCCGATTCAGTTCCTGCGCACTTTGCAATTGGCGGGCTTTCTTCAGGAAGTATGCGGCATTGAACTCCTTGGTTTCAGCACTATACAATCCAATCAGAAAGATTGTAACTGTTGAGTCAGACAGATAATCTTCTCTGATTTTTCGCATAAGGACAGCCGACAAAAGAGATTTGGTTCTATGATTATCGTACAGATGTCAAGCATACCCTTGCCACCAACAAACTCGAACGCCATCATCTGGATGATTTTGTCTCTTGCTATAATAACCGGGTAGAAACCTTCGATGCAGAAAATAATCCGCAAGGACGATGGCGGAAATATCCGGTAGAGGAAATTCTTGCCCGTGACAAAACAAGCCTTGACATCACATGGATAAAACAAGGTGTGGACGCTGATGATCGTTTGCTTTCCGAACTAATGGCCGATATAAAAGAGAAAAGCCAAAGAATAAGTACCGCTGTAGCCGAACTTGGAAAGTTACTGGCAAATATAAATGAGGATTGAGCGCATGGAAAACAATAAGATAGCCATATCAGTCGAACAACAGTTCGGAGAAGTCATAGACATCATTCTCCAACATAAGAGTCGTGCTTCCAAAGCTGTTAATGAAGAGTTGCTTCAAACAGCATGGCATGTGGGAGGTTATGTTTCAGCCAAATTGAAAAGCGAAGAATGGGGAAGCAAGGTCGTAACACAGTATTCGTTCACAACGACCAGACATCAAAGGATTTGGGCGAAGCAGCATTTATAACATGGTGCTATTTTATGACGAATATTCTTCTGCGGCATTTACTACTACAGTTGAGAAATACCTGAACTCTGAATTTGTCCAGCCAAGAATTGGACAAATAGAGACATCACATTCAGAGCCATCTTCAGAACACGCAATAATAGTGCATCCAAAAACTGCACAAATCGTCCAGCCAGGAATTGGACAAATGCCGAAGATACTGGAATTGACAACATTGACCAACCATATTGAAATCTTATGCCGTTGTAAAAGTAACGAAGAACGGATGTTCTATATTCTTTATGCCAATAAAGAACATCTGGTAAAACGGGAACTTCAGCGTTGTATCTCAAATCAGACATATACGGCTTTATTAGGTAATAAGGACAATATGTCAAAAGGATTGCTTAAAACATATCCTGAAGCTCCGGTCATGTTTAAAGATACTTTGTTTGTTGATTTTCTTGATTTGCCGAAGAAGCATAGCGAATCTCGTTTGAGAAATGGTTTGCTGGAGCACATGAAGCAGTTTATCCTTGAATTGGGCAAAGATTTTATATTCATGGATCAGGAATACCGTCTCAATATCGGAGCGTCCACCTTCAAGGCTGATTTACTGTTCTTTCATCGTGGATTGCAGGCATTGGTCGCTGTGGAATTGAAAAAGACAAAGTTTCATCCTCGCGACCTCGGGCAGTTGGAATTTTATTTGGAAGCACTTGACCGGGATGTAAAACGTTCCAACGAAAATCCGTCCATAGGCATAATTCTCTGTCCTGAAGCAGATCAGGTAGTGGTAGAATATGCCATGAGCCGAAGCATGAGCGTAAGCGTCTCCGGGATGCCGTGTAGCCGGGGCATAAAGAAAGCAGGGTCATACGCCCTGCTCTAGTTTTGTCCAGCGGTCAGGGAGGAGTTCGCGGAAGGCATCCGGCGGTGCTCCGTTGGGCATCGCTGCCACTCTGTTCAGCGCATCGGAGAGGTACTCGAAGAAGTTGATGCGGCGTAGGCGGCAGGAACAGGCCAGGGAGTAGAAGATGGCGCCGCGCTCGGCTCCGGCGTGACTGCCGAAGAACAGGGAGTTCTTCCTGGAGAGGGAGATGTAGCGGTTGATGCGCTCAATGAGGTTGTTGTCCCAGGCGTAGTCTCCGCCCGTGGCGATGGCTTCGATGCCATCCCACTCGTTCAGGAAGTAGTTCACGGCCCCGTGCATCTGCGATTTTGGCGGGTACTTGTCCGTCCGTGCTTGCACCCGCAGGAGAGTCGCTTTCAGTTTACTCAGTATCGGAGGAGCATATTCCTGCCGCCACCTTAGGTTATCGTCCGCGGTCCAGCCATCCTTTCCTATACGGTGCAGATGCTCATTTACGTAGAGCTGATTAGCGAGTGAGAGTATCTCATCGGCATCCGGATTGCCCTTCATGTCCACGAAGTCCCGCTTGCAGTGCTGCAGGCAGGAGAGCCTGAGTATCATCCCGTTTGACTGGGCCGCAGCTTTCTTGTAGGCTTTCAGGCCGTCGGACTGGATGGTGCCTTCATAGCCCTTAAGTTCATTCAGTATGACGTCTTCGCTGCGGGAGCCGTCATCGTAGAAGAAGTAAACGAGGCCCGTATGTGCGGCGGCTATTGCCCAGATATATCCCTTCCTGCTTCCCTTGCCGCCGTTGTCATCCGCTTTTACCAGTATTTTGTGATACGTCTCGTCGCAGCAGAGGTGCCTGTCCTCCTTGACGGCCTTCCGCATGGCCTTGTGTAGCTTCTCGAACAGCCCGGCCGTCTTCTTGAGAAGGCCGTGGGCGGTCTGCTTGTCCAGGCTGAAGCCGTTCTCCGTGAAGTACCTCACGATGCGCTCCACCGGCATCGAGTACAGATAGCGGAGCTGGGCGATGCCGGCGATGAATGAGCCGTCGAAGCTGGAGTTCTGGATTGGGGCGAGAGGCGCCTTCGCGCTCACCAGGCCGTCTCCGGACTTCATGGCGTGGACGCGGTACGCGTCCTTGAAGAACTTAGGTGGGTCCATCCTGTAACGGATGACCTCCCGGGTGCCGAAAGGCGTTCCGCCCTCCAGCCCGGCGGGATAGACGTCATGGAAGACGGTCTCCATCTCGAAGTGCATGTTGCGCCTGGCACCGTTGTTGCCGCGGGCTTTCCGCTCTGCCGCCTTGCGCTCCTCTTCCGTTTTTGGCGCAGGAGGCTGCGGCTTCTGCCGCTCGCATTTCTTCTCCGTCAGCTTGGACAGGCCCCGCATCTGATTCTGCGCCTTGGCCAGGCTGGCGTCTCGCTCTTTGAGGAGGGCCTCCAGACTGGCGATTCTCGCATTCAGCTCGTTTACCGTCCCGTTCAGATTGGATACTGTCATGTTCAACTCGAGGATGGTCCCGTTAGCGGCCTCCAGCTGGTCCTGCAATATCTTTATGATCATGTCCTTGCCCATATTCGCGAAGGGAATCCTTCCCCAGGAGCGAATATAAGCAATTATTCCGTGCTGCGCAA